>JADJPH010000066.1 GCA_016713335.1 Candidatus Fredericiella danica | reverse complement strand
GTGGATTCGTCGTTGACCCCCGGACACGGCGGTGCCGATGTCCCTACGATGGGGGGATGCGTCGATAACCCCCGGACACGGCAGTGCCGGTGTCCCTATGTTTTCCCTATACGGTAGGGGGTGGCGTCGTCGATGACCCCGGACACGCAGTGCCGATGTCCCTACGAGACTGGCGCCCCAAAATCGGTGAGATGACTTCACTATCCTCTCCGCGCTTTCTCCGCGTCTCCGTCCCTCTGCGGTGGCTTTTAGCACCCTCAACGCCCTTGCAGACTATGTTATGATACGTGTCTTTCGAAAGGACACTCTCATGACAACACCGAACACCGCACCGACTCACATGCCCGCCCGGCTCTTGTCGCTTGCACTACTGCTTGCGCTCGTGCTCTCTGTCACCCTGGTCACGCCCGCCGCCGCGCAAAACACCCCCGCCTGGCTCGAACCGCGCGGCATCAACGTCGTGGACCTGGTGGGCCTCGTCCCCGAAGCCATGCTCCAAGACAGCCTGATCGTCTACGACGGCAGCGGCGCACTGGCCTTCTATGACCACGGCGAACGCAACGGCGACGTGGTCACCGTCTGGGTGCGCTTCGTCTCCACCCAGAACCAACTGGTGACCTGCCTCGGCAAACCCGGCGATTTTGACGCCTGGCCCACCGCAGCGCCGGCCGGCACGCTGCGCATCTTCGACGGCGCCACCGATGTCACCAACAAAGTGGGCACCAACTACTCCTACTTTCCCGCCGGGCTGGAACAGCCAATCGCCAACACCGGCGCCCGTCGCTACCCGGAACAGAACGCCACCATCGACTTTACCGATGACGGCGCCATCAGCCTCCCGGCCAACCTCGGGTGCAGAATCACGGTAAACCACACCGGTGGCGCGCTCACCGGCCAGTTCACCTTCACGGCGCCACGCTACCTCGATGTGAAGGTCCTTGGCAACCAGACGCTGAAATTCCATTCCTACATCGGCCCTGGCAACGCCGGCAAACTCGACGCGCTCAGCCAGCAGATGCAGGATCGCTTCAACAATCGCCACGACGACCTCCGGATCGACGCCCCCGACGGCGCCGAGTTCGTCTGGGTGAAGTTCCCACCGACGCCGGTCGATCCCTATGGCGACCCGAACACGCCCGCAGGCGGCACCTATCGCATCCGCCGCCCCAACGGCAAGCTGTCGGTCGACCATCTCAATTCGATGGCGCTGACCCTATACAGCCAATGGCAGGACGCCGACCAGGCGCAGGGCACAACGTTCCTCCCCTGGTTCAGCGAGGTCAGCGCGGTCTCTTCACCTGAATACTTCGTCCCGGTGGGCTTCACCTACGACCCCTGTATGACGAATGGTGGTTGCCCCGATGACCTGCTCGACGCGATCCATGCCGCCGAGATGGACATGACCGTCTACTATCTCTCCATCAGCCGGATTCGCGGCGGGCTACAGGAAGTGCCACTGGCGCAGGTCGGCCCCGATTGGCAACCTGGAAATTCACCCTTCGCAACGGCAAGACAACCGCAGGTGACCCCGGCCGTGCACGTCGCGCCGCCGGCTGCCTTGCCAATGAATGCAGCCATTTCGCCCCGTGGCCTTGCCTCCTCGCTCAATCTGCCCTTTCTGATCGTCATCCCAAACCCGCAGCCGGACGACCGCACCAACTGCCCCTGCGGCTGGTTCACTTCAGACGGCCGCATGGTCGACTACGTCGCACCCGAATAGAAACTACGCAGGAGGCCGGTCGCGTGGACCGGCCTCCTGCGTAGTTCGTTTCTCACCCTGCTGAAAGTCAGCACAACAACAAGGGGTTATCTGCTCCCAGCCGACTGTTGCGCAAGTTGCTCGGCACGCGTGCGATACTCGCTCATGTCAATCGTCGCATGGTCGAGACGCGCCTCCTCGGCCGCGAAAGCCAGAATGTGGCTTTCCAATGACACCCTGGCCGTGGTCAACGGCGGAATCTCGCCACGCACGACACGGATGAAATCCTGCATGATGCCCTCATCGCCGCCGCCGTGACCGGCAGAACTATCGATCACGAACTCTTCCGTTTTGCCGCCATGCAGTTCACCTGGATCACGCCGGGTTCCAACGACGTTGCGCGCAGTGTGCCTTTGGTCCCGTCATAGCGCATCGAACGATGCTCGACGTTCGAGTGACCATGCATCACCAGCGTCACCGAGGCGCCATGTTCCATCTCCATCAACACCGTCTGGTGGTCGACAACGTCGTTGTCACACCGAAAGACACACCGGCCATAAGGACCAGACTGCACCGCAGCCAGGCGCCCCGCGCGGCTCACATCGGGCGTGATCACATTGAAGGGCCAGGCATCCGGCCGTTCCGGATCCTGACCAGCCTGCAAAAATTTGCCGGCACGTCCCGGCCAGGTGCGCTCATAATCCACGTAGATTGCAAATGCCGAAAACGGGCAGGTGGCTTCAATCGGACAGTCATCCGCGCACCGCGCCGGGATCTCCGGCCCGACCGATTCCGGGCGGTAATACAGAAGTGAACCGGTCGAATTCATCCGGCGTACAGGCTGGTTCAAATTCCACACCAGGATGTCCAAATCATGACAGCACTTGGCCAAAATCATGGGATTCGAGAGCGCCTTGGAGCGCCAGTTACCCCGCACAAAGCTATGCGCCATATGCCAATACGCAACATTCTCCCGGTGCTCAACCGTGACGATGTCGCCGATCACCCCAGACGCCAGCACCTCATGCAATTGGCGCCAGAAGGGTGAATAGCGGAGCACGTGGCAGATCTGCAGGATGCGGCCGGTGCGCTCGCTTGCCTGCACCAGCTGCACACAGCCTTCCAGCGTGTGCGCCATCGGCTTTTCAAGCAACACATTGTACCCAGCCTCCATCGCCGCAATTGCCGGCGCCACATGCATCTGATCCTGTGTGGCCACGATTGCCGCATCGCCTAATTGCTTCGCCGCGATCAGTTCCTCCCACGAGGTGAAGCAGTGTGCGTCCTCCAGATCATGTTCCTCGGCAAGCCGTCCGCGCCGGATCGGATCCGGCTCCGCCACGGCAGTGATGCGCACCTGTTCCGGATGGCGCAGCGCATACGCCGCATAAGCATTCGCCCCACGATTCCCCGCGCCAATGACCACAATCTCAACCGGCTTTGACATAGAATCGATTGTCTCTTTGTCTCTTTGTCTCTTTGTCTCCTCCTCCTCGCATCCTCGCGCAAACTCCGCGTCTCCGTCTGATCTTTCCTCCCCTCACGGCATCGACGCGTAATGCCGTTGCTGCACATGCGTCCTTCTTAGGCCCCAGAAAAGCACCCCGCTGATCGCACTGACCACGGCGCAAATCACAAAGAGCGCATTAAAACCAAGTGCCTCGACGATGAAACCGCCAGCGAGCACCCCGGCCAACTGCCCCGCACTACTTGCGGCGGTGAATACCCCACTCACACTGCCGCGCGTCGCTTGGCTGGCATGTTCCGCGGCAAAGGTCATGGCGCTCGCCATGTAGCTGCCGTACGCCAGCCCGCGCACGATTTGGACGCCAATCAACGGCACAAGCCACTTTGCGAGGAAAATCCAGCCCACTATCGTTAGGGCAATCCCCCATGCACCCGCGGCAAGCAGCGGCGCACGGCCAATCGAGACGGACAGGATTCCCGCGCCCTGCATGCCCGGAAACTCCACCAATGCCGCCAGCCCCCAGAGGGCACTGATCGCCTGGTTCGAATATCCAAGGTGCGACATCGCATTCGGCCACATCGATACCGTGGCTGCGACCGCGGTCGTCCACAAAACGACACCGGCAAGAAACGGGCGTGGCAATTGTGCGGGTCCTTCAACTGGAAGCGCCGCCGCCGGGGTCTTTTCTGCGAAGGTTGCAGCCGAGGTTTCTGGCCGCACCTCACTCACCAGCAGCGCAATCAGAGCCGCCGCCACAAAAAAGGCGGCAGCCAGCATAAAAATGGCGGGCGTTGCATAGCGCGCCCCAACCCAACTGCCGGCGAACGCACCCATTGCAAAGCTGAACGAGCCGACGCCGCGAAAGAGTCCCATGCCCCGTCCCCGGCGGGTAGAGTGCTGGAGCAGGTCGCCCATCATGGCCAGGCTCAGCGTCGCGTAGGCGCCCGTGCCGATACCTTCCAGGATCCGCACGGGCCAGGCAAGGTTCGCCGTCGGCACGCGCGCAAGCCACACATAGGCGACGCCCATCAGCAACAGCCCGCCCACAAGCAGCGGCTTGCGCCGGCCCAGCCGATCCGAAAGATAGCCGCTTGCATAGTTGGAGATCAACGCCGTGAGCGTAAACGAGGTCAGAATGAGCGAAATCTGCCGGAAGCTGGCGCCCAGATCTTCCAAATAGAGCGTCATTGCCGGCGAGGTCAGCCCGACACCCACAAAAAAGAGAGCGCCAACGAGGGTCAACAACCGAGTACTACGCATGGACGACCCGCACTTTAGCCATCGTACGAGGCATCTGCTTCGCGAATCACTTCCTGGGCGGTTAATTGAAACGGCGTTACGCCAAAATCACTAAGCGCAGCCAGAAACTCAGACCGAGATACGCCGGCAATTTCGGCCGCTTTGGCCTGTGAAACCTGCTGGGTCTCATACCATTTTACGGCGGCAGCGAGCCGGAGCGAAGCGAGAAATTCCCTCCGGCTCCTGGCGAAATACTGAGAACAGGTGCCGAGGAAGTTCAAATGAGAGTTGCACGGTGTCTTTCATGACATCATCATACTACTGCCGATGGCGAAATGCTCGTAGGTATTCTGACAGGGGTTCCCCCACAGCGCCCACAGTTCGCGGCTCTCGGGCGCCATGATGCAGGCGCAGGAACTCTCAACGTCGTACCCCTCTTGGACATGCGCGCACACCGACAGGTCATCGCCCTCGTGGTAGCGAGTCAGCGCCATCAACGTGTCGACGGTAATTTGGCCGCGGTGCTGGTCCAGATACGCGTTCGCCTGCCCCTGCCGTGCTTGTGTGCTCGCAAAGGAAACCGCCTTCCGCGGACGCTCGACATCCGCCATCTGCTGGATCAGGCAGTGATTGGCATGCGCATAGATCGATGCCACCGGCGTCACATGGGCACGCGTCGCCATCTGCTCGATATCATACCCGCGCAGCACTCCCTCCCGATCCGGTCCCATCAGCAGATAGTTGTGCGCCCCGAGAGTTGCGCGCCGCTCAAAACCGCCAACGCGTCCCCCACGGTGCGCTGCGCCAGCATCTTGCGTACGACATAGACCCAGTGCACACCGGGCCGCCCATCCGCACCCAACAGGTTGTTGATGCCGACACTCACGCCGTGCTCGTTCATCCCAATCATCCCGACGCACCCGGTGATCGTGATCGTCATCAGCGCCGGTCCATCCTCCGGTCGCACATCGAGCAGAAGCACATAGGGTGTCGCCGTGGCGTGCATGTCCCATGTCTGCCCGATGTAGCCGCGCCCGTCGGCAGCGGCTGAGCCATCGACGATGAACGCCGTACACCCCCCGCCATCAATGGCCTCGCCCGGCATCACCGGTCTCCGCCGGTGGCGGCTCAGCACATTGGGGTTTGCCACCACGTCGACAAAGTCGGTGAATCCGTTCATGATCACCAGTTCGTTCACGCCAATGCCGGTTGCTTCGGCCATGCCGCGCATCTCCTCCATCAGGTCAGGCGCAAAGGCTTCATGATAGCGCAGGCAGGTCCGCCCCAGCGCCAGCACCTCGTCGAGCGTGGCTTGCTGCCCGCCCGTCCAGAAGGGGTCGCAACTGAGGCGAAGCCGCTCCTCCGTAAGCTCGCCGATCTCTTTAGCGTAGGCTCGCCCGTGGGTGTAGCCAATCTCAAATGAACTGCCGCTGACGGTCAGGACGCGCATGGACGCCATCACTGTTCTCCTATTTCCTACTATTCTCTCGTCGATAGGCTTCCCAACCGCCCAGATAACGAATCAATTGCCCCTCACGCAGTTCCCAGATCTCACCGGCAACACGCTCCAGGAAGCGCCGGTCATGCGAGATCGCAATCAGGGGACCCGGAAAATCCAGCAGCGCCTGTTCAAATTCCTCAAGCACATCAAAACTGATGTGGTTGGTCGGCTCATCCAGCAGCAACAGATTGGCTCGCTCGGAGATCAAACGCGCAATCTGCAATTTGCGCTGTTGCCCAACGCTCAGCGCCGCCACCGGCTTCGCCAGGTCCGGATACACAAACAGCCCGTAGCGCAACAATTCGACCTTCAACTGCTCCCAATCACCGGTGCGGCCCGCAGCATATGCTTCATAGAGCGTGCCGGTGCGCGCCAGCGTTTCTTGCTCCTGATCCAGGTAGCCGACAACCACGCTTGGCGCAAGGGTAATGCTGCCCGCATCCGGCGCAATCCGCCGGGCCAACAACTTGAGCAATGTGCTCTTGCCAATGCCATTGGCCCCGACAATGGCGATTCGATCCCGTGGTCCCAGGGCGAAGGTGATATCGTCCAACAGCAAGCGTTCGCTGTACCGTTTGCTGAGTTGCGACACGGACAACGGCGTCTTGCCCATTAACTCCGCAGGGTCAAACTCAGGGTTGATTTGCAGCGGTTTCGGTGGTTTCGGGATCGGGTCATCCTCGATGCGCCGCAGCTTCTCCTCCGCCGCATGGACGTTGCGGGCCACCGTTGCATCGACCCGCCCCCCCTTGAAATAATAGGTGAAGCCGTCACTGTCGGTCGGCGGCCGGTTGTGCGCCACCTGGCGGGCGCTCGTGCGAATCATGCGGCGCAGTTCATGGATCTCTTCCTGTTGCGCCGCGTACTCCGCCTCCCATCTCACCCGTGCCTGCGCTTTTGCCGCCGCAAAGAAGTCATAATTGCCGGCGTAGGTGCGGGCCTCCTTGGTATGCTCTTCAATCTCAATGATCGCATCGACCACCGCGTTCAGAAATTGCCGGTCGTGCGACACTACCAGGACCGCGCCGCGGTAACGCCGCAAAAAATCTTCCAGCCAGTCCAGCGCCGCAAAATCCAGGTGGTTCGTGGGTTCATCCAACAGAAGCAAATCCGGCGACCGCAACAGAAGCGCCGCCAGGCCCACGCGTGCCTTCTCCCCTCCCGACAACGTCGCGACAATACGATCGCGCGGCAGCGCACTCAGCCCAAGCCCCGCAAGCATTACTTCGGTGCGGTGTTCGAGATCATAGCCGCCAAGCGCCTCATATTCTTCGACCAGGTGCCCGTATCTGACCAGTTCATCCCCGGCGGATTGACCGCCGGCCATTGCAGCCTCCAGGTGGCGCAATTGCGTCTCCAGCGCCAGCACCCGTTCCTGCGCCGAAGCCAACAGTTCGTCAATCGTCAGCGCCGAACCTTCGCTCAGCACTTGTGGCAGATATCCCAGGGTCACTCCAGTCGCAATCTGGACAGTGCCGCTGTCAGGCTCCAGTTCACCCGCAATGATCTTGACCAGCGTGGACTTGCCAACGCCGTTGGCGCCAACCAGCCCCTTTCGATCGCCCCGCCCCATCTGGAGCGACACGCCATTGAGCACCTGGTTATCACCAAACGCCTTCGAGAGGTTCGTAACCGTGATCATCATGCCCCACCGTTAATCTCTTCCTCCGCCAAACTCCCAGCGGTCGAGCAGAGAGGTGAGCTCTCCCGTCTCCCCGTCTCCCTTTCTCTTTGTCTCCCAGTCTCCCGTTGTCTCCCTGTCTACAACACCCTCGTAAGTTCCACCCCCACTCCCTCCCCGCCAACGCCTCGCCCGACCCCATCACCACCACCCGGCTGCGCTCAGGCATCGCCGCAAGCACCTCGGCAAAGTCCCGGAAATCCTGCACGGTAGTCAAAAGCACCTCATCCCGCATGCGCTGACGATCTTCATCGCTCTCATTCACAAGGTAACGGACCAGCGAACTCCACCCCTTTGCGTCCGGCACTTGATACCCATCGATCTCGCGAATCGCACCGATGATATTCTTCGTCAACTCCGCCTCATCAATCTCGACGGTGCGCAGAAACTCGGCAGTGGCGTCATAGGTGGCCAGCGTGCCCAGCAGATTCGGGTCACGGTAGGAGAGGTAGGTCAACACACCGGATTGCTTGCCAAACGAGACAAAGGCGCCATAGGCGCCCCCCACGGCGCGCACCCGGTCCCACAACCAGCTCGTGCGCATGAAGTTGGTGATCACATGGATCGAGCCGTCATACTTGTAACCAAGTTCATAAAGATTCGCCGCCTTGCCGACATAGTTGATTTGCGCAGGCACCACCAGCCCTTCCCTGATCGGCATGGCGGCATCCGGCCACACTTCCGTTGTCAGGTCCGCCGCCGGCAATTCATCCAGAAAAGCCATCAGTTGGGGACGGAAGAGCGCCCAATCCGCCGCATCCGTCGTGACGTCGACAATCGACCGTCTTCGGTTGACCAGCGCCTGCTTCACGGCTTCTAGTTTGGCCAATACACCCGGCCAGTCCTGCTCGATCTCTTCGGCAAGCTTGCGCACAAAGAATAGATAGGCAATGCCGTCGATCTGCTCATCAGCCCAGCCCGCTTTTGTGAAACCGGCACGGAGCCGCCCCCCGACATAGCTGTGACCCGCAGGGACAAGGCTGGCTTCAAGCCGCGCCCTGGTCTTCAACACGATCTGCCGGAACCGCGCCGGGTTATCGAGTTTCACGGTCAACAGCATCTCACGCAGGATATCCAACAACTCCTGCGCCTGCATCAGGGTCGACTTGCCGCTGACAAAGAGCCAGGCCGTGCCTTCCGGTTTTGCACGCAAGGGCGACACGAACGTCGAATAGCCGATGCCGCCCGTCTTGCGCCCGATGCGCTGCGACAACTTGACGTAGTCTTCGCGCTCGGTCCCCATTTCCAGCAGCGACTTTGCGAAAAACTCAGCATAAGGCAGCAGATCCGCCGGCACGGTCTGCAGGTCAAAGCCGACCCGTAAGTAGACGATCCCGTTGGTAAAGAGGTCATGGAAGACCACCTTGCCCGCCGGGAGTTCGATCACTTCCCGTGGGATCGGCTTATTCAGACGGTCCAGATCGGCCAGGGTCAACACCGGCAGCTTCGCCAGATCCGCGGGCGCATCCGGTGCTTCCTGGCGACGCTTGAGTTCAAGGCCCTCATCGACGACCTGCTGCAGTTTTGCGGGCGTCATCGCCGCTTGCGCAGCATCCAGCCGCGCCCGTTCGTCTGCCTCCAGTTGCTGGTTGTAGGTGGGATCGGGTTCTAGCGTCACCGTCGCCCGGTGTTGGTTCTCCAGCAGATAGGTGCGGATCAAGGTGGGCAGGAATTTGGGATCCGCTGCCAGGCGCTGCTTGACGGCAGCGAGCGGCGTCTCGTAGCGCAGCGGCCCAATCGGATCCTGCCCGTGCAGCCACGGCCGCAGGGCACGCATAAACAGACTCAAGCCACGCGGATAGGAGCCGGTGTTGTTCTCGCGGAGGCTGAACTCGATCGTATTGACCGCTGCATCCACCATTTCGTCTTCGAGCCCGTCCGTCGCGAGTTGCGCAAGGGTGTCAAAGATCAGCGCTTCCACCTTACCGGCGTCGGCGACGGCGATGCCCTTCATGCCAACACCGAAGGTGGGCTGGCGCAGGCTGGCACTGATGCCGCCACCGATGACGTCCTCACCGAGACCGGAATCCACCAGCGCCTTGCGCAGCGGCGACGCCTGCGTGCTGACCAGCGCGTACGAAAGCACGTTCAACGCCATCATCAGCGCCGTGTCCTTCATTTCCGGCAGCGCCCAGTTGACCAGAACCATCGCTTTGCGCGAAGAGTCGGATTGGGCGTCGACGCCGTAGCGGACTGTTTTTCCACGTGGCGCCGCAAAAGGCGCCTGCAACGCAACCAGGCCATCGACACGCGCCGCCGAATAGTCGCCCAGGACCGCATCAAGGATACGCAGACGCTCAGCCGGGTCATCGTCGCCATAAAAAAAGATGCGTGCATTCGACGGGTGATAGTAGGTGGCATGGAAGTGGCGAAACTGCGCATAGGTCAAATCAGGAATCACTGCCGGGTCGCCACCGGAATCGAAGCGATAGGCATTGTCCGGAAAGAGCGCCTGCTGCGCCGCCCGGTACAACAGCGAATCGGGCGAGGAATACGCGCCCTTCATCTCGTTGAACACCACCCCCTTATAGGTGAGTGGCGCGTTCACGTCGGTGAGTTCGTAGTGCCACCCCTCTTGCGCCAGGTGCTGGGGCGTGATCAGTGGGTGAAAGACCGCATCCAAATACACGTCGACCAGGTTATAGAAGTCCTGGAGATTGGTGCTTGCGACCGGATAGGTCGTCTTGTCCGGCGAAGTGAATGCGTTGAGAAATGTGTTGAGCGACCCCTTGATCAGTTGGACGAAGGGTTCCTTGAGCGGGTACTTTTCCGATCCCCCCAACACCGCATGCTCCATGATGTGCGCGATCCCGGTCGAGTCGGCAGGCGGCGTGCGAAACGCGATGCCGAAGACCTTGTTCTCGTCGTCGTTCTCCAACGAGAGCACCTCGGCGCCGGTGACCAGGTGGCGGTACAGCCGGGCGCGCGTCTTTAACTCGCGGATAGTTTCATCACGCACCAATTCAAAGTTCGAAGTTGTCATAGCTTCCTTTGTGAAGTTCTATTCGTGTTTTCCACAGTGACAGGTGGGCGGCTGGCTGGCCATGGCCGCAAAAGTGGGCAGCAGGTCAACCACAGCATGCAGCGTCTGGCGTAATTCGCCATGCGCTGCGACTGCCGGCCGGTCTGCGCCCAATGCACTGACCGTCACCAGCCCGGCATAACAGATACCCAATTCCTGGGCCAGCGCGACTTCGGGCACCAGGTTGTAGCTCAGCACGTCCGCGCCAAACATGCGAAACATGCGCGCCTCCGCAGCCGTCTCGCGCCGCAAGAAATCGGCGCCGAGCACGACGCCCTGGGGGGCGCCAGGCATTAGTTCGCGCAACTGGCGCGTAAGCTCAGGACAAAAGGCCGTGCGGAGATTAGCGGCGTTCACATCCATGCCCATCGGCGCCTCGCTGAAGAATGTGTCGGCTTGATGGTTCACCCAGGAGATGTAATCATCGACGATAAACGGCTCGCCCCGCTGCAGCAACGTGTTCAACCCGATTCCCATATCCCAATTGAGAATACGGCGCACACCGAGTTGGCGTGCAGCATAGATCGTGGCACGCGGATCGGTGCGCGTCGGCAAGCCACTATACGGTTGCACCCAGGTTGCCAATCCGTCAGGCATGACGCGCAGCGCCAGTGGCCCGGCCTCCCCATACGGGGTCAAAATGACGCGTTCTTCGACCAACTGCCCCAGTGCGTCCAGGGCACGCGGCGGCAACAACACAGCGACAAGGATCAGTAGGGTTGCGTTTGGCATAGAGGTCATTGTGGTATACTGCAGGACGATGGCCGAAACCATAGCATTGATTGCACACGATGGCAAGAAAGACGAGATGGTGCGCTTTGCCGAAGCGCATCGTGAATTTCTAAGCCGCTACAAACTGATCGCCACCGGCACCACCGGCGAACGCATCGCCGCGGCCACCGGGCTGCCGGTGACGCGCCTGTTGAGCGGCCCCTACGGCGGCGACGCGCAGATTGCCGCACAGGTCGCCGAAGGCCATGTGCGCGCGGTCATCTTTCTCGTCGACCCGCTCTATGCGCATCCCCATGAACCGGACATCCAGGGTCTGCTCCGGATCTGCAATGTCTACAATGTGCCCGCAGCAAGCAACGAGGCGGCGGCCCGGCTGCTGCTTGCCGGGCTGAGCAGCGAATCTCCCACCTAAATCAATATTATGTAAACTCTTTTGACGGAAACGGCGACGGCGTGGTACCATGCTGTCGTTGCCGGCGTGGTGACGCAAAAGGCGTTCGACGCCGGCGCATTCGCGTATGCGTGATCGAGGCTGCAGGACGGCGGGATCGCGCAGAAATTCGCAAAGGAGTAGAGTTGTGAGCATCATTCGCACGCGCGTGGCCGACGATACGTGGGTCTTCACCAGTCGCCTCTATGTGGAAGTAAATGCCGGGCTGGTGGTGACGCCCGATGGCGGCATCCTGATCGACACGCTGCCCTTTCCCTCAGAAACACGTGAAATCATCGAATTTGCCGACCGGATCTGCCCGCAAGGCATCAAGTATGTGATCAACACCATCAGCCATGCCGAACATACCTACGGCTCGTGCTTTTTCCCCGATGCAGAACTAATCGCACACGAATTGTGCATGCAGATGCAGAAGGAATATGGCATCCAAGCGTTGCGGGAGGCCCGCCAACACACCCCTGAATTGCGCAGCGTCGAGATCCGGCTGCCCAAATTGGTCTTCAGTGAAGGCATGGTAATCCGGCTGGGCGGCAAAACCGTGCATCTGCTCCATAGCCCGGGTCCAAGCCCGGACTGCTGCGCCGTGCATGTCCGCGAAGACAAAGTGCTCTTTGCCAGTGACCTGATGATGCCGGTGCCGATCATTGCGACCCCTTTCGCCGACATCGAGGTCTACAAACGGTCGCTGCTCAATCTACATGATTACAACCTGGAATGCATCGTCCAGGGGCATGGCGACATCCTGCTGCGCGGCGAAGTGGCCAGCAGCATCGACGCCAACGTCCAGTATCTGAACGACATTCAGAAGTTGGTCGACGACCTGATGGATGAAGGGGCAACCAAACATGAATTGCTCCAGCACGATATCGAGCAATTCAACCGTTCGCGCATTCCGCTCGGCGGTCTCGTGCAGCAGTTCCACAACAACAACCTCCTACACCTGTGGGACAAGGCGCGGGCACAGCGCAAACAAATGCGCGTGGCGTGAAACCTATTTCCACCATGCCCGACTCGATTGACCGCATTCTCCAGTTGATTCGCCAACTGGCGCCCGAAGAACGGCGCCAGTTATTGCAGCGTTTGCGCGCCGGTGGACTGCTCGGGGATGACAGCGGCTTCACCGACCGTAACCGCCTTGAAGTAGCGCCTGCACTCCCCGAACGCACACTCGCCGTGCGCACCCCGCCTGGTGAACCCGCGGCACGCCCATCACGCCAACCCACGTCGGGATCCTCAGCGCTCTTGCTGCGCATGGCCGCCCAACAGCCTGGAACTGAGGGACGCACGACCGGCAAGGTCGTCCTGGGCGCGCCCTCCAGCGCACCGGAAACACCCGATCCGCATGCAATGTCGCCCCTGCCGGGCCAGGCGCCGGAACGACCGATCGGGCTGATCTTTGACGGTGGCAGCAAGGGCAATCCTGGTTTCGGCTATGGCAGCTACGCACTGCGCTGGCCAGGACAGGCGCAGCAGATTGTCCAGCTTCAATTTGGCAATGGGGTCACCAACAACGAGGCGGAATACGACACGCTGATCGCCGCGTTGGAAGCAGTGCATAAACGTCTGCTCGATGGGGGCGCAGATCCAGCCACCGCTCGGCTCGAGATTCGGGGCGATTCACAACTCGTGATCAACCAGGTGACCGGCGAGTGGAAATGCACCGACGAGCGCATGCGCACCCGCCGTGATCGCGTGCGCGAACTGCTGCGCACGTTCGGTGCATGGCAACTAACCCACCAGGGCCGTGAACACAGCGTCCGCGTGCTGGGCCACTAATCTTCCAGCCCAATCAATTCGATCATCACCGCCCCCGGTGCGTCCGGCGCTAACCTGACTCCGCCGGTCATGTTCGCAATTTCCATCGTCACTTCGCTGCCATCCGGCGCCGGCGCAAGTTCCATGATCGGCGTGTCATCGTCGAGCGCCACCACGCGCAGCCCTGAATTGCCATCCACCGTGCGATAGCGGATGCGCAGTGCCGCCCCGGGCGGGACATGCATCAACTCAACCTGCGCGGGCCCCAGGAGTTGCCGATAGGGTGCACCGGTCTCGGGGCGCTCCAACGCCCCCAGTTAAGCGGTCCCAGCCGCAGGTACGGCTCCGGCGTCACTGTCTGCGGAACTCGATAGACCGTGATCCGCTCGTCCGCGTAGACAGGCGCCTGCGTGCGAAAAATCGCTTGCGTCAGGGCCTCGGTGACTGTGCGTTCATCCCCACCGGGCATCTTGTAGCGATCCAGCACGACCGTGCCGACCTCCAAATCGGCCAGCATGGCCAGGCCAACCTGCGCCAGGTCGGCCTCGATAATGTCCGTTCCCAGATGCCGGAAGTTCTGCAGCACCGGGCTGCGTTCGGTCATGGTGCGCGGGTCATCACGGCTGATATAGGCAACGGTCAGCGGTTTGCCGTGCACGGTCTGATAGAGCAGGTAGCCGGGCCGGTCGTAGTTCATCGGCAGATTCAACACGGCACGCGGGTCAGGGTCAGTTGCCAATTGACCGTAATATTCCGGGGTGTCGGGTGGGCTGACGGGGAAGGGTGCAACCCAATACTCAGCCAGCAAACCGCCCACACAGAGGAAGACGAGGGCATATTGCGCAGCCAGGGACCGATACCAGGGCGGGCGGGCGGCATCACCCCGTGTGACCGGCGTCCGCATCCATTGTAGCAGCGTCGCCAGCCCAAGCCCGGCCAACACGCTGATGCTCAACTGGACCATAATCGCAAAGCGGCTGACGCTGCGGCTGATGCGCATGAAGGGCACCAATTGATTCAGCAGGCCATAGGGCGTCCAACTGCGCACATCATCGCCGTTGAGGACAGCCGCAGGGATGACATTCAGGGTGATGTTGCCCAGGTGAATGAGTGGGCCAAGCGCCAGCAGGAAGAAGCCAAGCGCAGTCACCCACCAGTAGACTGCGCCGCCGCGCCGTGAACAAGGCCACGATGGCCAGCACCAGTGCGATGTAGCCCACGGCGATGGTGCGCTCACTGACCGGTGCAATCTGGTTGCCCGGCCACTCGAAGCTGCCGGGCATGAACAGACTGTGCAACCGGTTGGGAATCACAAAATCTGCGACGCTGGCGCTAAAGACATAGAGATCGGCGGGCGGGCGCACCATAAATTTGAATTGGAGCGCCTCAGCAACCATCGGCACAAGCCAGAAGCTGAGCAGAACCGCAAACAGTGCACCGGCAACCAGTGCAGGTCGCACGCTGCGCCAAAACCCGACCCACCCCTGCGATCTTGGCGCAGACAACTGGCTTGCGCCCCACGCCCATACCACTGCCAGGGCCGTGAACAAGAACAAATAAAGGACGAAATACCAATCACATAGCCCGTTAAAAGCAAGAAAGAGGCCCGCCAGCAACGCACTTCGCACCCAACGACGCCCCGCCATACTCCTTTGCAGCGCCATCAACAGATAGAGCAGATAAAACGGCAGCCACTCCAGACTGAACACCTGCATGTGCCCCAAAAGATGCGCCGAATGCACCGGCGCCAGCGTAAACACCAACCCCGCCACAAACGGCCCCACAAACGCCCAGCCCCCGTGCGCCCTCCCCTGCCCGATCACCCCCCGGGTCAACAAAAACATCCCAAACCCCGCGCCCACCCAGCTAAAAAACACCACTGCGTTGTACGCCAGGTACAAGTTGCCCGCCACCTGAATGGGCAGCGTCATCACCCCGTTAAACGGATTCAGCGTCTGAAAGTAGAGACCGACACCGGTCGGGTGATAGAGGAGGTCGGTGTAGAGCTGGTTAGAAACCGGATCCACAAAAGCGATTTTGACCCACCAGAGGTTCCAGAAGTTCTGCCACCCGTCAAAGCTATCGCCGGGAATGGCAACGGTGAGGTTCAGGGCGAGGGGCCACGTAAAGAGGATCGTGGCCAGTGCATAGCCGAGCAGGGCAAACAGGTGGGCGACGGCAGGGTGACTGAACCAGCGGGGGGACGGTGGCCCTGGGTGGCGCGATCGCGTTCCCCCGGTTTCAGCGTTGGAAACAGCGTCTTTCAAATGCGTCACGCAGTCACCCTGCCGTACGGTCGCCGGATCAGGCGACGAGTTGCGCGGCGCGCAACAGATTCTCCATCAACAGGACATTGGTCATCGGTCCGGTGCCGCCGGGAACAGGCGTCAGCATACCGGCAACCTCCGCAACCGCAGCCTGGTCACAATCGCCCTTCAGACCGGCATCGGTATAGGTCGTGCCAAAGTCAACGACGATCGCGCCAGGCTTGACCCAGTCCCCTTTGATCATTTCGGCGCGGCCAATGGCCAGACACAGAATGTCGGCAGTGCGGCAGACGCCAGGCAGGTCGATTGTCCTGCTGTGCGTGATGGTTACGGTGCAATGGCGATGCAACAGCAGCAGGGCCATCGGCTTGCCGACAATGTCACTCCGCCCGACGATCACGGCATGCTTGCCTTTGAACTCCACACCGGCATTTTCCAGCAGCCGCAGCCCGCCGGCCGGCGTCGCCGGCACAAAGAAGGGTGGCCGGTTTGCCAGTAGCCGTCCGGCATTGAGGGGGTGCACACCGTCGACATCCTTCGCAGGATTGAGGAGGTCGATCAATGCCGGATGATCGATATGGTTTGGCACCGGTTCCAGGATCATGATCCCGTGAATGGTGTCGTCGCTATTGAGTGCGGCCAGGGTTTCCACCGCGTCGGCTTGCGTGATCAGTTCGGGAAGTTCAACCAGTTGGAAGCCGGCGCCTACACCCTGGCAGGTCTTTTCCAGCGCGCGGGCATACCCTGCGCTCGCCTCGTCTGCGCCGATCCGCAGCACGGCCAGCGTCGGTGCAACCCCGCGCTGGGCGCTGTAACTCGCAAAAGCACCTTTAAGTTCATCCCGAAGGGTCTTGGCGTGCGCCTTGCCGTCGAGCAGCTGGGCGCTCATAGGGTCACCCCCAGCGTGCCTTCGATTGCCTGCTTTGCTGCGGCATAGGCTGCCTGCACCTGGGCCTGGGCATCAGCGACCTGAACACTCCATGCCGATACAAACGCCTCATCCTTGATGAATTTCAGGTTGACGTTCACATTGACGATGGCACATTGGAAAGCGCTGTGCGCGAGATAGAGCGCGCTGGCCGCATCGCTGACGACATTGCTATTGCCCTTTGCGCCCACGGGTTCCGCCAGGCGCATGATTTCCAGACAGGTCTCGGCAACGCCAAAGGGCACTGCAGCGGCATGCTTTAACGCGCCTGCAACGCGGCCGTACGCGCCGCCTTCTCCGCGTCAGTCTCCTTGGGCATCCCATAGGTGGCGGCAACGCCCTGAAACGCTGCGGCATCCGTATCGACTTCCGCCAGCAACTCGCGCCGCAACACTTCGGTGCGCGCGAGGTACCCGCGCATCTCCTCCTCTACATCTGCATACTTCTTTTTCCCCACAGTGAATTGGATCACCATACTGAGCAATGCAGCAGCCTCGCTGGCGGTCAGTGCCGCCGCCCCGCCACCACCGGGCGTTGGTTCACCCGCCGCAAGTGCATCCAGAAATTCAGTCGTTGTCATCGTCGCAGTAGCCACGGAAACCATCCTTTTGTTTTTGAATGGATTTTGGGAGCAAGAATATCATCATGCAGTGTACTACACTAGAGTAAATTTCAACTTGGCAGCAAATCGCCGAGTGCAATAGGCAACAGTCAATGTGCGGCCAGGAACCCCGACACCCTCGTGCCCGATCCCACCACCATGATAGAATTTCAGGTGTAATTCAAGTTAGTGGCAGCACCGCTTACTAACGTGCGCGGCTCTGTGGTACAATGGCTGCTTGTGGCTTGACCGGTGGCGCCTGACCCACCGTACCCACACAAAAGACAGGATGGATAGGTCGAATTCATGAATCACGACTTTTTAGATTTTGAGATGGACGATTGGGACGATTCGGAGGAAGACGAGGTCATCTTTGAATCAGAAGAATTCAAAGAGCAGACCGCCGAACGCGACCGCCAATTGACCGAGTCGATCATCTCGGACGATCTGCCGGTGCTCCCGCTGCGCGGCGTGGTCGTCTACCCCATGATGTGGCTGCCGTTGCCCATCGGTCAGGAACGCAGCATTCGCCTCGTCGAGAAGACGCTGCCCAACAATCGCATCATCGCACTCGTGACGAGCCGAGATGAAAACATCGATGAGCCGCCGCCCGACCAGGTGTATGCCATTGGCACCGCCGCGCAGGTGCACCGCGTCCTCAAAACGCCCGATGGCACCATGCGTCTGTTGGTGCAGGGGCTCGAACGCGTCCGCATCCTCGAGTATACGCAGGAAGAACCGTTCCTGCGCGCCCGTATCGAGATCCTGCCGGAAACGCTGGAAGAAGGGATTGAGATGGAAGCGCTCATGCGCGCGGTCCAGCAACTCTTCCGCCGCCTGGTCGACCTCGAACCACAAATGCCCGACGAACTGTCGGTGATGGCGCTCAACGTCGACGATGGCCGCCAGTTGGCCTACCTCGTCGCCAGTTCGATGCGGATGAAGGTTGCCGACGCGCAAGCGCTGCTTGAGATGGACAGCGTGCGCGAAAAGTTGCTGCGGCTCACCGCCCTACTCAAGAAAGAAGTGGAAGTGCTTGAGTTGGGCCGGAAAATCCAATCCGAAGCCCAGGGCGAGATGGAGCGCATGCAGCGTGACTTCTTCCTGCGCGAACAGATGAAAGCTATCCAGAAGGAGCTCGGCGAAGAAGACGAACAAGCCGCCGACATCCGCGAACTGGAAGAGCGGATTATCGCGGCTGGACTCAGCGAAGAGGCCACCAAGGAAGCCCATCGAGAACTGAACCGGATGCGCCGCATGCCCATCCAGGCGGCAGAATACAGTGTCATCAAGACCTACCTGGATCTGCTCGTGAGCCTGCCCTGGCAGCAGACGACCCGCGACAACCTTGACATCAAGCACGCCCGCCAGGTGCTCGACGAAGACCACTACGGCCTCGCGGAAATCAAGGAACGCATCCTCGAATTTCTGGCCGTGCGTAAACTGCGTGCAGACCGCAAAGTCAAACGCAAAGACAACAGTCTGGAAGATATCGGCGACAAGATTCGCCGCGAACGCGAGGGCATCGTGCTCTGCTTCGTCGGACCGCCGGGCGTCGGCAAGACCAGCCTGGGCTTAAGCATCGCCCGCGCCATGGACCGCAAGTTCATCCGGCTGGCGCTGGGCGGCGTGCGCGATGAGGCCGATATCCGTGGGTTCCGGCGCACCTACATCGGCTCGATGCCCGGTCGCGTGATTCAGAGTCTGCGCCGCGTGGAAAGCAAGAACCCCGTGTTCATGCTCGATGAAGTAGACAAACTCGGCCGGGACTTCCGCGGCGACCCGTCCAGCGCGCTGCTAGAAGTGCTCGACCCGGAACAGAATCGCGAATTCCGTGACCACTACCTGGATGTGCCGTTTGATCTGAGCCAGGTGCTCTTCATCACGACGGCCAACCTGCTCGACACGATCCCACCCGCGCTGCGCGACCGGATGGAGATCATCCAACTGAGCAGCTACACAGAAGATGAGAAAGTGAAGATCGCCCAGGGTTATCTGATCCCGCGCCAGATCAAGGAGAATGGGCTCCGGCAGGCAGAGGTTACACTGACCGAGGGGTCGCTGCGTGAAATTATCCAGGGCTACACCAGCGAAGCCGGAGTGCGCAACCTGGAACGCCAGATCGGCAAGATCTGCCGCAAGATCGCGGCCGGTGTGGCTTCGGGCGGGGTCAGACGCAAACGCACCATCAAGAGTAAAGATCTCACCCAGTATCTGGGTAAGCGCAAGTTCTTCGACGAAGAGGTGACGGAACGCGTGGAAGTCCCCGGGGTGGCCATTGGCCTCGCCTGGACTGAAGCCGGCGGCGACATCATGTTCTTTGAGGCAACCCGCGCCCCTGGCGCCAAGGGCTTCACGGTGACGGGCCAACTGGGTGACGTGATGAAGGAGAGCGCGCACGCGGCGCTGAGCTATGTGCGCAATCGCGCTGCAGACTTGGGTATCGACCCCGAGTTCTTCAACAAGGCGGACATCCACCTGCACATTCCGGCCGGCGCAATTCCCAAAGACGGCCCCAGCGCAGGCATCACGATGGCCACCGCACTCGCTTCGCTGCTCACCGATCGACCGCTGCGGCCCAAACTGGGCATGACGGGCGAGATCACACTGCGCGGCAAGGTGCTCCCGATCGGCGGCGTCAAGGAGAAAGTACTCGCAGCCGCGCGCTACGGTCTGGACACGCTCATCCTGCCCAAACGCAATGAAGCGGATCTCGAAGAAGTCGCAGAAGAAGTGCGCGCACGCATGAAGTTCATCCTGGTCGACACCGTGGATCAGGTACTCGCAGCAGCCCTCATGGACAAGGATGCCCAACCACCGGCAACGCAAGCGGTGGAGGCTACCCCAAAAGCGGCAAAAAGTAAGAGCACGCCACGCGCCACGCGCCGCAAAGAGGTGGATATCCAAGCGCACACCATGTAGAGACCCCCCACACTTTACATAGTGCAACCTGACGTAGTATGCTTAAGTTGTTTGGTTTGCGCATCTGGAAATTTTCCAGCGCACAAGCATTTGATGTCTTGACACTGGGTGTCGTCCGCTTTTACCCGTCGATGCGCAGCGACACCGCATGTTACAAGACTAGTTGAAGCCATGGCCTGCCTGCGCCCTCTTGATTTCATTGCGAGGCTGGTAGCGGCGCCACGGCATTTGTTTCCCGAACGGAGGTTCAAGGGAATTTTGTGACTAGACGTAAAAAACCGAATACCAGCAGCCAGGGTAGTGCATAGCCGCCAATCGCCGGCGAAGGTCGCAGGTGGTACAAAGTTGATTTGCACCTGCACTCGCCCGCATCACGCGACTATGAAGAGCAACGCATCACGTATTTGGATTGGCTGCGACGTGTGGTCGAACGTGGCCTTGAAATGGTTGCCATCACTGACCACAACACGGTCGCAGGCATCGGCGCCATCCGCCGGGAGTTGGAATGGTTGACCCGGTTGGAGGAGCAGGGCCGGCTGAATCCGCAGGAACAGCAGCGCCTTGATGAATGGCGCGAACTAGGCAACCGGGTGGTCGTCTTGCCCGGCTTTGAGTTTACGGCCACCTTTGGCTTCCATATTCTGGGCATCTTTCCCCCGGAGACATCGATCCGCCATCTGGAACATGTGCTCCTTGATCTGAAGGTGCCCCCTGCCAAACTAGATGAAGGCAGCACCGAGACCGGCGCCACGACCGACGTCTTGACGGCCTATCGGATCATCCGCGCGGCCGGTGGCCTCGTGATCGCGGCCCATGCCAACAGCACGCACGGCGTCGCCATGCGCAATTTCCCCTTTGGCGGCCAGACCAAGATCGCCTACACCCAGGACGCCAATCTGGATGCGCTGGAAATCACCGATTACGAACGCGCCGGACGTTCAACGGTCCGCTTCTTCAATGGATCCAAACCAGAGTATCCACGGCGCATGCACTGTCTCCAAGGCAGCGACGCGCATCGACTTGTGATGGACCCCAAGAATCCGAAACGACTCGGGATCGGCGACCGTGCAACCGAACTGCTCTTGGACGAGCCGACCTTCGATGCGCTCGCCGAGTTGCTGCGCTCAAAGCAGTTTGACCGCGTGCGCCCCGCGCAACCGGCCGATCGCTTCTTTGACCCCCTCGACGTGTTGCGCGAGGAAGGCGCCACGCTCGTGCAAAGTTTCCATGAGACCGCAGCGGAGCGCGGTGGGAAACTGGCGCTGGTGGTGGCCGACGTCTGTGCGTTCGCAAACACGGTGGGTGGCGCCGTCTATATCGGCTGCAAAGCAGGCAAGGGCAAGATCAAAGGCCTGCTCGATGCCCCAGAAGTCGAACGGCTCGTGCGAAATGCACTGGAGGAGCGGCTGACGCCACCCCTCGAGGTCAAGATCGAGACCATTGAGAGCCAGAAGGCGAAGGTTGTCCGCATCCAGGTGCCTAAGGGACCCGATCTTCCCTACGCCCTCGACGGCAATAAATTCTACGTGCGTGACGAAGCCGAAACAGATCTGGCCGTCCGCGATGAAATCGTGGCGCTCGTGAAAGAGGCGCTTGGCTACGAGGAAACGGAAGGCGGCGATGAGGCGGGCGCAATGCAGCCAATCACACCGCTGGATACAGAGCCGGTTGCGATTGGTTCCATCATGCCGGATGAAGGCGCGGCGATCTCCGGGGACGATGCACGCGCGAAGCGCACTCGTCGCCGCCGTCCACGCGCCAGTAACGGCAGCACGGCGCCGGCCCAAGCGGCGCCGGCCACCGGTGCAGCCAAGACGCGCGAGAACAAGTCGACCGGCGCTGCACCCGTGATTCGCATTCCCGCGGCCAAACGCACGCCATCGAAGCCCACCCCAGCCAAGAGAATCGCCGCCGAGAAGACGGACACCGTCTTCTACCTGCCACAGGTTGGCGTCGAAATTGTCTCCAGCGAGGAGCGAGGTGGTCACTATGCGCACACAATCCGTGACCTACGCAACGGTCATGTCATTCAGAATGTGACGCGCAAAGGTGCGCGTAAACTCTGGAGCTACGCCATCGAACAGCGGGAGGATCATCCGCTGGAACCGTCACAAGTGGAGTGGCAAGGCGATGTGGGTTTAGTCCGTGCGGAAAAGCGGGCCGGAAAAGTCCGTTACGACCTCGCCCTACGCAACGGCGACGATATCCGGGTCTTTTATGGTGTGACGGACGACGGCATGGAAGGCGCCTGGTCCGCCTTTATTGCCGACGAATAGTGCTTTCCCCTACCAGGAAGCGGTGCGCTTCCTGGTAGGTTTTTCTGCGACGCCTGCCAATTAGTGGAGCCGATCGCGGAACCAGGCGATTGTGCGTTCCATCCCCTCACGCAACGGCACCTTTGGCTCCCAGCCCAACCGGGTGCGCGCCTTCGTGATGTCCGGCCGGCGCTGCTTGGGATCGTCAACCGGAAGCGGTTCATAGCGGATGCCGGCGGCGTTGCCGGTCAATTCGTTAATCACCGTTGCAAAGTCATGAATCGTCATTTCGGCGGGATTGCCGATGTTGACGGGCTCCAATTCTTCACTCAACAACAACCTGTAGATGCCGTCAATCAAGTCGCTACAATAGCAAAAGCTGCGAGTCTGCTGCCCTTCGCCGTACACCGTCAGCGGTTCGCCGCGCAGTGACTGGCTCACAAAGTTGGGCACCACGCGCCCGTCACGCAGACGCATACGCGGCCCATAGGTGTTGAAGATACGCACGATGCGTGTTTGCACACCATGTGAGCGCTGGTAGGCCATGGTCATCGCTTCCGCAAAGCGCTTCGCTTCGTCGTAGACGCCGCGCGGACCGATCGGATTGACATTGCCCCAGTAGGTTTCCTGTTGGGGATGGACCAGGGGATCGCCGTACACTTCACTCGTGGAAGCGAGCAGGAACCGTGCACCTTTGGCCAATGCCAGACCCAGGGCGTTGTGGGTGCCAAGACTGCCAACCTTCAGCGTCTGAATCGGGAGTTCAAGGTAGTCGATTGGACTTGCCGGACTGGCAAAGTGTAGAATGGCGTCCAGCGGCCCCTTGACATAGATATACTCGGTGACGTCGTGATGGATGAACTTGAAGTTACGATTGCCGGCCAGGTGCTCAATATTGTCGGTGGAGCCGGTAATCAGATTGTCCATGGCGATCACGTCATGACCTTCGGCCAGGAGCCGGTCGCAAAGGTGGCTGCCCAGGAAGCCGGCGCCACCGGTAACGAGTACTCGCATCTTATTCAAAAATCCTTTCAATCATGTACATGAAAACAATGAGACTCAGTGTACCGGAGTTTCCTCGATTTCAAGATTAGTTTTCGCTTACAGAATTCGATTAAAGCACCCACAAAATGTACCCAACCCTGCCCTTTGGCCCAATCACGCTACCCACCGGCGCCATTTTAACAGTTCTTGCCGTTTACTTCTGGATCGACACGGCCGCCCGTTATGGCAAACGCCTGAAACTGCGGAGCGACGACGTCTGGAACACCGGCCTGCTCGCACTTGCCGCAGGCATCATCGTTGCCCGGCTCTGGAATGTGATCGAATATTGGTATGTGTACGCAGATGAGCCGGGGCTGATCATCAGTCTGCGTCCGAGCGGCTTCTCGCTCGGGCCGGGCATCGTCGCCGCATTGGTTGCCGCGTATGCCTATCTGCTGTTTCGTGCCCTGAGCCCAACGAAGATGGCGGCGGCGTTTGCGCTGGGCGCTTTTCCCGCGGCTGCACTCGTTTCAGTGGGCGACTATCTGACGGGCATCATCCAGGGGCTGCCCAGTGATCTCCCCTGGGCCATGCCCTACTATGGCGAAGCGCTGCACCCGGCGGCGCTCTACCGCGCCGTTTTGATGGTCGTGGGGTGGATTGTGGTCTGGGCATTTTCCGATCCGGAACGCCCTGGCCGGACGCTGCTCCAGGCCGGTCTCGCCTACGGCCTGATCGATCTCTTCGCCGGCGCATTCATGGCCAATGACGCGCTCGTCGGTCCCTTCCGTCAAGGTCAGGCGTTTGGATTTACCCTGGCCGTGATTTGCGCAGCAGGGTTGGCCTATACGGCGAGAAAACCGCAGATGGATGCAACACAAGCGCCTCACCACCCTGACGGGATGGTGCTCTGACGGACGGGGGACGGGGGGACTCACCACCCCTCACGGGATGGTGCTCCGACGGAGGTGCTCTGACGGTGACTGTCGTGAATGACAAGTAGAATGCCGTCTGCAAGCGTCAGGGTGGCCGGCGCAACAACAACGATGTTGCTTACCCCGCGCGTGCTGCCAAGTTCCAACGTTGCATCGTTGAGAGGGTATTCAAGCCCAGCATAGGTCAACCCGTCTACCCGTGCACTGATGGGAATCGCACTCACCGTGCTGCCGATCGGGCCGTTGATCTCCAACATCTCGCCACCATGCAACATCTGAGCGATCTCGCTACCTTCGGCAAGACGAATGATCGCCTGCCATCGCTTTTGCGCCAGGATCAGCAGGTTTGCGATCGTATGATCCAGTCGCCCCCCCAGCGCACCCAGGATCAGGACTTCATCCGCCCCGTCCGCCAGCGCGCGCTCAATGGCCAACTCCAAGTCCGTCTGATCTTTGGCCACAGGATAGCGCTCGATCGTGACGCCGTCCGCCTCCAATGCAGCAAGCACCGCCGGCGGGATCGAATCAAGATCCCCTACGACCACATCCGGTGTGCGTCCAATCGCCAGACAGTGCATTGCACCGCCATCGGCGGCTATCAGCCGGTCCCCAGCCAGGAGCCACGATGCCAACGCGGTGTAGTCATTGACCTGTCCATTTACAAACACGACCGCGCGCATCCAGTTCCACCTCTACTCTCTGTTTAGGCGAGAACTCGCCAGGCAAAGATTCCCACCATCACCAGGGCAAGCCCGACCTCAAAGATCGACGATAGCACAGTGCTGAAAACGTACGTACGCACCGCCCTAAACGTTGCTCGCAAACTGCGCTTGTCGAGATACTCGACGATGCTCATGCCCACAATCGACCCGATCAGCGCGCCGAAGATCGTCCCGATGACCGGCGCTTCGCTCAAAACAATGCCACCGATCAATCCAAAAACAATCGACGCGCCAATGCCCTTCCAACTGATGCCGGATTTCCGGCTCATGATCGTCGTCAGGAAGATGTCTACACCCCAGGCAAAGATGGCAAGCACCCCCAACACGACCAGCAGCAGCCAATCGGTCGGTTCAAAGCCGTTGCCCCAGGCCCATACCAGTGCGCCTGTCCAGATCAACAGCGGACCCGGCACCAACGGCAACACAGTGCCCGCCAGCCCCAACGCTACCAATAGGTACGCACCGAGACTGTATGGCGTTAACAACTCCATTCAAATTCACTCCTCTTGCACCCGCGCACTCGCTTATGCCTCACCGGCAACCCTGAATTCCCCTTCCACTACGTAGAGAGGCACGATCGAGTTGCGCGCAAAGAGCGGCTCCGCCTCAACCTGCAGCCCAAGTCCGGCATAGAGTGCGGCAGGTACACTGATATCGGCGAGATACAGTTCGCCGCAGGCGGCCATCGCTGCGGGCGCAAGAAAACCGAGCTTTGGCAAAGCCAGCGTGAGCGTCGCCGTCGCCTGGATATGAGGGGTGTAGACGATCCCATCCCCCGTGTCAACCCCGCTGGGCGTGTCAAGGCTCAGCACTGGGGCGGTGCTGCTGTTGGCCAATTGGATCAAGTTCCGAGCATTCCCCCGCGGTGCACCGCGTAACCCATAGCCGATGATGGCGTCAATGATTAGATCCGCCGGTGGGAGTTCCCAACCATCTTCAGCCCACGCCAACGGCACCCCCATGGCTTGTAGTGTAGCGAGCTGCTGGGCGGGCGCCCCCTGGTAGCGCGCTTGAGGATAGGAACAGATCACCTGGACCCACGCACCCGCGTTAAACAGATGGCGTGCGGCCACCATGCCGCCACCACCGTTATTCCCTTTTCCGGCCAGCACCACGATAGGGCGGTCCACGACATCATCCGCCAGCAGCCGGCGCGCAAGTTCAGCAAGGTTTCGCCCCGCATTCTCCATCATCTGGAGCAGCACAATTCCATAGTCCGCTACCATCCGGCGGTCCACTTCCTGCATTTGTTGCGTTGAAACGCCAGGCACAACAGTGCTCATCTCAAACGACCGCCACTTTCAACCACGCGCGGTGGAGGGTCCAGACGTTCTCGCCCGGATCCCAGCGGACCTCGTACGTGTTGTTGTCCACAGCCTGAATCAGATAACACCGCAGACTCTTGCCGCCAGAACGCTCTTCCCACTGCCGCCCAATGCTATCAACGTAACGGGTCTGGTCACGCCAGATAAAAGACGTTGGGCGCACTTCGCCGTTCGGCATCACCCGAATTAACAGTTTTACAGGCTCATTCACGAGCACTTCTTTGTTCATAGTCTCACTTTCCTCGTATCTCGGAAGGCCACTGCCGCCGGGCAGGCACATCCAGGATCTATGCCTGCGCTGCACGTCCATCGAGGTATTCGATGAGCAACTTCAGCGCAAACTCGGCGCTCAACCGCTTGTTGCCACTCCGATCCTGGTCCCACACGACATGGTCGCCTCGCTCAACGCCATCGACGGCGCTGAGATGAAAAAATGTTGTGCCAACTGGCTTTGCAGGCAGCGCGCCGCCAGGCCCCGCAATCCCGGTGACCGATACCGCAACATCGGCTGCATAGAGGCGGCAAGCACCTTGCGCCATCTCGGCCGCGGTTTCGGCCGACACGGCCCCATACCGGGCAAGGGTGTCTGAGTTGACACCGAGCACCCGCACTTTTGCCGGGTAGCTATACGGGACGGCGCTGCCGGCAAAATAGGCCGAACTGCCGGGAATTTCAGTCATCGCATGCCCGATCAAACCACCCGTGCAGCTCTCGGCAAAGGCGCACATCAGCCCACGCGCCTGTAACAAGGCGCCCGCTTGCCGGCACAATGCCAGTAACTGCTCCAAATCGGCTCCCACGGCTATTCTCCTTCGTCCGGCATCCGAATGGACAGCCGGCGCCCGATCATCATGATGCGTTCATTGCCACGCCGCGTAAAAATCACCGTCAACGGCCTGCCCCCGGGCGTGGTCCGCAGTTGCGACCGCAGACTTTCAGGTGGCACCGGAAAGCCCCGCTTCTTCAGCTCCAGCGTACCGGCGCCCAACGCAGCCAGCCGGCCATTCAGGCGCTTGAGACTGAAGGGCCACACCTCATCGATGGTGAATGACTGCGCATACGACACCGGGCGCCACGCCGGCGCCACCAGATAGGCGATCTGATCGTCAAATAGGTGTGCACCCAATTGCGCGCACATCCAGGCCAGGGCATGTGCGCGAATCAGCGCCGGGTCCGGTTCATAAAGCACCATCCCCGGCGCGATTGCCCCGAGCGGCGGGGACACCACGTCCGTAGGCGCCTGGATTGTCTCCGTCCCAAGGATGGTTGCCCAGCGTCGATGCCAGATCGCCGGTCCGAACCAGAGGACGGCCTCCTTGCAAACTCCCTCATGGCTGACAAATTCCACGCCGCAGTCTGCCGGCAGTTCGCCATCATTGACGCCGGGCATCACCTTCACACCGGTAACCGGCAGTTGCGCCGCCAGCGCCACGATATCGGCAAGCGGCGGCTGCACCTGATCCAGATGAAATACACGGCGGGCGCCAACCCGCCGCGCCGGGTCTATAAAGGCCGCGGCAGCCTCTGGCAACGTCCCCTCACGCATGGCTGCCACCCAATCGGCGCAGCGCACCTCCACGCGACCGGCCAACCCCAACGCCGCTATTTCTGCAGCGAAGCGAGCGCACCGGATCGAGTTCATAGGCGATCACCCGCCGCTTCTGCGCCAGGGCGATAAGGTCACCGCCAATACCGCAGCCCAGGTCCAGGATAACGCCCGGCGCAGCGCAGCGGTCGATCCACGCCGCACGATGTGCGGCAATGGCCATGGCCGTAGCCTGCTCGACCGCTTCCGGCGTAAAGTACAGATTCGACGCAGCAGGGAATTTGCCCACCGCCTGCCGGCGCGCCTGTGCCAACGACAGCAATGCGCCGGCCTCGGGCGCCGTGAACCGCTTGCGGAGCGCAAACAGTGTGCTCATTGCGCCCGTCTCATCAAGCGGAATCGCGCCTAACTCAGCAAGCGCCGCCTGCGCCGCAGCCGAAAAAGAAAGTCCAACACTATCTGGTTGCAGCGCTGTCCGTTCCCCATAGCCCCAATCCTACCCTACCCCCCCCCCCCCCCCCCCCCCCCCCCCCCCCCCGGGGGGGGGGGGGGGGGGTCCCCGCCCACAATTCGTTGATCTTTTGTATGCTTCCTCGCTTGCAGATCCTCTTGCCAGGGGTTAAACTGGTTTGTCGTAATTTGTTCCCGATTGCACATACGCCGGAATTGCACGCCCCTTCTACACCGGAGTAGAACCCGTGTGACATCATTCTGGCGAATACGCAACCCGTGACACGTAACACGTCTTGAGTGCCACGCAACACGTAAAAACTTGAAGGAGTCTTATGAGCGTACAGAATGAATCGTTGGAGATGAAACCGGCGGAGATGAAACCGGCGGACCCAAAGCCAGCCGAGCGCAAGCCAGATGCGCCCGAACTCGAGTACAAGACGGCAAGCCAGGATTCGCTGTCAATGTTCTTTGCTGCTATCGGCGGCGCCGTCCTTGGGATGCTGGGCACGCTGCTGGTGTTGGCTTTGATCAACGGCGGCACCTTGAACTTCATCCATCCGGAACGGCTCGCCGTGATCGAGGCGAACCTGACCCGCGTCAACGACAATGTGGGCGCCGTGAGCAACAACGTTGACGCCGTAGCGACGCAGGTGAGCGATATCCGCAACAGTCTGACCACTGCCGCCTCCCAGGTTGATACTGTGCGCTCACAACTTGCCACCCAGGGCAGCGATGTGGAAACGATGAAGTCCGCTGTCGACACATTGGCAGTGACCGGCCAGCGCTTTGATGCACTCGTGCTCGCGCTGGATCAAGCCCTCACCTCGGTGAAAGCCGTTGGCGACCCCACTGCTGGCGCCACCACTGCCGAAAGCACCACTGCGGCTACCTCCGCCAAGGCTGCCTCTACCGTACCGACTGTCGCCGGTCCGACCACGATCTCGGCGCCCGAAGTCAAGCCGGGCAACGTCGCCGTGATCTTCTACCTGGACGAAAATGGTGACGCTCAGTTGGGCGATGCCGAGGCCAACGTTGTAGGCATCCAACTGATTGTGAAGGACGCCGCCGGTAAGACCGTTGGCACCTACACTTCGACCGATGGCGGCGCCCTGGTCGAAGGTCTGAAGCCCGGCGCCTATACCTTTGCCGTGGAAGACACCGCTGGTCACAACTTTGGCGACGTCACTGAAATCACCGTGACGGTCCCTGAGGACGCCAAGGAAGGTCAGATAGTTTACTTCCCTGCCCAGCAGTAACCCGCCGACCATACCTGACAGAAGAGAGTAAGCAGAGGACGGAGCCGTTGAGGCTCCGTCCTCTGCTTACTGGACAATTGATTCATGGTGACTGAGGGATAGAAACTCTACTCATCGCGCTCCTCGTCCCCGTCATCCTCCCCCATTCGTCTTCATCTCCAACCGCTGGCGCTTCCCGTTCGGCCAAATCGCGCTCGTCGGCATAAAACACCAGCATGACCGACCCATATTTGCGTCGATCATATTCACGCAGCCGCGCCAACGGAATCTCTGCAACTTCGACCGGATGGATCTGGACGACAATGGTCGCATATTCTGCCGTCAACTGTGGGCGACCATCAATCAGCGTCAGTGCCTTCTGCCACAATTCTGCATATTGCGGCGGCGCCACATAGATAAAGTCAAATGGCTGGCCGCGGTACCGCTCAAGAAACGCAAAGCTGTCACCGCGTTCCACTGTCGCCTGTGGGGTGAGACCCGTCAACCGCAGATTCGCCTGAATCGTCTCGATTGCCTTGCGATTGTTGTCTACAAAATGCGCATGCGCGGCGCCACGGCTCAGACACTCAATGCCAACGCCACCCGTACCGCCAAACAGATCCAACACGCGTGCGCCCTCAATCCAGTCACTCAGTATGCTGAACAGTGCGGACTTTGCCCGATCCGTAATTGGCCGCGTGCTATCGCCCGGCACCATGAAGAGTCGGCGCCCTTTGGCTTTCCCGGTAATCACACGCACAAGCTACCTCACTATCTGAAGATCCCAGGCGCCGTCGTCCAGCAGCCGGAAATAGCGGATCGTTGCATCTTCAAAGCAGGCCAGAAGCCGGCCCTTTTCAAACCGTTGTACCCCCGTATGCTGGCACAGACGTTCCTCACGCTCTACTGTGCCCAGTTGCTCCTGCAGACCGTCTACTGTGCACCATAACTTTCCAAAACCGCGCCGGGGCAGCGGAGGGGAGGTGGGGGCACATTCAGCGGGTTGCAGGCAAACTCCGGCTGATCTTCTGCCCATGTGTCATTATAGGCTTGCCACGATTGATCCGGAAACAACACGTAAATCTGTTTATCTTCACTAAACCAGAGCATAAAGCGGTCGTAATCCGGCCCCTTCCCAAACTCATCAATCCCGACCTCATCGTTGCTGGCCTCACCCAGGGCACACCCCATCTTCTGCAGTAGATCCGGATACCCTGCCAGATCCAAGTCATATTCAACGCTGCAGGCACCGTCATTCTCAATGACATCAGGCACCGACACTGCAGTATTGGTAGTTACAAGGGCTGACGCCACATCACTTCCGTTGGCCGGCGTGACTGTGCTCAATGCGGCAGTTGGAATCGGTTCAATGGGCGCCGGGGTCGACGTTGGCGTCGGCGCCAATGTTGGGGCCGGCGTTGGGGTCGGCTCCGCCTCACCGCCGCAACCTGCCAGTAAGAACGCCATCAGAATGACCATCAAAAAAACGGCTGTGTGCACCTTGTGTTGGTGCCGGTTATTAGCGGTGTTGCGCGCCGTCCAGCGACGCACGTTGATGCTTACCATATCGTTGCCTGCTCCTAGCGAACCGTAATCGGTCCGAGTTCGATGGCGTAGTCGGTTGGACCGGCGCTGACAGGCAAACGCTGCCCCGTCACCGGATCATACAGCCCTACGACCACCCTATATTGGCCGCTGGACAGCGTGTCAGGCAAGAGTAGGCCGTAATGGTCGGTAATATACTCGCCCTCACGCCACGTGCTTGTCGGCCGCGTCCACTGCACCGGTTGTCCGTCACGCTGTAAGATCTTGTTTCCCTGCGCATCCAGCAAATGCACAAAGACCTGGTAGTTGTTCTGCACCGGCTGCAGGCTTTCCCAGAGAAGGGAGATCAGGATGGCATCCCCGGCTGTGTCTCTGAAGTCAAGGCATATCCACTCAACCGGATCCAGCCGTTGGCGTCCGTCACTGGATCCTTGCTCGAAGGATCACCAAAAATCGTGCCGAGTCCTGATTCGATCAGATTCTGTGCGGGTGCGAGTGCGTAAAGTGCAATCCGTTGATTGTTTGGTCCGGAGACGCGCTCATCAATCAACACATAGTGCTCTGTGCGCAACGGGCCTTCCCACCCTGACTGGTCAGGTCCCAGGTAATTGGGTGCCACCCAAAGCCGCTGATACCGGTTCGTAATCCGGTTCAACCAGTCCATTTCGTCGCCGGCGAGTTGTTCGCGATTGAAGAACCCATAGACCGGTAGACTGCCTCGATACTCATTCTGAAAATCCTGGGTCTTCTCAGGCTGCAGCAGCAGTACTGCGTCGCCTGGTCGCTCCAGATCGGCAATCCGCCCGCTCACAAGCGCCGACTCAGAATCTGCCAACAAAGCCTGTGCGTAGGTCAGCGTGGCAAGCGTGATTGCGATGAGAGCGCCTGCGTAGAGCCAGTTCCGTACATGATCATCATGATCGTCACTTTCGGGCCGTCGTATCTGTACAATCAGCAGCCATAGCCCCACGACCACGCCAGACAAGGGGATCAATAACCCAAACCAGGCAATCGAATCAGGCCAGGCGACATTCCGCCACCAAACAAACTGGATATGCTCACCGGTCAAAAATTGCCACTGTAGCACGAGCGGCGATAGCGCGGGCTGGATAAATGTCTCTGGCGCAAATAGTGGCTGAACACTGCTGGCAAGCCAATCCTGCGCCAGGGAGAAAGGAACAAACAAACCGAGCAGTTGAACCCCAACTGAGACGGCCGCAAGCACCCCGGCAATGATGCGCCCCATCACCCGCCAACGCACGCCCGCCGTCAGCCAGTACCAGCCAGGCCCGGCGAGCAACGCCAAAAATGGCACGACCGGCACCAGAAACCTGGGTCCCCAACTGTAACCACCATGCCACATGTACCACTTGGCATACATCAAGAAATAGAGTGCAACCAGCGCCAGCACCAAGAACAAGAGGCGGCGCTGGTGACGCCAGAACCATATGCTGCCCGGAATTGCTAACACCAGAATCGGGTTGTACCAGAAGAAGCCACGAGCCGGTCCTATTGTCAACCCAAACAGACCCTCCAACCAGTTGGCGCTGAAGGTCTCAGTGGAGACATAACCCGAATCCCAGATGTTGCCAAAGCGCGCCCAATTCCACCAGAGCGAAAGCACACCTGCGGCAATGACCGGGATGAGAAAGGCGACGACCGGGCGCCAATTGCGCCAGAACGCAGCCTCAAGCCGCTCGCGCCACCGCCCTGTTTCTGGCCGGGTGATCGCGTCCAGTGCCCAGAAGAGTCCCACAGCGTAAATTGGCAAGGTGACCAGGTTGATGGTCCGCGTGAGGTAGGCGATGCTCCATGCCACCCCTGCGCCAAACAGATAGAGTTTGCGGCCCGATTGCGCATACGCCAGCATGCCGTATGCGGCAGCGAGCAGCCCCCACGCACATACCGGATCGCTAAAGTATCCCTGGGTGTACGGCCAGACCATGGTGGCCAGGCCAAAGAGCAATGCGGTTGCGATGGCTTCGCCACGCCGCCAGCGCAGGCGCCGACCCGCGCGAAAGATCAATGCCCCGGTCCACGCCGTGAGGATTGGATTCAACAACAACGCCGCCTGCACCATCCCAACTGCCGCCCATTGGCGCGCCAGCCAGACAAAAGGCGCCCCCAGGATGACCATCCCAAGCCCCTTGCGCGAGTAGAGATCGCCGTCGACGCCGATGTTGCCCTGCTGGTTGCCCATCCACAGGAGTTGGTTGTTGTCGATCGCCCCCGTGCGCACCAGGTTCTCGGTCGTGGCAACCATAGAAAGACCATCGCTGCTATCAATCCGGCCGGTAAAGGTCAACAGATAACAGGCAAGGAGAAAGCCAAGAATCAAAAAGGCGGTGCTGCGATCTTTGGGCGTGATGTCGAGCGATGTGTTACGCATGTTCACAGGTGGATGTGGGCAGTGTCAATTGACAACCACAGGAAACGTCACATGATCGCTTTTCGTTCCGTCCGGCAACGTCAATGGCTGGCGACCGTTTGTATCATAGAGTCCGACCTGCAGTTGGTACTCGCCTTTTGGCAGGTCAGCCGGTGGTCTCAACAGGTAGGGATCGCGCAACACGATCCCCGGCTTCCAGGTATTGGTCGGCGCAAGGCCCTGCACCGGCAGATTATCCTGTTGGGCAACGAGTTTACCCTGTGCGTCCAGGAGTTGCGTGAAGACCGTGTAGCTCGCGCCAACCGGCGCGTCGGTCTGCCAGTAGAGTGTCAGCGCAAGCGGCGCACCGGGCCGGTAGGCACCGCTATGCGCCTGGCGCAACCGGATCCTTGCCCCTGGCGTCTCTGCAACCGCAACGTCGCCCTCAGCCAGGCGCACCACGCGTGCGGCACGGCAAAGCCCAGCCGTGTGCTCATCGAGCAGTTGGATGCCGGGCTGTGCGAAAAAAGCGCCGGCCGGCGCAGACCAGGCTGCATCCGGTTGATTCGCGGCGTACTCAACCCACCAAAATTCGCCTTGCGCGGTCAGGGCGGCGAGTTTTTCACCAATCACCACGTCGGCGGACCGGTCATTGGGGTCATAACTGTCGAGCACCCGCACATCGTAATCGGCATACAGCCAGGGGTAGAGATCACGCCACACCTCAAGCTGGTTAGTGGCGATGACTTGCGCCGCGCCGGTGGCTTGGCCGCGCAAATTCTCCACAAGTGGGCGGCACAGGTGTTCAGCCAGCCGCCGAGCACTGTAGGCCTGTGCCGCAGTCGGCGCACCAATCACCAGCGCCAGGACTGTGGCGGCCATCACGGCCACGCTACCCCAGCGAGACCAGGCACCGAGGCGATGCATCCCTCTCTCTGCGGGCCAGATTTGCCCCAGCCACTCCATGGCGATAATCAGCAACAGTAGGGTGCGTAACAGCACGGTTGCCACCATGATCCAATGTTCATCCGGCAGCAAGATCAGGAAAACCCCAGCCTCGACGGCATTCAAGATCGTGAGCGTCAGCGCAATCAGCACCCCGCGTAGGTTTGGCTGCAGCAATACCAGGAAGGCGATGATCCAGACCGCAAACTGCGGGCTCCAACCTTTGCTATACAAAAACAACCAGATCACGCTCACACCTGCAAAAGCGATCGGCGTCCGGACGCGGGTCCAATCATAGCGCCGGGTGTACAACCACAGAAAGATCGCCGCAAACACGACCGTGATCAGCCCCCATGGCAGCCGCGTCTCCCATTGACCGCCGGCAACATAGCCCTGCATGTTGCGCATATCGACCGGCACGAGGCCAAAGCCATAGTAACCTTCGACCAGTGCCCAGACGCTCTGCCAGGGTGGACGGATACTGTTCACCCGGAAACTGCTCAAGGCGAGCGATGGATTGAAACGCGCCAACGGCAAGCCAACCGCTACGACCACGACCGTGAAGACAACCACGTAGAGTGCAGGACGCAGGAGGTTGCCAGGCGACTTGCGATCAAACCATTCGGTGCGCGCAGCGTGCCAACTCAGCCGCGCGCCAAACCAACGCACCGCAATCGGCACAAGCAGTACGGGCGTCAGTTTGACCAGAAAGCCCAGCGCCGCCGCCACCGCGCTGCCCACCCAGCCCCACCGGCGGGTCAGCAACAGAAGATCCAGCCCCAGCAGGAGAAAGAAAAGCGGCATTGCCTCAAACCAGCCGAGCAATGTATACACCGGCGCAAACATCAAGGCATACAAAACTGGAGGAATCAGCGCAGCCCCACCTATCGGCAACGCTGTCGCGCCCGGCGCAGCACTTCTCTCTGTCCCGGTGAGCTTCAATGCCAGGCGATACATGAGGATCAAGTTGCCAATTTCGAAGAGCAGCAGTTCGAGGCCAAACAGCAAATGGAAGAAAAGCCGCGGCTCTACCCAGGGGGCAATCCGGCTCGATACCTCAAAGACCGGCAGCATCAGTGCCGCAAAGAGCGGCGGGTAGGCGGTCCACAAGTTCTCAAAGGTCGTATAGCCCATGGGGATGGTTTGTCCCCAGGCATAATAGAAATCGTAGTCGGAATTGTCGGCGATAAAGCCGCCTGGACGAAAGAGGAGAACTGCCAGCAGGCGGAAACCCGCAAACAGCGTCAGGAGGACCAGAAACCAATAATGCTGTTGGTAAAACGCACGCCAGCGCGACATAGGCATCAACTCAAGCGAGACGCTCCGGCTCTGCGGCCGGTGCCAGTGCAACGGCGTGATTCGCTGAGTCCGCCGCGGGGGTGGCGTGGAGCAGATCGCCGAAACCGGCAGCCAACGTCACAATCCCTGTGAATACAAGAAAACTCCAGTAACTGATGAAGCGCACCACCAATACCGCTGCCCCCACGTTGAACACTGGGCCGGAGATCAACGCCAGTAACGCAGCATAGGCCGCATCGATCTGGCCCACCCCGCCTGGCGTCAGCGGCACCGCCGCAAGAATGTCAACGGTTAGCGCGACAAACGCGGCTGTCGCCAACGGCATGGCGGCGTTCAAACTCAAAATGACGAGCCAGACCAATAGTGCATCGCACATCCAGATGTAGAGACTCTCCACCGTCACCAGCACGGCGGTTCCAGGATGCCGAAACAGCGTGCGCAGCCCGTTGACCACCTGCTCCAGAAAGTGGACGCCAGCCTGCCACCATCGATTCCTTGAGCGCCCGCCGAGCCATGTCAGGATGGGTGGCGCCATCAATAGTGCCAAACCGAAACCCAACAATAGGACAAGCCCGGTTGCATAGGAGGTGAGGAGCCAACCAGGCGCCTGATCCCGCAGCATCGCAAAACCAAAAACCGCGCCCAGTACGAGAATAGCGACAATATCCAACACCCGCTCTAGCAGGATCGAGCTAAGACTGTCCGCCACCGGCACCGGCGGATGGCGCTCGGTGTCAAGCCGCAGCACGGCGATGCGCAGCACGTCGCCGGCGCGGGCCGGTAACAATGCACTGACAAACCATCCCGCCAGCAGCACGGCAGTGGTGTAGAGATAGCCAAGGGGATGCCCGAGCATCTTGAGCAGGCGCTGCCAACGATGGCCACGCACCGCAAAACTGGAGTAGTGCACCATAACGGCCAACAGCACCAACCACCAGTTTGCCTGCACCAGGGCCTGGAGCGCAGCCTGGCCGCCGGATAGGGCGACCAGCAGCCCCATCGTCAGCACGCCAAGTCCAACGATGATCAGCAGGCGCCGGCGATCCAGACGCAGCACGCGTGCGCCCATGTCAGCCGCCATCCCCGCGCGTTCAGTCGTACTCATGGGGTCCATTTTGATGGCGATGGGGGGTAAACGGCAAATTGGAGATTGGAGATTGGAGATTGGAGAACAGGGATTTTGTGCGACCAGGTTGTTGCGACATGGCAGAGGTCGTACGCCAATCTCTAATCCCTAATCTCTAATCTCCTCCGATACGAACACATCCCCCTACCATACATCCGAAACTCCTTCTCCAACTCAAACCCGTATCGCGCGTAGAACCGGCGCGCACCGGGATTGGCGGCGTCCACAGTCACCGTGAGCGTAGGAATCCCGCGGTGCAGGCACTCGTAGACGAGCGCCTGCATGAGCAGCGCACCGACACCCCGGCTGCGTTCAGCAGGCTCGACCATGATGGAAAGAAGTTCGGCCTCCGCACCGCCTTCTCCGTGTGAAAGCAACGGATAGAGTACCGTCTGCATACTGCGGAGGATCAGTCCAGGGTGGTGCGCATAGGTGGCAAGGAGCGGCGGCAGCAACTGGCCCAGGCGGCGCGTGCCCATTTCCACAAACAACCCACCAACGCTCGTCGTCGCACTGACAAACCCCAGCACGGGCGCCGGTTCCGAAGCACCCAGTGCAACAAAACCAAAGCCGCCCTGCCACACGGGGAGCGTGCGATACAGGACGGCCAGAACATCGGGACCAAGACTGGTGAGGAAAGTACCAGGTTGGCCTAAGATATGGAGCCGCGCAGCTGCCGCTGCATGTGCAGGCCCCAGGGGCGCAATGAGCATCAACTACAACGCCATCACGCGATCTTCGTGCTCAAGCGGCCAGCGCTTGAAACGCTCCCACGCCTTTTCTTCCAGCGCAGCACGTTGATCCGGATGCGAAATATCGATTAAGGCCCGCGCCCGCTGTCGCAGGTTCTTGCCATAGAGATATGCGATGCCATATTCGGTCACCACGTAGTGCACATGTGCACGCGTGGTGACAACGCCCGTGCCCAGACGCAGATAAGGCACAATCCTCGAAATACCCTTGCTCGTGGCAGACGGCAAGGCAATGATCGGTTTCCCACCCTCTGAGAGCGATGCCCCGCGGACAAAGTCCATCTGACCGCCGACCCCTGAGTATTGGCGAGTGCCCATCGAATCGGCCCCCACCTGACCGGTCAGATCCACTTCGATGGCGCTGTTGATCGCGGTCACCTTTGGATTGCGCCGGATGGTGGCCGTGTCATTGACATAGGCCACATCCAGCAATACAACCTGAGGATTGTCGTCGGCAAAGTCATACAACCGCCGCGTCCCCATGGCGAAGGCGCTGACGATCTTGCCAGGGTGGACACGCTTCTTCTCGTTCGTAATGACACCCTTTTCGACCAGGTTCACGACGCCATCGGAGAACATCTCCGTATGGACACCCAGGTCCCGGTGATCGCCCAGCGCCGCCAGCACAGCATTCGGAATCGCGCCAATGCCCATTTGCAGCGTGGCGCCATCCTCGATCAATTCTGCACAATAGCGACCGATCGCCTGCTCTGCCTCTGTCGGATCGCCCGGGGGAAATTCAGGCAACGGGTCATCGACGACAACGGCACTGTCGATATGGCTGATGTGGATCAACCCATCCCCATGCGTTCGCGGCATATTCGGATTGATCTGGGCGATTACATGACGGGAGACTTGCACGGCTGCGCGTGCCACGTCGACCGAAACGCCCAGGGAACAGAAGCCGTGACGATCCGGGGCGAAACCTGCACCAGCGCAACATCGAGCGGCAGAATGCCTTTGCGAAACAGGCCAGGCACCTCGCTCAAGAAGACCGGGATATAGTCCGCCACCCCCCTCTTCGATTGCCGTGCGCATGTTTGCGCCCACAAAAAGCGCATTCGTATGGAAGCTATCGGCAACCTCAGCGTTGGCGTAGGGGGCGGGTCCCTCTGTGTGCAGATGGACCACCTCGACATCACGCAATTCATTGGCCCGCGCAGTCATCGCTTTGATCAACTGCACGGGGGTAGCGGCGGCGCCGTGTATAAATACGCGGTCGCCCGATTTAATGGTTCTTACGGCATCATCAGCGCTGGTGATTCTCATAATTTCGCTCTCTAAACCTGTTTCCTATACCGGCCCTGAGGCGCCTGAACGCACCCCCCATTGGTTGTCAGCCGGCGCCGGCCCTTCCGGTCGCCTGCCGTGCTCCAAACGCCTCATGGACCGAAAACGCTCCATCATACACCCGCGGCATGGAAGGCATCGGCGACGATCGTTTGCGCCTCCGCCTGGATCCGCTTCAGGTGGTCCTTACCCTTGAAACTCTCTGCATAGATCTTGTAGACGTCTTCCGTACCGGACGGCCGCGCAGCAAACCAACCGTTCGCCGTGACGATCTTCAAACCGCCAATGGCCTCACCATTTTCGGGTGCATGGGTCAGGCGCGCCAGAATCGGCTCGCCCGCCAGCGTCTCCGCCTTGACCATTTCCGGCGACAGGCTCGCAAGCACGCTCTTCTGCGCCCGATTGGCAGCCGCATCCATGCGTTCATACACGGGGCTGCCGAACTTCGCCTCCAATTCCTTGTAGTGTTCGCCCGGATCACGGCCGGTTGTCGCCGTGATCTCGGCAGCGAGCAGATCCATGATGATCCCATCCTTGTCGGTCGTCCACACTGAACCCTCGCGCCGCAAGAAGGATGCACCCGCACTTTCTTCACCGCCAAAGCCATAAGTTCCGGTCAGCAGTCCCTCAACAAAGTACTTGAAGCCAACGGGCACTTCGGCCAGGCGCCGGCCAAGCGACGCAGCGACGCGATCGATCATGGAACTCGAAACCAGGGTCTTGCCGACGGCTGCATCCACAGGCCAGCCGGGACGGTGCTGGAACAAATACCAGATGGCAACGGCCAGATAGTGGTTCGGGTTCATCAGGCCGACGCTGCGCGTGACGATGCCGTGGCGATCAGCGTCCGGGTCATTGCCAAAGGCCACATCAAACCGATCCTTCAACGCAATCAGACTGGCCATCGCATAAGGCGACGAGCAATCCATCCGAATTTTGCCGTCTCGGTCCACGGTCATGAAGCCAAAGGTCGGATCGACGCGGGGGTTCACAACCTCGAGATCCAGGCCATATACCTCAGCAATCGGTTCCCAGTACGGTAGACTCGCCCCGCCCATCGGGTCAACACCGATCTTCAATTTTGCATTCGCCACGGCTTCCAGATCCAGGATGTTTTTCAGGTCGGCGACGTAGGGTGCGACATAGTCATACTCGTGTGTCGTCGCCGCCGTCTTGGCTAGCCCCCATGCCAACCGTTTCACACCCTTCAGCTTTGCGCGCAGATATTCGTTTGCCCGATTTTGGATCTGTTTGGTGATGGCCGTATCGGCCGGTCCACCACTGGGTGGGTTGTACTTGAACCCGCCATCGTCTGGTGGGTTATGCGAAGGCGTAATTACCACGCCGTCGGCCAGGTGATTGTGGCGTCCGCGATTGTAGTTCAGGATCGCATGGGACACCGCCGGTGTCGGTGTATACCCCATATTAGGCTGGATTGCGACATCGATCTCATTTCCCGCAAACACTTCGATCGCAGTCACCAGCGCCGGTTCGGACAGGGCGTGCGTGTCCATCCCAATAAACAGCGGGCCATCGATCTTTTCTCCACGCCGGTAGTCAACAATCGCCTGGCTGATCGCCAAAATATGCTGCTCCGTGAATGAATTCTTGTACGAAGAGCCGCGGTGACCGGAGGTGCCAAATGCAACCTGATGCGCTGGATTCTCAGGGTCAGGCTCGTGTGTATAGTAAGCCGAAACGAGGCGAGGCATGTTCTGCAAGATCGTGTGCGGGGCTGGTTTGCCGGCTAATGGATTCACGGCCATGTTGAGCACTCCTTTGTCATTTCGCTCTGTATATGTTGGAGAAGAGATGCAGACTTGTCATGTGACACGTGTCACCTGTTTCGTGGTGCGTGTCACGTGTTTCGTGTTACTCTACCAATCCCCCGCATACCCCGGATCCCACGGGTACGCCTCAACATTGCGCCAGTATAGATATCCGAGTTCATTCAATTGGCGGATATGCAGCCGGTCGTGCGCTACCCAGGCGGCGAGTAATTCGCCTGCGGTCATCGATCCAAACTGGGGATGGCGCCTTGCGCTGGTGAGGTCAACCTCACCAAGTGAACGCAGCCAACGCACGGAGGTGCTCCTCTCGGCAAGCCAGGCCTGGATGGAAGGCGCAAATTCGCGCTCGTTATAGCGCCGTTCAACCGCCCATTGCGATGGATGAATCGGCGGCCATTCTTGGTCGGGATGATGGAGTGTCAGATCAAAGCGCTGTCGAAAGTCATCGCGTTCCTCATCATAGAGGTGGTTAATAACCTCAAGGATCGACCAGTCGTCCGGCGTTGGTTTCCACCGCGCTTGTTCAGGATGAACTCCTATAACCATTTTCTCAATAGCGATGGCCTGTTGCTCTAGGTGCATTGCAGCCAGTGTCGGGGTCAAGTGCGAGTTGCTCATGTCTCCTCCTCTGCTTGGGTGGATGCTTACCCACGGCCAAATTGTATCTGCTCCAAAGCGAGCCGCGCGACATACTCGCCAATACTTAACGATGCAGTTGCGGCAGGCGAGGGGGCATTGAGGACATGGGTCATCCGGTAGGCGCTGACGATGTTGAAATCATCCACCAGTTTTCCGTCAACCGAAAGCGCCTGAGCGCGCACCCCGGCGCCTGCCGGCTCCAAATCATCCACTTCCAGCGCTGGAAGCAAGCGCTTCAGCGCCCGCCAAAAAGCATATTTGCTATAGGAACGATGGAATTCCCCCGCACCAGTGCGCCAATACCGGCGCGCCAACGTCCAAAATCCCGCATAGGTGGCCGTATTCCATGTGTCGCGCAGGTCAAGGCTGAATTTTGAATACCCTTCCCGCTTGAACGCCAAAACAGCGTTGGGGCCAGCTTCAACCTCGCCGCTGATCCGTCGCGTGAAGTGGACGCCCAGAAATGGAAAATCCGGATCGGGCACCGGGTAAATCAGGTTTCGCACCAACGCCTTGCGCTCCGGTCGCAGCGCATAGTATTCACCACGGAATGGCACGATGCGCACCCCCGGCTGCACCCCGCACATCTCGGCGACGCGATCGGCCTGGAGCCCGGCGCAGGCAACAACATGGTTGCACGAAATCTCTACACCTTCCGCCTCCAGCACGATCCGATCGGGGAGGCGACGGCAGTTGGTCAATTTGCAGCCCGTAAGAATCTGACCGCCCAGCGCGATAATCCGCCGCGCATAAGCCTCAGCCACCTGCTTGTAGTCAACAATGCCCGTCTCAGGCACCCAAAGCCCAGCGATCCCGGCCACATTCGGTTCATATTCGCGCAATCCACCCGCAGGCACACGACGCACCTGGAGTCCATTGGCGCGCCCACGTTCTTCCAATGCATCAAGCCGGACGACTTCGCGCTCATCGAGCGCCACCACCAACTTGCCACAACGATCCGTGGGCACCTCATTTTGCGCACAGAACGCATAGAGCCGTTCTCGGCCTTCCGTGCAAAGCGTTGCCTTGAGTGAACCAGGCCGGTAATAGAGACCGGAATGGATCACGCCACTGTTGTGGCCGGTTTGATGCGCTGCAATGTGCTCTTCAGCTTCCAAGACGACCAGGGAAAGGTCGCCTGCCTCGAGCAGCGCCATCGCTGTCGCCAGCCCAACGATGCCACCGCCGATCACCGCAATATCGTAGATCAAATGTGCCTCGCCAGAATGCGGACGCATCTGCGCCCAAGATTTGCCGGTTTGAGTGCGCCGGCGCCGCTTTGGCACTCATTATACTGCAAATACCGAGGCCATTAAACGCAGTCACCGCCCTGTCAGTGCTATAATCGACAGGACTTGACGCGAATTGTTCTCCTTTTCAGGAGCCGAACAGCTTTACCCAATTCGTCGTGACCTGGCGCCGCCGCGTACCAACTTTCAGGAGACTCTCTCATGACCCACGCAACGCTGGACCACGCAACCGTGGTCGAGATGGACAAGAAGCAACTGCATCCGGTGTATCACCCGAGCATCCACAAAGACCCGCTCGTGGTTGAACGCGGCGAAGGCGTCTGGATCTACTCTGCGGATGGACGCAAGATCCTGGATGGTATGGCAGGTCTTTGGAACGTCAACGTCGGCTATGGCAACGAGGAACTGCCCAGGGTGGCCTATGACCAGATGCGCAATCTGGCCTACACCTCCAACTTTTCCGGGATGACCAACCCACCGTCCGCAGAGTTGGCATCGATCCTTGCCGGCATGGCGCATCCTTCCCTGAATACGACCTTCTTCACCTCAGGTGGTTCTGAATCAAACGACTCTGCCTTTAAGACCGCTCGCTACTTCTGGTATCGCAAAGGGAAAAAGGACAAGATCAAGTTCATTTCCCGGCGCGCCGGCTATCATGGCATCACCGTCGCCGCAACGGCCGCGACCGGCATTCCGCGCTACCATACGATGTTCGGCCCGCTGGCGCCTGGCTTTATCCATATCGCGCATCCCTTGGTCTACCGCTACCCTGGCGATATCACCCCCGGCGAAACTGTCGGCCAGGCAGCGGCGCGCGCTCGAAGAGGCGATTCTGCGGGAAGGCCCGGATACCGTCGCCGGCTTCATTGCCGAACCGATTCAGGGCGTGGGCGGTGTCATTGTGCCACCCGACGATTACTTCCCCCTGGTCCGCGAAATCTGCGACCGCTATGACGTCCTGTTGATCGCGGATGAGGTCATCACCGGCTTTTGGCCGCACCGGCATGATGTTCGGCCAACAACAATGGGATTTGCGTCCCGACATCATGTCCTTTGCCAAGGGCATCACCAGCGGTTACATGCAACTGGGCGGCATTCAGATCTCTGACGAGATCCGGGAAGTCATGGACTCGGCCGAAACGGCCGACATGTGGATGCATGGCTTCACCTACTCGGGGCACGCAGCCGCGTGTGCCGTCGGCATCAAGAACCTGGAAATCATCGCACGCGACAACCTCGTCGCCAATGCCCAGTTGATGGGTGAACGGCTCCTGGCCGGGTTACAGAAACTGCTGGAATTCCCCTGCGTCGGCGACGTGCGCGGGCGTGGACTCATCTGCGGCGTCGAAATCGTCAAGGACAAGGGTAGCAAAGAGGTCGACCTTGCCAAGACGACCGCCATCCAGAATGCGGCGCTGGCGCGCGGGCTACGCACCCGTGCGGTCGGCAACACGCTGGCCTTCGCACCACCCCTTGTCATCAACGCCGAAGAAGTCGACAAGATCGTCGACATCCTGGGTGCGACGATCGACGCGATTGGATAGTATACTGTAGGTATGAGTGACGAAACGACGGTGGAACCACCCTCCCCCCGTGGGGCGTCCCAACAGTCGTATGCTGCGCCATCAACTGCTGGCGAAGGTGCTGGAATTAGTGCTCAAACCGGTGGACATCACGGTCGAGAGCGAACTCCAGGTGATGAGCGAGCCGCCCAAGGCGGATCTCCTCCTCCTTCGCCGGCATGGCAAAGCATGGTCGGAGGCCCAGCGAAAGTTGCTGCCCGATGGCGTGCGTGACCGGCAGGCGCACCACCACCTGCTGGAGTGCAAGTTCACGGAGTCGGTGAACGAGGAGGCGCTGCAACAGGCGCTGGAGTTCTGGATGTTGGCTTCTACCGGCGGACGCAGCGGCTGGCCGGGCGCCGGCGGGGTTGCCCGAAGACCTGGCGGGGCCCAAGCGCGGCGTGACACCCGAAGAGGCGCGGGCGCGCCACTCGATGTCATGGCGGAGCCAGCACCCGCCAGCAACGACCCAGTAACAAACGCTAGCCCGAAGATTTTCATGGCATCCGTAAGTACTTCAACCGCATCCCCCACCCTTCGCACGAATCTACGCGGGCTGTGGAAGACGATGCGCCCGCGCCAGTGGGTGAAAAATGTCATCGTCTTCGCGGCGCTCGTCTTCGATGGCAAACTCTTTCGTGCCTGACCTCTTTGCCAAGACGACGCTGATCTTCATCGCCTTTTGCCCTGCTCTCCAGCGCCGTCTATATCGTGAACGACCTGGTGGACATCGAGAAGGATCGCCAGCATCCGCGCAAACGGCTGCGTCCACTGCCCAGTGGCCAACTGGATCCGCGCTTTGCTGCGGTTGCGGCCGTGCTACTCGGGGTGGTCGCGATTGCCGGCGCCTATTGGATCAGTTGGCTCGCCTGCGTGGTGTTGATCGCCTATCTTGCCCAAAATATCGCCTATAGCTACTGGCTGAAAAACGTCGTCATCATCGATGTGATGGTGCTCTCACTTGGCTTCCTGCTGCGCGTTGTGGCCGGCGTAGTCGTCGTCAACGTCACCAACTTCAGCCCCTGGCTCTACATCTGTGTCACCTTGCTGGCGCTCTTCCTAGGCTTTGGCAAGCGTCGTCACGAAATTGTGCTCTTGGAAGGTGACGCCGGCAACCACCGCGCCAGCCTGAGTGAGTACAACCTGCCGCTGCTTGACCAGATCATCACCATCATCACGGCCAGCACACTGATCTGTTACACCTTCTATAGCTTCGATGCAGCCACCGCCCTGGCGCACAACAAGATGCTGCTCACCGTGCCTTTTGTCTTCTACTTTATCGCCCGGTATCTCTACCTGGTTCAGGTTAAGCGGCTCGGCGGCGCCCCGGATGAACTACTCATGGAAGACAAGCCGCTACTCATCAACAGTGTCTTGTGGGCCGTGGCGGTCATCGGCATCATCTACTTCTGGCCGTAAAGGCTGCCACGCTTTCTCTCTTTCCGCGCTCCCTTGTATAATCGTCCCCATGGACGAACAGCACATCCGGAATTTTTCAATCATTGCGCACATCGATCACGGCAAAAGCACGCTCGCCGACCGGTTGATCGAAATGACCGACACCGTCACCGAGCGTGAGATGCGCGAGCAACTCCTCGACTCGATGGATCTCGAGCGCGAAAAAGGCGTCACCATCAAGGCGAGCGCCGTGCGCATGATCTACAAACACGGGGGCCAGGAACACGAGATCAACCTGATCGACACCCCCGGCCATGTGGACTTCAGCTACGAGGTCAAGCGAGCCTTGCAGGCCTGTGAAGGTGCCGTGCTGGTCGTGGACGCCAGCCAGGGCATCCAGGCGCAGACCATGGCGCACCTCTTTGCCGCACTCGAACAAAATCTGACGATTGTCCCGGTCATCAACAAGATCGATCTGCCGGCCGCGATGCCGGACGAAGTGGCGCAGGAGATCGAGGATCTACTTGGCACGCCGGCCGAGGATATTCCACGCATCAGCGCCAGGAACGGCATCAACGTCGAAGCGGTGCTCGAACACGTGGTGCGCGAGGTGCCGCCGCCCAAGGGAAATCTGCACCAGCCGTTGCGCGCCCTTGTTTTTGACTGTCGCTACGACCCCTATAAGGGTGTGATCGCGTATGTACGCATCGTCGATGGCATGATCCAGGGCACGCCGCGGCTGCTGGCCATGAACAGCGACAAGACGCTCGATCCGCTTGAGATCGGTGTGCTCGTGCCCGCGATGTTTCCCATCTCCGAACTACACGCCGGCCAGGTAGGATACATTGCCACCGGCTTGAAGACGCTACAAGACCTGGACGTCGGCGACACGATCACGCTCGCCGCCCAGCCCGCCACCGATAAACTACCGGGCTACCGCCCGTTGAAGCCAATGGTCTTTGCCGGGTTGTACCCCTCCAATCCCGAAGATTACAACGACCTGCGCGATGCGTTGGAGAAGCTGCAACTCAATGACGCAGCGCTGACCTACGAAGCGGAAAGCAGCCAGGCGCTGGGCTTTGGCTACCGGCTGGGCTTTCTTGGCCTCTTCCATATGGAAATTGTCCAGGAGCGGCTCGAGCGTGAATATGACATGGATATCATCTTCACCGCACCGTCGGTGGAATATCAGGTGCTCAAGACCGACGGGGAGGTCATCGCCATCGACAGCCCGGCTGCCCTGCCCGACCCGACCGAGATCGACCACATCGAAGAACCCTGGTGCGAACTGCGCGTCTTCACCCCGGCGGAATACATCGGCGCAGTGCTGGACCTCGTGACCAAACGGCGCGGCGAATTGAAGAATCAGGTCTGGCTTGACACCAAGCGCGTCGAGATCGTCTGCATGATCCCACTTTCGGAGATTATCGTCGATTTCTACAATGCGCTGAAGGCGCGCACCAAGGGCTACGCCAGCATGGACTACAACATCGACGAGTACCGAGCGGGCGATATGGTCAAGCTCGACGTACTGGTCAACTACATGCCGGTCGACGCGCTCAGCATCATCGTGCACCGTGACAACGCCTTCTACAAGGGGCAGCGGCTCGTGTCCAAGATGAAAGAGATCATCCCGCGCCAGCAATTCGAGGTACCGATCCAGGCGGCGGTCGGCACGAAGGTGATCTCGCGTGCCAACGTCAAAGCCATGCGCAAAGACGTGCTTGCCAAATGCTACGGCGGCGATATCAGCCGCAAACGCAAACTACTCGAAAAGCAAAAGGCCGGCAAGAAACGCATGAAAATGGTCGGGTCCGTCGAGATCCCGCAGGAAGCCTTCATGTCCGTGCTCAGTCTTGATGAGGATTGAGCACGATTTCCCCCGCCGCCATGGACCATTCACTGTTTCCCCCGCCATCTATGACTTGACCGATCCATGCCAACGCTCCGTATCCTGATCACCGCCGATCTCCACTACCGCCCTGCCCTGCGCGAGCGCTATCTCGCCTTTGCGGATTGGGTGGACGCGCAGCAGCCCGACTGCTTTGTCGTGGCGGGCGACGTCGGCCATCCCTTGCGGCTCTTTGAACGCGGGCTGCAACTCTTCGCACGGCTGCGCTGTCCGAAGCTCCTGATTGCCGGCAACCATGATGTCTATGCGGGAAAAGACAGTGAAGACGCCATCGACAGCCGCACCCTCTGGGAGAAACTGCTGCCCACAGCCGCCCGCAACGAAGGCTTTCATTGGCTGGAGGATGGTTCCTACCGGCTGGGAGCCACTGCGATCTGCGGCACCATGGCCTGGTATGACTACTCTGCCCGTGCCGGATACTTGCCCTTCGCGCCTGACGAGTACCGGTCCATCAAACGCCTCGTCAACCATGACGCCGATTATGTCAACTGGCCCTGGAGTGATCGGGCCATGGCGCGTTACCTGGCGCGCGGTTCACCACAAGGTTGGAGGAACTAGAGGCCGACCCGGAGGTTGAAAACATTGTGGTCGTCACCCACATGCCGATCTTTCCGCAGGCGCTGCCGGACTACCCGCAGAGTGAGATCTACAGTCTGCAGCGCGCCTTCCTGGGCAACTTCACGCTCGGCGAGTTGGTGCGCCGGCAACGCAAAGTGACGCACGTCGTCAGTGGGCATCTTCACCGGGAGGGCCGCGGGGAAGTGCAGACGGCGCATCGTCTGGTTGACTTTCAGGTCATCGGGAGCACCAGAGAGCGCCCGCCGCCACCATCCTTGAACTGCCGCTTGCGAATCCTATCGAAACCGAAATTCGGTGAAGTCAATCACCGGCCGGTAGCCAATCTTCTGATAGATGCTGTTCGACGTCGGGTTTGCCAGGTCTGTAAAGAGGGTGCAGAAGGTCCAGCCGGCATCAAGCAGATGCTGGCTGAGCGGGCCACACAGGCGCTGGCATAGCCACGGGTGCGCAGCGCTGGCGGCGTATAGACCGAGCCGATCGAAATGCCGTGTGGCGTGCGCCGGTTGGTGACTGCCATTGCGACGGGTGCTCCCTCATGCCACCACAGGTAATAGTCACCGGCGAGAATCGACTGCTCAATGCGTTCCCGCGGTGGGCCGGCTTCGCCGTGTAGCGCCTCATCGTAGAATGCCATGCACCATGCGTGGACCAGGTCGAGGTCAGAGCGTGCGGCGAGGCGAAAATCGCCCGGTGTGGGCGGCGGGGGGGTCACAGCGTAGAGCGCAAAGGCACGCATGGCAATTCCCGGCGAGCAGGTGCACCCCGTGAGTCGTTGCCAGATTTCGGCAAAGGCTGCTGAAAGTGCAACCGGACCGTTCACGCCCGGCAACTGCCAGCCACGGGCAAGCAGATCTTCAGCAACCAATTGAAGCGCGGCCATCGGTTCGTCCACCCCGCTGTAGACGATCAGGTTGTGTCCCCCCGTCAACGCCGCAACCACCAACTGTTCGCCATTCCACACAGTCGCAAGGTGAAGACCGTCAGGCGCCGCCGCCGGATTCATTCGCGCACCGTTGGCCAACCCATAGATCAAACTTGCTTCCGGCTCGCGCAGCAGCAAGTCCGCCTCGGACTCCGCCAAAAATGAGTGTGCATCAGGATGGACAGTCAACTTCATCACAATCCCCTCCGTCTCCTTCTTTGTGTTCTCCGCATTCCCTGTAGCCACATCCCCTTCTTTGTGCTCTCTGCGTTCTTTGTGGCCACATCTTCCGTTGCCCCACCAGGCCAACTTAACCACAGAGAACACAAAGAACACAAAGAAAGCCATACGCTTCTCTACTTCCTTCTTTGTGCTCTCTGTGCTCTTGTGGCCACATCTCCGTTGCCCCACCAGGCCAACTTTACCCACAAAAAACACAGAGAGTGGCGAAGTTGCCGGCGGACTTGTTTATCGCAAGTTGCCGGGCGCGTGCTAGAATAAGTGCAGGTGTGGCGTAACCATATGAGCCAAGTCTTGAGCCGTTGGCATGTCATCCCTGCTTCCCTGCACCACCCTACCGCCTTTTGAGTGTTCAGGCCGGAGTCGACATGACCGCCAAAATTCTGGTAATCGATGACGACACCATCTTGTCCGAACTGGTCAGCTACATCTTGAAAGCTGAAGGGTTCACCCCGATCGTGGCGAACGATGGGCTGGAAGGCATCGCCAAGTTCCAGGCCGAGAAGCCGGACCTGGTCGTGTTGGATGTGACCATGCCCAAGATGGATGGCTTCGAGGTCTGCCAGCGCATCCGGCGCATCGCCGACACGCCGATCATCATGCTAACCGCACAGGGTAACGAGGACCATATGGTGCAGGGGCTGGACATGGGCGCAGACGATTACGTCGTCAAACCCTTCCAACTCAAGCCGCTCATGGCACGGGTGCGCGCCAATCTCCGCCGCGCCGGCGCCGGTCCAGTGGCGCCTGACAAGATCAACTATGCCGACGACTATCTGCGCGTCGACCTCGAAAACCGGCGCGTTTCCGTCAAAGGGGAGACTGTCAAGCTGACCCCGACCGAATTCAAACTATTGGCCACCCTGGTGAAGAACAAGGGGCGCATCCTCGAGTTCCGCCAGTTGTTGGAGCAGGTCTGGGGCTTTGAATACATTGACGATGTGGACTACCTGCGAGTCTACATCTGGCATCTGCGCCGCAAGATCGAGCCCGACCCCAAGAATCCCATTTACCTATTGAACGAACTGAACATCGGCTATTTCTTCGCACCCCAAGCCTAAACAGAACGATGAAGAGTCTACCTGGCGCCGGCTGCGTCCTAATTGTGCTCTTGCTGATGGTGTTCGCCATTGCGGCCTGCCGGCCACGCGAGACCCTGGGTGAAACGCCGAGTGCTGCATTGCTCGATGCGGCGGCCAGGGGTGACGTGGAGGCGCAGCGCCAGTTGGGCAACGCCTATAAGCCCACCGAAGTCATGGGCGTGAAATACGGCAACGTTGAAAAGTCGGTTGGCTGGTTTCGCAAGGCTTGTGCGGCGGGGTATGCCAATGCACAGGTCGACTTCTATAATTTCGCCGACGTTTACGACGAGACTGATAGTGGCGGCTACCTGGAGGAAGCAATCGCCTGTTTACAGGATGCGATCCGGCAGGGTCACCGCATAGCGCTCATCAGTGGAGCCTTTCGCGCAGCCTTCATCGAGCACGACTACAAGACCGGCTACTATCTCTACAGCCTGTTCGAGGGCACGGAGCCGCACTTTGCCAACCAGCGCGACTCCTTTGCCGACAAACTGACGCCGGCGGAGATCGACGAAGCCGAGCGCGCCGCTACCGCCTGGCGCGCTGCCAACAAGATCAAGGATGACAACGACTTCTTCATTGAAGTCAACTCCCCCTTCCGCGTCGTCCCCACGACACCTACGCCATAAAATCAGCGTAGCCTATCATCATCAATTGCACCTGGCGGTCGGCGCCACGACCTACCCAAGCCACGCACACTAATCAGAGCCACGCACACCAATCAGAGCCACGCACGTGAGTAAGTGGTTAGCCAAAGCTGCGGCCAAAGCATCTGCCGTCTGAATCACGGATTCCACAGAAGCAGGGCCTGGGCTCGGCGCAACGCAGCCTGACTGCGTGGAACCAGATCCCGGCTCTAGGCGCTTGGACCCTGCACTGAATTGACGAATGAACCGGCGCCTAGAGCCGGGATCTTTTGCGACAACGCAACGCGCAGACTCATCAGCGCCACGTGCGGCGCCCAAAAAACAACCGTGGAACGGCAGGCGCCGTTCCACGGTTACATGTTCTATCGAATTTGGACTACCTATTCTGGCTACGGTCGTCCACCCATCCCGCCACGCTGGCCGTTGCCGGTGCGGTTCTGATTGCCGGTGCCATCACACGGTGGCACCTGCGTCCCCACGTTGTCACACACGCCGTCACCGTCGGCATCGACAAAGGCGCCAAGGGCATTCTGCCCAAGTCCTGTGCCGCGCACCGCCTGTTGCCCACTGCGACCCATCTGCTGGCCACCCCGTTGGCCGTTCATGGCGCCACTGCGCTGACCAAGCTGCTGTCCGGCATTGTCACACACGCCGTCACCGTCGGCATCGACAAAATCGACGCACTGCCCGGCCACCGAAGGTTGCGCTACCGGCGCATCTGCCGCAAACGCGGCCGTGCCCATCACCATCACCATCGCCAACGCTGCGAACACGGGAACCATCAACTTGCGAATCATTTTCTATCTCCTTGTATCTTCATCACTGCTTACTCATCGATAGCCCCATGATAGCGCCGAACTTTGAGGACTTTGTGAAGAAACCGTAGGGAGATTTCATGGATGTGGCGCAATTTAAGTCAGTTTCGTGCTTTCTGCACCTCATTTCCCGCCTTTTTCCCGCAAGGAACATCGAGACGGGCTCCACCGCACAACCTATACTGAATTGCGCATCCCTGCCCATCAGGGCGAAAACCGCTGCCAGTGGCCTTCGGAGACGACTTCGACGTTGCCGTCAGTCACTTTAAGGGCGGTCTCATCGTCAATCGCGTATGCCGGCGCCTGCATCCCGGCGGCCCACCGCTCGGCCTGGGCCATGGAGTTGCCCGGCAGCAGCTCGTGATCCAAGTGTGGAAATATCGAGAAATCAACAAGACCCAGCGTTTCGTCACTCCCAGTGGGTGGAGTCCAGCCGACGAAGGCTTTCCCGATGTGAGGAGCCATCACCATGCTCCCAGCGCTCAGTCCCACATAGATCGCACGCAGCGACGGTAAGAGCGCTGCCAGCCCAGACTGCCGCATCCAGTAGCACAGATACAAGGGGTCGCCGCCATTCACCAGCAGCACGTCCGCCGCCTGGACCAGGGGGACCCAAAGCTCTGGATTGATGCTGGGCAGCGCGGTCAGTTCCAGCACGCCCAGGGACTTCCAACCCAGTTCGCACATGGGGCACATGGGTTCTTGGCCGCTTATGAACCGCCAGGCCATGAGATGGCCATTGGGAATGGCGTAGCTGGCGGTGGGGATACAGAGGGCGCTGGACTCGGCAATCGGCTTGCCCAGCAGGTCGACCAGCGCGTTGTGGATACTGGTGTTTTTGATACCACCGGAAGTGAGCAGAAATTTCATCATCCCTCTCCTTTGATCTTGACCTCAAGTAGTGGACAGCCAGTGAACAGGTTCGCCTCAATACTTGCACGCTGCGCCCGGAACGCCGCGGCTTCGCGCTGCCAGTGCGCAAGATGACCCCCGGCTATGAGCCGGGTGGCCGCGGCCGCGCCGACGACGGCGATCATCTGCTGCTCGTCACCCATGTACACGAGGACTTCTTCAATCATATCCAATAGCTCGGCGTTGGCGTGTATGCCGTAGGCTGCACAGAAGAGCTTGAGACGCCGGCTGCCGGCCTGCAAGTCCGCAGCGGCAAAGTCCTTCTGGTCGTCGCTGTGGAAAGATAGAGGCGCCAGCCAGTAGGCCGCATACGCGATGTCGCGCAGCCGCGGTCCTGGCCCTGCCAGGTCAAAGTCGATGACGGCAATGGGACTGTCATCGCGGTAGACGAAGTTGTAGGGCGCAAAGTCGTTGTGACAGATGACTTCATGGCGCCGGGCATCGGGATAGCAATAGGCCCAAACCAGGGGATCCTGCCCCACGAAGTCCACCGTCGCGTCGTGATACAGGCGCAGCAAGCGCCGCTGCAAGCAATGGCCCGTCCGCACGCCAGATTGCGAGTGGAATGTCTGTGCTGCCCTCAATGTAGGACAGGACCTCGCGGCCCTGCTCGTCCGTGCCGAGAAAACGAGGGCAGCCGTCAAATCCCCTGGCTTCGAGGTGACGCAGCAGTTGATGCACGGCGGGGCTGGCCGCGGTCTGGCCCCGGCGCACGGTGGCGCCGATGCGGACGACCCCGATGTTTACATTGCCGCCGGAGAGAAGGTGTTCTGTTTCAGGCATCATGCTCTAGTATACTGCGTTGGCAGCGTTCTCGGCGATGAGCGCGGCGACCTGGGGGGCGCAATCCTCCTGGAGAAAGTGGCGACCGGGTAGCACCGCGAAGGACGGTAAGTGCGTCGCTGCCTGGACCTTCAAGCCGTAATCTCGAATGGATAACATCGGGTCGTAGCCGCCCCACCCGATCGACACCGGGTATGGGGTCTGGCGTGCGTCAATCACTGCTGCCCACCGGCGGCTTTCGTGGCCCTTCCGCACCTGGCTCATGATCTGGAGATAGGTCGCGCCGTTGTTTGATCCCAGCGCCAATTCCCGCCAGACCAGAATTTCGGGCATGGAGAGGGCAGCGCGGTTCCAAACGCCTACGCGATAGAGCATCTGCTGCCATGCCCAGGGTGAGGTAATGAGTCGACCGAGACCGAGTGGCAGGTGGTCGAAGCCCTTCGTACTGAAACGGGCGAGCATCTCTCCGGGAAATGGCGCTTTTGGCAGTTCCACCATCGTATTGAGGATGGTCAACGAGCGTATCCGCTCACGTAGTCGCAGTGCGAGTTCAAAACCCACCGGGCCACCGGCATCGTGCACGACGAGATGAAATTGATCAAGCCCCAGCGCATCTATGGCTGCCGCCGCCCATCGACCAATGCCGGAGATTGTGTAATCAAAGTGGGTAGGCCGGTCGGCCAGGCCCAGCCCAGGCCAGTCGAAGCTGAGGGCACGGAACCCACGTGCGGCCAGCTCCGGGATGACCTTCCGGTAGAGGAAGCTCGAGGCTGGGAGGCCATGCATGAGGACGACGGGTTCTCCGTCACCCGCCTGGCGGACAAAGCTGCCGACACCGGCGGCACGAAAGTGAGTCCCAGCCGAGCGGTGCGTTTCAAGAATGGCAGCCGCCAAAACTACATCTGCGTCCACGCTCGCCCCCTCCAATATGCTTAGAAGTCCGGCTTCCGCGGAAGCCGGACTTCTTTCCACTTACACGATTTTTGGTCCGAGGACTAAGGCATCACCTGTGCCGGCGGGGTGGCGCTGGTGGCAGACCACACTGCCCCGTCCGCCGCAAGTTGCGCCCCAAAATCCTCAAGGCACTTGCCCGACAGGAATTCATCAATGGAGCAGTTCTGGCCTTGCGGTGCGGAAAGACCCATGCCGTTAAACTGCGTAACCTGCGCCTCCGGCGGGTCTTGTGGCAGTGGCAGCGAGGGGTTTGCCGTCTGCGGACAGGGAGCGCCCGCGGTCACTGCATTCGGGCTTAATGCGTTTTTCCAGTTGCTGTTGGGTCCCTTTTCGCGCACGACCACAAGATTGGGAGCCGCGTTTGTTTGCAACCCACTGGTCAGCAGGTTCCAACCGTTCGCATCCACCACAGCTTTGATGGCTTCGATCTGATCCGGTGTGGCCGATCGCGGGTATAGCACGACGGTGGCACTGCCGTCATCATTGATGTTGATCTGGCGATTGCCGATTTGGGAGTTGTCCATCGTACCCACGGCGCTGAGCTGCTTCAATGCACCATATACCACAACACTGTAGTAGGAAACGTCGAAGTCGTCGGTATTATTCACCGTTGTGTCTGTAGCCCCCTGGTAGTCCGGGAAGCTGGGCACCTGCGGGACGTGGATGAGGGACACAACATCGTTGGGCAGATTGGCCATGACGTAGCCGCCGCAAGCGTCAGGCGGGTCACCAAGCGGGGGCGCTGAGGCAACATCCGCATAGGGCGCGTTTGCGGCCACATTGCGGTAGAACTGAACCTCGCTGGGAACTGGCGATGGCGGGAACTCTTCACCGAGGACACCGGCTGCCGACCCTGTCTGGAGTACAAATTTGGGCAAATCGGCGTATTCTTTGGGTTCGGGGGCCTTGATGAACTCGAAGGTGATGACCGGCTCTTTCGTCGCTGGATTGTACCAGATGGCCTGCGGTAGTTGGCTTTGGGCGGCACAGTCGGCGACGGGCGTGTTTGTCAACTCGCCTGTCGTAGGATCTGTCAGAAACGCTGAAAGTGTGTGGGCCGGCGTGTTTGTCGGTCCACCGTACCCGAAGCGATCATAGTCGCCCAGACCATCGTTGCTTAATGGCCAGTAACTACGGGAGACGAGGCTGGCGCCCTCAGTGGAGCCAATCTCAGGCAGGAGGGCGACATTTTGGCCAGCTTCCTGCATGCTGGAGATGACGTCAGCCGGTGTATCCGCAGGCATAAAGATGATCGTATATTTGCGATCTGGCGCCAGGATTGGGTTCCCCGTCACAAACGGATTTGTCGATCCCGGATCTGGGGCGATGTCTTTGCCGGCGATTTTGAAAAGTGGTACGCCCTTGGTCGAGTAGAGGTACCACGACATCCAGTAGGAGTAGGGGTAGTCTCCCGTGATGACGTAGGCCCAATCCTGCGTGTCACTGTTCAACTTCTGGCCGGCTAAGGAGTAGCCGGCATCAAAGGACGGCTGGATGGGAAAGAAACTGGCTACCGAAGCGTCGAATACCATCGGGCAGATGTTGCCTGCGACCTGCGTGTTGGGAGCCGCTGTGGCGCCGGCACTTGTAGCCGGTCTGGTGACTGGCTGGCAGCCGGCCAGAAACATAGATGTGACGACGGCAAGAACCAATCCTGTTGCCAGGCGGGTGAACCTTAACTCAATTCTGTCTCTAAATGCCAACACCGTTGTAACTCGCATGTATGACTCCTTTTGCATACTCCAAGTGGCCTAACGCTCGAATCGGAAACCAACCGGGTTAAGTCTTCACATTTTTTGCTTGACAAGAGAGTAATCCATAGATGGGAGGAACGTGTAGGGCTAAAAGGGGTAGACAAGTTGCTCTTCTGGGGGATTATCCAGGACCGCCTCCCGATTGGGAGGCGGATTTTGCTACGCTACTGGCCATGGCAAAATAGGATGTGCCCACTCTGATTGTCCGGGCACCAACGACTCTCGTTATGCCTTGGGGTTGCTCCAGAGGCACTGGAGTGAAAGTGGCTTTCGAGCGGATGAGTTCCTTGTTGCGCCGTTTCACTATTGGAAAGGCTATCGATCATGCCCAAAAAAATCCACAGAGCCAATCACATCTGTCTATCAATTGAAGATCACACTTCTGGATCCAAACCACCCATCTGGCGTCGAGTCCTTGTACCTGGCGGCTACACGCTGCCCAGATTGCATGACGTCATTCAGGGCGCAATGGGTTGGTCCGACTATCATTTGCATCAGTTCATCGTTGATGGGATTTACTACGGTATCCCTGATCCAGAATATTTCGAGCCGATCGTCAACGAAAACCGAGTCAAGCTGCAGACTGTTGCGCCTACAGAGAAAATGAAGTTCAGATATGAATATGACTTTGGCGATAATTGGCAGCACGACATCTTGGTTGAGAAGATCTTGCCACCCGATTCTGCCATCACCTATCCTGTGTGTACCGCCGGCAAGCGCGCGTGCCCGCCAGAAGATGTAGGTGGCATGATGGGGTACGCATGGTTTCTGGACGTCATTGCCGATCCGGAATACGAAGAACATGAGACCTATCTGGAGTGGATCGGGGGCGAATTTGACGCGGAAGCGTTCGATATCGATGAAGTCAATCTGAGACTCAAGGGAATCAAGTAGGCGCGACTTGTCGTACCGATTTCACCATGCCCAACCCGAACGAACGAATCAACGTTCACCTGGAAGTTGGCCAAAAGCGCACGATGGCCGGGGCACTCGACTGAAAAATTGAAGATCGAATTGAGTGAATCGCTTAGCGATGATCGAGTTCTAGCGACGCCATCGGGTGTGACGCCGAGATGGCTGTCACACCCGATATTGCGATTTGCGTGATCGGCCGCCAACGCAATCGACCGGCAGAGGAAAAGCGCTACGGGTTAGCGTACTTCTGCGGCCAATGCTGGCGCCGGCGTGGAACGGGGACGCCACAATGAGAGCAGGAGTATGAACAGCGTGGCGTTGAACATGGGCAACCCGGAAAGTTCGAGCCCGACGACGCCGGTGGCCGTGTAGTAAACGCCTACCGCCAGATCCACCGCTTGAATGAAAATCATGTTGTCGATCCAGAAACGTTCTTTCTCCGGGGCACGGGCAATGTAGAACATCCCAACGCCATACGCCAGGAACCGGGCGGCGAGCATGCCAAGTGGGTAGGCAAGATCCGCAGCGGGTACAGAATGTCCCATCAGAGCCAACAACTGCATGGGAATGAACAGGTACAGCGCACCCAGAATCAACTGCACAACGCCAATCACTCGCAACAACACACGCAACTTCATCATCAATCTCCTTGGCGAACTTAAATACATAAACTATATATGTATTATATATAGTTATACGCAAAAAAAATACGAAATGGCCACTACTGGTTCAGGGACGCAAGCAGGTTGGCAATCGTCGTCTGCGCCAGGCGCGCTTTCATGGCGGCCTCTGCTTGGGTGAGCACGGCATACACCGTCTGCTGAGCCCGCGTCGGTTTGTCGCCGGTCACACGCATCTGGTAGTCCTGCCGGAACATGGGCTTGCCGCTTTCGACCGCAGTGAAAATGTCGAGCAGCGAAACGTCCTGAGGTGGCCTGCCCAGCCGCACCGCCACGGGCGCCTTCCGAGTTTCGATGATGCCGGCGCCGGCCAGGTTGCCGAGGATCTTGACTGCGGTGGGCTGGGGATATTGAGCAACGTCGAAAGCTCCTTCGTCGGGACAAAGTCGTAGATGCCTTGTCTGACCTTGTCGGCCACAAAGATGACGGTAAAGATCGCCTGTGAAAATGCCAGCGAATAGCTCATGGCGGTTCAATCTCTCGTAAATAATATAACTAGATATAATATATACATAGTTTATTGTTTTGTCAAGTACCAAAACGCGCTTAGTATTTGAGAGCATGTTTTTCTACATGGAACGAGGCAACCAGCGCGTGATGCAGCGGTTGAAGGAGCACAGTCATGAGAAAACTCACTGTACTTGAACACATTTCCCTTGACGGCGTCATCCAAGCTCCTGGTGGTCCAGAAGAAGACACCAGTGGCGGCTTCGCCTACGGCGGATGGTGCGCCCTTTGGTGACGAGTTGCTTGGCACAGCCCTGCGCAGGCAGATGAACATGCCGTTCGACCTGTTGTTAGGGCGCACAACCATTGAAATCTGGGCGCCATACTGGCCGCACCACGGCGATGCATGGCCGTGCGTCAACACGGCGACGAAGTACGTCGCCTCAAATACGATGACGTCTCACGACTGGCAGCCGTCTGTGTTTCTCAGCGGAGATATCGCAGAAAAAATTGCCGATATCAAGCAACAGCCGGGACCGGATTTGCACGTCTGGGGCAGTGGCAATCTGCTGCAGACGCTGATCAAGCATGATTTGGTCGATGCGTTCTGGTTGATGATCTATCCGATCACGTTAGGCAGTGGAAAACGGCTATTTGCCGATGGCACGATCCCCGTAGCGTTTAAGGTGACGGAAGGTATCGTTACTCCGAGTGGCGTTATCGTCGTGGATTACGAGCGGGTGGGCGCAATCGCAAGGACGGATGCCTTGTGATCCTCCCCAAAGTCCGTGATCCTCGATTTATCACCATACGCCGAGGCGGGGTGCTGACGGATGCCGATCATCGCCTGCTCGCCGAGTGGGCTGCGGACTGTGCGGAGCACGTCCTTCCGCTGTTCGAGGCGGCGCAGCCAGATGACGCCCGGCCGCGGCGGGCGATCGAACTGGCCCGCGCGTGGGTGGGCGGGGAGGTCACCATGACCGAAGCGCGTACGTCCGCCGGCCATGCCAACGCGGCAGCCAGAGATTTGAGCGGGGCGCCGCGGTATGCCGCGTATGCTGCAGCCCAGGCAGTGGCGGTGGCGCATGTTGCCGCGCACGAACTCGGTGCAGCGGCCTATGCAATCAGGGCGGTGCAAGCCGCCGCGCCAACGGGGGAGAGCGAGGCCGCCGGGCGTCGGGAGTGCTGGTGGCAGCACGCGCAACTGCCGGCCGCGATCCGAGAACTTGTCCTGGATGATCAGCGACTGCGAAACGACATCTGTTGGTCAGTGTTCGAGTGCTAGAGCGATCTCGTAGTTCACCGGCAAACGCCACCGCAGAGGCGCGGAAACGCGGAGAAAAGCGCAGAGAGGAATGTTACAAGCAAGGCAAAAGCAGGGCGGGGTTCATTGAGGAGAGGGATGCCTGTGATGGCTCTGCAATGGTCTAGGAATCGTTCTTGCAGCATGACGTCGTCGGCTTGTGGATTGTGCCGGCTTTCTGTCCCATGATAAAAATAGCGACCGCTTACTTTGGCGCCGCGATCGTCGCTGACTGCGAGCCACGTCTGTGTTTCGTAGCCTTGTTGAAGATCATCCGGTGCACCAGGCCCGCCCATTTTCGTCGGGACCCAACCCGGATCGACGGCGTTGGCGTAGGCCTCGGGCCATCTGCGTGCTACTGCCATCGAAAGCATCACCACATACAGCTTTGAGTCTGAATAACTGATGCGACGGCTGTCCTCTTTGAAGAGGTCCAGGTTTACATTCCCGTGTAGATGCATCCCCGAGCTCAGGTAGATCAAGCGCCGGGGCTTTGGGATCAAGCACGTAAGCAGATAGGGTGCAATGATGTTGACAAAAAAGATCTCTTTCGCTGGCGCCTGATACACGCCGGCATTGTGGATCACGGCATCGAAGCGCCCAAACGCATTCGCTTCGTTAGCTGCGTTTTTGGCTCCCTCGATGCTAGTTAAGTCTCCGACAACGACATGCGCTGCCCCCGGCGCCTTCTGTTTTGCGTGACGTGCGCGTTCAGGGTTGCGCGCATGCAAGACAACCTGGTGACCTTGGTCGACTAGTGACGCTGCCGAAAGTTGGCCCAGACCATCGGCTGAGCCGGTGATGAGTATTCTTGCCATTTAGACTGACTTCAATGTGATGGCTTCATGTACGTGGAATGTGCCTGCCTGACGCGTCGACTATGTCATCGATCCGGCAGAGCGTTGAGGTTCCTGATCTCACTATATCACATTTGTCAACCCAATAAAACGGCCATCCGGCCGTTTTTTTCTGCCCAAAAATCAGTACCCTTGTATGCCTGAGCAACGACGTATGGGCTGCCCTAGTGGCACCAGGGAGGAAAGGTTCACCATGTGGCTCGGCATCGATTTTGGTACGACGAACACCTCAGCGGCGATTTTTGACGGCAGCAAGTTGGAGTACATTCCGCTTGATCCACACAACAGCAGTGCGTACAGCTTGCGGTCCATGATCTATGTGGACAGCCGGCATCGTGTGCGTCTGGGGGTGGACGCGATCAAGACGTTTCTGCGTGAAGACACGGGATGCCCCGTTGTTTTCGAGGAAAAGGTGGTGGGCACGATCGAGAACACCGTGGCAAGCCAGGGATTTGAATTGGGCGAGCAAGGCGGCCCGATCACCATCATCTATGATGTTGTGATTGATGAGGATGTCGCCATGCGCGGCAGGTTGCTGCAGTCGATCAAGACCGGCTTGCGATCCGGAGCATATCAGGGGACAAAGATATTTGGACGGTATTACACCACGGAAGAACTGATCGCCCTTATCCTGCGCCATGTACGACAGCGGTCAGAACAACATCTGGGCCAACCGGTGGAACAGGTGCTCCTTGGGCGACCGGTGAACTTCTCGCACGACCCAGCGGAGGATCGGCTTGCGGAGGAGAAACTGCGCCGCGCCGCTCACCTGGCCGGCTTTGCGCAGGTGGAATTTATGCACGAGCCGGTTGCTGCCGCAGCCTTCTACGTCAATCGCGCACCACGCGAACAGACCCTCCTGGTCTTTGACTTTGGCGGTGGCACCCTTGACCTGACCGTCCTGGAGGTAGGCGCCGCCGGGCGCCAGCAGGTGCTTGCTTCGATGGGCGTCCTGGTGGGCGGCGATGATCTGGATAGCGCCATCATGCGTGGCAAGGTAGCCCCGTATCTGGGGACGCAATCGGCAATCGATATCAACTATGATGGGCGACTGATCCCTTTCCCAGAGCACCTGGCGGGGCTGCTCGACCAATGGCAAACCATTCCGACCCTCACGCGCCCGGATAATCTAGAAATCATCCGGCGCGGGATCAAGCATGGCAATGACCGCGCGGCATTTCGAGCGCTGGAGACATTGGCGACGAAAAACTATGGGTTTGCGCTCTTTCAGGCAGTCGAACAGGCAAAATGCGAACTCTCCGAGCAGGCAGCGTCGACTGTCGCACTACAGATGGCGGACATTCAACTTGCGGTGGCGTTAATGCGTGAGGAATTCAATCGTCTGATGGCAGTTGAGCGCGCCGAGGCTCAACGTGGTATACGTGAAGTAATGGTCGCAGCAGGACTCAAACCTGAACAAATTGACGTCGTGGTGGCGACTGGTGGCTCTTCTTCCATCCTTGCCTTCCAAGAACTACTGCGGCGCGAAATCCCAGGCGCAGAGATCGTGGTCTCCGATCTCTTTGGCTCGGTGACGGGTGGTTTGGCGATGCAGGCGCATCAACGCCAACTGGTATCTATCTAGCTTTGGGCAGGAGAGGGTGATCCTCGACGCAACTTCGCTCACTGACATCAAGAACTACCTCGACGCCAATCCGGTGCACGAGCACCTGGGGACGGAGGTTCCGGGCGCAGCATGAGCGTCCGTCTGAGGCGAGTGGTGGCGCAGGACTTGCGGTCGGTGGGGTCTATTCCCCGGCGGTTATTCTGGCTTATCCACCAGGCGAAGCCCCGCCGGCATGAACTTTCCCAGGAAAGCCTTACCACTCCACCGCCCCAATGCTCGTAATATCTCCTCCGGCTTCGGCGGGCAGCCCGGGACGTGGGCGATGATGACCGCCTCGATCTCCCCCGGGCGCTCGGCAAGCGCGGAACCGGCGAAATGCCCCACCCTCCGTGCAGTCACCACGGTGACGATCCGCTTTGGCTCCGACATCGCATCCAACGTGTTGAGCGCAGCTTCCGCGATTGCGCGTGAACACCCCCGTCATCACCAACACATCCGCATGCCGCGGCGATGCGTCAAACCGGATGCCAAAGCGCTCACTGTCATAGATCGGGTTGCTCATGGCGATCAACTCAAGCTCACCCATTGCGACGTCCCGCAATCCAAATGACGCAAGAAGGCGGAGCGATGCTCCGCGCCAGCCGATCACCCGGCGATGCGATCGGCTCCGCATGGCGCGATCTGTTCCGAAATACACCCAATAACCGAGAAAGCAGCAACTCCGGCAACGAAGGCGGCGGGGCCGGCTGTTCTCTTGCCATTTTGATTCCTCCCACTGCACACTGGCCCGCTTCAACCATCGTTTGCCGCGTAGGCCAGATTGAAACTCTTGTTGATGATCGGAAAATCGGCCAGGATATTCTCCCAAAACGCCGCGCCCTTCTGCTTGCGGTCATCAGCCTGCGCCATCTGCAACTTGCGAATCACCGCCAGACGTAGCGCCGGCCAGTTGTAAAGCGACGGATCCCGCGGGTGACACCGGAAGATCGTGCCCCTGGCCCCTTCCAGATCGTATAGAAGATGTCGCCCGCCAACCTTCGACATGCCCCAACCCAGTCTCGAAGTTGTCAACCACTTGCCGCCAGGCCATGAATTCTCGCCAAGATCGGTCTTTGCCTTGGGGTCCATGCTGTTTCAGGTCCGATGCAAGCCGTTCGACAATCTTCGCCGAACTCTACCTCGGCGGCGCGCACGAGGGGCCGTGCCATCACGTCGCCGGTCAGGTTATTGCGGTACAGGCTCCTGCGGTGGGATTCGGATGGCAGCAGATTTTCCCCGAATCGAGCAGTGTTCCCCGCACCAGACTGCACAGCTCATCCCCAATGCCGGGCAGCGCACAGACACCTGCCGGGTGACGGAGCCGGAAATCCTGGATCAAGCACCCCGACGCGCGGGCAGGCAGTCCCGTTGTGCCAATGCCCAATGCCTCCGCTTTTGTCAGCACCCCGGTCGTCAGGAATCGATGCGACAGGTGGCATTGGGCAGTACATGCCGCGCAACCCAGCCAAGAAACAGATCTGTGATCCGGAGCAACTCATGACTCACGTCCGGCGTTGTTCGGGATGTTTGATGGTTACGCCACCCGGATGATTGACCCCGCGCAAGAAACGGTGACCGGTGAAGCGGCGTTGAGCCGGAGCAGTCGCTCTCTGAGGACGGCCAATTCCAGGCGATCAAGTCGTAGGCGATGTCATGCACCAACGGCGACGTCGCCGATGTGATTGTACGGCAGACGCTCCATCTCCAGCAGCAGACCACGCCAATAATCGCGGCAGGCGGCAGCGGCGGCCGCAACCAGGTTCTCAACCGCCTGGCTATAGGCCAGCGAGTGCGCAAACGCAGAATCTCCCGCAATGCATTCCGCTAATTGCTGGCCTGTGGTCAGCGTATAACCGGTCTCGAAGAGTTTTTCGATGCCGCGGTGCTTGTATCCCAGCCGGATCTCCAGATCTTCGATGACCTCGCCGGCACATAGAAACGGGATGCCCCGCCTCGATCACGCCGGCGTGAATCGGACCGACGAGCAGCCGCATCACGCCGTAGGGCAGTTCACCACTGCGCTCAACAACCGGCTTGGTTGCGGCAATCAACCGGCGCAGCCGTTCATTCGTGCGATTGCGCCGCAGCGGGTAGAGATCGGGTGGAAAGGATGCAGGGTGGAGCAGCATCCCCCTTCGAGGGCGACATTGCTGGGCGCCACCCCATACAGGTCGATGGCTGCGTTCCAGCGGCAGCGCACTGGGAAAGGACTCGTGGAAGGATAGATACTGGAACGAGTCGCGCTCGATGGGATGTTCCAAAATGGCGAGTTGACGGTCGCTGCCAGACAAGACAACGTACACCTTGAGCGCATTGTCCTCCAGCATGCGCTCGTCACTGGCCGCCAGGGTGCAGAGATAGAACTCGTTCTGCGCAGCCCACCGGCAGAGCGCAAGCGGATCCGCGCCATTGGGCAGCACGAGGTGCGTCTCGTGGCGACGCGCGCGGCAACTCCACCCACGATCGCAGGTTGAGTTCGTGCAGACCTGTCCGTATGGACGTCATTTTCAGTCCACCCTTCCATCCCTACACGCCACTGAGGATCGTCACACTCTGATCAAGGATGGCGGCCAGTGGCTCCCCACACCATCAACCCCGAAACGATGACGAGCACGGTCATCACGACCAGAGGGACAAGTTCCTTTCGGGACGGCTTCGATGGCGCAGATGCCTCGACCGCCATCACCTGGGCGCCTGCTGCAATTGGCGGCGTTGGACGCATGAGCAGGAGTGCGGCCAAATGCCGGACCAGCCCAAAAAAGATGAGCGTCGTCGAACTCATGAACAGGATGACCGCCAACGTGATGATGATGGACGGCCAGCCATTTGCGCCGGGTTTCAGCGCTCCCCCACAAGATGATCAACTCGCTCAAGAAGATATTGAAGGGGGGCATCCCCACGAGCGCCAGACCGCCTATCGCCAGGATCAGCCCGAGGGCCGGCATCAACATCAGCACATTCGAGAGGGTGCGTTGGTTGCTCGTGGGTCCTGTGAAGCGACCGGCAACGGTGCCAAAGGAAAGGAACATCAGGGCTTTGGTGAGCGCGTGGTTCAGGGTGTGGAGCAGTGCGCCGAACAGCGCAATCGGGCCACCGATGCCCAGACCAAACGCGATGATGCCCATGTGTTCCAGACTGTGATAGGCCAGCACGCGTTTGAAGCGGTTGCGTTCATTCAAAATGAATGGAGTTGCAAGTAGCAACGACACCAAACCCGTGCCTAGCAGCAAGCTGGAGGTGAACTGGCTGCTGCCAAGCGCCGCGTTGGTCAGGGTGCTGAAGCGTAAAATGGCATACAGCGCCGACTTGAGCAGTACGCCCGAAAGGAGGGCGCTGATGGGCGCCGGCGCTTCTCCCATGCCCATCGGGCAGCCAGGTGTGCATGGGGCAAAGCCCGCTTTCGTGCCGTATCCGACCAGCACGAACAGAAAGGACAGTTCAACGAGATCCGCTGGAAGTTGCAGCGCGTGGCGCACCGCCGGCATCCACGCCTATCAAATAGGACCAATCCAGCAGCCGGTTCAGGTCGCCGCCTGCCCCAAGTTCCGGCACGAGGGTCTGCGCGGCATTGGCAAGAAACATTGTGCCAAACAGACCGAAGATAATCCCGGTCGACGTGACCAGCAGATACTTCCACGCGGCTTCCCAGGAGTTCCGTTTGTCAAGGATGCTTACCAGCAGCGTTGAGACGAGTGTGGTCGCTTCCACCGCAATCCAGAGGAAGACCAGATTGTCCACGACAGGCACCAGCAGCATCGTAAAGTGGAAGAGATTGACGAGAAAGTTGAAAAATAGCGGTCGTGGCGTCAATTAATTTGCGACCACCTGGTTCCAACTGGCAAACAATGCGATCACGTTGACGAGAAAGAGAAAATAGATGCTTAGCGAGTCCGTGAGCAGGTAGATTGGCCCCATGCGATGCCGGTTCCGTGCGCAACAGGGGTGGGGAAGTCACCAATAACGCGACCGACAGCGACAGACAGAGGATGGAACCGAGCAGCGTCAACCAGTCGAACCACCGCCCTGGGACAACACGCACCAGCCTGAGCCTGCGATTGAGGATCACATAGGTAACGTCAATGATGACCACGACGAGTGGTGTCAGCACATTCAGGATGACCAGCGTCTGTGCGTTTGGTGTCATGACCCGCTCCGCTAACTCGACTTCAAATCCGATTCGTGCGCAATTTCGGTCAAGTCAATACTCTGTGCCCGTCGCCCGTAGCTTGGGCAATAGAATGAGCAGAATGAAGACCGTGATGAGTGTGTAGAAGTAGAGGCTGATGACAAAGTAAGTGGCAGGAACCGGATTCTAACAATTTTGACGACCGCCAGATAAAGTCCCCTGATCCATGATCAGCAGCCCGATGACCTGGGAGATGATGTCCTGCTTAATAATCATGTTGAACAGCCCGACGAGATTCAGCGCCAGCGCTACCGCAAGCCCCACTCGTGCGGGCATGTCGAACTGTAGTGGCGGCACAGAGTACGCCACGAGCACTGCGATCGCCAGAAGACCAATGAAGAGAACCGGCGCCACCGTCCGGGTTTGGATGGATTGCCGGGCCTGCCACAGAGCATGGCGGGCAGGAGCGCCACCAACAAAACAGCAGAGTGCTAAATGGGTCGATGCTGTCCCAGAGTTCGCTGCGGCCATGCGGTATCACGCTCAATGATGTAACCACCGCCAGGACGACTGACTGCCACTGATATAGTCGACGGACCTGGCTGACCGAATCACTGGTCGTGACCGCCAATGCCAGGACCATTGGGACCTCGAGGATGCCGATAAACGCATCCACCCCTTCGATTGCCGTATCCATACCAACGTCCATCTTTCCCTACCCCCTCCACGCTGGGAATGCCAATGTTTTACGAGGATGGCGACGGTGCTAAAAACCATTGAGATGAGCGCAACCGTGGCGCCGCCCGGAGCCGCTGCTTGGGTTGGATCACTTCTCAAACCGCCAGCCCCACGATCAGCAGGCTGATCCCACCAGGAAACCAACGATGGAAGCCACCAGCACCAGCGGACCGGTCATCCACGGTTGTGGGAAACTCAGCGTAGGGCATCGGCACAAACAACTGAGCGGCCAGGATCACGAGGAACACCAGTGTTGATTGTCGGCCAGGCGTCGACTCAGTTGCGGCCGGACCGACGTGATGTTGCTCTGCGCCCGCGTCATTCCAGGTTGGTCGCGGGTTCTCCACCGGCAGACGCTCGGCTTCGGAGGAGGGTCAGACAAACAGCGCCAGCCCCAGAACCAAAGCTCCGGCTCCCCAGGAAAGCGGTATCCCGGAGTCCCAATGTTGCTTGAACACAACGGCCATATCGGTCGTGCCCACCGCACGCCAGCCCGACTACCAGCAGGCCAAAAGCCAATCTCTGTCAAGAATTGCAGGAACATCTCCCGGCTTACCCCAAGACCGGCAAACGGTGCACCGCCGTCAAGCCCCCGCGAGATTGAGCATAAAGCGCGCCAACCGCAGATAGATCACCAGGATGAAGTCACCTTGCAGCGTGTCCTGGGCGAAATGACGGGCACCATGAAGGCCAGCAGCCCACGCCAGGCAAAGAGCACGCTAGGGGGTGACTGCGGTGACGCCAGAGATAGACGGGCGCATCGCAGGACGGGCAAAAGAGCTGCCTGAATGCGGATGGATCTGCAGCGCCGGGCCCCGGCGCAACTGGAGCCGTTCTTTGAGCCACTGCAGGATGCCGACCAACAGCGGCGCAGGGGTGGGATCACAATGCCCTGTAGTAGCCCAACCTGAGTTGGCCAAAGGTGTCTGCCATGATCAGTTCCCTGCCATCAAAGCAAAGAGCGACATTGCCGCCAGGTTTGCGAGCAAAATGTAGAGGAGATACCTCCTGAGGTCGCCGTTCTGAAAGTTGTCTCAATGAAGACCAATCGCGCCGCAGCCAGTGAATAAACTGGTTATAGCCAAGCCGCGTGATTTCCATGACGACCTGGCGTGCTCGTGGCGATCGATTTGCCGCCCCCTCCGACATGACCAACTTTGCCCGGCAGGTGGTCTGGAGCGGACGGGTTCTTGCGCGGCGCCCAGCCCGCACCGAAAAGATCTCGAATCAGAAAAGAAAGGGCCGCACTTGTGTACTGCATTTCGGTGGCGGAATAGGGAGTGCCACACGCCCATGGTTTCGCCTCAAGCGTCTGCCGTCTACCTCTCAGCCGTACCCGGCTGATCAGCACCGCAATAATCCCGATGGCGACGGCGACCAGAAAGTACGCCGGCATGGCAGTGGCAACTGCATCCCGACCGCCACCATTTTTTCGGAGCCAAAACTGAATTGAATGAGTGGCTCGAAGGCGCCGTCACCCGGTGGTCGCGGAGACATTTTCAGCAGGTGGATGCCCCCAGGAAACAGCCCAAGCAGCAGGCAAAGCGCAGCAAGCAACGCCATCATGCTCCGCATGAAGATCAGCACGTCCCTTTTGGCGCCATGCCGCGACCACTTCCGGCTTTGCACGCGGCATACCGAGCAGCGCGAGACCGGCGATTTTGACAAAGCAGAAGGCCGTCAACGCAAAGGCTACGAATAGGCCCATCGTACCCGCGACCAATGCCAGGTCGCCCATCAATGAACCGGGCGCCGGTTCCTGCGTTCCCTTTAGCAGCGCCTGCAACGTGAGCCACTCGCTGACAAAGCCGTTGAAGGGCGGAAAACCGGCAATGGCGACGGCGCCGATCAGGAAGGTCAGCCCTGTCCACGGCCAGATACTGAGCAGGCCACCGAGGCGGTCCGTGTCGACGACCCGGTCGGTCTGGCGTTCGATCGACCCGGTTCCCAGATAGAGGCGCTTAAATACCGCATGGTTAAGCACATGCAGCAGGGGCCGCGGTCAGCGCCAGGATGCTCAGCCCGAGAGTGGCGCATCGCTGTAAATGAGGGCGGCGCCAACACCGGCCACCGCTGATGCCAAATGTTTTCGACGCTGTGATACGCCAACGCTTTCTTTAGATCGGCTGGCTGGCGCTTGCATACCAAACGTTCACGATGGCTGTAAGCACGCCCATGAAAAGGACCAGGTAGCCCCACCACACCTCCGGCTCCAAAAGAAAGCATGGGTCGTGGTGGGCGAACAGGGATGGACCAATGGCACCCAAAAGTGGGCTGGGGTGAGACCCGCCCGAATGCCCAGCCCGGCCAGCGCCAACAGGAAGACCAGATTGGCGGTCATCGGCGCGAGCCTGGGAATGTCGTCATAGCTAAAGCTCTTCGCCTTGCCAACCAGCAGCAAAATCGCCAGGAGCAGGAATGCGGTACTCACATGACTGACACCAAGGTAGACCTGGGGCGCCAGTCTGGCATCCTTCAGTTCCTCTGGTCCAGGCTCGTGCCCCGGCGGCTGTGGCTCCTGATAGAAGTCGTGTTTGTAGAGCGTGAGCCCGGCAAAGGCGAGCGTCATGACTTCCAACGCCACAATCAGAAAGAAGAGATCATTGACGACCACCACCAACAGGGTCGCCCAGATGAACACATTGAACGCACCGGCGATCCAGGTGCGCTGCCGTCGATAGTAGGGGGCGCGCAGCGCGTCGAAAGAATAGACCGCAACAATCGCCGCAAAGGCCGCAATCAGCAGCGCAAAGACGGCGGAAAGTGGATCGACTTTGATCTGAAGGCTGACCTCAGGCAGATATCCCCGGGACCATACCGACCCAAGAAAAGAGTGAAGGGTGATGGTGGTGGACCAGAGGCCAGGATCGATGAGCGCGGCCAATGCCCCAATGACGCCGGCAACACTCCCCAGGAGTGCACAGAGAATGGCGATGTTCGTGGCGCGCCCGCGCGCCGCTTCGCCGCTCGTGGAGCGACCCAGCAAAGGCGCCAGGGCACCGGCGCCAAAGAGCAGTGACCAGCTCGCCACCCAGAGTGTGGGAAGTTGTAAGTTCATGACCTACTCTTTCAGTTCAGCTTCCAAGCCGGCCGTCGCGCGCCGCAGAAAGTCCTGTTCGCGCTGTACAACGCGTTCCAGATACCGCTTCACCAGGGGAATGGAGAAGATGACGTGATTGCCGCTGTCGATTTCAAGCGCGTCCGCGATGTCGGTGAGCCATGCCAGCCGTTCGTCGAATGCTGCGTAGAAACGGTCGTTGTTCAAAGCCATGCCCTGTTTGGTCATCAACTGGCGGACACGGCGTTCCAGGTCCACGGCGCGGAGTGGGTCTGCAGCGTTGAGGATGTGCCACAGCATCAACTTGCCCAACCACTGCGCTTCGTTCCAGACAAATCCCAGGTAAGTCCCCGTCAAGGAGATTTCCCCAACCAACTGGTTTACGGCAGCGCTGACATCGCTGCTCTCCACCCGCGATCGCCCCAGGATGTTTAGCCCGTCGGTGGTGCGCACCCCCAATAGTTGCATCAGATAGGGGCGCCGGCCGGACAATTCCAGGATCGCCGTGACTGCGCTCTCGGTCCAGTCAAAACCGACACGCTTCCCAAGTCTGAGGACCAACTGGTATGCCGACGCCCAATCCATGTTGCGCATTTCGATCGGCTCCAGCAGGTTGAACCAGGGCGAGCCATACTTGCCGACGGAGGCTTTGACCAGCATCGTGCTGGCCGCGATCCAACTGATGCGCGTCTCGCTCTCGATGATGTTACGGAGTTGAATGGCAATATCGCGCGAATCGGTACGGAAGACCTCGTCCAACTCATCCAGGAGCACGACCGTATGCTCGTTTGGTCTTAAGCCCAAGAGGATATCCACCTGTTCGGTAAACGCGTTGTAAGCCGGATTGGTTGGCTGCGCGATGAAACGCAGCGGTGATCGGCGTGTCATCGATGGCCAGATTTCGGCACATGTCTTCAAGGATGCCATTTAGAAACGCCTCGAAAGGACGTGGCAGCGAGCGATCCATCGTCTGCAGACTGGCTTCAATTGGATGCAGATTGTGAAGCGCCGCCTGTAGTTCGGACGGCAGGCCATACGCTTTCGCATCGGCTGGCTGGTGAAGCAGTTCGACGATTCTGCGCATCAACGAGCTCTTGCCAATGCGTCGCGGTCCGCGCAACACAAGCGGGTGGGTGTTCCCCTTGGCCAGCCGCGTCAGAATCCGGTTGATCTCCGTGGTCCGATTGAAGAAGGATGCGCCCGCAACCGGTCGTCCAACCTCAAATGGATTGATCCGCATGCGCACCCCAAGCGGTTCGTTGCGGGCATGCAGCGTTGTCTGGTCTTCGCCTGTAAAGAGGCGCCCGGCCTTGTCGCGATAGCGGTAACTGAAAACCAGGACCAAAGCCGGCGCCGACGCCCGCGCCTGCATGTCGAAAAGGCGTCGCTCGCCCGGGCCGATCTCGATTGGTTGCGGCGTTGGCAATGGTGACACGAGGTCGAAACCTGAAAATCGGCGCAGGCTCCAGACAAAGCTACTCGCCGTTTGATTGCCGTTGTTGTGGATCTCGAAGGCAATCGTCTGGCTGCTGCCCAATTCAACCTCGGTGGTGCGCAAGACGATCCGGATGACTGGTTGATCACCGACTGCCTGCTGCAGCCGGCGGACCTGCTCGCTCTTTGTTCTCAGCCCGGTGAGCAGCGCCTGTAGCTCATGATAGGGGGCAAAGGCCCGCCGCTGCCACTTGTCAAGTTTTTCCTGTAGTTCATCCAGACGGGCGGAATTCGGGCGCTGCTCGGTGGCGGTGGACTGGAGACGTTGCCATTCCCGGTCAGCTTCCATGAGCGCATCGGACCAGTAGCCAAACATCTGCGATGGGATCGGCACGGGGTCCCCGTGTTTGGCCAGACCGCGCAGCATTTCGGCAACACTGGCGAACTGCGATTCCATTGGAGCGGTTTGCCCATCCTGAGTTGCAAGCCGATCCGCCGCCTCAATCAGATTGGCGGCAATCGTCACTTCGTGCGCCAGGTCGCCACTGATGCCGCTGTCTTCGCACATCAGCATGAAGGTACGCCCATACTCAACCGCGCGAGCAAGATTGCTTTGGATCTCCTCACTGAACGGACACCCATACCACGCCCGGAGAGCGGCGTAGTAAAAGGCCAGCGGTGTGCCCTGCGCGGCCGCGGCCAGCCGCTCAAGGCAGCGGTCGAGATGGGCATAGCACTCAGAGACGAGGAGACTATAGCGCCCTTGTCGCCACCCCCACGGGTTGCTCAAGCCGTAGATGAGTGCAGCGCGCTGCGCCAGATCCGCAATCTCGCCGGGTGTTGCCTCAAGCTGCAGCCAGAGCGGGCCCGGTGGAATGAGCAGGTCTCGCGACAGCAGCCAGAATGTGCGCGCCAGATCTTCGGCGCGTTCAGCCTGCCAGAGGATAGGCCCCAAATCGAAGACGACGCCGGCGCCGCGCTGGCACAGGGCGCGCGCCAGGACCGGGATGGCCAGTACAGGGCCACGTGGGACGGCTGTATTCGACTGCAATACGCTTTCGAGGCTGACGTGATCGGTCAACGATTGGATTTGCGTGGTGGAGCCGCGGCTCACGGCACGCGCTACGCCCTGATCGGCAAAGATTTCGAAGTCCTCATCGGGAAGGATGGCGACCACATCGGTTACATCCTGACCCTCCAGCCAGGCCTCTGCCGCCAGGCAATACGCTGCCTCCTGGAAGTACTGCTCATCCGTTTGCTGCCACGCATGCCAGCAGCGGTAGGCCATACCGGTGCACGTGGCGCGCATCCGCGCCCCGGTGGTGAACCGCCTGAGCGCAGGGCGAAACAACAACAAGCGCGCTCGGTGGCGATTCAGCTCGGGGACCAATAGAGGAATCTCTTTGAAGCCCGCAACCCATTCGTGGTCGCCAAGCGCAGCCAGGCTTTGAATGTCGTTTGCGTCGTCGCCTGGACGATTAAAAACCGGTTGCGCCAGTTGCTCGACATCGGTGAGCGTAGCCAGCCGGGACAAGTCAAAGCGAAGGGCGACCAGATCCGTCTCATGGTGCTGCTGCAATGCCAGTGGCAGACTCAGTTGCACGATTCGTTTGCCACATAGGGCCGCCTGCGCTTCTCGCTCCGCTTCCGGCAGGGTGCGCCAACGTTCCCAGATGGTGCGAATGAGGTTGCCGATCGTTGCCCGCATACGGGGGTCGATGCTGTCGCGCCCAAAGAGGTTGAGCCGGTCCAGGGAAAAGAAGTAGGTGCCGTGCGATGGAACATCGTCAAGCAGGGCATCGATTGCAGCCAGCGTGAGGACGGGGCCATCAAAGCGCGTGTAGTCGCCGGGCTGAACGGCCGCAAGCACGGTTGCGCTCCAGCCACTGTCTAGCAATTCAGCCGGAAGTGGGGGCGCCTGCGGTGCGTTGTAGAGGAGCAGGCCGCCTGATGCATCGCTATTTGTAAATACCGCAACCAGGTCGTCAAGGCGCACATCGGGTCGAGCCAACGCCTGTTCAGCGCGGTGAAGGGCGAGGAAATTCGGTGGCGCCAACGTGATGGTCTGCATAGCAATGCTGCAATCTACCCGAATGGTCTTGGATGCGCCTGCCATCGGCTTCTTCAGGTGTTCAGGGCATTACCGTCGAACGGGAAGTCACCTAACCGGCGTTCAAGTTCAAGCTCGTATCGCGACCAACCCCGGAACCATGCCGCCAGCAGCCCAATACGGAAACGACAGCCACCATCCGCGACAACGTCGACGATGTCCTTGCTGGCAAGCTGGTGCGCCGCACTCTGCAGTGCAGGGCTTGCGGTTGCCCATTCCGCGGCATCCAGTTGACCGCCGCGCAGCGCCAGAAGGAGGACGAGTTGTTTCTGCGCTTCATCAAAGTGCAGGTCATAGATATTGGCGATCGTCTGGCCGGCGCCGTGGTGATGTACCGCGGCTTGTACTGCCCGTTGCACCTGGTCGGGGGTTGGCGGCAGGTCCGCCATACATTCGAGCAGGAGTTTGGCATAGTAGGGCCAGCCACCGGCGAGTTGAAAGATGGCTTCAAGGTCATCCGGCGCAATAGGCTGGTCCTGCTGGATGATTTCCCGCACCATGTCGTCCATGTCAGCCTTTGGAAAGCAGTTCAGCCTGGTCACGGATGAGTCGGCGAAGAGTCGCGCCAAATCTTCACCGCCCGCAGCTTCGGGGATCGCCGCCATCGACAAGAGCAGGCGGAGCGACGGAAAAGCGCCGCCAATTAGGGCTTGGATGAGGTCACCGATTCGTTCTGCTTCGCCCCTGTGACCGGTGGCTTGTATGCTCTCAACGAGAATGGAATCAAACTCATCGATCGCCAGAATGATGCGCCGGCCCGCCGTGAGTTCAAGCAGGGAACTCACCGCAGCCAGGAAGGCGTCGGGCGTTGCCGGCTCCACAAGGGGCGCTTGTTCCAATGACTCTCGCAGTCTCCCGCCGGTCGTAGAAGTCGCGGGGGAGGCTCTTCCCGGAAATCGGATCCAGGTAAGGTTGATCATGTGAGACAATTTCGCCGAACTTGATTCTAGAACGCTCGAACACAGTGAGCACCTTTGGGCTTGTAGAGCCTAGACGAACCGGGTGTTGCGCAGCCGATAACCCTGTTTATGCAGCGTCTGCAGGTATTTCTCGTCGCGATCCCCTAGCGCCTGGCGGAGGCGGCTGATCACCGTTGCAATCCGTTGGTCGTCCGCGGTGTCAGCGTCGTCGGGCCAGAGTTCACTCGCCAGGTCATCCTTTGAAATCACGGTGTTGAGCCGTCGCGCCAGCAGGACAAGCGCTCGATAGGGGAGGTCCGCCAGGTGCTTATGGATCTCCTGCCCTTCGACATAAACCCGGTGCCCCACGGCGTCGATGCAGATGCCGCCGGCATCGATCTTTGGGGACCGTCCGCCGGGACGATGTCTTCCCTGAACCCCAAGCCGCTCCAGCTCGCGGTCAAAATCCTCCCACGCATAGAGCCAGTCAAAGAAGAAGCCGATGCGCATCCGGAAGGAGCCATCGGTTTGCTCCGCCATGTAATCGCGGCTGGTCAATTGGCGAATCGCGGCTTTGTGTTTGGACTTCAGGCGGGCGAATTCATCGGGGGAAAGCACGCGCTGGCCGTTGGCCGCGAGTTTGAGCAGGACGAAGCGTTGATCATCCGTCAGATACCAGGCATAGACGCCTTGCAGCAGGTGATTGGCCTGGTCGCTTTGCACCGCGGCGCGCGCAGCCTGTTCCAAGCGCACGCCGTGGACTTTGGCGTCGTCGTTGGGTCGGGTTGCCAGATCGACGATTTTGACCACCATCAGGCGGGTCAGGTATGGATTGCCACCGGTGTAGTCATAGATCCACGCGCCTTCTTCGGTGGTTGGCAACAGGTAGGCATGCAGCAACTCCGCCAGCAGCTTGTCGCTTTCCGTGCGCGTCAGCGGGTGGAGGGTGAAGACGTCAGCGGCAAGACGGCTTGCATAGGATTGTGGAAGCTCCTGCAATACGGAAAGCACAAAAACGATGTGGATCCGGTCATTTTCAACCAGCGTGTTGATCGAGTCGCGGATCCGCTGCTGCTCAAGATCAGAGCAACGGTGGAAGATCTTGTCGAACTCATCGAGGAATACCACAAACGTTGCCCCTGGAAGCTGCGCCTGAATCTCTTCCAGTTGAGCGGTCAATTCGCCCAACGCCAGCCTGCCTGGTTCGCGGTCGTAGTCTTGTCTGGTCGGACTCAGGCTTCTGGCAATCCCGCCGCGTAGCTCGGCTGCAAGGTCATGCCAGGATGAAAGTGCGCCGGGTTCAATGGAGAAGAGGTGAAAACGGCGCAACACCCCACCGGCAGCCGTCAGTTGCAGCGGCAACTGATCGCGAATCTGGTTCAAAAGCTGGTCTTGCCAATGCCAGGGCCGCCAATGATGAGACTGGCCAGGTTCGGGGTCGGCGTGTCCTGGATGAGTTTGAGCACGCGCTGCAATTCTTTCTCCCGCCCCACAAAACTGCGCTGTCCACCACGCACTGCGGCGAGCAGGGCTTCGGCGCTGGCATACTGCATGTCAGACGCAACGACCGGCTCGCCGGGATGCGCGGCCTCGGGGACTTGACCGGTAGAGTCGATGGACGCGAGTACCAGATCACCGCGCCCCTTAAATTCCAAGATCGGACGCAGAGCCACCTGTTGGCGCCTTGCCCACAAGTCAAGCTTTGCGGACACATCGTGGTGAACTTCCGTCACCGTCAGTAGTGTGTCCTTGCGTTCCGTGGCGAGGTCACGCATTCCTTCCAATAGATAGTAGGCGAACACGCCATGCTCGATTTCATCCCATTCGAAGACCGGGTCGCTACGCACAGCCGAATGCAAAACGGCCAGATTGTCAGAATCCAATAGCAGATTTTCGATCAAACGGCTTTCGAGGCCACCCAACGAGTGGGGAGGATGGCCGATCTGGGGGGAATCGGCATAGCAGGCATCAAGGATAATGGCATGCGCGCCGCCGAGGACTCCAAGATCTGTTTGATACGGGAAAGAGGTATTGCAGTGTCAGCGGTCATTTCATCAGGCTCAACATCGGTGGGCAGCAAGTAAAGTTCCTGCCCCACTGCGCGGCCATGGCCCGCAAAGTAGAAGAGCAGCATATCATCGGGGTGAGCCTGATTGGCGATGCCTTGCAGCTTTTTCAGAGTGTTCAGTCGCGTCGCCGCACCGCCGGCGGCCAGATCGTCGACCAACAGGTGTGCGCTCCGGGCGTAGCCAGAAGCTTGACTTTTCACGAGAAAATCGTGCAGTGCACGGGCATCATTGGCGCAGTATTTGAGCGCGGGAACGCGATCGTTTTGATAGCAGTTGATGCCAATCGACATGGCCCAACGCTTGACAGTGGGAGGGGCAGAGTGACTGGTGGAACGCACGTTCATCGGGGCAACCTCCTGTTTCCGTGATTATCGTCGTAGGGTCGCGAAAAGTCTTGACCAAAATGTGTCAAGGTTATGACATGCATGTGGCTGCGGCTTGCCGTGTTGTGCGCGGCATGGATGGACCTGACGGCGTGAGCGCATCGGCCTGGCGGAAATCCGGGATTGGGGAAGCGCTCATGTCAATTCTTGCAGATGCGAGTTGCGGGATGATTGCCATCAGTTGGCAAGGTCTTTGTCATGGCACGCAAGTGGCGCGGTGCTATGCTGTGAGCGGGTCGTAGCGGCGCCGGAAAAAGCCAGAAGACCCAGTCCAGACAACAGCGAAAGGAGTCCCCGCCATGGACATCATCAGCTTCCTGCTCCTCGTGATCGCCGGTCTATTGGTCTACATCATTGTGTTAAACCTGCGGCAGCCGGCGCCGCCACCGCCATCGGTGGTCGTGGTGCCGCCCGCCCCGGTTGCCACGCCACGTTACGGTGTGCGGGTGTTGGCGGCCATGCTCATCATTGGTGCGCTGGCATTGGCGGCATACCTGGAATTGCTACCGGTCTTCTAG
>JADJPH010000065.1 GCA_016713335.1 Candidatus Fredericiella danica | reverse complement strand
ATGAAGGTCATGGCAAAGCTGACCGCAAAGACCATCGCTTCGTCACGCACACCCGCAGTGAAGAAGACTGCCTGCTGGGTGCGCACGCACTCCTTGCAGCGATAACCAACCGGGGTGAGCACCGCGCACTTTAAACAGATCAAGCGCGCGCAGCGGTTGCAGCGCAATTGCGTCTCCACGGTGGCATGCGTGGCACAGTAGGTGGCTTCGCTGACGGCGCCATACGCCGCGTATTTCTGCATCTCCATGATAACCTCGGCAAATGGTTTCAATCGTTTGGTTTTAGATGAGCCGGCGATGACAACAAAAAACGCAGACCGATGGCCTGCGTCTGGTAGCGTACGGGGTTGCGCCCAACTTACGATAGGGCAGCGCAGGTTACGGGAGGCGTATTCAATTGGGTCAGCGCCGGCAGACAAGGTGCGAGCATAGTGCTCACGCGCCGGACAGATTTGTGTTGACCACACAGACTCATTAGGAATAGCCTCAAATACACGATAATTATCCGCAAACACACACTAATTGCCCACAAACACACAATTAAACACAGATTAACACACAATGCCCGTGTGTCAACCGTCAATTTCTTGGGGGGGTGTTTCAAATTTTCAGGATCCATCTAGGATGAACCGGTAGGGACGGCGGTGCCGTGTCCCTACTAGCGCAATCGCGCTCTGCAGAGTAGACTACGCATCAGCACCATTGCGAACAACTATTTTACGACGCCATAAAAGGAGAAACCGCGTGTCGAACGAACAAAAACCCAAAGACGACAACGATATTGTCCTGGTTGCCTTCTTCGAAAATGAAGAAGCCGCCCAAAGTGCCATCGATGGGATCAAACTCTGGGACAAGCAGTACGATGGCATCAAGTTGGGCGCCATCGGCACGCTCAGCAAGGATGGCGACAAACTAAAAACGCACGTCGGTCGCAAAACAGGCAAGGGTGTCGCCATTGGCGCCGCCGTCGGCGTGATCGGCGCGGTATTGACCGGTGGCGCCTCCTTGATCGTCACCACCGTCGGCGCCGGCGCCCTGGGCGGCGTGCTGGGCTCATTCTTCAAGAAGTCCACGCACCTGACCGAGGCGGAAATCGCCGACATCGGCAAGGAATTGGATGCGGGCCGCGTCGCCGTGATCGTCAACTGCGACGATTTCGAGGTGCCGCTCGTCACGGAATATATGGTTGGCTCGCACGCCACGGTTCGCACCTACAGTGTCCCGAAGGAAGCACTACAAGAAGCGGCCAATTCTCCCGAGGTAATGGCGCACGTGGACGAGCAGCCGTCGTAGGAAACTTCGTATCTCGTATTGCGTATCTATATGGACTAGTACACGGACCCTGGATAGGGCATGAACTTGTAGTTGCTTTTCAAAAGCCACGCAATACGAGATACGCAACACGTTTCCTAAGGAGCACACAATGGCAACCGTAGATTCGCTTGTAAACGATTTCCTGGCGCAGAAACAGATTGCAGTGGCGGGGGTGTCAACCACGCGTGACGAGTTGCCCGCCAATGCCATTGTCCGGCTGCTGCGTGCTCGTGGGTACGAGGTGTACCCCCTCAGCCCGCATTGTACGGAGTTCGACGGCGCACCCTGTTACCCAACCATCCAGGCGATGCCGGTAATTCCGGACGGCGTGATTGTCGTCACCCAGCCCGCCGTGACTCTCGAAGTCGTGCAGCAATGCGTTGCCGCCGGTGTGAAGCGAGTCTGGATGCATGACATGCGCGGCACGCGTCCAAAATTTGCAAAAACCAGCGGCGAAAAGGTGACCAGCGTATCGGCAGAGGCCGTGCAGTTGTGCCAGGACAACGGCATTGCCGTCATTCCAGGCAGTTGCCCGCGCCAGTACATTGGGGATTTTGGGCACAAATGCATGTGTTGGACGCTGCGCCTTGTCGGCGCGTTAGAGGCGCCGCCGGAAAACATGGCTGCGTAACGTCGTCGGCGCGTCAGCCGCTGTCGAATCAACACCGCATGGATCGACTTTCGCATCCGTCTCAGCTATACTCTTCGTCGGATCTATCCAAGCATAGAAGGCGAATGGCATGTATAAGCGGATCGTAGTCAAGTTGGGCACGAGTGTGCTCACCGGTGGCGGCAAACAACTGAACCAGGCGCGCATGGTGGAGATTGCCCGCCAGTGCGCTGACCTTTATCAGCAAGGTCCCGACGTCGTCGTGTGTACATCCGGCGCAATTGCGGCGGGCCGCGCACATCTGAACTTTCCGAAGCTTCCGCCCACCATCGTCAGCAAGCAGCTCTTTGCGGCGGTGGGACAACTGCAGCTCATGCGCATTTGGGAACGGCTCTTTGACATCTACGGCGTGCGTGTGGGGCAAATCCTGCTCACGCGCCGACGTGGAAGACCGCGAACGCTTTCTCAATGCCCGCGACGCGTTATCTGCGTTGCTTGAGCAGCGCATTATTCCGATGATCAATGAGAATGACGCGGTCGCCACTGAAGACATCCGCGTGGGCGACAACGACAATCTCTCTGCGCTTGTCGCGACGCTGGTGAATGCAGACCTGTTGATCCTGCTCACGGACCTGCCCGGTCTGTTCACTGCGGACCCGCGCACCAATCCGGATGCCCAATTGATTCCGGAGGTGCGGCGCATCGACGAATCGGTGTTGGCGCTTGCCGGTGGCAGCGTGTCCGGGTTGGGCACCGGCGGCATGGTCACCAAATTGCAGGCGGCCAATACAGCGCGCCATGCGGGTGCTGACGTCGTCATTGCGGCCGGGGGGAACCGAACGTCATCACGCGGATTGCAATGGGCGAAGCGGTTGGCACGCGTTTCCCGGCACTGGAGACGCGGCTTGAAAGGCGCAAAGCCTGGATCCTGGCCGGGCCAAAGCCGGCCGGCACGATCTATGTTGACAAGGGCGCGGTCGACGCGCTTTGCCAAAAGGGACGCAGCCTGTTGCCTGCGGGCATCCGTCAGATTGAAGGCGAATTCCAGCGCGGTGACACGGTCGTGATCACGGATCCCAATCGTCACGAATTTGCGCGTGGGATCGTGGCCTATGCTAGCACCGAACTGCGCTTGATCGCCGGCGCCCGCTCGGATGAAATTGAACAACGGCTGGGATACACGTATGGCGATGTAGCCGTTCACCGCAACGATATGATTTTGTTGACGGACTGATCTTTACCTACAATGCCAAGAGTGAGCGCCCCGTGCACGCGCTCGCCGGCGTAAACCTCACGATCGAACGCGGCGAATATGTCGTCATCCTTGGCCACAATGGCTCAGGCAAGTCCACCCTGGCACAACACCTGAATACTCTACTCTGGCCGACGCAGGGCGCCGTTTGGGGGAAAGAGTGGAACACCCGCGACGTGAAACGTACACTCGACATCCGCCGCACCGTCGGCATGGTCTTCCAACACCCGGACAACCAGATCGTGGCCACGGTTGTGGAGGAAGATGTCGCCTTTGGTCCGGAGAACCTGGGCATTCCCCGCGAAGAGTTGCTCCGCCGCGTCGACTGGTCGCTGGAGCAGGTTGAAATGCAGGCCTATCGCACCCGTGCGCCCCACCAACTATCCGGTGGGCAGAAACAGCGCATCTGCATCGCCGGTGTACTGGCAATGCAGCCTGAAGTGCTGGTGCTCGACGAATCGACCGCAATGCTTGACCCCCAGGGGCGCAACGAGGTGCTCGCCATCGCGCATCGTCTCAACCGCGAACAGGGCGTCACCGTCGTCGCCGTCACCCATTTTATGCGTGAGGCAGTTGATGCCGATCGCCTGATCGTGATGTCGGAAGGGCGGATCGTTATGGATGGACCACCACGAGCGATCTTCCAAGAGCGAGAGCAGTTGCGCCAATTGCACCTTGATGTGCCTCACGTTAGCGCATTAGCGGCGGAACTTCACGCACGCTTCCCGGGTTTCCCAGGGAATCTACTCACGGTGGGAGAGATTGTAAAGGAGGTGAAGAAGTGGGGTGCGCAGTACGAAGTACGGAATACGCAACACGAGATACGAGATACAGACTTCGCAGCGCCTGACGCAACACGCAACACGAATCACTGAACACGAGACCCGAGACACGCTCATTACCCTGGAGCATCTCGCCCACTACTACATGCGGGGGACGCCGCTGGAGGTGAAGGCGATTGAAGATATCTCGATGGAGATCCGGCGTGGTGAAATCGTCGGCATTCTGGGGCATACTGGATCCGGTAAGTCCACTGCCATCCAACACCTGAATGTGCTGTTGCGACCGGATGAGGGGACGGTGCTGATCTTTGGCCAGAATGCGGCTGACCCCAAGTTAGATGTGCGATCGATCCGGCGGCGCGTGGGGCTGGTATTTCAGTTGCCTGAGGCTCAACTCTTTGAACAATACGTGGGTGACGATGTGGCCTACGGACCGCGCAAGCTCAACCTGAGCCGGGAAGAGGTGCGAGCACGCGTCCGCAGGGCGATGGAGGCCGTGGGTCTGGGCTTTGAAGCGTACAAGGATCGCCCCACGTTTAGCCTGAGTGGCGGTCAGATGCGACGCGTGGCATTGGCGGGTGTATTGGCGCTGGAACCGGAAGTGCTGGTGCTCGACGAGCCAACCGCGGGTTTGGATCCGCAGGCGCGCCGGCAGTTGATGAACCACATTCTGGAATTGCGCAACAAAGGTGTGACGCTGGTAATGGTATCCCACAACATGGAAGAGATGGCGGAGATTTGCGATTGGCTCTTTGTATTGGCGAAAGGGCGCACGGTCATGGCGGGTGCGCCGGCCACGATCTTTGGCCAACCGGCGCAATTGCGCGAGTTGGGGCTCGACATTCCCGACGTGACACAAGTTACGGATGAGCTGGTTGCGGCGGACCTGCTGCCTGCAACAACATCCGTTTGTACGCTTCCGCAAGCGGTGCAGACGATCAGCACTTTATTGCAGACCACTCAATAGAACATTTAGACAAGGAGAAGATGATGGTACGTGCAATCACATCGTTTCTAGTGCTGATCATCCCACGGGCGATTCTGCTGTTCTATTGGCTCTTCTATCCCGCTCTTGAGGAAGCAGCGACGCCAGATGTGTTCGTGCCCTTGATCGGCGTCTTCTTCCTGCCATTCACAGTCCTGGCCTATCTGCTACTGGCGCCGGGCGGGATGCCTTTGTTGGACTGGTTGATCGTGGCACTGGGATTTGCAGCAGACATCGGCTGCTATGCAATTGTGGCGCGGCTGTACCGCCCTGGCGCTTGACATTCACTTGTTTGTTGGCGTGAGCCAGCATTGGCGAATCTTACGCAACCAACATGTCCTTTGAGCTTTCGCGCAATATCATCATCGGCCAGTATATTCCCGGGAACACCTTTGTTCACCGGCTAGACCCACGCGCCAAGATTTTAGTCACGCTCTTTCTGCTTTTTGGCATCTCCTTTACGCGCTCGCTCATTGTGAGCTTCGTCTATCTTGCCACGATGCTGGTGATTGTGTGGAGCGCCCGTGTCCCGTTGGGTTTTGTCCTCCGCCCATTTGTGCGGGGCCTGCCACTCATTCTCTTCTTTCTGGGCTTTTCCGTCCTCTGGCTGGGTTGGCAGGAGCCGGCCGGTATCGTCTTCTTCCAATGGGGCTGGATCCGCATTACCAGCAATGCGCTGCTGATGGCCGTGCTCAGCCTTACCCGGCTGATCTCGTTGCTGCTGCTGATCAGCCTGCCTACGTTAACAACGCCCATCACGCAACTGACTTACGGCATGGAATCACTTCTGACACCGCTTGGCTATGTGGGGCTGCCGGTGCACGACATCGCCATGATCGCGACGATCTCACTCCGCTTCGTGCCAATTTTAGCAGAAGAGATGGAGCGCGTGATCAAGGCGCAGGCAAGCCGAGGTGGCGAGATCGGGGCCTTGTCCTGGCGTGAGCCGATGCAGATCGGCAAAGCCATGTTGCCGTTGGTGGTGCCACTCTTTGTGAATGCGTTCCGCCGCGCTGAAGAGATGGCTGTGGCCATGGAAGCGCGCTGCTATGTCAGTGGCGCCGGCCGGACCCGTTTTGTCCAACTACATGCACACTTGATTGACTATGTTGTGGTTGTGGGTATGCTATGCTATGTCATCGCCGTCTGGTACGGCGCAGATCTGGCGTTCAATGCGGTTCTCGCCCGGTTTGCCTAGCGAGAACCATCGATTCAAAGGGGGAAGTCATGGAGAACCGTTCTTCAGTCACGCGAAAGATCGTCATCACCGCCGTGCTGATTGCCATCACCATCGTGCTGTCGATCCCGCTCAACCTGGGTCCATTTATCTCGTTGGGCTTCATCGCCATTCCCCCAATGATCGCCGTCACGATCCTGGTGGTGCCGACCATCATCGGCGCAGTGTTGGAAGGACCTATCGTGGGGTTCATCGTCGGCGCTGCATTTGGCCTGTTTAGCCTTTTCCTGGCGGCCCAACAGCCGGCGGGCAGTGCGAATGCGATCTTCGTGGACCCGATCATCTCGGTCGTGCCGCGGCTTTTCATCGGCCCGGTGGCGTGGCTCGTCTACACGGCCATGAAATCGATGCGGGAGCAGTGGCGTCTGGTTGGGGCAGCAGTTGCAGGCACGCTGACCAACACGATCCTGGTGATCGGGGCAATTGCGCTGCGGTTGGGGGTGCCGTTCTTTGTCACGCTACTCAGCGTGGGTATCAACGTCGTCCTGGAGTTGATCGTGGCGTCCGTGATTGTGGTGGCCGTCGTCAGCGCCCTCCGCGGCCGCGCCAGCGGCGCCGGCTGCTCGTCGGTATGATTTACCCTAACCCCGCAGTTTCCCCCCCGTCTCTCGCTCCACCCGCCGGACGATGCGCTCGCGCAACTTGACGATGTCGGCATCGCGCAGGTTGCTGTCCTGGCTCTGGTAGATCGCGCGGAAGGCTAACGACTTGCTGCCGGCTGGCAATGGCTCGCCCCGGTAAAGATCAAAGAGTTCAAGGTCGACCAGCAGATCGCCGCCTGCCGCCTTGATGGCGTTCTCCACCTGGCGCAAGGTGATCTCTTCGCCCACGACAAAGGCGAGATCCTCAACGACAGGTGGCATGGAACTGATCGGACGCATGGGATCCAACTGCCACTGCGGCCGCACCAGCGGCAGGATACGTAGCTCGGCAGCCGCAATCCGGACCTGGCCGGGCAAATCAAAAGCCGCCCGCACCCGTGGATGAATCTCACCCATGAGACCCAGGGATTCACCCACCAGAAATACCTCAGCGCAGCGCGGGCCAAACACATTTGTGTCAGGCTTTGCCCGAAACTCGACGTCGGCAGCTTTATAACCCAGCCGTTCAAAGAGCAATTCAACCACACCCTTGAGATCGCCGAAATCCATCACCTCGGCGCTATCGCCTGGATGGTAAAAGTCGCGCGCTTGGCGTGGCCCGGCCATGACCAGCACCAGCCGCCGGTCCTCCACCGGTAACACGCCGTCGCCGCCCTCGGGCAGATAGACACGGCCCACTTCAAAGAAGGCCAGGCGATCGGTGTATCGCAGGTTGTATTGCACATTCTCCAGCGCAGTGACCAACAGCGTCTGGCGCATCACCCGGCGTTCACCCGCAATCGGATTGGCCAGGGCAATATAATCGGCATCGGTTGTCTTCTGCCCAGGCGCCAGCCGATCGTGGTTTTCGGGCGAAGTCAACGCATAGTTGACCGTGTCTTGCAGTCCGGCGGCCATCAGGATATCGCGAATATTTTCTTCGGTCTCAGTCACTGCGTGCCGGCGCTGCGTCGGCAGTTCATCGGCCAGCATCGTCTGGCCAACATGCTCGTAGCCGATCACGCGCTACCTCTTCGATGAGATCGGCTGGGTAACGGATGTCGAGCCGGTGCCAGGGCGGCGTACACTCGAGCAGCATCTCACCGGGTTGGCGGCTCAGGGCAAAAGTGGCGTCATCAGGCGCGTCTTTGGCCGGCTCTACGACTTCGCTCACGGCAAAATCGAGACGACGCAACGCAGTGGCGGCTTCGTCCAGTGTCACCGGCATGCCGAGTATACGCTGCAAATCGCTGGCGGTGGTATAAACGATGGGCTCCACCTGCGGGATGGGGTAGGTGTCGACCATCCCCGGCACCACACGTCCGCCGGCATAACGCTGCATGAGCGTGGCTGCACGCCGCGCGGCCAGTGAATTCAGGGTGGCAGGTACGCCACGGCTGAACCGGTAGCTCGCTTCGCTAAACAGCTTCAGCGCCTGCCCCGTACGCCGGGTGTTGATGGCCTCAAAGGTGGCGGATTCGAGCAAGATATTCGACGTATCAGTGCTGATCTCGCTCTCCTGGCCGCCCATCACCCCAGCGAGCGCAATCGATCCCTGCGTATCGGCAATCATCAGCATCGAACTGGTGAGGGTGCGCTCAACGTCATCCAGTGTCTTGAATTTCTCACCATCGGCTGCGCGGCGCACGATGATCGTCGGGGTGGCGTCACCCACCTGCTGCGCACGGCGCATGAGAATATCATAGTCAAAGCGTGCAGCGGCTGGCCCATTTCGAGCATCACGTAGTTCGTGATATCGACCACTTTGTTGATCGGGCGCATGCCGGCCTTGGTCAGGCGATCCTGCATCCACGCCGGCGACGGACCAATCGTGACGCCCATGATCATGACGCCGGTGTAGCGATTACAGAGTTGCGGCTCATCGATGCGGACGGCGACATAATCTGACGCCTGATCAGAGCCGGAGGCAGGGAATTCGTCGGGCGGGAGATGGAGCGGAGTGTCAGTCAGCGCGGCGACTTCCCGCGCCACACCGATCATGTTCAAATCGCGCGCCATATCAACGGTCAGATCCAGTTCAAAAACCTGGTCGCCCAGATATTCGCGCAGCGGAACACCCACCGGCGCGTCCTCAGGCAACAGGATGATGCCTTCGTGCTCTTCGCTCAAGCCAAGTTCACGCTCTGAACAGACCATGCCGGACGACTCTACGCCCCGAATCTTGGAAGCTTTCAGTTTCTTCTTTGGCCGTGGGCGTTCTTCGCTGTACGCGTCCACCAGCACGGCGCCGGCGCGCGCAAAGGCCACCTTGAGGACAGGCAGTGTCTCCGCGGTGCGGTAAGCGTAGAGATTCGGTGCGCCGGTCACCACCCGCTGCGGCGCATCACCCCTGAAATCCACGTCGACCAGCACCAGCCGGTCGGCGTCCGGATGCGGGAGCACCCGCACCACTTGCCCAACCCGGATAAACTCCGGATCCCACCAATCGCCCACCTCATGGATGGCATCCACCGCCAGGCCAGCCAGGGTGATGCGTTCGGCAAGTTCGAACACCGGAAGCGTAATCTCGACGTACTCTTTGAGCCAGGAAAGTGGTACTAACATAGGAATCTCAAATCAAATTGTGAATCGTCAATGATCAATTTCTGTCTTTTTGCCGCTATGCGTCGCCGACGGTCAGGCTTGACTTTGTCAATTGCTCATGCACCAATTCCACCGCCAATGCGCGCCACTGCCCCCAGCCATGACGATTGCCGATCAAGTTGCGCAATTCGACGCTGACGTCGAGCAACTGGCTTGGCAACACCGCCCGGTAGGCCGAAATCTCATTGTCGCGCTGGCAGACGGGTTGCGAAAAATTGGCGCGCAGTGAAAAGACATAGCTGGCAAAACTTGCCGTCTCGTGCCGGTGATGGAAGTGATAGGTTAGTACGCCCAGAAAACGCTCGATGACACAAGGAAGCCCGGTCTCTTCATCGACCTCGCGCCAGAGCGCATCAAGAACCGTCTCATCCCACTGGATACCACCGGACATCAACCGGTAGATATTTGAAGGGTAGTTGGATTTGGTGTGAAGCCAGATTTGGTCGGCCGGGTTCTGGATGGCAAAGACGACTTCGGCTCGCCGGTCGTTGTCCGGTCTGAAGCGATAGTAACGAATATACTCGTCCGCAACCATCACGTGCGTACGGCGCACGGGAGTGCCATAACAGTGCGCCAGCGCATCCACCTCTTCCTCGGCAATCATCGGCCGGCGCACTTCGGCAGCATAGGAACTGGCTGACTGGGACATAGCGCTCACCCTTCTCTACGGTGGACGATTGACAGATTGCAAACTAAACACCGAAAAATAGTTGTGAAACTATGTATTCGTTGTGCAAACTTACTATTGCAGAGGGGTATACCACACCCCTTTGAAATCACACAGAATTGGATAGTGTGTGTGCAACTTTTGGCTGCACGCGGCGGGTGCGCCACCCATCAATGAGCGCCGCCGCCATGAGTATGGCGGCTGTGGTCAGGGTGATGATGCCACCCATTGTGCGCGGGGGAGTATCTTCATACACAAGCAGCAAGTAGCCTTCACCAGGCGGCGCCTGCACCGTCATCCGGCCAAGCGTCCCGGTTGGCTCTGGTGTAATGGGGATTGACGCGATGCGCGGTCCGTGTTTGCCGGCGAGGAGATAGGCATTCCAGCCGGGGTAATAGAACTGGTTGAAGACAATGGTTTGCGGTTCATCCAGACCGTTGAAGAAGTAGATCTCTTCGCTCACCGTGTTGTGCGCCACTGACTCAGCGCCCAGCGTCTTGTAATCGAAAATCGTGTAGTCAAGTTTTGTTTCGATGGGTTTGACCGGCTCACCGGCATTGTCCTGGCTGATGTAGTAGTCCGCCATTGGACTCCACGCTGGAATCTCTTTCACCCACGCCGTGCTGCCCGTCATCTCGTCCGACGACTGTTGGAATCGCATCAATCCGGCGAGGCTGACCGGTCCCTCGGCCGGCTCGGTGATCTGCACCTGGAGATAAGGATAACTGCCCAGGATGACCAGGGCCGCCAGCACGATCGTAGGCAAAGAAATGCGCTCCTCCGCATCAGCGGCTGCGCCCAGTGTTCCAGCCAGGGCGCCGATTGCTACGGTGGGAATCACGAGCCAGCGCCAGGGAAACTGCGCCGACTGTAGAATTCCGCCAACAATCGGCATCTCCCACAACGGGGCCGCGAAACGCAAGGAGAGCGCAGCCCCGGCAAATGCCGCCAAGACCAGAAAGGCAACCTCCCAGCGCCGGCGCCCGGCAAACCGCCAGATGAGCGCAACTCCCAGGACTGCGAAGATGAGGGCCACTGCGCCCAACTGATATCCAATCGGATCCAATGGCCCGGGCGTGCTGACACCAAACCCCCAGCGCGGGCTGAACAACTGGAAGAGGTAGACGAAGTGACCACGAAAATCATAGCGTCCCGCGTACCACTGGTCGACGCGCACACCGTTCCGTTCCAGAAACGCAGGCATCCAGAACGCCGCGCTCAGACCCAGACCCGCAATGCCGCCAAGCACCGGGGGATACAGGCAATTCAGCCACAACCAGAATCTGCGTCCCCAAGACAAGGCGCCACGGGGGATCCACGCAGGAATGGCGTACACAAGCGTCAACAGCAGCACATAGCCTGCAAGCAAGGGCGTAAAGAGGACGGTCACCAGGTTGCTGGTATACATGAGACCCGCGTAACTGAGGGCCAACCCGATCACAGGGAGGGCGCGCCGGCGTGTCGGACGGCGTTCAGCGGCATGTTCTGCATCGGACAGTGCTGCTGCCTGCGCACGGTTCGGACGGACGATCGCCTCGCGTGCTGCCCATAAGATGAGCGGCAACCAGACGAACGCCATGCTCTCGGCAAGATTTGCACGCACGTAAAGATTCAGCAGGTGATAGGGGGCGTATGTATAGACCAGACCGGCAACCAAGCCGGCGCTGCGACCGGCCCAGGAGCGTACAAAGCCGTACATCGCACCGGCGCTGCCCACGATGCTCAGCGCAAAAATGCTTTCAATCGCTGCGGTGAAACTCAACCCCAGGTAATGGTGCAAACCCTCCGCCAGGAAGTGGCTGAACGGGCCGTAAATGTTGAAAAACGGGTAGCCATAGCCGAACGCAAAGTCAGGGCTCCAGCGCGGCCACCAAATCCCATCCTGCACCACCCGATCATATTCGAAAAGAAAGTACACATGATGCCGCGCGTCATTCGCTCCCCAGAAATAGCCGGGCAGCACGAACGGTGCGACCGCAAACGCAGTCAATAAAATGGTCAACCAGAAGAAGGGGTCACGCCACAGGCGCGGCAAGCGGTTGTGCGGGGCGTCATTCACGTCGTATATGGTATTACCGGCCACGGAACACCAGCTTATCATCAAGCCCGTTGTCTACGACCATGCGTCGGCCATCCCGCCAATCATAAAAGCCAAAATAGTAATGCAGCGGGATGCTCTGCGGTGCGTTGGCAAGGTCCAGTTCATAACTGGCGGTCAGGATCTCACCAGGTCGCCAGACGGTCGCGGGCTTTGCATCTCCCAATGGCTGCAGGTCGACCTGCGCCACCACCTGTTCGGTGTCAGCCGTGCCGGTGAGCGCCTGGAAGAAGACGTTGTAGTCGATGGCAAGGGGACGAAGGACCTGGAACACAATTGTCAGTTGTGCTTGTTCGCTGCCGGCCGGCTCTGCCAACGTGGCATCCAGGATTGCGATCTCGTGGTCTCCAAATACCGCGACGGGCCGGGTAGGGGGCGTCACTTCCGTAAAGCTTGCCGTGAGATAGGGATAGCTACCGAGGACAACCAATGTCACAAGCGCTGCCCAATAGGAGGGCGCTCTCAAGCCCGAGCCAGGGCCGGAAGTGCTCCGGCCGTCACTGCGATCAGCGGGGCAGCCAGGATCATCAACTGCCACGGATAGGTAAGCAGGCGGCCGGCGCCTGTCACCCGCCAAAGCGGTTCGCTGAAACCAAAGGTGAGCAGAACCAGGATGATGGCTCCGATCCAGGCGAAGGCAAGGAGCCGTTCCACCTCGGGCAGGGGCCGCGGGCGGCGCCGCCACCAGATCCAGAGCGCAATCACACTGAAGGCGAATGCCGCAAAGCCCAACTGAAACGGGTAAGTGTCCTGCCAACCGGCGTCGCTCGGCGCTGTGAACCAATCAACTGCGAACAGTTGGTGAAGATAGACGAATTGGTCGTAGAAATTCGTTGGCGCCGGTGCAACAATGTTGAAATCCGAAATCAGTGAGACGATACCGGCCGCGGCCGCCACACCGGCGATCAGCAGCGTCACCCAATTGCGTTCAACCGCCAGCGCGTAGATTAGGAGTAAAAGCGTGGCAAAAACCGCCAACCCCGCCTGCGTTCGCCAGATCCAGACAATTGTCAGCACGGCGACCGCAGCCCCGACCAGACTCCGCTGCCGTTCATAGGCGGCGAGACCGGCAAACGTCAGCGGCAGAAATCCGAGCACAAGTGCATCGGCGAGACTGCCGCGCACATACACGGTGGCGAGAAAGATTGGGAGCAGGATGTAGATCAATCCGGCCATACCGGCGGCTAAATCCCCTAACCGCGGGCGCAGCCAGGCATAGATACCGCATGAACCAAGCAAGAAAGCGACAATGTAGGCACCGCGCACCGCTGCGGAGGGTTCGAAACCGATCAGGACGAACGCTCTCGGGAGCAGAAACGTCGCTCCGCCGGCACTGCGCCAGATATCCGGGGCCGTTGCCACGGCCGCGAATGGCGCGGGCTGTGACACATTAAAGACGGGAACAAAGCCTTCCAGCGCCTCCCAGTAACCAGGGACGAGCGCAGGCGCCCATGCAAAGATGCTGAGCAGCAACAATGCGAAGAGACCGAGCTGGGCAGGGACCGAAATGCGCAACCGCATGATTTAGCGCAGCTTCTTACTTTCCAACGAGGCGTGCATCTCCATATAGCGCAGCCAGCCACGCAAAGTGAGGGGGCCAAAGCTGTTATGCACAACGGTCATTGTGTGGGAAAACTGGCTTGGCCAGTGTCTGAGTCAGTTCAACTGTTTCTTGGCGCGTCTCCTGAAATGTCGCCCGCTGCTGCTCAAGTGACAGGTCGGCGCCGGGCTGATAGCCGTCGTACTCATCACGCACAAATGGCGCACCCAGAAAGACCTGGAGCCGGCTTTGGCACCAGCGTTCAATGCCGGTAATGTGGCGCAGCACTTTGCCGGCAGCAATCTGGTCTTTCGCGCTGGCGGCGCGCTGGTCGATCTCCTGCGCTGACTTTTCTAGTTCCGAGACCCATTGTGGATAGCTCTTGCCTTTTGCCGGTTGTTCGATGAAGATGCCGGCAACAACCCCGCAACGAATCCTGTATGCTTGTCACAAAGCGCACTCCTGTCGATCATTAAGCGACAAACATTCGCTTATTGTTTGCGCAGCAGGACACCGGAAAGGGGGTCTCTGCGCCCGTCATCCAACAACACACCTCCGCCATCTGCACCGCCAGGATCTGGCGCGGGCGCAACTTGCATCTTCTCTAGTTGTCGCACCGCTCGCTCCAGTTGCTCGATCTCGCGCACCGTGATGCCATAGCGGTTGTCGGCCTGGCGGAGGATTAGCGCCAGATCAAGTGTGATAATCCGCGCCAGATCGGTGGAGGTGCGGTAATCGAGCCAGGGGGCAGGCGACAGCCGCATGAATTCCTGGGCGGCGGGTGTCGGCTTAGGAGACCGGCGCAGCGGCAGCACCCGGCGATCGATCCGCCAGGCCAGGTTCCATTCGAGCCCAGCCGGCGCCGTGATGTCGTTGCCCAACAAAAAGTAAACGCGATCGACATTGGCCAATCGCTCGTAGACCTCGTCGTATATTGGCGTGAGTTGGGGCGAGCGCCGGATCTCGATACCGAGTTTTACCGGCAATTCGGCCACGGTGCGGCCAATGACCGCGCGTTCGGCATCGAGGTCAAGCGTGGTGCTGACGTAGAGGCGCAGAATCTCCGGCATTTAGTGATTATGCCAGCAGCGGGAAGGAAAGCACAAAAACAGTGCCTTTCCCCGGCGCCGACTCCACGGTAATTGCACCGTCATTCTGCTCGATCAGCGTCTTGACGATCGACAGCCCCAATCCCGCACCGCTGCCTACGCCTGGCTTGGCGCTACGCTGCCGGCTACGCGATTTATCGACGCGATAGAATCGGTCGAAGATGTTTGGCAAATCGGCAGGTGGGATGCCGGGACCCGAATCTGAAACGCTGATCTCAACCAGGTTGCTTTGGGCCACTGCCGCAAGGCGTACGCTGCCGCCGCCGGGCGTATATTTGATCGCGTTGTCAAGCAGATTCAGCACGGCGCTCTCAATTTGCTCAGAGTGAACGCATATCAACGGGAGCCGGGGCGGGACGTCGACAGTCAACTTCAGACCGGCGCCTTCCGCGCGCATTCGCATCATATTGGCAGCATCGAGGAGCACAGGCGAAATATCGATCTTTTCCGCCGGCGACAATGCCCAGGCGTCCCCGTCCAATCGCGCCAGATCCAGCAGATCATTGGCCAACCGCGTCAGCCGGTCGGCTCCAGTGTCGATCTCGGCAATGTACTTGGTCGCAAGCGCCGTATCTTCCCCGCCAAGTGTTCGCAACACCTCGGTGCGCAGTTTGATATTGGTAAGCGGCGTACGCAGCTCGTGGCTTGCATTCGCGACAAAGACGCGCTGTTGAGCGATCATGGCGCGCAAATGGTCCACCATATGGTTGAATGCGTTCGCCAGCGCTCCCACTTCGTCTGCTGTGGCGACAGGCACGCTGCGCGAGAGATCACCCTGTGCAACAGCCAGCGCAGCCTCCTCAAGTTCGCGAATCGGTTTTACAAGCCGCCGACCGATCCAGACTGCCAACGCACTGGTGGCTGCCAGTGCCAACAGCACAGCGGCCACCAGGCTGAACAGGAGCTGGCGCGTCGGCTCCAACACAGCATCCAACGACTTGCCGACTTGTGCAATCCCAAGGACCTTGTCGTTCTGCTGGATCGGCGCCGCTGCGTAGAGCATTTGCTTTCCGGTCGCCGGGTCCGTACGAACTTCATGTTGCTCGACGCCTGCCAGCGCCGCCATCACTTCTGGCTGGTCCCCCTGGAACCCGACTTCGGCTTCGGAGAGCAGGCTATCCGCGAGTGGATTACCGTTTGGATCCAAGATCGTGACGCGGGTGCCGGTATCAGTTGCATAGGCTGCCGCCATCTGTTGTAGCCGAGGCAAGGCAATTATCTGTGCATTGGCCAGTCCCACAGCCTGAGCCGCTGTGTTGCCTGGTTCCTCTTTCCCGTTCTCGTCATCCTGAGAACGGCCATCGTCTTCGTGTTCGGATTCCCGGTCTTGGTACCGCTGGAACTCGCTCTCGTAACCACTGAGGGGATCTTCCAGCGCATTGCCGGCCAGAAACGCCGTGACCTGTAGGTCATGTTCGGCAGCATTGAGTTGCGTGCTGTAGACAATCTGACCGATCCAGATCGTTAGCGCAATGAGTGCGGCAAGGAAGAGGATTCCATATGCAAGCGCAAGCCGCACCTGAAGGCTGCGCTGCCATGGCCAACGCGCGGGAGGGAGTTGGGGCGTTTCGCCGGTGGTAATATTCAAGAACAGTTATCCCCTCACAAGTTCGTCCGGGCTCACCAGCCGATATCCAACGCCGCGCACCGTGATAATCAACTTCGGACTGCTGGACTCATCTTCCAGTTTCTCGCGTAGCCAGCGGATATGGACGTCCAATGTGCGCGGATCGCCCACCCATTGCTCACCCCACACCTGGTCAAGCAGGTCGCCACGTGGAATCACGCTACCGTTGGCGTCGATCAGGGCAAGGAGCACGTCGTATTCACGCTGGGAAAGCGCTACCAGCTCTCCGTTCCGGAGGACCATGTGGCGCTTGCGATCAACCGCGATCGCGCCCAGTCTGAACAAGTTACCTGTTGGACGCATTTCGACAGTCGCCGCCAGTTGCATGCGCCGCAGATTGGCCCGCACACGCGCCAGTAATTCGCGAAAACTGAACGGTTTGACGATGTAGTCATCGGCCCCTAACTCCAGCCCTAACACCCGATCCATCTCTTCACCCCGCGCCGTCAACATGAGAATCGGCACGGCACTCTCGTAACGAAGCTCGCGACATACTTCCCATCCCTGCAGGCGTGGCATCATCACGTCGAGCAAAACCAGATCGGGCTGTCGGGTGCGGGCAAGGTCAAGCGCTGTCTGCCCATCAAGTGCGGTGATGACGCTGTATCCTTCGCGCTCGAGTTGGTTTTGCAGGACCTCAACGATCATTTCATCGTCGTCGGCTAATAGAATCGTTGTCATAGGTACCGCAAATTATAGCACCGAATCCCCTGGCGCCTCGCCGGTCTGCCTGCGCGCCGTGGCGGTCTGGAAGCGCTGTTGGGCGCTATTGCTCACCACGGGCGCGGTTGCCAGTTGCGAGGCATCGCGCCGCAGGTTCACGCTTCCAGGCTGTGAACTCGCTTTGCGCCTGACATCAGCTTTGATTGTCAACACACGATAGCAGGTGAAGAAGACAATTGATAGCCCGGTGCCATAGTACAAGATCTGCATTGCAGGTAACCGGCTGTCTGTGCCTGCCAGCAGACCATGCACCAGCGCCAGCGTGAACGCAAGATAGGTAGCGTAGTGGAACAAACGCCACGCGCGGCGGCCAATCCATTTGCGCAGGTAGAAACTGGCGATCAGTGCCATGCTCAGATAAAGCGACAGCACGCCCAACCCGGTTGCTACCGGCCGGTACGATGTGCTGAACGGCAGCAGCAGTTGCCACCATGAGAACGCGATGTAGGTATCTCCGAGGAGCGCCACTGCGTGGATCACAGCGAAAACCATCGCAAGGATCGGCAGAAACTCATGCAGCCCAAACGCAAACTGTCCCTTGGTCAGTTTACCGCTCATCAATACACCCCAAGCAGTGGCGAGCCAAAGCAAAAAATAGGCAACTATACCGCCCGATCGTGCAAAGTACCAGTAAGCCTTGGCGCCTTCGGCCAGTGGCAGACCCATCGTTTTCGCCTCAGCAACCAGCGATACGGACGCGACTCCACCGCCTGGCGCCCCCAATGCGCCTACGGATAGCTGCCAGACCACTTGGAGTATTAATACAAAGGCTACACCGGCGCCAATGCCCAGACCGGCATAGAATAAGTCACTACGAAATGAACGTTGGATTTGAGTTGTCATGGAAACCTCGACTTTCTAGGAGCCGCCGCTTGACTGGCGGCCGGTTGTCCCGCCGGCACCGGCTGGCGCCTGTGGCAGTGATGGTAGTTGTGGAAGTGGCGCCATTGTGGGCAACGGCGCAAATGCAGGCAATGCGGGTAAATTCAGGGCGCCCGTCGACACCGGTTGGCCGCCAGTTGTTTGCGACTCATATTGCGTGCGCGGTGGGAGTGTCGGAATTGGCGTCACCGCAAGTGACGGCAGCAACCCAACCGCCGTTGGTGTCACCGTTGGGAACACGATGTCAGGCGTGCCCTGCTTGGCCAGATCCATTTCCGGTGAGGACTCAGCCTTGGCAGCGTCCAGATGGCCAACAAGATTCCAACCGCCAATGACTGCGGTCATGGCGGCGCCGGCGATCACGGTGCGCGCACCGGCTCCAAACTTTCTTTGAGAAGGACGTTTTCTATCCATGATCATATAACCCTTCGGATTTGGTCAAGAGGGCGGAAAATCCCTCAGTGCAAACAACATTTCCCCGGCTGGTGTAGATCAACGCGTCAATATCCTGGAGATTCCGCAAGAAATCGAGACCGGCTTCAACGCCAAGCAGCAAGACGGCCTTGGCATAGACCTCGGCAAGCGCAGTGCGTGGCGCAACAATCGTAACCGAAAGCGCATCGGTGGTGGCGGGTCGCCCTGTGCGCGGGTCGATCAAGTGGTGCTGGATGGCGCCGGCGTGCGACCAGCGCCGTTTGCCGATTGACGACGTCGCCATGGCGTGATGATCAACCCGGACAGTCGCCACGCTCTGATGCGGTTCAAATGGATGCTCGATGTCGACACACCAGCCCGCCCCATTGTCGGGATGCCCATAGGCATATAGGTCACCGCCAGCATTCACAATGAATGGACCAGACCGATAGAGAAGGTCGGCGGCGCGGTCCACCGTCCAACCCCTTACCAATCCCACCCAGGTCGATGGCCACTCCGGCAGGCCGTTCGATGCTGTGTTGCTCCGGTATCAGACGCAGACTCCGGTAGTCAGGATGATTGCTTTGCCAACCGGTGCGCACGTCAGGCGCATACGCGTCGGCGGCCCATCGGAAAGACCGATTCTCGACAATCCGTTCAAAACTGCGGTCATAACCTGCCGCCAGCAGCGCGGCCAACACAGTTGGATCGTATAGCCCGCCAGTCTCTGCCGCCGCCCAAAGCGCCGCTTCAATCACCGCGTACAACTCGTCGCTCAGCGCACACTTTGGGTCTTGGCAGCGGTTCAACCCGGAGAGTTCGCTGTTGAACGCAAACCGCGACATGCGTTGCTCTGCGCTCCTGAACAGCGTCTCCACCTCGCAACCTGCACTGGCATCATCCCCGACGAACCATACCTTGACGTTGGTATTCATGGCCCCGAATGTGTGGTGCTGCCAGCGCACTTCAGTGGTGGCTCCGCGTCGTTGAGATTCGTGAACACGATCAATGATGAGTGTCATGGTTTACCTGTCAGTCGTCCTCACCATCCTCATGTTCGCCGTGTTCATCCTCTTCATGATCTTCATGCTCTTCTTCGTGTTCATGTTGTTCACCGCTAACGGACGGACCTCCAGCGCTTGATTGACGCGCCGAGAGTTCGGCGTAGGCAGACTGCAGTTGGGCCACCGTTATATCCAATTGTTGGCGCAGCCCAGCCTCAGTTGCCTGCAGCGCGGCTGCCTGTTGCTGAACCTGTGCCGCATCCTGTTCGAGCACACCTTGGAGTGCGCTGAGCTGTTGCGCAAGATCCTGCACGTGCACCGACTTGACGTTGGTCTGTTGCTCAAGATCCGCAAGCTGAGCTTGCAATGCCGTAATCTGCGGTTGCATCTGTGCATCCAATTCCGTGATGGCGCGCTTGCCGCTGTCGAGTTGCGCTGCATAGGCTACTTCGCGAGCCGCAATGACGTCTTGGGACAGGGCATTTTGATCGCCGGATGCAGATTGAACCGCTTGCGTAGCGTCAACCGCAAACGCGGTGCTGGGTGTCTGGAGGAACGCACTGCTCACTGTGATGACTACCGCTGCGACGACGGCGGTGGCAAAACCGGAAACAAGAATTGCTGTGTTACGTTGCATGGTATCGGTTCCTTCTCCCTTAGCGCCCGAGCGCGGTATTGGCTTCAGTAAGTTGCGTCTGCGCTGTCTGCAGTTCAGCCTGTAATTGCTCATACCGTAGGGCGTACTCTGTTTTTGCTACAGACAATTGCTGCTCGTAACTGTTGAGCCGCTGCGTACGCGCAGCCTGCAGTTGCTCTACCTGCTGCGCAAGCGCACTCTCTTGGGCTGTTTGTTCAGCAAGATGGGCTTGAGCCGTCGCGATCCGATCGGTCAGTTCCTGCACTTGTCCGGCATAGATGGTCTGGCGTTCCACGAGTAGCCGGTTAGCTTCCGTAATTTGGGCCTGATATTGCGCCTCACGTTGGGCAATCACAGGCGGTGGTTCCGCAGCCGACGCAATCGACGGTTGCTGCAGGACGGCGAGGAGTGCGACGAAAGCGACGGCAGTGGCGGTAGCAATGGTGCCACCGGCGGCCAAAATGGTTCTTAACTTCATTGGATCAACCCTCCTATGGGTTGGTTGTCTTTGAACAGGCGCACCAATTCGAAACCGAATTGCGCGACTTGACGACCAGTGTAGCGATATTCACTACATAGGTGGTTATGCTGGGGCGAAAAGAGCGTTAAGAGTGGGTTAAGGGATCGGTGGCGCCCCAGGCGCGGCGGCAGAGAGCCGCTGGAGGAGTCAGTTCCAGCGATCAATGAAGCACCCCATGTGGCGAGCAACCTCTGCCGGCTGCTCAAGCATCACATTGTGGCCCGCTCCGTCGATGATCAGCAGTTCGCTGCCGGTAATCAATTGATTCAACTGGGTGCTGAGGCGGGGAGGCGTCATCTGGTCATCTGCACCACAGATGATCAACGAAGGCAGTTCGAGTTCGCTGACGCGGTCGGTGACATCAAAGTTGTGGCAGGCAACAAAATCCATGTAGAGCACCTGCGGATCCACCTCGCGTAGATGATGCAGGTAAACCGCTTTCTCTGCTTCAGGCGTCGTCGCAGTGTAGGAGTGCTCGACAATAAACTCCGTCGCTTTGGGAAATTCATGGAGTGTGGTGTCAATGATCATCTGCGAAACCCGCAACCGTGCGCCCGCGCCCGCCACGACGATGCCCGCCAGACGCTGTGCATACGCAAGCGCAAAATCAAGGGCGATGGCGCCACCCATTGAGTGACCGGCCAGCACAAACCATGGCAATTCCAGGGCATCGACAACGTCACGCACGACCTCGCTGTACGCGCTGATCGACGCACATGCCGGGCCCGATGACTCGCCGTGACCCGGCAGATCGATCGCATAGACCGCGGTCTCCGGCAGATGGCGGATTTGTGGCGGCCAGATAAGGTGATTGCCGCCCGCGCCATGAATCAGGACCAACGGCGGACGCTCCGCATTGACGTGGCGGCCATATTGCCGGTAAAACACGGTGCGATTGCCGAGGGTCACTGTCTCCATCGCAATCCTATCTCCGTCTAGATGAATGGGCTTTTCGGTGTGTGCTGGCCGAGTTGAAGCGTCTTCAGGTCTGCGTCCACCATCAGGCGCACCAGACTACGAAAGTCGACCGAGGGCTCCCACCCGAGGAGACGCATCGCTTTGCTCGGATCGCCCACGAGCAGGTCCACTTCCGCAGGACGATAGAACCTTGGGTCCTGCACAACATATTGTCGCCAATCGAGGTCAAGATAACTGAAGGTCTCCTCGACGAACTGCTGGACGCTGTGGGTTTCGCCGGTGGCAACCACGAAATCTTCCGGCGCGTCATGCTGCAGCATCAGCCACATGGCGCGCACGTAGTCGCCGGCATAGCCCCAGTCGCCGCGCATCCAGGTTGCCCAGGCGCAGTTCGGTCGCCAATCCAAGCTTGATTCTGGCGGCCTGGTGGGTAATTTTGTGCGTGACAAACTCCAACCCCCGGCGGGGGCTTTCGTGGTTGAACAGAATGCCGGAGGATGCAAAGATCTTGTAGCTCTCGCGGTAGTTGACGGTGAGCCAGTGCCCGTAGACCTTGGCCACCCCATAGGGGCTGCGCGGGTAGAAAGGTGTGGATTCCCGCTGCGGTACTTCGACCACCTTGCCGAACATCTCGCTGCTGCTGGCTTGATAGAAGCGGATCTTGGGGTCGGCAATCCGGATCGCCTCCAACACCCGCGTCACGCCCAACGCCGTAAACTCACCGGTCAGCACCGGCTGCGTAAAGCTCGTGGGCACAAAACTCTGCGCCGCAAGATTATAAACCTCACTGGGTCGATATTCCTGAAGAATGCCGATCAGGCTCATCTGATCCAGGAGATCGCCCTGTGCCAGTTCGATGCGATCCTGAATATCTTTCAAACGGTCGAAATTGATGGTGCTGGTGCGGCGCACCATGCCGATCACGCGGTAGCCCTGGCTGAGCAGAAGTTCAGCTAGATAACTCCCATCTTGACCGGTGACGCCGGTAATCAGTGCGGTAGGCATGATCTTAAATTCTCCCTACTACGTGTCGTGCCTTCTGACTTGCATCCGCCACGCGTTCAACAGGTCATTCAGCGTGTCACGCAGGGTAATTTCCGGTTGCCAGCCAGTTGCGGTGACAAGCTTGCGGATGTCGGCAAAACTACAAGGAACGTCGCTAGGACGCAGGCGTTCCGGGTCCAGTTCCACATCGACCCGCACCGGGGTCAATTCCAGCAACATATCCAGCAGTGAGCGGATTGAGCGGGGACCCCGCTGCCAACGTTGTAGCACTCGCCGCCTGCGCCATGCGTCGCCAGCAGCCAATACGCGCGCACGACATCGCGGACGTCGGTGAAGTCGCGCTGTGCAGAGAGATTGCCCACCCGCACCAAAGGTTCACGCATCCCAGCCTCAATTTCAGCGATCTGGCGAGCAAAAGCGCTCGCTGCGAAATCATCCGATTGCCCCGGCCCAAGATGATTAAAACTGCGCGCACGAAGCACCGGCAAGCGATGGCTTGCATAGTATTGGTACCCCATCATATCCTGTGCGACTTTGCTGACACCATAGGGACTGTTGGGACGCAAAGTCGTCGTCTCTGCGATCGGTAATTCTTCAGGCTCCACCAGACCGTAGACCTCATTGGAGGAGACGATCAGGGTGCGACAGGATGGGGTCCAGCGCAATAAGGCTTCCAGTAGATTGAGTTGGCACTGGATATTGAGCTCGTACGTCGTCCAGGGCTGCTGCCAACTGCCGCCAACGTCGCTCCATGCCGCCAGGTGTAGGGCAATCTCCGGCTGGATGGTCTGCACTGTCTCGCTGACCCAGAGCGCGTTGCGAAGGTCGCCACGGTGCAAATGAAGCCGATGCTGAAGATGATGAATCCGGCGATCATGGCGATGGACGATGCCGTGTAGCTCGACATCTTCGATGCCCACCAGATATTCAGCAAGGTAGCTACCTGCAAATCCGGCGATGCCGGTCAGCAAGACGCGCAAGACTTCCTCAAATGAGCGGATGGTGCTGCGTGTATGTAGGTCCGTCAGTATAATCGAAAGGTGTCTGACGCCCAAACGCCGCTAACATTTCGCTGACGTTCCTCTGATTTTTCCCCAACATTGCGCTAGCGCCCGTCTAACACGCCGGGACTACTCTAAGAACAGTTACACGCACCAAGCGTGACTCGAACTGACAAGAGTCTTTGAGTCTACACAATCAAACGGAGAAATACCCATGAGAACCAGCAACTACAATGTCTTCATGCGTGATTTTGCAAACGCCGCCGACGTGATGAATCGCATGTTTGATGCCCGTTCCTATGACTATGCCCGCAACGGGGGCAGCAATGGCGAGACCGAGCGCCCGACCCGCTTGCCGCTCGACGCATATGCCACGGAGGATGCGTTCGTCATGCACGCGTATCTGCCTGGTGTGAAGCCTGAGGACGTTGAGATCACCTTTGAAGGCGAAGAACTCACGATCCGCGGCAAGTTCCAGCCGATTTCTGAGAATGTCGAATATGTCCGCAGCGAGCTCTATCACGGCGCCTTCGAACGCCGGTTGACCTTCAATGTTCCTGTCAACGGCGACGGGATCGAAGCGACGTTCGAGAACGGCGTGTTGACGCTATCCGTGCCCAAGGCTGAGGCAATCAAGCCCAAGCAGATCAAGGTGCAGGTGAAGTAAGTCAAGTCGCATAGAACGTTAGCAGTGGTAATACGACCCGGGGTCATGGTGACCACGGGTCGTATTATTGGATGGGGAGCAGTCGCTCCGGGGACGTCCCAAATGATAGGAAAGGGGGCAGCAAGCGCGCGGTGAACCCGTGATTCCGCAAGTGGCGGTGCGCGATTGCCGCGATGCCAAGGATAACAAGTTCTGAGGTGGCGCTTCATGCGGTTGTCGTAGCGGAAACCGGAATGTTCTCAATGGCCCCGTCCCCGGTAAACTTCGATTTGTCAATGACCGCCTGCTTGCCTGCTGCCGGGGACGGCGGCATTTGACAAACGGCGGCCCGGTTGCGCCGGCTCCAGCACGAGCAGTTGAACGAACTCCAGTGCGCCGGCACCGTTCAACAATTCTACGCAAACCGGCTCCAGACCGCGTTCCCGTAGACCGCATGGGCACCGCCCGCCTGCTGCGGCGCATCGCCGGCTTGCAGCCGGGGACGTACATGATCTTCGTGTCGATTTCTCAGGACGGGGCAGAGGGGTGGTCGGTGACACCGATGGGGCGTGGTGCGGTAGGGCGGGCAGGCGTCGGCGTATCGCCAACTGGAGCGCACAAGTAAGACTTGGTGTTGCGACCCCGGCAGGGGCAGATCGGCAGGTGGCGGGTTTGGTGTGGGTCACAGCGCTGAACGCCGCCACTTGATACCAGCTTACAGCGCTAGCTATACGCGCCGTGGCTTTGCAGAATCCGCCATCTGCGCCGGATTGGCGATGGAGACATATCGCTACCCACGCCAGAGCGGCTGGTGAGAAACGGAACCAAACGAGAGACCGGCGGCGCCATCGCCTAGATCACTCAATTGTCGGTAGACAGCAGGCGGAACCCCAAAAGCCTGTGACTGAGTTCGGGGCTGTCATGGAGCCGCCAGGCGCAGCGTACGCCGCGGTCATCGCTGAACTGCGCACCGCCGCGCAACGTGCGCCGAGCGTCGCCCTCCAGTTGATCATCCGGCTGGTAATTCTCATAGTTGTCAACCCACTTCGTCGTCGTCCACTCCCAAACGTTGCCGGCGGCATCCTGCAAACCCAAAGGGACTTTCCCTTTGTGGGAACAAAACCGACGACACCTGGACGCTTGATGCTGGTCTCTACATAGTTTGCATGCTCCGACGTGATCTCTTGCCCCCACGGATAACGCCGCCCATCCATTCCTCGCCGCTTTCTCCCATTGCGCCTCGCTTCGGCAGCAACACCTTGGGTCCCAGTTCTTGGTCCCAAGCCCAAGCTGGGTAGAATGCAGTGGCTTCGTACCAAGTTGCGCCGACGACCGGGATTGGCTAGGGTCCAGGACCCCGCCATGGGCCGCCGGGTATGTGATCTTGCTTCCACGCCCAGCCGGCAATGGTCCAACACGCATACCATTGCTCGGTGTAACCGCCGTCGTCGATGAACGCCTGGTACTGGATATTGCGACGAGGTATTTGCCGATCTGAAATGCGTCGAGGGTAGCGTCGTGTTGCGGCATTTCCCAATCATGGGCCATTGCGTCGGTCGCTTTG
>JADJPH010000064.1 GCA_016713335.1 Candidatus Fredericiella danica | reverse complement strand
GCCAAAACCGGCGACGTTTGATCGATATGCCGCGGAGGTCGTAGCGGAGTGCTCCGTGAGCGTGATTGCGATGCTGACGGCCAGAAACTTGGTAGATGTAGGGCCGGTTGGGTCGCTGGCGCTGCACCAAGTAGTGGCGGATTTTGCGACCGCACAACTATTGTCAGATGCAACGGAGCGACATCGAGAATACTACCTTGGGCTTGCCGACGCCGACAGAGAGATCATTACGACATCGGACCGTCCTACGCTCAGATCAAACAAGCATGGATGGCAACAGATCGAAACGACGTAAAAGTGCTTGCTCGCTTCGTATGGGGAATGAGGTATTACCAAGAACGCCAGGGTATTTGGTCCGACCAGCAATATTGGGCGGATACAGTACTGGTTGCTGCACAAGCACAAGGAGACGTCACAATACAGGGTTCGATGTTGGTCCACCTCGGCGATTGCTATGACGCCTGACTACAAGGCGAAGGCGCTCCAGTACTATGAACAGGCTCTGCCCCTCAGGCGCCAGGTTGGCAACAAGGCCGACGAGGCCACCACCCTCAACAACATCGGCAGGGTCTACTCCTCCCTGGGCGACAAGCAGCGTGCACTCCGGTACTTCGAACAGGCCATGTCCCTCCAGCGGCAGGTTAACGACATCGGCGGCGAGGCCGCCACCCTCAACAACATCGGCCTGGTCCACTCCGAGACCTGGGCGACAAGCAGCAGGCACTCCAGTACTCAAACTGGCCATGCCCCTCCGACTCGAGGTCGAAGACAGCAGCGGCGAGGCCGCCACCCTCAACAACATCGGGTTGGTCTATTCTGAGCTGGGCGACAAGCAGCAGGCACTCCAGTACTTCGAATATGCCTTGTACCTCCACCGCGACGTCGGTCACAAGGTCGGCGAGGCCACTACCTTACTTTGGCTATATATCCATACGCGTGAAGTTGCAAACGACGAAGAAGTTCAGAAGGCGGCAAACGCTTTCTTGTATGTTGTGACAACCTTGATCCACGCGCCGCCGCCGCCAGCAACCTCGCTGATTGGGCTGATCGGATCTGCGCCAGTGCGTAACCATTGAGAAGATTCACCCTCGCTGGGAGCGAAATCTAATCTACCCTACGACCGCCCTTTCCACGCCCCCCCCACACCACCGTATCATCCACTCCCACTCGCCGCTCCACCTGGTCAACCACGGTTCGCAGCGCATCGGGCGCCCCAAAGAGGGTGGCAGGTATGTTGGTCATCGCCAGCGCCGTGCACAGAGAATGCGCCGGTGGGGGCGCTGGCTGCGCCGGCTCTACCTGGGACTAATAGAAAACACGTTGCGCCCGGCATTGCGCAGCAGTTCCGGGCGGAACGTGCCGCCCGGCGCGCCAGCATGGCATGGGTGTCCCCCACTTGGGCGTGCGCAGTGTCTTCCGGAAAATCCGCGTCGATCTGGCGCAGGATCTCGTTGAAGAAAAGCCGCGGCTGATGCTACTTCACCCAGGCCTCAAAGCGCTGCAACGTCACATAGCTGGGCGTCGCGGTGTTGACCAGACAACCGACAAACCACCGCAGCGTCATGTTCGCCTTGAGTTCCGCCTGCGTGCGGCGCAGTGACCAGTGGTTGAGATAGCGCACCAGCCAATGGTCGTCCGCCTGCGCCAACACCTGGGCAAAGAGATGCTGGCTCACCCGCTCCCTGAATTCGGTGGGTTCAAGGTTGCAGCAGGAGATGACAGTGGCGGGGAGTTCGAGTATACTTTTCATCGGTGATGGTTGTGATAAAGTTTGGCTTAAATACCCTTTGCCTTGTCACAACCACTCACCATTTCCGCTATTTTGCCCCAAACGATTTATGAATCACTCTCCCGCAGGGGACGGTGACTCTGCATGACAATGCTGGCTGCCTGCGTCGTGCAGTCAGGTCGGAGTGGGTGAAATCCTCGTCAGGGGACGGTGACCTAGAAGGTCTAGTGGACAGCAAGGTGCGAGGCAGCAAGTTCGAGAGACCTAGGTTCGCCCCTTGAGATAGCCGCGCAAATCCTGAGGCGGGTGATCGGCAAACAAAAACAAGGAGTACCAATGGACACCTCGACCATACCTCAAACTTCCACCGCCCCAGCATTCTTTGACAACCAACTTCAGATGGGCGGATCGGAGCGTCACGCGGTGTGCCGGCGCGCCTGGCTATTTATCGTGATGTTGGCGACGCCCCTGGCGTTGTTCTTGCTTCTCCTAACGCCGGCAGCGCAGGCCAGTGACTGCATGAACGTGGTGGTGACCAGGGCAACCGATGGAGGCGCGGGTTCCCTGCGGCAGGCGCTGGTGGACGTCTGCGCCGGCGGGAAGATCACTTTTGCATCGGCTCTGACTGCCGGCGGTCCGGTCACAATCACGCTCACGAACAACGAATTGTATATACGCAAGCATGTGACAATTGTTGGGCCAGGCGCCGATCTGCTGGCAGTCAGTGGCGACAACCGAAATCGGGTGTTCTTTATCTCGTACCAGGTCACCGCCGACATTTCCGGCTTGACGATCAGGGATGGGGTCGATTTTCCCGACTACCAAGACGGCAAGGGCGGCGGGATCTTACTCCATGGCGACCTCACGTTGCGAGCAAGTAAGGTAGTCAGCAACGCAGCGACGTATGGAGGCGGATCAACATATGGGGTGAGCTTTGCACTTCTGGACGTCACATTCGCACAAAATTTGGGTATAGGTGGTGGCATCTATAACGGCGGAGTTCTATCCATGGTCAACAGCAGCATGATAGGCAACTTTGGTCTGTACGGCATGGCCTCGGGGCTCCACACCACCGCGGGAACGGCTGTGATATCGAACACGACGGTCATGAGCAACGGTGTGTGTAACGGAACAACTTGCCCGCGGAGCGGCAGCCCCATCTCGAGTAACGGGGGTGTGCGATTGCCATTGTCAACTCTGTTATTAAGGGCAATTCCGCCGAACTACATGGTGGTGGCATAAGTAATGGTGGCGCACTCAACCTGACAAATACCGTAGTCAGTAACAACAGGTCGGGTGCATTTGGTGGGGGGATCTACAATAACGGCTACCCTCTTACACTTATGAATTGCACGGTCAGTTTCAACTTCGCCGAGGGACAGGGTGGTGGCATAGCGTCACTTAGCACACCAATAACCGTGACCAATAGCACCATCGTGAACAACAGCGCCACGTATGGCGGCGGTATCATGACCGTCTGGGTGCCAACGTCGGCATACGAGGGCGTGACACTTCTGAATACAACGGTTATGAGCAACTCCGCAGATGAAGGTGGTGGCATTCACAATTATGATACTGAATTGAGTCTGAAAAATTCAACAGTGAGCAACAATTTTGCACATCAATTCGGTGGTGGCATATGGAATCACGGCGGCATGACGTTGACGCATGTCACGGTGTCAAGCAATCGAGGCGGTGGTGTCTGGCACGAGAACGGGGTACTGAACTCAACAAATGCGATCATTGCGAACAGCACGAATCGACCTGACTATGAGTCGGGAGATGGGGGCTTGATCGGTGTCAATGTGGGAAATCTTGTCGAAGATGGTTCCTTTGCTGCAGCGCTGGCGGAAGACCCACTGCTGGGACCGATCGGAGACTACGGCGGTGCAACGTTTGCGGCGCCACTCCTACCCGGCAGTCCCTCGATTGGGGCGGGCTATGCCAATGGCTGTCTCCCCACCGATCAGCGCGGCGTAGTGCGCCCGGCAACGGGATGCGACATCGGAGCGTTTGAGTCGCAGGGCTTCACGTTGACGGCCGCCAGCGGTGACAACCAGAAGATTGCAGTCAACACGCCGTTTCCCATCCCGCTAGCGGTGACGGTGGACAGCCATACGTGGGAGGCCAATTTGAGCCTGTGGGCGGTGGAACCGTATACTTCGACGCACCTGGTGCGCCCGCGCCCGGGGATCATGGTAAATGCTACGGCGACCACGACAATTTCGGGGACGCAGGCAAGACTGTTTGTCACAGCCAATCCGATGGCCGGCAGCTATGCTGTCACGGCGACGACGACGGGTGGCGACGCTCCTGTGCTATTCCATCTAGAAAATCTGACGTCGCCGTTTGAGGCGGCGGCGCAAATGCTACTGCCGGCGATCGGCAAGTAAATAGGTCGGGAAAAAGTCGCGAGCGTCTCCAAGTCCAGACTGCGCTCGACGCGCGTCTTGCGCAGCCATGCTCCATCCGGTCCGAAATCCGGTGTAGTGCTTCCTACCGCTCCCTTACACCCCCCCAAGTGCGACGCACTGGCGACAAGTTGTGCTGCCGGCAGCGGGATCTCCGCCAGTGCGACGCACGAGCAGCCACCGCCAGCACCACCAAATCCGTTCCGGTCCGAAATCCGGTGTAGTGCTTCCTACCGCTCCCTTACACCCCCCAAGTGCGACGCACTGGCGACAAGTTGTGCTGCCGGCAGCGGGATCTCCGCCAGTGCGACGCACGAGCAGCCACCGCCAGCACCACCCAATCCGTTCCTGGTCCGAAATCCGGTGTAGTGCTTCCTACCGCTCCCTTACACCCCCCAAGTGCGACGCACTGGCGACAAGTTGTGCTGCCGGCAGCGGGATCTCCGCCAGTGCGACGCACGAGCAGCCATCGCCAGCACCACCAAATCCGTTCCGGTCCGAAATCCGGTGTAGTGGTTCGCGCGTCGTGGCCACCTCAATTCGCCGGCACCTTCACCGGCTACAAGCCGTAGCTACGGGAGGCTCCTCTCTTTGTCTCCCTGTCTCCTTGTCTCCTTGTCTCCCTGTCTCCCTGTCTCCCTGTCTCTTTGTCTCTTCCCCCCTTCTCCACCGTCACACTCTTCGCCAGATTCCTCGGCTGGTCCACATCCGCGCCTCTGCGCACCGCCATCTCGTAGGCAAAGATCTGTAACGGGATCACCGCCAAAATCGGCGCGAGCAACTCACTCGTCCGCGGGACCGGCAACACAAAGTCCGCTTTCTGCGCCATCACCGGATCATCCGCATGCGCCACCGCCAGCACCACCCCGTTTCGCGCCTTCACCTGCTCCACCTGGCTCAACATCTTGTCGTAAACGCTGTCGTGCGGCGCCACCACCACCGTCGGCATGCTGGCGTCGATCAGCGCGATCGGCCCATGCTTCATCTCCCCCGCGGGATACCCCTCGGCATGGATATAGCTGATCTCTTTTAACTTGAGGGCACCTTCCCGCGCAATGGGATAGTTGATCCCGCGCCCCAGGTACAAGAAGTTGTGATAGGTATAGAACCGCTCGGCCAGTTGCCGGTACCGCCCGCTCCGCCAAGCCTCTTCCAATAGCTCGCCCGCCAACCCCGGCAGCGACGACAATTCACGGATTAACGCCGTGCGCAGTTCCACGTCCAATACGCCCCGCTCCTGCCCCAGGTAGAGTCCCAGTAGATACAGGTCGGTGATCGACGCCGTGAACGCCTTGCTGCTGGCCACCCCGATCTCAGGCCCCGCCTGCATGTAGATATGCCCATCCGTCACCCGCGCCGCCTGGCTGCCGATGGCATTGACGATCGCCGCCGTGTACGCACCGTGCGCCCGCGCTTCTTCCAACGTGGCCAGCGTGTCGACGGTCTCGCCGCTCTGTGTAATCGCCAACACCAGGTGCGTTGACTCCACGATCGGTTGCCGGTACCGGAACTCGCTCGCATAGTCCACCTCAACCGGGATGCGCGCCAGCCGCTCCAGATAGTACTTGCCGACCAGCCCCGCATAGTAACTCGTGCCACACGCCACGATCGTCACCTTGGTCAGTTCCCGCACCTGCTGCGGCGTCAGCCCGAGCGACGGCAACGTCACGACGCTTTCGGCAAAGTCGAGCCGGCTGCGCAGGGTGTCGGTCAGGCTGCGCCCCTGCTCGAAGATCTCCTTCTGCATGAAGTGGCGGTATTCGCCCTTCTCCGCCGCCATCGGGTTCCAGTCGATCGCGACCACTTCCTTCCAGATCGGCTCGCCCTTCAGATCGGTGAAACGCACGCCATCTGCCGTCACCACGGCCATCTGCCGGCTCTCCAGGAAGGCCAGCCGCCGCGTATGGCGCAGGATGGCGGGGATGTCGCTGGCGATATACATCTCGCCGTCGCCATATCCCACGGTCACGCCGCCCGCATTGCCCAGCCGCGCGGTGATCAGCCGATCCGGATGGCGGCGGCTCAAGACCACGATGGCGCTGGGTCCCTGCAACTCCGCCAGCGCCTCCCGCACGGCCACTTCCAGGTCGCCCGCGCTGCCATTATGTAGGTGGTGATGGATCAAATGCACGATCACCTCGGTGTCGGTGTCGCTCTGAAAAACATACCCCTCGGCCTGCAGCATCCGCCGCAATTCCATAAAATTCTCGACGATGCCGTTCTGCACCACCACCAACTCGCCGTCGGGGCTGCTGTGCGGATGTGCGTTGCGCCGGCTGGGTGGGCCATGGGTCGCCCAGCGCGTATGGCCGACGCCGATGGCGCCATAGACCGGCTCAGCCGCAATCGCCTGCTCCAGATTGATGAGTTTTCCCGCCTCGCGGCGCACCTGCACCTGACCCGCGCGATCGATCACCGCCAGCCCTGCCGAATCGTAGCCGCGATACTCAAGCTGCCGCAGCCCATGCAACACGATGGGCGCCGCATCCTGCGTGCCAACATAGCCAACAATGCCACACATGAAGACCTCCTGAGTGGTTAGCATGTCAAAATATAGGGTTGTTTGGAGTTCCACTGCACGACGCTGTTGCACTGCCGGTTACCCGGCGGGTTTGTGCGCGTGCTTCCCACAAGAGGTGGAAGGAAAGATCGTCTGTCCCGGTTTGAACCGGGGCAGTGGGCCGGTGGCACGACCCAGGGGCATCCGCTGATGTGTCGATTTTCCCGCCTGCGGTGTTACCCGCTCGGCAGTTAGCCCGGCATCCCTGCCGGGAACCCCTTCCTCGTCACCCGCGTCGCGGAGTCCGCCGCGGGCCATGCGCTATCTTTCCAGGTGTTTTAGCTATCCGATAGACACCTCCTCTTTGTCCAGGGGATTCACCTTACTATTCTGTCAGGTATTATACATCCAAAAACGTGCAGATCGTCAACTTTAACAGGAGGACCTGCCGAGGGGAAAAGATCAACGTCTCCGCGTTAATCATTTCCCCCCGTCTCCCCTTGGCGGGCGGATTTGCGCCTTACCCTGATGCTTATGGAACACGGCCATGCGTAATTCGTAATTCTCTCAATACACCGGCGCCGCTTCAAACCGCACGCTCGTCCCCGTCCGGTCCAGTGGAATGTCGGCGCGCCAGCGCGAGTCGGCGATGATCTTGCTGAGGTCGACGCGGTCGCGGTAACGGGCCGCCACCTCGTACACCTCGTAGAGCAAGCCCTCACTCAACGTGATCGGGTTAAGCCCCAGTTCCAAAAACTGCTCGTTGTGGATGATCAGTTCATTGTCCCAGGCTTCATTGCGCGGATTGATGTAGTAGCGTACTTCCGCACCCGTGAGCCGCGAGACCAGTTCGGCGAGATCCTGGATCCGGTGCGTCTCGGTCGCCTGGTTAAAGATCTTGACCCGCTCTTTGCGCGCCGGCGGGTGCTTGATTGCCAACGCAATGCAGCGTACCGTGTCCCGAATATGAATGAACGCACGCGTCTGCCCGCCCCGCCCGTAGACGGTCAGTGGGTGCCCCACCCCTGCCTCGACGAGGAAACGGTTTAACACGGTGCCAAAGTCGCCTTCGTAGTCAAAGCGGTTGATCAGCGCCGGGTGCATCAATGTCTCTTCGGTGTTGGTGCCCCACACGATCCCCTGATGGAGATCGGTCACGCGCACGTTATCGTTCTTGTTGTAGTAAAAGAAGAGCAGCGCGTCGAGCGTCTTGGTCATGTGGTAGACGCTGCCAGGGTTCGGCGGATAGGGGATCTCGATCTCTTTGTCCGTGTCGTTGACCGTCACCTTCGCCTGCAAATACCCCTCAGGCACCGCCATGCCCGCCGTGCCATAGCCGTAGACGCCCATCGTGCCCAGGTGAACCAGATGCACGTCAAGGCCCGACTCAACGACTGCGCAGAGCAAGTTATGCGTAGCATTGATATTGTTGTCAACGGTGTAGCGCTTGTGCCGCGGCGACTTCATCGAGTAAGGCGCCGCACGCTGTTCGGCAAAGTGGACAATCGCCTTGGGTTCGATCCGGACAATGAGTTGTTCCAGCTCCGCATAATCCTGTGCCACATCCAGGTTGATGTACTGAATCTGCCGGCCGGTCAGTTCTTCCCAGGTGCGGAGCCGCACTTCGATCGGCTGGATCGGGGTCAGAGACTGGCACCCCAGTTCGATATCAATCTTGCGCCGGGATAGATTGTCCACAATGGTCACGTCATATCCCAGTTGGGACAGATGCAGGCTGGTCGGCCAGCCACAAAAGCCGTCCCCGCCCAGCACGATGATTTTTTCGCCACCTACCATACCGCTTTGTCTTCTCCCAAAAATACTTACAGTGCGCTGATGATGGAGTGCATCGCAGAGAATAACTGACGTACGCCCAAGTTGCAAGTCATCAGGCGTCAAGTATTGTGCAGCATTCGTTGTATACTGGATATAATGCGACGGAACCGTTTGTCTGAGGGGTATCCTGTTTCAATGCGAAAAATCCACGGCTACATCCGCTTTGGAGTCATAAATCAATGACCCCTGTTCCGAATCAACTGCGCATCGCCGTCTTCACGGAGACCTTTCTGCCCAAGATTGACGGCATCGTCAGCATCCTTTGTTTGATGCTGCAGCTGCTGAATGAACTTGGCCACAAGGTCATTTTATTCGGTCCGCCGGGAGGCCCGCCCGAATATGCCGGCGCAGAAGTGGTTGGCGTGGGTGGACCGCGTCTTCCCTTCTATCCTGAGTTGCGCTTCAACTTTCCGCGCCGCTTTGTCTGGGAAAAAGTCAGGGCGTTCCAGCCTGACCTCGTGCACACGGTGAATCCATTCTTGCTCGGCCCTTTTGGCATGGCCTATGCGCGCCTGCTCCATGTCCCACTGGTGGCGTCGTTCCACACCGATCTGGCGCGGTATGCGGAGTTCTATGGGGCAGGCTTCATCTCGCCTATTCTGTGGACCTACATGCGCGCGCTCCACAATCGCGCCGATGTGAACCTGTGCCCATCGAGCACGATCCGCAACGACCTCCGCAACCACGGGTTTCGCCGCGTTCGTTGGTGGCGTCGCGGCATCGACACCGATTTCTTTACACCTGGACCGCGCGACGAAGCGATGCGCGCACGGTTGACCGGCGGCAAGCCGGATCAGTTCCTGGTAATCAACGTCGGTCGCCAGGCGCCGGAAAAACGTCTCGACCTGCTGCGGGACCAGATCTTCCCGGCGCGCGATGTCAGCCTGGCGCTGATCGGCGGCGGCCCAAGCCACGAACAACTCAAGCGCCACTTTGCCGGCACCCCGACCATCCTGCCCGGCTACTTACGCGGCCAGGATCTGGTCAACGCCTACCGCTCGGCAGATGCCTTCATTTTCCCCTCCACCACCGAGACCTTTGGGCTGGTCGCGCTGGAGGCGATGGCATGCCGCCTGCCCGTGATCGCCGCTCGCACCGGCGGCGTGCTCGACACGGTCGTGCATGGCGTCAACGGGCTCTATTTCGACCCTGAGCGCCCTGCTGAGATTCGCCCCCTCGTAGAAGAACTGCGCGACAAACCGGTGCTGCGCGAAGAATTGGCCGAGAACGCGCTCATCCATGCACGCAGCCGCTCGTGGCGCCACAATGGACCAACTCGTGGATTACTACCGGGCCGCCATGCACGTCTTTCGCACTTCCGGCCGCGGGGCGACAATGGACGCAACTGCCGGCGACTCATAACCGTATGCACCTTGGAGATTTCACTCGATGAAAGCAATCAGCATCGTTCGCCATGCCAAAGCCGACAAACCCGAAGGCTATCCCACCGACTATGCGCGCCCGCTCACTGCGCGTGGCCACAAGGATGCAGCAAACATCGCCGGCGTGCTCGCCCAACTCCAACCGGTTGTAGACTGCATGATCAGTTCACCCGCCGCTCGCTCCGCCCAAACCAGTGACCATCTGGCAGTTGCGCTCAAAGCCAACCAGGCCGTGCAGTGGAATGACGCCGTCTATCTTGCGTCGGCGGAGACGCTGTTGGAAGTGCTGAAAGGTCTCCCGACGAGGTGGAGCACGTGGTGCTTGTCGGGCACAACCCGGGGATGGAGCAACTGATCAGTGGCCTCTGCGGGCGCACACCCGATGACGGCGTGGCGGTGATGCCGACGGCTGCGCTGGCGCACGTCACCGTCGACATTTCGCGCTGGAACCAACTACGCTGGGGGATCGGCGAACTACGTCTGCTCGTGCCTCCGAAAATCATTCGGGCTTAACTTAGCAAACTAACGATAGAGATGGCCCGTGCTGAGTGCCCCGCTATAACCGGTGTTCAGCACGTCTTCCACCGCACCCAGCACTGTCTCAATATCTGCGGCGCCAATGTGGTAATTCGTCACCGCGCGCAACTGTTGCGGCGCGGTCGGGTTGATCAGCACGCCGCGCGCTGCCAGACCTGCCGACAATGCCGCGCCGGTCAGCCCCGGCTGGACTACGTCAAAGTACAGGATATTCGTTTCGACGGCCTCCGGATCGATCACAATCCCCGGTAGCAACGCCAACCCGCTGGCCAGAAGCCGCGCATTGGCATGATCCTCGGCCAGCCGATCCACCATCTGATCGAGTGCAACGAGACATGCTGCGGCGAGGATCCCGGCCTGCCGCATGCCGCCGCCCACCTGCTTGCGCATCCGCCGCGCCTTGCGCATGAACTCATGCGAGCCGGCAACGACCGACCCGACCGGCGCCCCCAGCCCTTTGCTAAAACAGACGCTGACACTGTCGGCCGCGGCCACAAGCCGGCCGGGGGGCAGGCCCAGGGCAACGGCAGCATTCCACAGCCTGGCGCCGTCGATATGTAATTTCAGCCCATTGTCATGCGCCAGTGCGCCGGCCGCATCGACATACTCGACCGTCAGCGTTCGCCCGCCACAGCGATTGTGCGTGTTCTCAAGCGCAAGCAGCCTGGTCACCGGATAATGAACGTTCTCACTACGGATGGCGTTTTCGACCTGCATCAGGTCCAGCGTGCCGTCGAGTTGGTTGGGCAGTGTGTGCGGATGGACGCCACCGAGCGCCGCCGATCCCCCCTGTTCATACAGGAAGATGTGCGCCCGGTCACCGAGGATCATCTCGTCGCCGCGGCCGCAGTGACTCAAGACCGCGATCAGATTGCCCATCGTGCCGCTGGGGACATACACGGCAGCCTCCATCCCCATCAGCGCAGCGACGCGTTGTTCAAGCTTGAGAACGGTTGGATCCTCGCCATAAACATCGTCGCCCACCTCAGCTTCCGCCATGGCCAGGCGCATCGCCGGCGTTGGTTTCGTAACAGTGTCGCTGCGCAAATCGATCACACGGTGAGTCGTCGTCATTGATCTTTCTCCACTGCCCGGCTAGCGTGCGCCGGCAAGATAGGCTTCGACTGCGGTTAGGAGGCGATCCAGATCGGCGTCGTTCACTTCACCAATGTGGGCGATGCGGAATGCCTTGCCCTTGTACACCCCGTAGCCGTTCGACAGTTCCATCTCCTGCCCGGCCAGGTATTGATTCAGGTCATCGATGTCGATGCCCCGTGTATTGGTGATCGTCGTGACCGTGGGTGAGCGATACCCTTCCTCGGCCATCAGCGCAAAGCCATTGCGCAGCGCCCATGCCTGCGTTCGCTGTGCAAGCCGCGCATGCCGCTCGCAGCGAACATCGACGCCTTCGGCAAAGATGTGGTCCAATTGCACCGAAAGCGCCCGCATCAACGAAATGGCCGGTGTGGCCGGCGTGGTGTGCTTCTTGAGTGACTTTTCCAGGTTCAGGAAGTCAAAATACCAGCCGCGCCCCTTGACCTGGGCGGCACGTTCCAGCACACGATCACTGACCGCCGCAAAGGCAAGACCGGGCGGAAGGGCCAGCGCCTTTTGGGATGAGGTCAGCAGCAGGTCAATGCCCCAGGCATCGGTCGGAATGCGCATGCCCGCAAAGGACGAAACGGCGTCGACAAGGATGAGGGTGTTGGGGCTGGCCCGGTGCACGACCTCGGCGATCTCGGCAACCGGGCTGACCACCCCTGTGCTCGTCTCATTGTGCACCACGGTGATCGCGTCGACGGGGCCGTCCTGCAGCGCAGCCAACAGGGCCTGCTCCACGATCTCCGGCTTGACCGCCGTGTTCCATGGCACGTCCACCCGCACCACCTGCTTGTCACACCCGACGGCCACATCGTGCCAGCGTTGGCTAAAGGCGCCGTTGACAAAACAAACCACGCGCCCACCCACGGCATTGCGAATCGCTGCTTCGTGCAGACCGGTGCCGGATGCGGCCACCAGATAGACGCGGTAGCGCGTTTCAAAGAGCGACTGCAACTGCACCTCGCACTTGGCAAAAAGCGCCTCAAATTCGTCACTGCGATGGCCGATCATCGGCGCAGTCTGTGCAGCCAGCACCGCTGGCAGGACGTCGGTCGGACCGGGGATAAACAGTCGTTGCGGCGGTTTCGATGCGCTCGCAGCAGTTTCATTTGCCTGCACATTCACGGCAGTCGACGACATGGTAGAGTCCTCTTTCTTGAGTTGCGCTGAATACGGTCAAGCGCCGCGGCGCATATTGTGCCACCGAAAACGACGGTTGACGAATTGCACGCCATTGGCGCGTGATGTATACTCCGCCTTCAGCGAAGGTCAGTCGTCCCCCTTGCGTGTAAGTTTCGTCCGGTGACCGTTGTCCCATCATCAAGCACCCACTTCCCCCAGCCGGCGCAGCAACGATCTACAGCTCTCTGTGGAGCGGACTAGCGTGTATTTCTGTGATGTCGGCAAAAAAAGGATATTACGTTTCTCGCCGCTGTTGCTGGCCGTGATGCTGCTGGCCGGCTGCGTGGGCGCAACGACGACGCCAGCGCCCGCCGTCTCACCCACCGCAACGGTTCCACCCGCTGAGGTCACGCGCATTGTCACGCGTGAGATCGTGGTCACCGCGACGCCGGCGCCGCCCGGCCCCTGCGCCCCTGCGAGCCTTCGCCAGGCAGACCAGGTGAATATCGGCGTGTTGGCGCCACTGGCGACCTCGAGCGTGCTGGCAAAGGGATTGGCGCTGCAAGCTGGCGTCAGCCTGGCGCTTGAGGAACTCCAAGCCGCAGGCGGGATCGACGGGAAACCAGTTGAGGCGGTGGTGTACGACACCGGTGCGCAACCGGCACGCGCCGCCCAGTTGGCGGAACGCTTGATCACGCGCGATTGTGTCATCGGTATCGTTGGCGGTGTTCAGGATGATGTTGCCGAAGCGATCAAGCAGGTCACCGAGCGCTATGGGGTGCCCTTCATCGTCGTTGAAGCGACGGCGGATTCGTTGACGGAAGACAGACCACGCAGTCTCTTTCGCATCGCACCCGCCGCCACCATGGCGTCGCGAATGCAGACAGACTGGCTGACCAGTGTGGGCGACTTCAACCGGGATGGTGTCATTACGGCGCTCATGATCGCCGAGAATACCGCGGCGGGCGATGCGGCCGTGGCCAATGTCGAGCGGTGGATGCCGGCCGCAGGCATCAATCTGGACACGCTGCGGGTCGATGTGCCGGCGGCGGACTATTCGCCGCAGATTGCCCGCATCGTCGCGATGGAAAAGGTCCCCGATGCTGCCTTCCTCTTTGTCGGCGGCAATGCCAGTTTGGAGCTGCAGCGCCAACTGTTGGACGCCGGCATTGGCCCCACCAAGGGTACGCTGCTCGTACAAGGCCGCAGCGCCCTGGATGGTCCCACATTCTGGCAGCGCCTGCCGGACGGCGCATTCACGGTCGTTGGACGCCGCGGCCCCTGGCAAAGCAGTTTGAGTGAGATCGGCCAGGCATTTCTGGAACGTTATCGCACCGCGCTTGGTCAGTTGCCGGAGAGTATCGCCTTCACCAGCCACGATGCGGTGCTGCTGCTGGTGGATGCGGCAAAACGAGCAGATTCGCTAGCCCCCGCCGACATTGTGAGCGCCCTGGAGGCAGCGGATACACCGCTCGCCGGTGGCCGCTATCGCTTTCCTTATGGCACCCAGCAGCCTGCCAGCAATCAGGCGTTTCCTGCCTATCTCTGGCACCAATGGCCCGACCCGCCCCTGCTCTATCTGCAGTACCGCGAAGCGAACCAAGATCCCGCTACGATTGATGTGATCTGGCCGCTAGTCTATCGGACCATTCTCGATCCAATCCTGCGACCGTGAGCGAAAACTCGTTCGCCTCTCCTTACTTCCTCCAATACGCCGGCGCCAGCAGAATTAGCAGGCTATAAAACTCCAATCTTCCCAGCAGCATCAACCCAATCAACACCCACTTCGCGAGCGGGTGGATCCAGGCGTAGTTGTCAAACGGTCCCACTGACCCCATGCCGGGACCTACGCCGCCCAGACAGCTCACCACGGCGCTCAGCCCGCTGATCCAGTCCATCCCCAGCCCGGCGACGACCAACGTCGCAGCGAAGATTGCCATCATATAGAGCGAGAAGTACACCAGTACATTCATGACAATATCGCGCTGCACCGTGACCCCAAGCATCCGCACGGGGGTCACCGCCTGCGGATGCACGGCACGAGTGAACTCATTGCCGATCGCCTTGAACACCAGGTAAACGCGCAGGACCTTGACGCCGCCAGACGTCGAACCGACAGACCCACCAATGATCATGATGAGCAGCAGCACAAACTGCGCGCCCCACGCCCACTCCTCATAGTTGGCCGTGGCGAAACCGGTCGATGTATGCAAAGAGACCACGGTGAACACGGTGTCGCGGAGGGCGGTCAGTTTGTCCGCATAGAGCGTGAAGGTATTCACACCGACGAGCAGGCTTGCCACCGCCAAGCTGCCAATGAACCATCGCCACTCCGCATTCCGCCAGTAGCTATCCCAATGCCGGGTAAGAAAGCGATAATGCAAGGCAAAATTGGTGCCTGCCAGCACCATGAAGAAGGTGATCACCCAATCGATATAGGGGCTGCGGTAGTAGGCGATGCTCGCGTTCTGCGTAGAAAAGCCGCCGCTTGCCACGGTCCCAAATGAGTTCGCCAGCGCGTCAAAGAGACTCATACCACCAAACAGGAGCAACACCGCTTCGACCCCGGTGAGCAACACATACACACCCCATAGAATCTTCGCAGTCTGCGTGACGCGTGGGGTGAGCTTGTCGGTCTTCGGTCCTGCGCTCTCCGCCTTGAAAAGCTGCATGCCGCCAACGCCAAGGAAGGGCAGCACCGCCAACGAGAAGACGATGATCCCCATCCCACCCATCCAGTGTGTGGTGCTACGCCAGAAGAGCACACCGTGCGGGACCGCTTCAATGTCGGGCAGAATGGTGGCGCCGGTTGTCGTAAATCCGGACACCGTCTCAAAGAACGCATCCGTGAAGTTGGGAATCGACCCTGAGAGCAGGAAGGGAAGCGTTCCAAAAGCGGAGATGAGGATCCAACCCAGGGAGACGATGGCGAAGGCGTCGCGCGGGCGCAGATCTCGTTCGGGTTTACACCAACGGTAGAGACCAAACCCGGCAACGGCAGTGATGCCCGAACTCGACAGAATCGGCCCGGCATCCCCTTCACCGTAATACAGTGCGAACGGCAACGCCAGCAGCATGAATGCAGCGCAGAAGAGCAGTAACATACCGAGCAGATGCAGGACGCCGCGGAGATGCATGGGAGGCGAACTCGCTACTTTCCGAAGAGCCGATCAAGATCCTGGATGGAGTCAGCCATCGTGAAGACCACGACCCGATCCCCGGCTGCAATCTGCATTTCCCCATTTGGGATATGCAGCCGCCCGTTACGCAGGACTGCCCCGACGATGGCGTTGGCCGGAAAGCGCGTGTCCTTCAGTGCACGCTGGGTGATGCGTGACCCGCTGCCGGCGATATATTCGATCATTTGCCCTTCGATGCCGGGCATGCTGGCAATGGCAGCCACCTGCCGATGCTGGATAAATTGCAGGACCGCATTCACCGTGAGCATCTGCTTGCTGATCGCCGCTGCCAGCCCAATGGTCGGCAGGATCGGCAGATAGGCGACCTCGATTCACCAGGACAATGGGGCGGGGCACGGCATGCTGCCGGGCCAGCAGCGCCGCAATGATGTTGTTTTCGTCGTCGCCGGTCACTGCCACGAAGGAGTGCATCTCGGCAAGCCCTTCTGTTTCCAGCAACTCAAAATCGGTGCCATCGCCATGGAGCACCAGTGCGTTTGGCAGCGCTTCGGCTAACTGCTCGGCGCGCAAAGTCCTGTTCGATTATCTTGATACGGGCATGGGGCGTCATGGCTTCCGCAACGTAGCGGGCAATCATGCCACCGCCAATAATCATGATGTCGTCAATCCGCTGCCGTTTCCGCTTGCCGGCCAGCCCAAAAAACTCCTTGGCATAGCTCGGATCGCAGACGGCAAAGACATGATCGTTGGCTCGCAGCCGGTCGTTGCCTTTGGGGATGATGGTCTCATGGTTCCGATCCACCGCCACGATCTGCACGGGCGGCTGCTGGAAACGCCTGCCCAGATCAGAAAGCGGGGCATCGATCAGCGGCGACCCTTCTTCCAAAATCAACCCAATAAGTTCGATGCGCCCATCTTCCAGGTCAACCACGTGGGTGGCGCTCGTCTCTTGCAGAAGGCGCACAATGGCGTTGGCCGCCTCGCGCTCGGGTTGGATAAGATGATCTACGCCCAGTTGGTCGGGAGTCAGGATGAAGTCCGGCCGGGTGAAATCGGCATTGCGGACGCGCGCAATCTTGACGCCAACATCGGACGCCTTCGCCAATTGGCACGCCAATAAGTTTACTTCGTCGACGTCGGAGACCGCGGCCAGTACATCAGCACGTTCGATGCCGGCCGCGCGCAACACCTGGTAGTTGCTGCCGGTCCCGACCAATGCCGCAACATCCAACTGCTCGGAGGCTTGCCGCACGCGGTTCTCGTTGGGGTCGATGACGGTGATGTCATGTTGCTCGCGCGACAACCGCCGCGCGAGCTGAAAACCGACATCGCCTGCACCCACAATGATGATCCGCATTATGACGAATTACTTACGTTCCGTACTTTCTTTGGCCGCCCGCTGCGACCGCATCCGAATGTCGTGATTGAGGATCTTCTTGCGAATGCGCACCGACTGCGGCGTGACTTCCAGCAGGTCGTCGTTGTTCATATACTGCAGTGCCTCGTCAAGCGTCAGGTCACGCGGTGCGGTCAGCATGTCCGATGTGGCGGATGGCTTCTCGCGGAAGTTGGTGAGCTGCTTGGCGCGACAGATGTTGATGACCAGTTCTTCTTCTCGGATGTGCTTGCCCACGACCTGGCCGGCATACACGTCATCTCCCGGTTTCACAATATACTCGCCGCGCTGCTGCAGGCTGACAAGCGCATAGGAGGTGACCGAACCGGATTCAAGCGCCACCAGGGAGCCATTGTCCAACAGGTCAATATCGCCCAAATACGGCTCATACCCGTGGAAAGCGTGTGGAAGATACCGGTGCCGCGTGGCCGTCAAGAAGGGCATCCGGAACCCCAGCAGCCCGCGCCGGGGCAAGGTAGGTGCAGTAGACGGTGCCGTCTTCGCCATAGTGTATATTCTGCATCTGGGAGCGGCGCTTACCCAACATCTCCTGGACCGAGCCCAGATATTGCTCCGCCACCTCCACAAAAACCTGCTCCACTGGCTCCAGCAAGGCGCCGTCGGGCGCCTCTTTGTAGATCACCTCGGGGCGGCTCACGGCAAACTCATACCCCTCACGCCGGATCGTCTCGATGAAGATGGCAAGATGCAATTCGCCACGGCCGGAGACGACGAATTCATTCGCCTTGTCGGTCTCCTGCACACGCAGGGCAACGTTGCGCTCCAGTTCATTCATCAACCGCGCCCTGATCTGGCGGCTGGTTAGAAACTTGCCTTCACGACCGGCAAAGGGGCTGTCGTTGACGGCAAAGGTCATGCGCACCGTCGGCTCTTCCACCAGGATCGGGGGCAGCGGGCGCGGGTCGTTCGGATCGGTCAAAGTGTCGCCAATGCCGGCGCTTTCGACCCCGGCCACCGCGACAATGTTCCCCGCATCGACCACATCCTGCGCCACGCGCTGAAGATTGCTGAAGGTGTAGACCTGGGTCACCTTGGCCAATTCGAGGCGCCCCTCGGGATCGATGCGTGCGATGGACTGGCCCTGGCGGATCTTGCCTGCACGGAGCCGGCCGATGGCAATCTTGCCAACATAGCTGCTATATTCCAGCGTCGTCACCAACAACTGCGTCGAACCATCCGGATCCACCAGGGGAGGCGGCAAGTAGTCAAGAATTGAATCGAAGAGCGGCTCCAGACTGGGCTGCAGGTCATCCGGGTCAAAACCGGCGCGGCCATCGAGCGCAATGGTGTAGACAACGGGAAACTCCGCTTGATCCTCCGTTGCCCCCAGGTCAATGAAAAGATCAAAGGTGGCATTCACAACATAATCATTCCGCGCCGCGGGTCGATCCACCTTATTGACGACGACAATCGCCTTCAGCCCCTTCTCTAACGCCTGGCGTAGGACAAAGCGCGTCTGCGGCATTGGCCCCTCGACCGCATCCACCAGGAGCAACACGCCATCCACCATATTCATGATGCGCTCGACCTCGCCGCCAAAATCGGCGTGGCCCGGCGTATCCACGATGTTGATCGTGACCCCCTTGTATTCGACACTGGTGTTCTTCGCCAGGATCGTGATGCCACGCTCGCGTTCGAGATCGTTGGAGTCCATCACGCGTTCCTGCACCTGCTGGTTCTCACGGAAGACCTTGGTCTGGCGCAGCATGCCATCCACCAGCGTCGTCTTACCGTGATCGACATGCGCAATGATCGCAATGTTGCGAATGTCCGGACGCGGCTGCAACCTGCTCAAATCCTCTACAATTGGTGCGCCCAGCCTTGTCAAACTATCCATGTAAACCATCTTTTCCTAATCAGGCACAAAAAAACCCGGCTCTATCCAGCCGAGCTTCTCACTTCACAGCAGGGCATTATACGTCACAGCATCAGCTTCTGGCAATCTAATCGGCAGCCAATCGTAGACTAATCGCCGACCTGCACCGACATTGCACAGCGTTAGTTTCTAGACGTTACCTCTGGGACGCCCGCTTGAAAGTATTTCACAACTTGGCCGCCAGTTTGACGGATTCCAGCGCCGCGTATAGGATGGGCGACCTATGACCAATCGGACTAAATCCGGTCGGTGGCTGGTCCGCATTCAGACCGTTTGCCTCCTTGCACTCGTCGTCGTTGCTCTGGTCGCCCAGCCCACCGCCGCCCAATCAGATGTAGGAAGCCTTGGAGCTGAAGCCCAGGTTATTTTCGCTGCCATCAATCAAACCCGCCAGGAGTATGGCCTCCCGCCGCTGAATCTCAACGCGCAACTCAATGCCGCCGCCCAGAACCATGTCAACGACGTAGTCGCCAATGGCAATTGGGGCCACTACGGCAGCGATGGCAGCAACGTGCAGATGCGCACCGCCCGCAGTGGGTATGGCAGCATTCACGTGAGTGAGAACTGGGTGGCCACCTCAACGCCCGAGCAGGCGATGAACTGGTGGATGAACGACTGGATCCACCGCGTCAATATTCTCCAGTCCCAATGGGACGACGTTGGCGTCGGCGCGGCGCTGGCCGGCAACGGCTACTGGGTGTTCGTCACCGACTTTGGCAACAGCGACGGGAGTGCACCTGCGCCGATCACCGCGGCTGCACAGGTGACCGACCACACGGCCACCACGGAGATCTACACATCGGAAGTGCTGCCGCCCGAAGGTCTCGACTATGTCATCCAGGGCGGCGACACGCTGATGGGCATCGCCTACCGGTATGGAACCGACTGGCAGGACATTGCCCTCGCCAACAATATGGACGAAGAAGATTTCCTGCAGATTGGCGATCACCTGCGCCTGCCCGGCCGCGGCGGCATTGGCGGTCCCGTCGGTGTCACCGAGACGGTAATGGCCGGCAAACAGATCCACGTCGTGCGCACCGGGGAGACGTTGTGGACGATTGCCGCCCGCTACAAGATCACCTGGCAGGAAGTCGCCGCAGTTAACAACCTGGGCGAGTATGATTTGCTTCAAATCGGCGAGGAACTGCACCTGCCGGCGAGTCTGGACGACGAGGAAACCGCGATCACCGAAGCCGCCTCCGCAGCCAATTCTGACGAAGAGGCAGCTTTGGAAAGCGAAGACGCTTCAACATCTGACGAAGAAACGGCCGCGGCCGACGCTGAGCCCAATGGTTTTGCGAGCGACTCAAAACCCGCCACAGAAACCAACGTTGATCGTAGTGCGGAAAATATCCGCTTTATCCAGCGCGCAGCGCCTCCAAAGCTTGAGCGGTACGCCGTCAAGGCGGGCGACACGCTCGGCGCCATTGCGATGAAATATGACATCCCCTGGCAGCAGCTTGCCGAGGCGAATGACTTGACCGAAGACAGCTTCCTACAGATCGGTCAGGAACTCGAGATACCCGCAGACGCCGCTGCCCCGGCGACCACCCCCACCGAAACCGAGGCCACCCCTGAAGCTCAGCCGGCAGATCAACCGACAAATGCCGCCTCTAGTTGGCGCATGGCCCCGCCATCCACAGCATCCGGCTTCACCAGCGATAGCAAGGGAAGCGTCTACATTGTGCGCCCCGGCGACACCATTCTCGCCATCGCCATCCGCCACGAACTCGACTGGCGCGAACTCCTTACCTACAACGGGCTGGACGAAGATAGCTTGATCCAGCCAGGGCAGGAGATTCGACTACCGTAAGTCGGTATCCCGTCCTACGAATCTGCCGTCGTAGGTGCGGTTTTCAACCGCACGACGTTGCCAACGCGCAAATCCCGGGTCTGCGTCGACATCCGCATGCGCCTTTGCCACCCACGTGCGGCTACAAGCCCATACGCATCAAGTTAAGGATCGCCCCCCCCCACCAAGGGGAAGACAGGAGGAAAACGATCAACGCGGAGACGCAGAGGGGCGCGGAGAGCGCGGAGGAGAAAGAGAAGAAGAAAGGATGGCGGGATGAGAAGTAAGAGTTCGCCTGCAGGGAACTCCGTCCTACTCCCCTCCGCGCTCTCCGCGCCAACTCCGCGTCTCCGCGTTGATCATTTTCCTCCCTGCATCTCGCCTGCCGAGGTCGCGGGTTGGCTACGCCTTCGCCCCGGCTTCGATCAACAATGCCTCAATGACTTGATTCTTGTTCTGTCGCGCGGCCATCAGCGGCGTGAAATCATCCTGTTGCTTAGCATTGACATCGGCGCCGGCTGCGATCAGTAATTTGACGATGTCCGTGTGGTTCCCTGCCACCGCCGCATGCAGCGCCTGAATCCGCATCGCATTATTGGCAACAACCTGCACATCTGCGCCCCGCTGGAGCAGCGCCTCCACCGTCTCCGTGTGCCCAAAGAAACAGGCCAACTGCAGCGGCGTGAAGCCATCCGTCGACAGTTCCTTGAGTTCCTGCGGCCAGGCATCCACGATGCGAATCACCCGCGGCGTATCCCCAATCGCCGCTGCTTCCGTTATGTAAAGTAACATCCCGCTTGCCACCAGCACCGCGACCAACTCCCGATAGCCCCGGTATTGTGAATACACAATGGCAGACAGCCCGTCCGGCATCGTCGTATAGGCCAGTGCAGCTTTTTCGGCCAACAGAGTCTTGACCTGGGCGACGTCGTTGGCCGAAACCGCCGCCTGCATGCGCTCAATCTGCCCCAGCGTCACCTGCACATCTGCAATCCGCGCCTCGATCACGGCGGCCAGTTCGGCGGCGCCAGCGTGAGCACTCGGATCGGCCCCCATCAACCAGCCCTCCACCTCGGCGAGCGCGGCGTACAGTTGCCGCGCCAGGAGTTTGGCCTCATTGGGCCGGCAGTCCAGCCAGCCAAGCGTCTTTTCCACCTGGTTGGCGTGCTCGCGCAGATGGGCGTCAAACCGGTGCATGCGAAACTCCACGGTCGGCCAGGGCGCCGGTTCCCATGCCGGTGAACGCAGCAGCAGTTCAGCATCGGACAGACCAGCTAAGTTGGTCAGCACCTTGTGATGGAGGCGCGTAAAATCCGCCCACATCTCTGCAAATGAACCGTCCCGTGCGATCTCCAGCGGTTCACCCGCCATGTCCGCCTCACCTTGCGCATCGAGCGCCTGCGGGGTCGGGTTGCGAAGGGCATTGAGGATGGCGGCGTAGAAAAATCGTTCGGTTTCATGGACGTGCGCGACGATCGTGCACAAATCCCATTCGCCGGCCAGCGGCGCACGCCGGTAGGCTTCAGGTTCGATGCCGATCAGCAGCGCTTCAAAATCACGAAACGCGCCCTGATGTTGGAGCAAAGCAAATTGAGCGGTTGTGAGCGGCGGTCCTTCGATCCCGCGTGCGGCCACAAGGCGACCGGCCAGTTGGCGCAGTTCCAACGTCGTATGCAGGAAGGCAAACCGCACTTCGGCGTAGTGCTCGACCGACCAGGCACGATTGCCCAATACCGAGTCGGGTAAAGCGTGCAGTGCATTCGCCAGCTTGCGCACAGCCTGATACAACCCGTCAGCGCTCATGATTTATCCTCCTGGCACTATCATACGTGCGATCCCATACAAAGAGCGCCATTATAGCACAAGCGTTCTAGCCGGTAAACCGCGTTTTCTCCGCGTTGACGGCAGTTGGTGCGGGGGAAACGATCAACGCGGAGGCGCGGAGTTGGCGCGGAGGGCGCGGAGGAGAAGAGAAAACAAGAAATAATGTCGGTGGATGTTTAATTCCATGCCAGCGCAGCGCGCGTTGCCCAGTACACCTGGGGCGTTTCCACCAGCGGCGCCAGGGCTGCTGCTGCGGCGGCGTCCACCGGATACTCAAACGCCCGCACGTTGGAATAGAGTTGGTCGACCGTTGCCGCTCCACTCAAGACAATGTCCGCCCACGGCTGCGCCAATACCGCCGCCAGCGCCAACCCATCGACGGTGGTGTTCAGTTTTGATGCTTCCTGCACCAGCAGATTTCGTTGCTCCACGAAGGCAGGTTCATGATTGCGTAGCGTGAGCCGCCCATTAGCGAGCGCCTCTTTGACCAACACCCCCATGCCGGCGGCGTGCGCTTCGGCCAGCGCCGCACCGGCAGACTGCTCCAGCAGATTCCAGGTGGCCTGCACGCAATCAAAGACGCGCACCCCGTCGACCACAATGTTCATGGCGCTGCGCAGGGTCGCCCCCTGGGCAACTCCGCTCAAGGTAAGTCCGATCACAACGCCTTCCATCTTCAAATGCACCAATTCCCGCAATACCTCAGCGTTGGTCAGCACCCCGCTGTCAAACGTCGCCGAATGCACTTGATATAGTTTCAGATAGCGCCCGAGGGCGTTGCGGCTCTCCTGCCACTGTCGTTGCAGCACAGGCAGGGTATGATCTTTCACCTCATGCTGCGACGCCTCCACTTTCCAGCCTGCCGTGTAGGTGTATCCCCACTTCGAACCAACGACGAGATCATCGGGACGATTGCCGCGGGCGCGCAGCCAGGCGCCCAGGAACTCCTCGCTGCGGCCATACGAGCGGGCGGCATCGTAGTAGCGAATACCTGCGGCCCACGCCGCATCAAGCACACTCCACGCGTGCTCGCGCATCTCATCCACTGCATAGTCACGCCCCAGGTCCGTGGCATGGTTGAGGTTGATATAACCGGGGCGGCCAAGCGCTGCCATGCCGATCCCCATGCGGGTGACCGTCAGTCCAGTAGCGCCTAACGGGCGTGCAGTGATTGCCATCTCTCCCATCTCCTCTCTGACCGATGCCGTTGCCGACCAAGACAAAAAATAGCGGGCGCCGCCCCATCGCCTGCGCCCACCGAAGATACCTATGCACTCTCGTCCCGACTTTCCCAGCGTCCCTGCGGGAGAATCTCTTCCGTCTCCCCTTTGCGGCCTTGCGTTGGGCTTTCCCCTGCGTCCCTGCGGGAGAATCTCTTCCGTCTCCCCTTTGCGTCTTGGCGTCTTAGCGGGAGATCCTCCATCTATTATTCAACCGGTGTCCCCACCGGCGCTTTCACAAATGACCGCGCCGTTGTCCGAAACATCCGGCGCATACGGCGTAAATTCACCAGCAAATGATACCGGATCGGGCGCTGAAAGCGAATCGCCAGATAGCCAAGCGCGAGCAACAGCACCCACTGCATAAACACCCACTCCGCAGGCAGGATCGCCGTCATCTTGCCAAGCGCGAGACCGATCATGATGCCGGTCATCCGGCCGGCCAGAATCGCCGGCAGCAACCAGCGCAACTTTAACGTACCAAGCCCGGCGACATAGATGACCAGGTCAGGCACCGGAAAGATAAAAAACACATACCAGACCAACGGCGATCGCAGCCGGAGCTTGCGTTCCCACCGAATCAGTTCCGCATGGTCAAAGAAGCGCTCCAGCAGTGGACGCCCAAACTTACGCGCAATGAGCAGCGCTAGACCTGCGCCAAGACTTAGCCCCAACGCGCTTAACATCAAGCCCTGCTTGATCCCAAACATATAACCGGCAATGACCGCCAGAAAATTGCCGGGCAGCGGTGCAATCAGGATTTGGGCCGCGTAGAACAGCACATACGCGATCGGCGCCATCGGCCCCAGTTCGCCCAGCCAGATGCGCACGTCCGCGGCCGACCGCACGAGTGCCGCTACCGGCTCGTTCAACCACCAGAACAAAAGCATTACGGCTGCTGCCGCCAATACCAGCAGACCGCCACCCTGCCATCCATTGCGCATACGCGACATGAAATTTTGGCCCGTCCTCTTTGAGGAATGCTGTGAATCGTATCGGTTGAGGCTCGTTGGTCCTACGATCCACTGTTTGTAGCATACTACAGAATCAAATTGTTGTCAGCACGGGATGTTGACGATTGGCTGACACGGGGAGGAGACTGGGAGACAAAGAGACCGGCGAGACAGGCAGGCCCCCTTTTCCCCCCCCCCCCCCCCCCCCCCCCCCCCCCCCCCCCCCCCCCCCCCCCCCTTTTTTTCTCCCCCCCCCTTTGTCTCTTTGTCTCTTTGCGTCGGAAGTTGGTGCGAGAGGATCAGGACGGTATACTGGTTTGTGAACTTTTTCACACAAATGGAGGGTGGCAGATGTCGGAAACGATGCGTGTGGGTTGAGGTCAGCTTCAATATTCTCTATCTGGTCGTCATTTGGGCGCTGGTGGCGGCAATGTTCGTCCGCCGCAACCAGGTGGCGCCCGAAAATCAACAGGTGGCCCGGTTGTTCCGTTGGGCATTCTTTCTGCTCGCCCTCGGCGACACCGGCCACGTCGGTTTTCGAGTCATCGACTACGCCGATGGGTCCCTGGGTGGCACAATGGCGCTCTTTGGGCGTCCCGTCAACATGGTTGGGCTGGGGGCGCTAGCCACCGCCATCACCGTAACGTTTTTCTACGTGCTGGTGCTGATGATCTGGCAGGCGCCTATCACAAGCCATATGGCTGGTTCGGTACCCTGCTCTTCGCGGCCGCGGCCATACGGCTGCTGTTGATGGTTCCACCGGCCAACGAATGGAACAACATCGTGCCGCCACAGCCATGGTCGTTGGTTCGGAATCTGCCCTTAATGCTCCAGGGTCTGGGCGTTGCCTATCTGATCCTACGTGACGCACGCACGGCGCATGACCGCCCGTTTGTCTGGATTGGGGTATCCATTCTGGTCTCGTACGCGTGCTATTTGCCTGTCATCCTGTTCGTGCAACAAGCGCCAGCAGTCGGGATGTTGATGATCCCAAAAACCTGGCCTATCTCGCAATCGCATGGATCGGTTACAATGCCTTTTATCGGCACAACCAGCCGTCGCTGGCACAGGCCTGGTGAGAAGCGTGCGCCGGTCGATGATCCGTGTAGGCAGTTGTTGGCTTTGAAGCGCCAATTCAGAGGAGAAGAACCCATGCACAAATTGATCTTGCCCCTGCTCATTGCTGCCCTGGTGGCCGGTGGCTGTAGCACCACCATGAACTCAACTTCCTCCGCTCCGCCAAGCATCGTGCAAGGTTCGGGCACGACGGTGACCAAACCGCAAGCCGTATCAGCGTTCGATCGTGTCGAGATCGACAATACGTTCAACGCCACGGTAGAGCTTGGTCCGGCCGAGAGTGTCACCGTCACAGCAGATGACAATGTCATGCCCTACGTTTTGGTGACGCAAAAGGGAAAGACAATCTCCATTGGCCTTGCACCCAATTCCAGTGTTTCGAATGCAACGCTGAAGGTTGCGATCACGGCCCCGGACTTGCGATCCCTGTCGGCGGACGGCGCTAGCGCCGTCACCATCACCGGCGCCAATCCAAAGGCCCAGATCGAAATTTCCGATGGGTGGCGCAAGGCTGAAAGGTGATATTCAGGCGAACAATCTTGTCGTCAATGCCGATGGCGCCAGCTTCGTCACGCTTACCGGCGCCGCCCCGCAGATTGAAGTAAATGCCAACGGCGCAAGCAACGCGGACCTGTCAGGACTCGTCGCCGCCAACGCCGGCGTCAATGCCGATGGCGCAAGCACAATCTCAGTCCTGGTGAATGGCGTCTTAAACGTCAGTGCCAAGGTGCATCTACCGTCAATTACACTGGCGATGCAAAAGTCGGCATGCAATTTGGTTTCAGAAGGATCGACACTTGAGCAGAAATAGGTAGCTACACTGTGCAGGTCGGAATCTTCGCAAAGACATTCGCACGACCTACGCTCGATGAAACGCTCGATGCAGTCATCGGCAATGGGCTACGCTGCGTGCAGTTCAATCTGAGTTGCGCCGGGTTGCCAACGCTGCCGGCCAGCATCACGCCGTCCGAAGTCGACGCGATCCGGCATGCATTGGGGGTGAGACGGATTGAAGTGCCCGCGCTCTCGGGCACGTTCAACCTGATCCACCCGGACCCTGCCGTCGTTGACGATGGCATCGCCCGGCTCGGCGTACTCGCCGGCGTTGCCCGGTCGCTCGACGCCTCCATCATTACCCTTTGCACCGGCACCCGCAACCCAGAAAACATGTGGCGCTGGCACGCGGCAAACCGCAGCGCTGACGCCTGGCGGGATCTGCTCACGGGTATGGAACGGGCACTAGCAGCAACGGAAGCCACCGGCGCCATCTTGGGCGTGGAGCCGGAAATCTCGAACGTCGTGGAATCGCCACAGCAGGCAAGGCGCCTGCTCGACGAGTTGCGTTCGCCCCGGGTCAAGATCGTGATGGACGGCGCCAATCTCTTTCGCCCTGAGACGGTAGCACAGATGGACCAGGTGCTCGAAGGCGCCTTTGACTTATTGGGGCCCGACATAGTGCTGGCGCACGCCAAAGAATTGCGCCCGGACGGCGCGGTGGGCGACTGTGCAGTCGGTGCAGGAATCTTGGCGTGGCGGCGCTACTTGAATTTACTGCGCACCAATGGCTACACCGGCCCGCTCATTATTCACGGCGTTAAGGAGACAGAGGCGCCGGCTTCCATCGCCTATTTGCAGCAGGAATTTGCTACCTGATCCAGAGAACAGTTCAGTGCTTGCCCAACAACCATAGCGAAAAACCAGGTCAAACCTATGCCACACTTCAACCACGACGGCATTACGTTCCACTACCTCGACGAGGGCGACGGCCTGCCTTTCGTTTTTCAACACGGGCTTGGCGGTGATGTCAGTGGACCGGCCGAAGTGTACCGGCTACAGTTTGGCGTCAGGTACGTCTCCATGGATGCGCGCGGTCACGGCGCTACGTCGGCGCTGGGGAACCCCGCCGACTTCCGGTTTGATGTCCTCGCTGATGATCTGGTTGCGCTCCTCGATCACCTCGGCATCGAGCAGGCTGTCGCCGGCGGCATCTCAATGGGCGCCGGCGAAGCGCTCAACCTCGCCTTGCGACATCCGGCGCGCGTGCGCGGCCTAATCCTCGTCCGGCCGGCATGGCTGGCGGAGCCATCGCCGCCCTCCGCTCAGATCCTGGCGCAAATGGGAGACTGGATTCAACAGGTCGGCGTTGACGGCGCGCCGGCAATTGATGGAATCCGCAGAGTTTGTAGAGATGCTGAAAGCTGCGCCCGCCGCCGCAGATGGGCTGCTTGGCCAATTCGCGTACCCCCACCTTGCGGCCACCGCTCCCAAGTACCGCGCTATTGTCAGCGATGCACCGAACCGTGACGCCACAGCGTGGCGGAGGATCCGGGTGCCGGCGCTCGTCATCGGCAATCCCGTTGATCCGACGCACCCGCTCTTTATGGCCCGGGAACTTGCCGCAGCGATTCCGGGCGCCCGGTTCGCAGAAGTACCCTCCAAGTCCATAGACAAGGCTGGCTACGTACGTGGCGTACAGGATCAGATTGGAGCATTTTTGACCGGTCTGCTTGCCTGACCCGCACTACAGGTAACGCTGGAACCACTCGACCAGGTCGGCGCGCATGGCGGAGGTGAACTCGTGGCGCGCACCGTCGTAGATCTTGAGGCGCAACCGGTCTGGCGCTGCGGCATAGACCGGCGCCAGTTCGCGCAGCAACTGCACGGAGTAGACCTTGGGAGAATCGGTGTCCAGGTCACCGCTCAACATGAACAGCGGCCGCGGTGCATACGCGGCGAGCCCATGAAACGGATCAATCTCACGCATCCACGCACTGTGCATCCTGCTCTGCTCTACTGCCGTTGCCAACTGCGACCGCCAATCTACGTAGGTGGATGACTCCAGCAACACATCCTCCCAGCGCCGGCTAAAAGCCGGGATGCCAATGACAGGCGCCGCAGCCCGCACAATTTCACTGTTCGCGGCAAGATAGAACGACGCAAAGCCGCCCATCGATACACCGGTGACCCCCAGACGAGAGAAATCAAAGCGCTTGTCGCCAGCCAACGCTCGGCTCAACACTTGGACATCCTGCGCACTCTGGACGATGGCCTGATGCATGAACAGGTACATATCAAGACCGGATGCAGCCGGATAGATGTTGTTGGCGCCGTCGGCAAGCGCCGCAATGCGACCATCATCGCGCATCCCATGTGAGATTGCGTCAAAGGCAATGCACGCAAACCCTGCCTGCGCCAGTTGATAGCCGATTTCGAGTCCGTGTTCTTTCTGTCCGGTGAAACCATGCATAAAGATCACGACCGGCGCCGCCACTGCAGTCGCCGGCGCAATCGAGAGCACGGGGATGTTAGCGACCTCTAAGGTTTCGACCAGAATTGCTCCCATCTGAGCCCGCCTTGTCAAGAATCACGCCAGAAAAAAAACGGCCGGCTCATCGCAATGAACCGGCCACGGTTGTACTGTGTGCTGGTGCGATCACCCACCGGTTCTGAGTGACAGCAGGTAATTGACCATGGCGTCGATTTCAGACGCAGTCAATGTCTGTTCAAAGGTCTGCGTCATGAGATTGGGCAGGCACGGCCCAGTGGGGCATTCAGGCACAATAAAGTCATTCGGCTTGACGATGGAAGCGTGGAGGTAGTCCTCAGCTGACATGCCCGCGACCCGGGTGCCGGCAACGTTGCCCATGTTGGTCAAGTCCGGGCCGATCTGGCCCACCGCGTTCGCCACCCCGGGCATCACGTGGCAGGCGCCGCAGCCACCCTTGGCAACCACCGCATTCACGGCGTCGATATCGATGGGGGCAACGGCTACCGTTGGCGCAGGCGTTGGTGTGGCGGTGGCCGCAGGCGTTGGCGGTGGCGTTGGCGTTGCCGTCGGCGCCTTTGTCGGCTCAGTGGTTGGCGTTGCGGTCGCCGCCACTGTCGGTGCAGTGGTGGGCGTTGCTGCCGGTTCCGCGGTGGGTGCGGTGGTAGCTTCCGTCGTTGCGGCTGCGGGTGCGGTGGTGGCGGTCACAACGACCGTCTCAGCAACGGCCTCGGTTGCGGCCGGAGTTTCCGTCGCCGTGACCACTTCGGTGGCGGCCGGCGTGGCCGCCTCCGTCGCCACTGCGGTCTCGGCAGCGACCTCGGTCACCGTCAGGCTCTCGGTCGTCGTCACGGCGACACTGGCGCCGGCGGCATCAACCGTTTCGGTTGTAGCCATTGTTTCGGTTGGAGCCACCGTCTCGGTGAGTGGCTCGGTCGCCGTCACTGCCGCAGTCTCTGTGACTGCCGCAGTCATGTCAAGCGTGGTCGTCACTTCAACGGTTGCTGCCACCTCGGTTGCGGCCACTTCGGTTGCCGCGGCTTCCGCGGCAGCCGCCGGCTCGGGTTCGGCAAGCGCCAATTGACCTTGTTGCAGGTAACCGGTCATTTGCGTCCATACGAAATAAAGAAGGACAAAACCCAGGATTGGGCCCAGGATCTGCAAGGTACGCGTGCGATTTTGCATGGTCTTTTCATTCCTATTTGTGGGTATGAAATCTTACAGCAGTCTACTGTATGTAAGATAGGCTGGCAAAATCGCGGGCCGGGTTGGGTTATGAGTCTGCGGGAGGATGCTCAGCTTCCGTGGCAGTTTTTGACTGGCGCAGGGCGCGCTGGAGCAGTTTCGTCGTACAAGACTGCGCCCAGACCGCGGTGATCTGGTTTTTCGGGTCATTGACAGGATAGCCCTCCACGATCAGTTCGTCGCTCGGATCCTGCTTCAGCGCCGCTTCCGCCTTGGTCCATTGCTTGTTGGCGATAAAGACCGCAATCGTGGCATTCGTTACCTCCGGCACCGGCGGGAGCCCGCGCGGCAGCGCGCCCGGGGCCTTTGGCGCCAACACCACCAGCACACAAGTATCCATGCGTTTGACCTGTTTCGGACGCCCAATGACGGTGACCTTCATGATGGCTTGACCTTTCTTCTCGGCCGGGATGGAGGCTGCTGCCTTGAGCGCGGCCGCCACCTGCTCAGTTGTTGGCGGCTGTAGCGCCGGGGAGGACGGTGGCTGCGGTGCACGTTTGCGCTCCGCTGATTGCGCCGGCGTCGCTGGTTTTGGTTTCTTTTCGCGGAAGATCTTGCGCCGTTCTCGCGGCGTCAGGATTTCGCGTGTTAACTGGAAGAGCACGCCGCCCGCCGTGCGCCGGCGTTTGCCATTTGCAGTGGGCATACCGCCGGCTGCTTCAAGTTCGAGCGTGCGCTGGTAAAACTCTTCCATTTTTTCCATGCCGATCTTGTCGGCAAGCCGTTGCAGCAGGCCAACCTTCGGCTCATGTAGAGATCGCGCCATCTCGCGGATGCGTTCGCTTGGCTGACGCTCCCGCGGTTCTTCCTCAGACATGCAGTTCGCCCTCCGGCGCCCGTCCCAATAGGCGCAGTAATTGACTGGTGATGGGTAAAGCGAACGTGATGCCATGACCGTAGCATGCCCGCTAAGTCATGTCAATTTGGTGCTGATCGGCGGGATGATCTCAGTTCGTTGCCCATGCCAATTCGGTTGCCGGCCATCCTCAGCGCCGCCACCACCTGCTCAGCTTGACGCCCCGACCCTCAACTCGATATCTTGCGTGATCCAGCCGCGCGCTTGTTGGGGCATTGTGGCAACCGTAATGGTCCCCCGGCTACCTGTTGTCCCGGCAGTGAATGCAGCAAGCAGTTGCTCCAGCGGATCCGAAATCACTGCGCGGGATGCAGGTCGCAGGTCAGGGGGGGTGTCCAAAGGTGGCAGTTCAAGCCAGCGAAAATCCGTGGTCTCCCGCGTGGGTCATTAGGTGCGCCCGGGCGCTGTACGTTGCGCACGCAGCCGGACGGTCCCCGTCCTCGATTTGCAGATGGGCTGCGCCATCTTCGTTTGCCCCACGCAACATGGCAACTCGCAGCTTCGGTTGCGCCTCCGTATCCGGCATTTGCAGCGCCAGGATGTTATTGAATTTTGCGAGATGCCAGCCGCCGCACAAGGTGCGGCCGCTGCCCGGTGCGGTGAAGTCGATTGGGGGCGTCGGGTTTGGGATTGGAACACCTTTGCCGTCAAACACCTCAAAAGTATGCGCGGGCGTCGCCCACCTTGAAATCTGCCCCATCGTCTGCGCTCGCCAGTGTGACAAATCCGCCTGCTTCGCTATCCAGGGCTGCCATGACCGCAGCGCGCACTGCCGGATCCAGCGCCTCAAGCACAACGCGCTTCTGCAGTGTCACCTGCGTCACCTGCGCCGGCGTTGCGCGCACACCTTCCAACAGCTTCGCAGCCGGCTCATCCCCCACAAAGGTGGCCCAGGCATGAACTGCCTCCACCTCCGTCACCTCCACGTTGGCGACAGGGAGTGCACCCGGCTGAGGAGGCGTCAACGCAAAACGCACCCCTGGGATCAGGCCTTGGGCAGCCCCTGCGTTCAGCCGCACCCGATGGCTCTGCCCGTCGTAAGGGAACACAGCAATGCCCACCGCGCTGCTTGCCTGGGCGTCGCTCAGAAAAATCCGCTCACCCGCCCCCTGCAGGATTGGCGTCTGATCGCTGAAGACGCCGTGCACCTTCGTGAGCACGCTGTTATGAAGCATTGCGTAGGAGACCTGCGCACCACCGCTGCGCAACGCAGCATGCAGCCAAAAGGAGAGTGCGCCGTGGCGCGTCACTCCATCCGGGCTGTACTCATAGGCGAATTCATTCGCCCGGCACGCGGCCAAAACCGTATAGTTTGGCTCCGCTTCAAGCCAACCACTCGCTGCGGCTTCGATGCCGCGCGTCGCACCCCAGGCGCGGGCAAGCGCCTCTGGGGT
>JADJPH010000063.1 GCA_016713335.1 Candidatus Fredericiella danica | reverse complement strand
AACCGGGTGGGGTGGGGCGGGCTGAGGTTTGGCGGTGGGTGGAACTGCGTGATGAGCGGGGGAATCTGCAGGCGAAAGTGGGACGGCGCGGGGCGTGTTGGAGATTCAGGAACGGGGCGTGAAGACGGTGTATGCGCTGGGTGGAAGTGGCGAGGGGGATTGACAGGGGGGTAGTGACAGTACAATAGGAGCAGGACAAGCCTGGTCCTGTCCCTGTTAACGCACAGCATGGATCGCTCCCATGGAAGACAATGCAGCGTCGGCATCTTCCCCTGATGCTGAACCACAGATTCTTCGCAAGCAAACCTATCTCTCAATTCAGTCAGCGCAGGCGGCGATGCAATCGTTGCGAACGTCGGGCCGAACGCCAGGAACGTGGTGATCGGGAAGGGATATTCGCGTCTATCTTCCACCGGGAAGAACGGCCGCCATTGTGGATTGGGGTGCCCGCCAGGCCAGAACTTGGTGGTTGGCCGTGACCAACCTGCTCGACGACCTGGTGCAGCGGTTGATTGCTGGCAAATCGCCAGCATTGTCAACGGACGGGCTGCCGGCGTTGGAAAGACCACACTGGCGATTCTTTTGGGCTATGACGAACGGGTGCGGACGCACTTTAGGGACGGTGTGCTGTGGGCGGGCCTCGGCACCAATCCGGATATTGCCAGTATTCAGGCAGCATGGGCGGATGCGGTCGGGGCGAACCTCGACGAGGTATCGATGCCGGCCGGAGGCAGGAGCATCGAGTTCGGCGCTTGCGGGAAAGCGGGTGCTGGTGGTGATTGACGACGCTTGGCAAGTAGAGGCTGCCGAGGCGTTGCGGTGCAGCGGACCGGGCATCTCGCATCTGATGACGACAAGAAATGAGGAGATCGCCCGCACATTTGTCGGCGCCGGCCAGGCAGTCAAGGTGCCTGTGCTTGGTGATACCCCCGCCTGGGAACTACTCCAGGCACTGGCGCCGGAAGCGTGCGTGAGATCCATTGGGCGCACAGTCGTTGGCGGATCCACTGGGCGGGCTCCCGCTGGCCGTTGAACTGGTCGGTGGCTATCTTGGGATGCCGAGCCGGTCCAAGTTGCAGAAGGCAAGTAGGCAGGCAATCGAGCGAATGGGGAGTGTTGCTGAGCGCATGGCACTGGCAAAGCGGCGGCTAGGCTCTCTGACTGGCGAAGTTGAGACGCTAGAGGCCGTGCTCCGGTTGAGCATCGAGGATTTGGGGCGCACGAATCCTGATTGCGAAGACGTCTTTTATGCGCTTGGCGCGTTTGCACCGAAACCGGCGAGCTTTGACGTTGATGCTGCGGCAGTCGTCGCCGGGGCTGACACCGAAAAGTTAGGGTTACTTGTAGCACGTAACCTAGTCGAGATCACAGAAGACAGTGAACTTGCAGTTCATCAAGTAGTGCACGCCTTAGCAACTCCGGCAACGCAAAAAGACGCTTCGGTCCGCCATAGCGTGTACTATATGGCACAAGTTGACAGGGACCGCGCCAACTGGCGCCATATCGAGTCCATCTGGCCACAGATACGATATGCATGGGAGCAGATTCCTGACGATAGCGAGCGACTAGTTACTTTCATGGGGCAATCGTTACCTATCTTGTTCGTCGAAGGCTTTGTCATGAACATCTTTCATGGGCGCGCGGGTAGTATCCTATGCGAAGGCGCATGGTGATGACCACACCGCCGCCAGTGCCTCAACGAATATGGGTGTTGTCTATTCTTCCCTAGGAGATAAAGAGCAGGCACTAGCTTACTACAATGAGGCGCTGCCAATTCTACGGAAAGGTTGCTGACGGAGTTGGAGAGGCAACAGCGCTGATGAACATGGGCAATGTCCATGCAGACCTAGGAAACAAAGAGCAGGCATTGACATGTTACGCCGGGTCGTTGTCGATATGGAGATTGAGTAATGATCATTCGGGCGAGGCTACGGCGCTATTGAATATCGGCACAGCCTATTCCGATCTAGGAGACCAAGGGCAGGCACTCAGATATTTTGAGGATGCGCTACCCCTACTCTCTGAGGTTCAGGATGACGCTGGTATTGCCATGGCGCTGACGAACATTGGTACCGTACATTCAGCCTTGGGCGAGGAGTCTCAGGCACTAGCATATTACGAAAGGCACTGCCGCTTCAGCGGCAGGTTGGGGACAAAGCTGGTGAAGCATTGACGCTGACTAATATGGGTGCGGCATATTCCGCTCTTGGCGACAAAGCTCAGGCACTGGCGTATTACGCTGAGGGCGCTGGCAATTCGACGGCAGATCGGGGACAAAGCCGGAGAGGCAGCGACACCACGAATATCGGGATTGTTTACTCCCATTTGGGGACTTGGTACAAGCATTAGCGTACTTGAACGAGGCGCTGCCGCTTCTAAGGCGGGTTGGGGACAGAGCAGGAGAAGCCACAACTTTGACGAATGTCGGGAATGTATATTCGACTCTGGGCGATCAAACACAGGCACTAGACTACTACAACAATGCGTTAGTACTTGTTCGGCAAGTTGGGGGTAAGGCCAGTGAGGCAACGACATTGGCGAACATCGGTGCTGTCTACGCAGTCTTGGAGGATCAAGCTCAGGCGTTGGTGTACTACAAAGAGGCACAAGTACTTTTTCGCCAAGTTGGTGCCCGCTGGAATGAAGCCATAATTCATTACAATATGGCGATGGCCTATGCAAACATTGGGCCGACTTATGGACACTGAACGTGAACTAGAACTTGCTGTGGATTTTGATGAAGCCGTTGGTCATCCCAACTTAGAAAGAGATCGAACAACGCTTGAAAGGGTGCGTGAACTGCGCCGCCAGCAAGCCTCCTGATCTGGTACCCGCACCCCGCCGCACTGTGATACCCAAACAACAGCATACCTCCGCATCGAGCGTCGCGAACGCCGTGCGCCGGCCGCGGCGTTTTTTTGGCCGGTGCGGTCACCGTGTGATGGGAGAACAGCGTGGCGCACACCATTCGCATGGAACGGTGGGTTGTCGTAAACGACGAACGGCTCTGCCCGCAGTGCGCCGGCCGCCGGCGCAAATCGACGCCCGCGCGGTGGGCGCCGAGGCAACGGGGCAGCGCCGGGCGGGTGCGTGCGCGCACTGGCTGCAAGTTGTGCGCTTGATAGGTTGGGGTGGGCCAGTGCGACGGGCGAGGCGGCCCGGCGGTGCGTTGCACGGTGCCAATGACGGTGGCCGAACGTCCAACCTGTGCACTGTGCGTCGCACCTGGCGCGGAAACAACGCGGGGTAGGTTCATTAGCGGTTGCGTGCGACGCACTGGCCGCGAGTTGTGCGTTCGATGGATAGTGTTGGGCCAGTGCGACGCACGCAACCGCGGCCACTGGCGGAGGCACTTGCTGCCTGAACTGGGACTTCTGGGATTCAAGGAAGGTCAGGATGAATTGGCTCAACCTGACTGAGCATTGCCCTGAGCGACCGCCGATTTATGCGTCCGGCGCAGTAAGAATCGATGCGTGGTTGCGGATGAACGCTTCTGTCTCTGCTCGCGTTCGGACCCCGGCGGTGCAGCCGAGGGCGGTGCAGGCGCAGGCGCCCGCTGCGGCGGCGAATGCCACCGTGCGCGCCAGCGACCAGCCTTCAAGCATGCCCACAATGAAGCCCGCATCGAACGCATCACCACTGCCCGATGGGTCGACCACGTCGACGGGATAGACGCCGGCACGCACGGTATCTTGCGCGGTCCGCACGATGGCACCCTGCGCGCCCAGGGTGATCCCGGCAACCCGCGCACCAAGGTCGAGGAAGATCTGCGCCTGGCGCAGCGGGTCACGCTCGCCGGTCAAGAGCAAAGCCTCGTCGTCATTGGGAAGAAAAACATCGGTGTGCGGAAGGATGGGCCGCAACGCTTCCAGGTCACTGGAGGCCCCAACGCCCGCCACATCGAGGACCGTTTGTACGCCACGCTGCTGGGCCAACTGGAAGATCTCGGCCAGCGCCGCCGCCGTCAATGCCGGCGCCAACAGATAGCCCCCCACGTAGAAGACCCGCGCCGCCATGACCGTGTCGAGGTCCAGATCCGCCGGTGTGAAATCAGCGTTGGCGCCCACCGTGTGGATGTAGCGCCGGTCCTGGCCGATCACCGGCAGGATGACGGTGCGCGAGGTGCCGTAGGTCTCGGATCGGCGGATGTGGGCGGCATCCAGCCCCTTGTGCGCCAGGTCGTTGATGACGAAATCGCCAAAAATGTCCTCCCCCACCTTGCCCATGACGGCAGCACGCACGCCGAGCCTGGCGAGATCGGCGCCGGTGTTGGCAGCACAGCCGCCAACCGTCATCAAGAAATCATCCACCTTCAGCAATTCGCCTTCCTGCGGCAGTCTTGGCAGGGGCGGTGCGAAGATGTCGGCGACCAGGATGCCGGCGCAGACCACCTCTGGCGCGGTTTGGTTTTGGATTTGGCTCATCGTGAGTTCCTCCGGGTCACCAGCGGTCGGCCATGCCGGCGCTGCCATATCGTTCGATGAGCTCCAGTATTTTCGACTTCATCCGCTCTTTGCCCTGCAGTTGAATGTCCGCCGAGTCGCGTGAGCCGATACGGTCATGGATGGTGCTGCCGGGGGTGGCCGGTTGGTTTGCGGCGTCGCGTACGCCGTCGAAGAACGCCTGTTTGAGCATGGTGCCGATGTTGAATTTGGCAACGCCATGCCGGATGGCATCACGAATCGCAGCACGCGGAAAGCCGGTGCCGCCATGGATAACCAGCGGGACCGGCGTGGCGGCATGGATGCGGGCAAGCAAATCCAGATCGACGGTGGCCTCCCCCTGCGCCAGCAAGTGCACGTTGCCAATGGCCACGGCCAGGGCGTCGATCCCGGTCGCAGCCACGAAGGCTGCCGCGTCGGCTGGGTCGGTGGGGGGCTGCATGATGCGAGGGATCCGCGGCATTGGCGAGATGGCCCAGTTGGCCTCGACGGCTACGCCGACAGCGTGCGCTGCGGTCGCCAATCGCGCCGTGACCTCCTGATGCTGTGCCGGCGGCAAGTTGGAGCTGTCGACCATCAGGGCGTTGCAGCCGGCTTTGAGCCCACGAATTGCCTGTTCGAAGGTCTGCGCCTCATTGAAGATCACCGCGGTGGGCACGGTTGCACGCTGCGCCAGGCAGATCGATAAACTGGCGAGCGCTTCGATTCCGTTCTGTTCGAGCCAAGCCGGATTGGTGACGGCGCCGCCAAAGCCGATGATGGCCGGTGAGCGGGTCGCCTCGGCTGCCTCCAGCGCACCTTCAAGCGAATACAGATCCCAACTCTCGAAGTAGCCGACGGCGTATCCGTGGCGCAGGGCATGGGCAAGGACGCCCTGCATCGCTGCAAGTGGCATCGAGACTCCTTTGCTTGCTGATACCTACCAGTTGCCTTCTGCGAAATATCTCCCAATGAGGAGATTGAGCCGTTCGACGACTTCGGGTACGACGGCGGCTTTGGAGGTGATAAAGGCGTCGGCCAGAGCGTTGGCATAGGGACTTGGGCCGGCATCAGCCAGGAGATCGATGGCGTTGACGACCGCGACTTTGGCCGCATCGGCGTTCTCAAGCAGGGTCTTGATCACCATCTCCACGGTGACCGGTTCTTTGCTCTCATGCCAAGCATCATAGTCCGTGACATGGGCGATCACGGCGTAGCTCATCTCGGCTTCGCGCCAACTGGGCTTCAGGCGTCGTGGTCATGCCGATGATGTCAAGTCCCCAACTGCGGAAGATCCGGCTTTCAATCTTGGTGCTGAAGCGCGGCCCCTCGATGGTGACGAAGCTGCCCCCTTTGTGCACCGGTTTGCCGGTCGCTTTCACCGCCTGGTAGCAGATTTCGCTGAGGGCGGGGCAGAATGGATCCGCGACGTTGATGTGGACCACCAGCCCGCCGGTGTTGGCCGCCGGATCATCAAAGAAACTGGCTTTGCGGCCATGCGTGCGGTCGAAGAGCTGGTCTGGGATCACGATATGACCGGGCGCCACCTCCTCCTGGAGACTGCCGCAGGCGCTGACGCCGATCAGATACTCCACGCCCAACTGTTTGAAGCCGTAGATGTTGGCGCGATAGTTGACACGGCTGGGATTGATGCGATGGCCGCGACCATGGCGCGCCAGGAATGCGACGCGCTGCCCATTGATCGTGCCAAGGATGTAGGCGTCCGACGGCGATCCGAAAGGCGTCTCGACGACGCGCTCCTCGATATCGGTCAGCTGTTCGATATGATAGACGCCACTGCCACCAATGACGCCGATGCGGATGGGTGAGGACATGGGTGCTCCTGAGCGTATTGCAAATCAGAGATTGGAGATCAGAGATCTCGTGTTGCGTTGTTCGCGAGCTGGCGGCGACGAATCACCTTTACGGCCTCTTGTCCTCGGTGATCGCTTTCCACCGCGGGTTCTGCTGGTCGCGTGGCGATAGGATCGGCGATTTCACGTGCCAGGGCACGGCGAGATCGGGATCGTCCCAGGCGACACCCAGTTCGTCGGCGCCGTCATAGTAGTTGTCAACGATATAGGTGAGCGTGGCGTCGGTCAAGGCGTAAAAGCCGTGCGCCACCCGGAGGGAATGAAAGACGCCCATCTCATTGGCTTCACCGATTTCCAGCGCTTCACTGGCCCCGACCGTGGGAGAGTCCTGCCGCAGGTCTGCAAGCCCGACACGGATGGCGCCCCGCACGACGTGCCAATAGTCTACCTGGCGAAAATGGTAGTGGAGTCCGCGCAACACGCCGGCGCGGCTGTCGCTGCGATTGGTCTGGACGATTTCCCAGCTTCGTTCTGGAAACCACTGTTTGCGAAAGGTCTCAAAGAAGCGGCCACGGTCGTCGCCGAGGGCTTGAAAGCGAACAAAGCGGACGCCCATAATGCGGGCGGAAGGGATTATCTCGGGCATGGCGGGCGCACCGTCTGTATGGTTTGGCAAGGAAGAGCAATAATGGTCAATTGTCAACGGTCAATGGTCAATTGTCAATCTACGAATCCCGTATCACCGCGCGCAAATGGTGCAGGACGCTTTGCACTGCATTGGTTTTTAGGTGAAAGGCGGCGCGGTTGACGATGAGAACGGCCTGGCTCGGCATGATGACGCGAAGTTCGGTGAGCCCGTTGGCTTTGAGGGTGCTGCCGGTCTCGATCAGGTCCACGATATAGTCGGCGAGGCCAACCAGCGGGCCAAGTTCGACGGAGCCGTTGAGCGTGATGATTTCGGCGTTGACCCCCGCGCACGAAAGAATTCTTCGGTCAGGTTTGGATATTTCGTCGCAACGCGGGGTTGGCTGGCGTAGCGGAGGGGGACATCCGGCTGGTCTGCCGGTCCGGCCAGGCTCAAGCGACAGCGTCCAAATGGGAGGAGGAGCGGTTCGTAGACCTGACGGCGGCTCTCACGCAGGGTATCCAGTCCGCATACGCCCAGGTCAGCGGCGCCATACTCGACATAAGTGGGCACATCGACGGGCTTTGCCATGACATAGCGCAGCGCGCCGTCCGTGCTGTTCAGGATGAGGCGCCGGCCCTGATCGCCCGCGGGCAAGGGCAGACCCGCCGCCTGCAACAACTCCAGCGTTTGGTCGGCCATCCGTCCTTTGGGGAGTGCGAAAAGCAGCGATTCCGGGGCAAGATCTCCAGCGTGCGTCATGGCCGGTCTCCTGCCGCAGCGCCAGATGCGACCGGTCGCAATGCTGGGTGATTCAGAAGAGTTTCCAGGAGAACTGTCGCCGGAATGGTCTGCACCGCGGTGTCGCCGGGATTTTCGGTAAGGGTGTAGAGGGCGCCTGCTGCCCCCAGCCATTCCAACGCGCTGGCGATGCCCTGGCTGCGCGCATTCGCCACGAGTGCCTCGCCGGTGGCGTGTGCCAGATCGTAGGCAACGGTGAGTCCTGCGGCGCGCAGTGCTTCGACCAACGTCAGACAAATGGCGTCATGCAGAGTAGAGACGAGCAGATCGGGGGCGAGTGGGGCTGGGTGAGTAGGGTGTTCAGCCCGTGTGCGCCTGGCCAGCAGGAGGCGATCGATGCCAAAGGCCACGCCGACGGCAGGTTGGGGGGCGCCAAAGGTCCCCACGAGGTGATCGTAGCGACCGCCGCTGGCGAGTGGAAACCCCAGCCCTGGTGCGAGCGCCTCGAAGGTGATGCCGGTGTAATAGCCCAGGTCATGGATTTCGGTCAGGTCGAGGGTGACGTGGTCAAGCAGGCCAAACGCCGCCAGGCTGTCAAGAATGGCGGCAAGATTGTCCACTGCGCCGGTCATGGTTGGGTTCAGGGCGTGCCGGCGCGCCTCGGCCAGAATCTCTTCAACATGAGGGCCGCTCAGGCGGGTGAGTCGTTCCAACGCGGTGCGTTGTGTGGCCGGCAACTGGGCGGTTTCAAGAAATGCCGCTAACTGGGCTTCGCTGTTGCGGTCGATCGCTGCCTGAAGACGTAAGTGATTGTCCTCATTAAGCGCCAGTGCTTCGAGCATACCGGAAAAGTATTGCATCTGCCCAAGCACGATCTGGAAGACCGGGATGCCCGAGACTTGCAAGGCCCGCGCGGTGAGTGCCAGCACTTCCGCATCGGCATCGGGCGCATGGCTGCCGATCAATTCGATGCCGGCCTGCCAGAACTCGCGCTGCTGGCCGGCGCGCGCCTCGACATCGCGGAAGACGTTGCCGGCGTAGCAGAATCGCTGTGGCATGGGCCGGTCATGAAGGCGCGTGCCGACGAGGCGGGCGACGGCGATTGTCATATCGGCGCGGAGGGCCAACATGCTGCCGTCGCGGTCGATGAAGCGGCAGAGTTCGCCTTGGAGCGCCTGATTGCCGCGGTCGGTCAGTGTGCCGGCGTATTCAAACGCGGGTGGGATCACGTCCCCGTAGCCCCAGGTGCGAAAGAGTTTGAGCAGGTTTGCTTCGGCGGTGCGGCGGGCTTGTGCTTCTTCCCAGAAAAAGTCGGCAACGCCGCGTGGGATTTGCCCGCCGGGGCCTTGATTACCAGACAGATGAGTCACGGTCGTCTCTCTACATCCATTCCTTGCCGGCGCTGCGAGCGCAGGCGCGTCATTGATCTGCGCCGCATCATACTCGGAGTAGTACGTAGGACAAAGATTGCAGATCGCGTGGATGATGGTGAATGGGGAGACGTGCCAATCAGAGCCACGCACGTGAGTAAGTGGTTCGCGTTGCCAAAGCCGCGGCTGGCTGCAGCACGGATCAGGGGCAACGATCACCACCCTGACGGGATGGTGCGCTGACGCGCGGGGGGACGGGGGACACCACCCTGACGGGATGGTGCTCTGACCAGACGGTGGCACGGGACACCACCTGCCGGGATGGTGCTTGACGGGGATGGCACCACCCTGACGGGATGGTGCTCGGACGGATGGGGACGGGGGACTCACCACCCTGACGGGATGGTGCTCTGACGGACGTGCTCTGGACGGGGGGGACGGGGGACGCATCGATTTGCGCCTTTGGGGATCTGTGTCTTATGGGTACAATGGCAGGTATGTGTGGACGATTTCTGCTTTATGCATCTCCAGAACAACTCGCCGAGATCTTCGATCTCGCCGATCTGCCGATCCTCGCCCCGCGCTACAATATTGCGCCGACGCAACCGGTCGGCGTGATCCGCGTCGATCCCCCCTCGCAGAAACGGGTGTGGGCGCATGTGCTGTGGGGTTGATTCCGTCCTGGTCCAAGGATCCAAGCATCGGCGCACGGATGATCAATGCTCGCGCCGAAACGGTGGGTGAGAAGCCCGCATTCCGCGCGGCGTTCAAGCGCCGGCGTTGCCTGATCCCGGCCAGCGGCTTCTATGAATGGAAGCAGACCGGCAAAAGCAAGCAGCCATTTGCCATCACGCCCAGCGATGGCGGCGTCTTTGCCTTTGCCGGGTTGTGGGAACGTGGTCGGCGCCCGATGGGGGCGCAGTGGAGACTTGTACGATCCTGACGACTGAGCCAAACGAACTCATGGCGGAAATCCACAATCGTATGCCCGTCATTGTCGCCCCTGAGGATTTTCGAGAGTGGCTGAGTACGGGAACTGACGATTCGCCGTCCAAGCTTTCTACCCTGTCCCATCTATTTCGACCCTATCCGCCGGAGTTGATGAACGCGAAGGCGGTGAGCACGTATGTGAATAATCCGAGGAATGAAGGGATGGAGTGTTTGGGGGAGGGGTAGAGACAAAGAGACTGGGAGACTGGGAGACTGGGAGACTGGGAGACTGGGAGACTGGGAGACGGGGAGATAGGGTTAGTAGAGTGGCCAGAAGATTGGGATGAAGATTGTGGCGGCGAGCCAGCAGAGGAGGGAGAGGGGAAGCCCGAATTTGACATAATCTATGAAGCGATAGCCGCCGGGGCCCATGACGATGGCGTTGGTCTGGTAGCCCTGCGGCATGACGAATGAACAACTTGCCCCAAAGATGACCACCCTCAACAGCGCGGTTGGGTTCATGCCGGTCGATTGCGCCAGACTTAATGCGATCGGCGTGACGAGCACTGCTACCGCATTATTCGACAGCAGTTCTGTCAATATCCAAGTCATCAAGAAGAACATCGAAAGAAAGAGCAGTGGATTGGCTGTGCCGACTGTATTGAGCAGCCAATCGACTACGGTTTGGGCAAGCCCAGTGGCTTCCATGGCTGCGCCCAAAGGGATGGTTCCTGCGAGCAGCAGCAATGAGGAGGCATCGAGCGAGCGGATGGCTTCGCCAGGACGGAGACAGCCGGTGATGACCATCAGCGCTGCGCCGGCCAATGCGAGCGACACAATTGGGATCTCGGTAAAAGAACCCAAGAGGACGACACCGAGGAGAATCAACAACGCCTGCCAGTTGCGGCCAGTGCGAATGATGGTTTCGTCGACACCTTCGACGACGAGCAGGCGATTGGATTCCGTGGCTGCTGCGAGGCCCTGACGGCTGCCACGCAACAGCAGGACATCGCCGCTGTTGAGGCGCATCCCGCGCAGACCCCGAAACTGCTGGCGTCCAAGCCGTTGGACGCCCATGACGCTGACGCCGTAGAGTGCATACAGGCGTAAATCTGCGACCAGCCGCCCGATGACGCTTGATTGTGGGAGAACCACGGCCTCAATCACTTCCTGCTCGACGTCGCGCTGGGGTTCACGTTCGCCATCATCCAGCACGGTCGCGAGTGGCATACCCGCGCTTTTCATGAAGGCCGCGATCTCTTTGGGCGTGCCTGACACCAGCAAGGTGTCGTTTGGTGCAAGGCGGAGATTGTTGGTCTCCTGGGCGCGAAAGACTTCACCCTCGCGTACAAGCTCAAGCAGTTCGACTGAGTTCGCAATGCGTGCCGGTTCAGTGGCAGGCGGCTTGCTGATGCGCCGATGGCGGCGTTGGGCAGGCGCCGGAGGCATCGCACGGCCTGGGTCGGCGATGAAACGGAAGAGATCCGGCACCAGTTTCCCCACGGCGCTATTGGTTGCCTCCACAGTGAGTTCAGTGATGTAGACGGCGCTGTCCTTGCGCGCAGCAAGGCTGGCCAGTGGTGCGCGATCCGGGAGGATGCGATTGGCGAAGAGCATGACGTAGATCACGCCGACGCCGGCATAGATGAGTCCGAATTTTGTGAATTCAAAAAGACCGATTCCCGGGCCACCGCTTGCGCGGTACATGCCATCCACCAAGATGTTGGTGCTGGTGCCGAGCAGGCTGATCGTACCGCCGAGCGTCGCCAGATAGGCGACGGGGAGCAAGAACTTCGATGGGAAGACGCCAAACCGCTTGCTCAGTGAGAGCACGACGGGAATCATCATGACGACGACCGGCGTGTTGTTCATGAAGGCGCTGATCAAAGGGACGATGATGGCGATCAAGAGCAGCATGCGCCATGGGTTGCCGCGGGACCCGCGCACGATCATTGCCGTGGCGTTCTCAAGTGCGCCCGTACGGACCAGTCCGGCGCTAATTACAAACATGGCGCCGACGGTGATGGTTGCACTGCTGCTGAAGCCGGACAGCGCCTCGCTGGTGTTGAGCACACCGGTCGCCATCAGAGCGACGATGATCAGCACCGAAGTCAGTTCGATCGGAAGCCACTGGGTTACATACAGGAGTGTGCTGATCGCAAGAATTGCGAGCAGAATGATCTGATCAGTGGGCATGCGGACTGCTTTCCAGGTGCGTCGTTGTGAGCAAGGCTTGGAGCGGCCGCACATTGGTGCGGCGAACTGTGCTGTAGGCCTCTAACGTGACCGAAATGGTCAACTTGGATGCTGGAAAAGAAAAACACCCGGCTTCGGTGCTCGGGTGCTCTTCGTAGAGCGGGCAACGGGATTCGAACCCGTACTGGTAGCTTGGGAAGCTACTGTTCTGCCGTTGAACTATGCCCGCACAATTGCAAAGGGCTGCATGCTAGACACATCGGGTCGTTGGCACACGACGACCAAACGCCCCTATTGTAATCCATAGTATACGCAGGGCGACTGCTGCTGTCAATTCGATAGGAACACCTTCTATGCAGCGGGCAAAGTAAAGTAGAAGGTGCTGCCGTATCCCGGTTCACTTTCGACGCCGACTTGCCCGCCGAGCTTTTCAATGATACGTTTCACGATTGATAGCCCGAGTCCATGTCCTGTGGCTCGTGCCTGCGAGAGACGCGTGAACTCGACAAAGATGCCATCAAGTTGTTCTGGCGTGAGCCCGCTCCCATTGTCGCTGACCCAGAAGCGGATCATGCCGTATTCGGTGGGGCCGGCGCCAACGCAGATTTGTGGCGGCCGCCCGCCATATTTCAGTGCATTGCTCAAGTAGTTGACCCACACCTCCTCGATCCAAGGAGCATAGCCCCGTGCAATCGGCCAGTCAGGTGACGGATTTGTGATCGTCACCTTTTCGAAATTGGGCGCTATGAGTGTGAGTTGTGCCATCGCCTCGTTCAGAATTTCCGGCATGTCGAGAGGCGTTGATTCGACATCCGTTCTTCGGACCTGTGAGAACAAAAGCAGTTCTTGAATAATGCTATAGAGCTTGTGCCCAGCGTGAACGATATCGGCGGCGATTGCGTTACGCATGGCGCGATCATAGCTGGCGCCTGCGTCCAGCAGCAGTTGGGCATTGCCAACCATTGCAGCCAATGGGTTCTTGAGATCGTGTGCTACGGTATGGGCATAGGCGTCCAGTTCGGCATTCTGCTGTTCAAGATCGTGTGAATACTTGCGCAGTGTCGCCATCAGCTCCATGCGCTCCAGTGCGTACCGGATCGAGCGTTTGAGCAACTGTGCATCCACCTGTCCCTTGACCAGATAATCCTGGGCGCCGTTATGGACTGCGTCCAACGACAATTCTTCATCGTCCACGCCGGTGAGCACTACGATCGGGAGTGTTGGCGCTGACGCTTGTGTACGCGCCAGCGTGACGAGGCCGGAGCTGTCCGGGAGGGTTAAGTCTAGTAGCACCAGGTGAATGGGTTGAAGGTTGAGTAATGCGAGGCCTTCGCGCAGGGTCTTGCACCATGTGATTTCGAGGGCAGGCGCCGCCGTTGGCGCCAGGTTGATATCCGAAATCATTTGGCGGATGAGATGGGCGTCGCCTGGATTGTCTTCGATGAGCAGCAGTTGTACGGGTTCACGATTCATCTCATTCCGTCTCACTTCCGGGGAGTTGGGCGATCTGGAGCCAGAATTGTTCAAAAGCCTTGATGACGCGATCATAATCGTCGAGGTCGATCGGCTTGGCAATATAGCAATTGGCGTTAAGTGCATAGGCCCTGCTGATATCGTTTGGTGCGTTCGATCCACTTAAGATGACGACCGGGATTGATTTGAGTGACGGATCACCTTTGACCACCGCCAGCACCTGGTGCCCGTCCATTTTGGGCAGACTTAAGTCGAGCAGCAAGAGATTCGGTCGTGGTGCGCCACCATATTCACCTTCATGGCGTAAGAATTCAATGGCGGCTGCGCCGTCATTGACGACAAAAAGCGAGACGGAGCGCACCCCGCTGAGCGCACGGCGCAAGAGATTCACGTCTCCTGGGTTATCCTCTACGATCAGAATCACAGTCGTTGAGTGCATTTGTCACGTTGACCGGTAATGTAAAAAAGAAGGTTGCGCCATGCCCGGGCGTGGAGATTACGCCGATATGCCCACCATGCCGTTCCACAATTCGCCGGCAGATAGCCAGGCCGATGCCGGTGCCCGAATACTCGTCTCGGTTATGTAGACGCTGAAAGATCTCAAAGATGCGGTCGAAGTATTGCGGATCAATCCCGATACCGTTGTCGCTGATGCGGAACAACCAATGCGGCGGTTCCACTGCGCCGTCGCCGGGCTCCAATTCCGCCTCTATGTGCACCTGCGGTGGGGTATCACCATGAAACTTCAAGGCATTGCCGATCAGGTTCTGGAACAACTGCACCAGTTGCCCTTGGTCGGCATAGACGACTGGTAGAGGCGCATGAGTTAGCGACGCACCGCTGTCCTCGATCACAATCTGGAGGTTCTTCAGCGCCTCTGCCAGCACCGTTTCACAGTCGATATTGCGCATTGTTTGCGGTCGTGTGCTGATGCGTGAGAGCGTCAATAGATCCTGGATCAGGCGCTGCATCCGCTTCGCGCCGTCCACAGCGTAGCCAATATACTGGTCGGCTTCCGCATCAAGTTTGCCCTGGTATTGCCTTGCGAGCAACTGCACGTAGCTGGCAACCATGCGAAGGGGTTCCTGAAGGTCATGCGACGCCACATAGGCAAACTGCTCAAGGTCCTGGTTCGACTGTTCGAGTTCAGTTGCGTAGTGAGCAAGGGCCGCTTCGGTGCGTTTGCGCTCAGTGATGTCCGTCACCATGGCCAGGGCGCCACAATAGGCGCCGTTGTCGTCATGAATGGGGTTGGTGCCAAGGAGTGCCCAAACAAAGGCGCCATCCTTGCGCTGGAACTTGAATTCGTGTTGTTCGCTGATGCCTTGGCGCCGGCGTTCCAAGTTATCCTCTGCAATTTTCCGGCCATCTTCGTCCATGAATTCGAAGAGATGCATGCCGAGCATTTCGTCGGGCTGCCGACCCAGGATTTCTCCCATCTTGCAATTGGCAAAGGTAGTCCGTGAGTCGGCGTCAATCATCCAGACCCCTTCTTGGGCGGTTTCTACGATGCGCCGATAGCGCCGTTCACTGACAGCCAACGCCGATTGCGCACGGTGAATCTCCGTCAGATCGATAAACGATGAAGTGATGAGCAGTGGTTCGCCAGCCGTATTTGTGACCAGGCTGGCGGCGGCATGTACCACAAACGGGACGCCATCCGGGAACGCAACTCGCTTCTCCGGTCCAGGACCCTTTCTGTTGAACGTGTGCGAAAGTCGATCTGACCTGGTCCGGGAACTGAAAGAGCAGTGCATGGTCAAGGCCCAAGATTTCGGATGCACTGCCATACCCCCATAGTCTCACAAGCGCCGGGTTGGCATAGAGAATCTGGCCATTGAGATCCAAAATGCCGATCGGCAAGAGACTGGCGTTGATCACGTGTTCCTTGATGCGCAGTTCTTCGAGCTCTTGCCGTTCGGTGATATCTATGCCCGCACCGATGAAGTAGGCGACGCTGCCGTCTTCGCGGTATGCCGCGCCGATTTGCCAGGCGATGTGGCGGTCCTTGCCATCATTGGTGGTGAAACTCGACTCGTAACTGCGAGGCATCGGCTCAACAGGCCATGTGGCAAAGGAGGCGCTCACCCGCGCACGCGACTCGGCAGGCACAAAAGTGATCCATAATGACTTGCCCCGGACGTTATCCAGAGACAGGCCCGTCGCAAGTTCACAGGCGCGATTGATGTGGATGATGTTCCCGCTTGTATCAATCACGACCACCCACATTGCCACCGTGTCTAGAATGGTGTCCGTGAATTGTCGCTCGCGTTGTAATGCCTGTACGGCGCGATTGCGTTCGCGGATGTCACGCGCAATGATGATGTCAACGTCAACATCCATCCAGAGTGAGCGCACCTCGTTCAATTCGACCGGAATGGAAGTCGTTCCTGGAGTAAGCTCGTTTCAAACGGGTTCGGCACCGGTCCGCCGGTCAGGCACTGTTGCAGGCGACCTGCAAGCACAGGCTGCACCTCTGGCGGGGCAATGCCGGCGAATGGTTGACGGCGCAGGCGCCTGTCGTCGAGACCGGTCAAGGTAGCCGCACGTTCGTTGGCATAGACGATGATGCCATCCCGATCCACGACAAAAATGGCATCGCCTGCGTGATCTGCCAGGGCGTGGAAGCGCGCTTCCTGCTCCCGCAGTCGTTGATTGGCGAGCTCCAGTTCCGCAGTGCGACCATTACCCGGCGCTCAAGATCCTGATGGGCGCGATGCAGTGCGGCTTGTGATCGCTGCACATCCGTGACATCCGTGATGTATCCTTCGAGCGCCAGCAGTTCACCGTCCATGCCATACACGCCCGCCCGCGTTCGTGCACCCAACGCTGGGTTCCGGCTGCGGTGTGCAGCCGGTAGGTGATCTGGAAGGGTTCCTGCGTTCTAAGCCCGGTCTGGACCGCATCCCACACCGCGGTGCGGTCTGCCGGGTCAATGAGGTGTCCGTAGGCAATGCTCGGACTATTGATCAGGTCAGAGGGTGGGTAGCCGGTCAGTTCCAAGCACCCCTCACTGACATACTCCATGGTCCAGTCCGGGTCGTTCTTGCACCGATAGGCCATGCCGTGCAGGTTGCTCAGTAGGGTAGCGAGCATGCGCTGGCTTTCGCGCAACTCGGCAAGAGTCACCGCATCCAGCGCGTCAGGGGATGTCTCAACGGCTGCATTAGACGTGCTCTGTTCGCTCGTGTCTGGTGCAGCGTCTGCTGGATCCTGAGATGGCAAAGGGACAACGGTAGCCATGTCGTTCCGCTCATCAAGGTGAAAAGCGCAGGGTGCAAATTCGCCAATAATTCCTATATAAAACTAGCATAAGCCGGCACGACACTGCGTCGCAAGTGACATTTGATGGATTCATGCGATCTGGCAGGTTTTTCGGAACATACGCCGGCACTCACTCGTCACCGTAGCAGCGGCGCCGCCGCACTGCCAGCCTGGCAGGAGGACACGGCAATGCAAAACGAGGAGGAGTCCGATGAAAGTCAGCCGCAACACAATGAGCCGATGGCAAGTGTGCTTGTTCGCGATCGCACTGGCGTTTGGCGCGCTGCCGGTGCACGGTCAGGGTATCGTGCCGCCATTCCCGCCACCCCGACCGCTGCCGATCCCGCCGGCGCCAATGCCTGTGCCGGCGCCGCCAACGACCTGGGTGGTGGTGGAAAAACATGCCGTTGCGGCAACCATCGATGGTCCCGTCGCCGAAGTGCGTGTTGAACAAGTGCTTCGCAATGATGGTCTTCGCCCGGCAGAAGGTGTCTATCTGTTTCCCCTTCCAAAGGACGCCGCAGTCAGCGACTTCCAGATGACCGTGGATGGCAAGACGATGGAAGGGAAGTTGCTTGACAGCGAAGAGGCGCGGCGGATCTACGAGGAGATCGTGCGGCGCCAACTGGATCCCGCCTTGCTGGAATATGTGGGGCGCGGCGTCTTCCAGGCCAACGTCTTTCCCATCCCACCGGGGGAATCGCGTGAAATTTCTTTCACCTACACGCAGGTGCTTGACCAGCAGAATGGCCTCTACCGCTTCAACTATCCTCTGCCGACCCGGCAACTCAGTTCGCTGCCGGTTGAGTCAGTCAACGTAGTCGTCAACCTGACGAACGAGCCTGGACTGCGCACGCTCTACAGCCCCGCTTACCCCATTCAGATCGAACGCGATCAGGACGATGCTGCAACGGTGACATACGCAGCGACCGCTGCTGAACCACAGAACGATTTCGATCTGTACTTTGGCGTGGACGATCAGGCGATCGGCCTGAACTTGTTGAGTTACAAGCCGGCCGGCGAAGAGGGTTATTTCCTATTATTGGCATCGCCGTCGATCGACGCTGCGGTTGAGGACATCGTCGCGCGGGACATCGTGCTGGTGGTTGATGTCTCGGGGTCCATGCGCGGGGACAAGATCAAGCAGGCGCGTGATGCAGCGCATTTTGTGGTCGATCATCTTAATCCTGAGGACCGCTTTAACCTGATATCCTTTAGCACGGGCGCCACGCTGTGGGCGCGCGAACTGCAGCCGGTTACGAACGATTCCCTGAAGTTCGCAAACCAGTGGATCGATCGCCTGCGCGATGGCGGCAGCACCGACATCAACCGGGCGCTACTGGAGGCGCTGGCGCAGGTCGGTGAAGACGGACGCCCGGCGTATATTCTCTTTTTGACCGACGGCCAACCCACGCAGGGCGAAGTAAACCCTGATCAGATAGTTGCGAACGCTGCCAACAATCGACCGGCGGATGGTGCGGTGCGACTCTTCACCTTTGGCATCGGCTATGACGTCAACACCGATCTGCTGGACATCCTGAGCCAGGATTTAGGCGGCCGCGCCAGCTATGTTGCGCCGGAGGAAAAGATTGACGAGGCTGTCAGCGCATTTTATACGCAGGTGAGCACGCCGGTGCTCACAGGTGTGTCACTTGCATTTGGCGATGACGTGCTGGTCGAGGATCTCTATCCGTATCCGCTGCCGGATTTGTTTGCCGGCGAGCAATTGGTGGTGGCCGGTCGGTACCGTGACGGCGGACCGGCTGAGGTGACGTTGACGGGGGCCGTCAATGGTCGTGAGTCAACGTTTGTGTATTCAGATCGTGAACTGGTGACCGCGGTGGCGAACCGGTGGTGGCGCGGCTTTGGGCCACACGCAAGATCGGCGAACTCCTGGAGCAGGTGCGGCGCACCGGCGCCAACCAGGAAGTGATCGACGCCATCGTCGACCTCAGTCTACGTTATGGGATCGTGACGCCTTACACCTCCTATCTCGTTGAAGAACCGGTCCAGGAAACGGTGCTCAGCGGGCAGATGTCGAATACGCAGCTCGCAATGCCGCGAGCAATCGGGGAGAGCGCCAACGCCGCTGTCCGTGACGCTGCCGAAGTCGTCATGATGCGGAGCGCTTCCGGCTTCGAGGCTGTGGCTGCCGCCAAGACACTCGACGAACTACGCCGCGCGACCAGCGTCCGCGAAGACGCTGCGGTGCGCTATGTCAATGGGCGCACCTTCCAGCAACAGGGTGTGCTCACCGGTCCCGACGGCCAAACGCTCACCCTCTGGGTGGACACCCAATACGGCGAAGAGATGACCGTGGAGACGATCCAATTTGGCAGCGACGAATACTTTGCCCTGCTCAAGCAGCCGGAGTTGGCGGCGTGGCTGGCGCTCTCCCCGGAACTCGTCCTTGTCACCGGTCCTGACGCAGCGATGCGGATCACCACGCAGGAGGAGTGAAATCTCCAATCTCTGATCTCCAGTCTCTTTGTGAGATTGGAGATTGGAGATTGGAGATTAGAGATTGGCGGACGGCCTCTTCGACCGTGCGGGTGGGGGTCAGGTCGGGTAATTTCAAGTAATGGGCGGCGGCGCCGAAGACGACTGAGCGCGGGGTCAGGCCGATCAGTTCTGAGCGATCGATGGTCACCCCCTGCTCGGTGGCGAGCCGCCCGATCGCGTCATAGACGACATGGAGCGGCGTCACGCTGGTGTCGAGCAGATTCATGCTGACCTGCGCCTGACCCTCGACAAGCAGTCCAAGCGCCTGTACGGCTGGGAAGCCCCCGCTGCTCTCGCGGATGGTTTTTGCGATGGCCTTGGCGATGGCGACGTCCCCGGTGTTTAGATAGACGTTGTAGGCGACGAGGAACGGCCGCGCGCCGACCACGATCGCCCCTGCCGATCCCACCCTGGCCGGTCCATAGTCGGGTATGCGCTCTGCGGTATGGATTGTCTCCAGCAGTCCCTCAAATTCGCCCTTGCGGATGTCGGGCAAGCGGCGTCGCTCCGGTCGGGTTGCAGCAGCCGCATACATATAGACGGGGAGCGCCAGTTCGTCCCCAATCCGCTGCGCCAGTTTGTGCGCTAATAGGGCGCACTCTGCCACCGTAATGCCTTCAATCGGCACCAGTGGCAAGACATCGGTGGCGCCGAGCCGCGGATGTGCGCCGCGCTGGCTGAACATGTCGATGCGTTCAGCGGCGGTGCGGACGGCGCGAAACGCGCTTCAAGCACCGCCTCGGGTGCGCCGGCAACCGTCACGACGCTGCGGTTGTGATCGGCATCGCTGGATTGGTCCAGGAGCAGTACGCCTGGCGCCTGGATGGCTTCCACGATGGCTGCGACGACGTCGGGGCGTCGCCCTTCGGAGAAATTGGGAACCGCTTCAATAATGATGGACATAGGCAAGGGTTGGTTGAAATGGGATGGCTTAAAGAGAATTCGAGGAATTGTCAACCGTGAATCGTCAATTGTCAATTGTGAATGGGGGAGGGATGCAAGCGGCTGTGCTATGATGGGCCGCATGGTGGAAACAGCGTTTGGGCAAGCAAAAATAGTAACCAAAGTATGGGACCAGTGGTCGCCGCGCGATTGGGATCAGTGGGTTGCCGCGCGGCGTGACGGTCATGTGCTGCAGTTAAGCGGTTGGGGCGCGCTGAAGGCGGAGTTCGGCTGGCGCTGGCGCAGGTTGGCGGTGGGGACCGAAGAACACCCACTGGCAGGCGCCCAGTTGCTGCTGCGGCAGAGTATGGGGCTGCAGGTGGCCTACATCCCGCGTGGCCCGTTGACTGACTGGAGCGATGTAACGCTGACGACCGGTTTGCTGGATGCGCTGTCGGCAGCGGCACGGAAAGCCGGAGCGTCGGTACTGAAGATCGAACCTGATTTGCCGGACACGCCGCTGAACCGAGCGTGGTTGGCGGCGTATGGCTTCCGGCCGAGCCAACAGACGATTCAGCCCCCCAGCACGATCGTCCTCGACCTTCAGGGTGACGAAGAGAGTGTCTTGCAGCGCATGAAAAGCAAGTGGCGCTATAACGTGCGTCTGGCGGAACGCAAGGGTGTGACGGTCCGCGCACTGGGGTTGGAGGATTTGGCGACCTTTCACGCGTTGATGCACACCACCGGCCAACGCGATGGTTTTGCGGTGCACAGCGACGACTATTTTACGGCGGCATACCGGCTGTTGGCGCCTGACCATGCGGTTTTTCTGCTTGCTGAGTACGAAGGGGCGCCACTTGGCGCCATCGTGGTGGCGCAGGCCGGGGAAGGTGCGTGGTATCTGTGGGGCGCAAGCAGCGATCGCGAACGGAACCGGATGCCGAATCATGCGTTGCAGTGGGCGGGGATCCGCTGGGCGCGGGCGCGGGGCGCGGCGGTACGACTTCTGGGGCATCCCGGACGAGCTTGGACAGTTGGCGGTAGCGCTATCACCGATCAGTGCCAGTGCGCCGGTGGAGCAGATCCCGATCGACATTGAGCAACTCCCGCAACAGGGGCTTTGGGGGGTGTATCGCTTTAAACAAGGGTTTGGCGGTGAGGTCGTGCGCGCTGTAGGCGCCTGGGACATGGCGCTGGCGCCGGTAGGGTTTGCGCTCTATCAGGCGGGACTTGTGGCGCAGAGAAGTGCGCGCGAACTCCGGCGGGCTGACTTACCCGGGGCGATGCGAGGCGCAGGCCTGCGTGTTGCCGGTCGAAACGGCGTTGCCGCTCCTGCAACGCCGGCGCGGCTGCGTCCTGTGGCTACTGCCTCTGAATGGCGCACGTTGCGGGCGCACGTGCCGGAGCCACACGTGTTGCAGAGCTGGGAGTGGGGCGAGATCAAGGGGCAAACGGAGTGGCATGCGGACCGGCTTGCGGTCGAAAGCGCTGCCGGCCGTGCGGCGATGCAATTTCTCTGGCGTCAACCTTTGGGATCGGTGCCTGTTCGAATTGGGTATGTGCCCAAAGGCCCGGTCTTGGATTGGTCCAACCTGGATCTGGTCGATGAAGCGCTGGGTGCGGTCGAAGACCATGCTCGTGCGCTTGGCTGCATCTTTGTCAAGATTGACCCTGACGTCCGTGACGACACGGGGCAGGGCCGACTCGTGCTCCATGCGCTGGAGCGCCGCGGCTGGCGCTACAGCACGGATCAGGTGCAGTTCAAGAACACTGCATACACGGATGTGCGCGTGCGTGAAGAAGCGCTGCTGGCCGGAATGAAGAATAAATGGCGCTACAACGTGCGGCTGGCGGAGAAGCGCGGGATCACCGTGCGCGAGGCGGGCTTGCCCGACCTCCCGGCGTTTTATGGCCTCTACCTGGAGACCGGCCAACGGGATGGGTTCTTGATCCGGCCCTATGAATACTACCAGGCGGCCTGGACGACCATGCTGCGGGCACAGGGGGATGCAGGCAATCCGGCGGGGGGCGCACTCCTGTTAGCGGAGCATACCGAAGAGGAGGCGCCTGTTGCCGGTCTGTTTCTCTTCCGTTACGGTGCGCGCACCTGGTATTTCTATGGGGCGAGCAGCGAGCGCCGGCGGCGTGACATGCCGAACCATCTATTGCAGTGGGAAGCATTGCGCTGGGCGCAGCGACAGGGTTGTGCGGTGTACGATTGGTGGGGCGCACCAACGAATCCGGATGACGCAGACGACTCAATGCAGGGCGTCTGGCAGTTTAAGCAGGGCTTTGGCGCCGAGTTTCAATCCCACATCGGCGCCTGGGATTTTGTGGTTTCGCGCCGCTTCACCGGCTCTACACAGAGGCGATGCCGGCGGTGCTGGCAGCGATGCGGCGCATCAGGTAGCAGCAGGTAATCTACTTTGGGTTGCCATCAACTTCCTGTCGGCATTGATCGTTTGGTGATTACCTCCTCGGAAAAACCGGCCAGCGGTAGGCATCTTCGTCTGATAGTTCGAGATTCTGTTGAGGCGTCGTGCCTTCGCGCAGTTTGTTTAGCGCCCCAAATAATTCCCGTTTCTGCCCAAGCCTACGAAGTCGCTCAACTTCTTCTTTCTCAGTGTATGTCACCCCCCCCCCAACCCCCAACCCCCCCAAAAGGGCCCAAAAAAAAAACCCCCAAAAAAAAAAAACCACAACAAAAAAAAAAAAAAAAAACCCAAAAAAAAACCAAAAACTGCCGTTCCACGGCTCCAGGTGTGGTCGTCAAGGCACCTTCAATACGGTTCCATTTTCTATCACTAGTGGAATGGAGTCTGGGTTCACCAGTTGAACGCTACCCTTAATCACAATCCCATCGCCAAATCGAACGTCGCCCTGCACCTTCAACTCGTCGCAAAAGAGCAGCGATGGCGCGCCGTGGGGGAAGCGCAGCCCCAGGTCGGCGATCAGCGCATAGTAGCGATCATCGAGCGTGACAATCGGCGGTTCCTCATTGCGCTGCGGCGCCAGGGTGAGCACGTAATCCTCCCCAGTAGATAGGCGTCCGACATGATCACCAGGAGATCGCTGTTCTTCTTCACCGGGGCAAAGCGCGCCCGCAGGCGCATGGCCTCGGCGCCGCGAAGATGCCGATCGCCGCCCCCATCGCAGTCTCCAATTGGTAGACGCGCGGGGGACCTGGGATCGCCGGGATCGACCGGCTTCTCGTTCCGGATCAGCGGAGCGGCATCACACCGTCGTGGTCGGCGAGCAGTCCGGTGAAGCGCCTTCAAGTTGATCCAGAGATTGTTGGTGTTGAAATACCGGTAGCGTTCAATATCCTGAAACTCAGCCTCTTCTTCGGGGGGACACTGGGCGGACTCCCGCAGGATGAGTTGGCCGTCGGCCTGGCGGGCCAGGTGGCCGCCCTTGCGATCGGCCGCAGTTCGGTCCGCTACCTCCATCAGGAATGGCAGTTCATTCTGCGCAACATAGCCAAGGATATGGAGGTCAAGGTCGGCGCCAAGGTTGTCGGCATTGCTCACAAAAGCGTACTCGTAGCCGTGCGCCAGCAACTGCTCCAGCATGCCACTGGTGACGAGCGCAGTGTAGATATCACCGTGTCCCGGTGGCGTCCATTCTTTTCGGGGTCCGCAGGCCATGTCACCGGCGCAAGGTCCGCTTTCCAGATCTTCGGTTCCTTGTGTTGGACAAAGTCCCAAGGTATCTCTTGAGTGAAACCGGTGTGCCCAGTCAGCGCCGCCAAAGTCGCTTCACGCGTATTGAAACTATTCATAAAGACCAACGGCAGGCGCACGCCGGTGGTGCGTCGTAAATACTGGACCTGGCGGACGATGATGTCGAGAAAGCTGAGGCCGTCCTTCACAACCAACAGAGATTTCGGGCCGTTCATCCCCATGCTCGTGCCGAGACCGCCATTGAGTTTGAGGACGATCGTGCGTTCCAGGGCATCCTGGCCGGCGGCAAGTTCGCGTGGGCCAAGGTCATCATAGTCTGGGATGGCGTTCACCGGGCCGGCGTCGGCGCGAGTAATATAGCCGTTCGCGCCACCCGCTAACTGCCCGTAATAGAAGTGGAAGGTATCAATGAAGATCTGCGGCAGTCCGGCTGCCCGCATCTTGTACTCGATCGGGGCAAAATTGGTGACTTGCTGAGTCACGGACATCCTCCTTGATGTGCCACCTGCGGCGAGAAATGGGGAAGAATGGAGCTTATTCTACCGCAAGTCACCATCCAACTGCACACCCATCCTTGCGCGGGTCACTGCCTCCCGTCAGGACACCGGTGTGGGGGTCGCGCAGGATGATCTGCCCGCCGCCAAAGGCGCCGCGGTGGAAGCCATCCACCGGCGCCAATCGGTGGCCACGGCGGGCCAGTTCGGCCAGGACGGCGAAATCCAAACCGGCCTCAACCTGAACGAGGCCACCCTCCTCGCCGACACCCAGGCCCGCATGGGGACCCGCCAACGCCCAGCGCGGGGCGTCGAGCGCAGGCTGTGGGCTCATCCCCAGATCGATGAGATTGACGACCATCTGGAAGTGACCTTGTGGTTGCATGTAGCCACCCATGACCCCGAAGGAAGCGTGGAGCGCCCCGGCGTGTTCACCGGCGGTGTGGACGGTCATGGCCGGGATGATGGTCTGATAAGGGCGCTTGTCCGGCGCCAGGGCGTTGGGGTGAGCGGGATCGAGGACGAAGAGGGTTGGCGATTCTGCAGGCTGACGCCCGTGCCCGGCACAACCAGCCCGCTGCCGGTCCCCATGTAGAGGCTATTGATGAAACTGCAGGCATTGCCATCACCGTCAACGACCGTCAGGTAGACCGTGTCGGAGCCGGCCAGTGGTGAACCATACGGCACGCGCTGCGCGGCACGGTGGGGATGAATGGCGCGGCGCCGAGCGTCGGCATATCCACGGCCCGCGAGTTCGGCAAGCGGAATGGGAACAACGCGCGGATCGCAGACCCACTGTTGGGCATCGGCAAAGGCAAGGCGCATGCACTCGATCATCGTGTGCAGCCGTTCGGCAGGCGCCATCGCGGCGAGGTCGAAGCCTGCCGCAAGGTTCAAGGCGATGATGGCGGCCAGGCCCTGTCCATTGGGCGGGCATTCGTAGAGGCGGATGCCGCGATAATCTGCAGTAATCGGCGTGTCCCACGTGCTGGTGTGGGCGGCCATGTCGGCGGGTGTGATCCAGCCACCGTACCGTTGGACGTGTTCGCTCAGGCGTTGGGCAAATTCACCATGGTAGATGAACTCCTTCCCGTGCGCCGCGATGCCACGCAAAGTGGCGCCTAGCGTCGGGATGCGCATGAGTTCGCCGGCGTGCGGGGCGCGACCGTCGACGAGCAATTCGTGTCCGCTGGGTTGGATTTGCCCGTTGTCCAGGTCGCCGCTTTCCCAGCCCGGTGTGCGCAGCAATTTGTTGACCTGGGTGCGCCAGCCCAGCGAAATCAACTCAGAGACGGGATACCCGTGTTCTGCGGTCCAGATGGCCGGCTGTAGGACGTCGGCAAGCGCCATGCGACCATGGCGTTCAAGCAGATCGGACCACCCTGCCACCGCGCCGGGGATCGAGACTGCGTGCCCGGTGTAGGTCGGCATCTGTGTGTAGCCCAGGCGCATCACCGCATCGATCGAGGCGCCGGCTGGGGCGCGGCCAGAACCGTTCAGCGCCGTCACCTGTTGTGTGGCGGCGTCGTAGTACAGTGCAAAGCAATCGCCACCCACCCCAGTTGAAATTGGTTCGACCACATTGAGCATGGCCGCAACCGAGATTGCCGCGTCCGCTGCGTTGCCACCGCGCTGGAGCATTGCCAGCCCTGCCTGTGCTGCGAGCGGTTGGCTGGTGGCGACCATGCCACGGGTGGCCAACACATTGCTACGCCGCGAAGAAAATGCCGGATCGATCAACATCAGGCGTTGCCCTTTCAGTTCGGTTGGTGTTGAAGCGTTAGCTTCCTGTCAACTTGCGTTGGGCCGCCAGATCGGCCAACTCAGCACGCCGGTCGCGGATGAGCATGACCAAAAAGGTGATGTAAAGCGGGATAGCCGTCAGCGCAATGATCCAACCGGCGGCGCCGTAACCTGCCCCCGCGGCCAGACATCCGGCCGCCAGTAGCACCCATACAAGTGAATGGCCGGCGCGTAGAATAAACGCAACGAATTTGCCACGCGGCTTTGTCCGGCGCAAATCCGGTTTTGGCCAGATATACCAATAGACGGCGCCAATCCCGAGACAGATGAGCGCCCACACCACGAGCGGGATGCCAAAGAGCGTTGGATCAGCCACGGCCAAACCACCAGATCGCGAGCACAGCCAGCACCTGGACGACGACTATCAACCAGAATTTCACCTGGAACGAACTCTTCTGCGTTTTGTGGTGGAAGACCCTTTGCCCCACAAACGCAGCGGGTGTGCCGCCCAGCAGCTCGGCCAGGTGGAGCACGCGCTCCGGGACGCGGGTCTGTTCGCCCCCGGCGACGGCTTTGTCATAGCCGTAAAGGGCGAAGGTGGCCACGTTGATCGCAATCAGGTAGGCCCACAGCCACCAGAGGCCGAGCCAAAAAACCAGCGGCAGTGCGATCACCAACACGATGGCAACTGCGACCAGTGAAAATGTCCAGTAGGGCGAACTCGAACGATGAACTGCGCTTGACTTGGCCATAGGCCCCCAACGAATCTGGTGGCGGGCTGCGATGGCGCCGTGGGTCCGGCGACGGATGGCTAACGTTGGGAGTGTATCACGCGCTCGCAAGAGCCGCGAAACCATGAGGAGATACGATATGAACTTTGATCTGACATCTGAGCAGCAGGCATTCCGGCGCATCGTGCATGACTTTGTCGCCGCCGAAGTGCGCCCGTTGGCGAAACATGTTGATGAGACGGGGGAATTCAATTGGGCAGCGGTCCGTAAAATGGGGCCACTTGGGATGTTGGGGTTGCAGATCCCCGAGCACTATGGCGGGGCCGAACTCGACACGATCTGCGCCACGATTGCGATCGAGGAGTTGGGGTGGGCGTGCGGCTCCACGGCGCTCGCCATCTCGGCGCACAACAACCTGGGCGAGGGGCCGCTGAATGACTTTGCCAGCGAGGAACTGAAGCAACGCTGGTTGCCGCAACTCGCCACCGGCCGTGGCCGGCTTGGCTGTCTGGCCTTGACGGAGCCTGGCGCAGGGTCTGACCTACAGGGGGGAGTGCGCACGACCGCAGTACGTGACGGTGACGAGTGGGTCATCAACGGCAGCAAGATGTGGATCACGAATGTGAGCGTTGCCGATACCATCATCGTTCTCTGCCGTACGGATCCGAAAGGGGGAAGCCGCAGCCTGAGCCAAATCCTGGTGCCAACCAACGCGACGGGTCTTGTCATCGGCAAGCCGGAACACAAGATGGGGTTGAACGGTTCCCCGACGCATGCGCTGACCTTTGCCGACGTCCGGGTGCCGTATAGCAATTTGATTGGCGAAGTGGGTAAGGGTTTGCAGCAGACTTTGGCGACGCTCAGCAAGGGGCGGATCAGCATTGGCGCGCTGGCGTTAGGGTTGGCGCAAGCTGCGCATGAGGCTTCGCTGGTGTATGCCAGGGAGCGGAAGACCTTTGGCCAGCCGATTGGCAACCATCAGGCGATCCAGTTCATGTTGGCAGATGCGGCGACGGAAATCCAGGCAGCGCGGTTGATGTTGTATTGGGCGGCGTGGTTGAAGGATCAGGGGCGCCCCTTTGCAACCGAGGCGGGCATGGCCAAATTGTTCGCCACAGAGATGAGCGAGCGCGTCTGCCGGAACGCGATCCAGATTCATGGGGGATATGGGTACAGCCGGGAGTTTGAAGTGGAACGGATGTATCGGGATACGCGGTTGATGTCGATTGGGGAAGGCACGAGCGAAATCAATCGGATGGTGATCGCGCGTAGTCTATTGAAGGAATAATTCGTTCCGAGCCAATGCCAGGTCGGCCGAGGCTACAATAATCGCCCCATCGTATAGTCATCGATCCATTTCCCGTCGAGGAGAACGGCGTGGCGGTGGAAGCCTTCGACGCGGAAGCCCAGCCGGTGGTAGAGGGCGAGTGCCCGCGTGTTGTCGGAAGCGACTTCGAGTTGCAGGCGGTGGATGCCGTGAGCGAGCGCCCACTCTTCCATGCCTGCAAACAACTGCGTGGCGATGCCCTGTCCGGCGTGTGATTGGCGCACCGCCAGTACGAGATGAAGCGTATGGCGCAACCGTTGCCGTGTGTCGCCGGCGCCGCGCAGAAAGCCGACGATCTGGTTGCCGTCGGCGGCGACCAGGAACAGGTCAATCCCAGAGGCAAGCGTCGCCTCGATGCGCTGCCGCCACTCTTCGGCCGTCGTTGCCCGTTCACCCGGCTCATACAATAGAAACCTGGTCTCGGTGTCGACGGCGGCAAAGAAGTCGACCAGTTGAGGTGCATCGTTTGGTTCTACCCAGCGGATAATGATTGCCATGATGAACCATTATCCTATGCGATCTTACTTTGCACCAACGCCGGGGCGCAGATTAGTATAAAACTTATGCGGATCGCCATACTCGCCGACATTCACGGCAACATTCATGCACTGGACGCGGTCATTGCCGAACTCGAACGGCTGCAGCCGGATCAAGTGGTCGTCGACGGCGACTTGATCAACGCGGTGCCTTTCAGTGGTCCGGTTATCGACAGAATTCGGCGGCGACCGTGGGCAGTCGTGCGTGGCAACCACGAATTCTACTATCTTGACCATGGCACAGAGCGGGCAGGTCCCGGTCGTGACGACCCAGACCGGTGGGGGCAACTACACTGGTTGGTGAAGCAAATCACGGTGGAGCAGGGGGCGTACCTGGCGATGCTGCCTGATGATATCACCTCTTATTTCCCCGGTACGCAACCGTTGCGGATCGCCCACGGCGTGCCCGGTCGCAACCGGGTCGGTTTCTATCGCAGCCAGCCGGATGAGGCCATCGTCGGTGAAATCGAGCAGGTGCAGGAGCGGACGCTGATCAGTGCGCATACGCATGTGCAAATTGACCGGCATCTCGTCCAGCATGGGCAAGATGCGGCGTCGCTCTCGGCCGACCCGCATGGCGGCGTCGATCTACGCGCCCTATCGCCCCGGCACTGGCACATCGTGAATCCGGGGAGCGTCGGGTTACCGCTGGATGGGCGGACCTGCGCACAATTTGCGGTGTTGGAAAGTGTGCCGGAAGCCGCCGAGCGGGGCGGTTGGCAGGCAACGCACCATGCGATCGAGTACGATCGGCGGCCAACGCTCGAGGCGTTTGCCAGCACGGGCATGCTGGAGGCAGGCGGCGTCATTTCGGAACTCTTCTACTGGGAAGTGGTGACGGCGGAGCCGGAGATCATCCGCTTCTACCGGTGGGCGTTTGCGAACGGTTACGATCCGGACAAAGAAGCCACCCACGGGCTATTCACGGTCTACAAAACGGCCACAGGCCGCGATCAGTATGTGCGCGCGCGTGACCCGCGCTACGGTTGAGTCATGCGAATCGCGCTGCTGGCGGACATTCACAGCAATCTGCTTGCCCTCGAAGCTGTGGTGCAGGATCTGCGGCAGCAGGCGCCGGATGGCGTGTACCTGCTGGGGGACCAATTGAACCGGTGTCCGTGGCCGAATCAGGTGATGGATCTGATTGCCGCCGAGGCATGGCCGGCCATCCAGGGCAATCACGATCTGGTGGTTGGTCAGATTCGCACAGTGGAAAACAGCCCGCCGTTCACCGATCAGAGCCGTTATCCATGCCTCTGGTGGACCAACGAAGTCTTAAAGCCTGAGCACATGGCAACCCTGCGCAGTTGGCCGGCCGATTTCGAGTTGGCGCTGGCAGATGCGCCGCCGCTGCGTTTCTTTCATGGGGCGCCGGGCAACCCGTTCTGGGGCATTTTTGAGGGGTTGGCGGCGGAGCGGTAAAGCGTATGTTGGATGGCGTGACTGAGCCGGTGGTGGTTTGTGGGCACACGCATCGGCCACTGGCGCGCCAGGTGGGACCCTGGACGATCTACAACCCCGGCAGTGTCGGAATGCCTTACAACGAAGATCCGCGTGCGCAGTACATGTTGCTTGACCTCGTCACGTTGCACGGGAAGCCTGGTTGGCGGCCGACCTTCCGGCGCGTCGAATATGACCTGGGCGGGCTTGAGCCGGCCTTCTATGCATCCGGGCTGATGGATGCGGCGGGGCCGCTTGGACAGCTTCTATTGCTAACGGCGCGCAGCGGGCATGCCTACATCAGTGACTATGCCTACTGGCTGCGGCAGCAGCCGGCCGAACTGGCAGAGGACCAGCCGCGCTCGGTGGCTGTTTATCTGGCTCAACATGGTCCGGGCCGTTGGGCGTTTTCGATTTAGGTGCGAGCAGGGTGCCGTCGATGCGCGTCGCTAGGGTCCGGCTGAATTGAGCTGCTGCGCCCATCGATTTCGATAGGCGAAATATTCTGCCAGCGCGGCTTCCGCTTCGATTGCGCTATTGGTGACAATGAGTCTGCGCCGTAAGGCGGTAATGCCCGGCAAACTGCGCGCATACCAACTCAGGTGCTTGCGCATGCGTAGAAAACGTTGCTGATTGCCCTGGCTGATCGTTGCGTCAAAGAGGCGCGCATGTTCAAGGGCAATCTGTAACAGGCAGTAAGGATTCTGCGCCAGCGCAGCCGCTCTGTCGCCAGGGCGAAAGACAAACGGGTTGCCGTAGCTGGCGCGGCCAATGAGCACGCCATCCAGACCATACGTGGCGGCTTTCCTGTGGGCGTCATCCAGTGAAGTTACGTCGCCATTCCCCAACATGACCACGCCCGAACCGCGTGCCAACTCCGCAGCGCAGCCGATTTCATCCCAGTCTGCGCGCCCTGTGGAACCCTGATCCAGTGTGCGTCCATGGATGGCAATGGCGGCCGGATTTTGTTCCAGCAATTTGGGAATCCAGCCATCCACGCATGGTGAGTCGTAGCCGATGCGGGTCTTGACGCTTACTGGAATAGCGCGCGGCTGCCGGTAAGCTGGGGGCAGTTCAGCGTGTCGTGCCTCGACCTGGTGCAGCAAATCGGCGGGAATCCCAGGATCATCGTGGGCGGTGGCGCCGTTTTGCCATGCCACGACACCCTGCTGGGTAGCCTTGATGATCGCTTGCGCAAGGTCCGGCGTCCTGATGAGACCGGCGCCCGCGCCGTGATCGACGACACTCGGACTCGGGCACCCCATGTTGATGTCGATGCCGTCGAACCCCAGTTGACAGAGCAGGATGGCCATGCGCCGAAAGAGATCGGGATTGTGGCCAAAGATTTGCGCGACGATTGGACGTTGGCTTTCGTCAAAGAGGAAGTCTCTGGCAATGTCGCGATCACCGATTTCCAGACGCCGCACCGATGTAAACTCGGTGTAGAGGAGTGTGGGATTGCCGTATTTTTTTTGGATGTAGCGGAATGGATGATCGGTAATTCCATTCATTGGCGCCAGCCCGACGATCGGCCGCGGCAGAGTGTGCCAGAAGTGAGACGTTGCCATGCCGTGACTATACTCTCCATCCGACCTGGCGTGCAACATGTGATGATGTGGTCTGGCGTCGCCTCATAATCGGGTATATCATGGATTTTGCCGGAAACCTGTCAACGGAGGCGCGTGATGCAGAGTGAGAATATCGTCCCCCTACCCCCGCCAGAAGCCACGATCGAGGACTACGAGCGACTCGTGAATAAGTTACTGGCGCGCCAGGCTGAGTTGGAGGCGCAGAACAAGCGGCTGGTGCAGGCGCTGAATGTGTCGGTTCGTGACGCACATGGGGTACAGGCGTCTGCGCGCACCGTTACTTCACCAGGCGCGTCACAAATGAGCCCAGCGCTGTATCGGATGATCGTTGAAATAGCCGACGAGGGAATTTGGGTCATCGATCAAGACTGGTTTACGCGCTATGTAAACCCGCGTATGGAGCAGATGCTTGGCCAAGAGAAGGGCGCGATGCTTGGCAAGCATGTGACGGAGTTCTTCACCGAATCAGACAGGGCGGTTGCGTTGGAGAACATGCCACGGCGCGATGCAGGTCTCCATGACACCTTTGAACTGCGCCTCATGCGGCATGATGGGTCAACCCTGTGGACGCTGTTTTCGACCATTCCGCTGCCCGAGGCAGTGGATGGCTGCGCCGGCGTTGCGATGGTCGTTGACATCACCGAACGCAAGCGCATGGAAGAGGCGCTCCGCCTCAGCGAAGAACGGTATCGGCTCATCGCTGATGGTCTGCCCCTGCCGGCGGCGGTCATCGACACGGAAGCAGGTATTATCCTGTATGGGAATCCCCGCGCCAGTCAACTATTCGAGATCGAGTACGGCAGTGGTGTTGGCACGCAGGCGCACGTGTATTTTGTCGATCAAAATGACCGTGCTCGACTGGCCGAGTTGCTACAGGCTACGGGTCAGGTCTCTGACTTCGAGGTGCGCATGCGGACGGCGCGTGGCCGAGAGTTTTGGGTCTCCATGAGCTCGAATATTTCCATCTATCAAGGCCGCCGCGCACTCCACTCCACCTACATGGATATCACCGAGCGGAAACGGATCGAGGATGAACTGCGCCAGTTGAACGATGAGTTGGAGATGCGCGTCACGGAACGAACTGCGGCACTTGAACAGGCGGTTGCGGAGTTGCACCGCGCCGACGCCTTGAAAGATGCATTCTTGTCAAACGTGAGCCACGAGTTGCGCACCCCACTCACCGGCGTATTGGGGATGGCAGATGCGCTGGAACTGGAGTTCAGTGGTCCCCTCAACGAACGGCAGCATCGCTATGTAGAGCAGGATCCGAAGCAGGGAGATCGGCTACTTGCGCTCGTGAATAGTATTTTGAACTACACACCGCGTTGCTGGCCGGGAAGGTCAATTTCAAGGGCGGAACCGTGCCATCTGATCGAGCTGTGCGCCATTGGGGTTCGTCCGGCGCGGTTGCAGGCTGAAGCAAAAGGGCAGAGGCTGCATTTTGCGCTTCAGCCACACGATCTGGAAATCATCAGCGATCGAGATGGCATCATTCAAATGATTCAAAAGTTGACCGACAATGCTGTGAAGTTCACGCCGGCGGATGGGGAAGTCGGGTTGGAAGTCACGGATGACCCTGGCCGGCGGATGGTCGATATTGTCGTCTGGGACACGGGGATTGGCATGACGCCGGAACAACAGCAGCAGATCTTCCAACCCTTTGTGCAGATTGATAATGGCCTAAACCGCCAATATGAGGGGGTAGGTTTGGGTCTCGCCTATGTGCGGCGCATGGTTGAAATGATGGGTGGCTCGATTACCGTGCAGAGCGAATTGGGCAAGGGCAGCCGGTTCACGGTCACGCTTCCGCACCGGATCTGAAGCAGCCGTTTGCCCTGTGTGTTACCGTACCTGCATTCCGACCTGTCAGCGCTATGGTTTGCGCATGAGCAGCGCATAGGTATTTGGCAGGCGTGCGTAGATCTCACGTGGCATGTTTGGAAACGTATCCCAGAACAGATCCGGATATTCCTCAAAGCGCACGAGGTGCAGCCCCACACCGACGAGTGCGTTCAAGATGTCTGCCAGCGTCCAATGCCGTTCGTACTTAAAGGCCTGCTCGTCCTTCTGGGGGACTACGTCTGCCGGGATGTATTGGTCGGGCCAGCCCTGGTCCCTTACCGGTGTTACGGCGAAATAATCCCCATAGAGCGGGTTGGGGTCGAAACGTAATTCATCCGCTTCCGGATCCCAGATGGTGCTGACGGGATGGCCTTCAAAGACAAAGAGCCGGCCGCCCGGCTTGAGCAGGCGTTGCACCACCTGCGCCCAGGCATCGATATCCATGAGCCAGTTGAGCGCGCCGCGGCCGGTGTAGACCAGGTCGGCCGTGCCATCGAGTTCGTGCGGCGTGTCGAGCAGGTCGCAGCGAATCCAGGTGGCGGGTGCATTGAGTGCGGCGGACTTCCGGCGAGCGACGTCGATCATGACATCGCTGATATCGATGCCGATGACTTCCGCAGCGCCCTGGTTCCAGAGGGAGAGCGTATCCGTGCCGCCGGCGCATTGGAGGTGGATGGCGCGCCGGCACCAGGTGGGCAGGTCGTGCAGCAGGCGCAGTTCCGGCGCCATCAGGTTCTTGCCGCCGGCGCGGAGGAAGGCGACATCGGCGTCGATATCGCGTTCGTACTGGCGGGCGGCTTCGTTCCAGGCGGCGCGGTTGGATTGGTGGTGCGCGTGAGTGGTCATGGTGAATAGGTGATTTGCATGATAAGGAATGACGAACCGTGAGTATAGCACAGT
>JADJPH010000062.1 GCA_016713335.1 Candidatus Fredericiella danica | reverse complement strand
GGGTCTATGCGTCGATCGTATTCTTTAACGGCAACTCGCTCAGCGCCGGCGTTGTGGAGCAAGCACCATACAACGTCGCCAACAATGTAAATCAGATCGACGGTGATACCGACGGTGATGGCGCCGGCGCCGAACTCCAGACGCTTGGCTCGCCGGCAATCGTTGCGCTTCAGGACGCCTACTACGTGCGCAGATCCTCGCCAGTGTGAACGACCTCGACAATGTGATCTTCGAGGTCATCAATCAGCCGACGGCCGAAAGCACGGCGTGGCAGCTTCATGTGGCGGAACTGATCCGGCAAGAGACCGGCCAGCAGGCCAAGACGCATCTTGTCGGCGCCAGCGCCTTCAACAGTGATGAACTCGCGGCCCTGACTGCTGATCTGTTCGACTTCGTAGCCCCACAGGGGGGGGCGATGGATGCAACCATCACTGTGCAGGGCACAAGCAAAGTGGTGCAGCTCGATTGGTCGCACTTGCAGCAAACCGATGCGCCGAGCGCATGGGTTTGGAAGATGGCAACCCGTGGCTATGCGCCTGCCCTCCTATTTGCAGCCCCCGGCGTCCAAGAAGATGGGGCACCGAACGACAGTAGGTTGGAACTTGCGGCTGGGTTTGGCTTCTTCAATCAACTGATGCGCCGCATGCAGGCCAATCAGATGGCGCCTGCGCCGGCTGTATGCTCAACAGGCTACTGTCTGGTCGATGATCGTGATGCGGTGGCAGCCTATCTTGTCTATCTGCCAGAAGGTGGCGCCGTCACCATCGATCTGACCGGTAACTCCGGACAGTTCACTGCGGAGTGGATCAGCCCGCAAAGTGGGAAAACGGTGCACCTGGAGACAGTTGATGCCGGTCTGCCGCGCAACCTTACGGCGCCATTCGAGGGGGATGCGTTGGTCTATCTGCATCGCGCATTAAACTTCGGCCAATGGGTATTTATGCCCACGTTAGGCGCAGGAGAGTATGCCAGTCTTGCCGGATCAATGCCCGCCGAGGCAAAGGTGACCGACAGATTGTTCTTGCCCGTACTGGAAGCGCATCCGTAACCCTTACGTGCGCTGAGGGTCGACCGGTTAGCGTTGAAGTCTGGCAGGGTGTTGCACGAAAGCGCGGTAAGGGGCTGAAGCCCCGGGCACCATTGGCAAACAGGGTGGGAGGCGTCTGGCACGAGGCGCCTCCCGCTGTTTGTGCCGTAAGGGCTAAAGCAATAAACTAACGTGGTCAAGTTTCAATCGCTGCTTGCGTTCGTTGATGGGTGTGGCGAACTGGAAGGCAGGCAGAACAACGCATAAGAGGCGCCGGTGCGTATTCTTTTCTTAACACAAGTATTGCCCTACCCGTTGGATGCAGGGCCAAAGACGCGGGCCTATTATGTGCTGCGTTACCTGGCGCAGCAACACGAAGTGACGCTCGTATCGTTTGTGCGGGCGACTGACACGCCTGCCGCCCTGGATCATTTGCGCCAGTATTGTGCGGCGGTTCACACGATCCCAATGCCCCGCTCGCGGGTGAAGGATGTGGGGTTCCTGTTGGAAAGTCTTGTGACGGGACAGCCGTTTATTATTGCGCGGGATCGCGTCGATGCGATGCAAAAGCTACTCTCCGATCTGGTGACGGCAGGCGAGCAGCCGTTCGATGTGGTCCATGCCGACCAATTGTGGATGGCGCCTTATGCGCAGTTTGTGCAGTCTCGGCGCTCAGCCCCCCTGGTGCGTGCTGTCCTGGATCAACACAATGCGGTCTACATGATTTTTCAGCGACTGGCGGAAAGCGAACGCAACCCCGTGAAGCGCGCGTTGGCGCAACTTGAGGCGCACAAATTGGCCGCCTACGAGCGTCGCGTCTGCGCCGAGTTTGATCGCGTCGCCTGGGTGACACAGGAGGACTACGACTTCGTGGCACAGGGTGCATCTCCGGCTGTGCGCAACGATGGCGTCATTCCCATTTGCGTTGACACCGCGAGTACGCCACCGCTCAAGCGAAATCCTGCCGGAAAACGGGTGACTTTTCTGGGTGGGCTGCATTATCCGCCCAATGCTCAGGGGCTCTGCTGGTTCGCCGAGCACATTTTCCCGCGGATTCTGGCCGAATGCCCTGACGCCGTGCTGACGGCAATCGGCAAGCAGCCCCCTGCCGCACTCAACACTTACGGCATTCCGGAGGCCAATCTGGAGGTGACCGGCTATGTAGAGGATCCGCTACCCTACCTGGTGGATAGTTCTGTTTTCATCGTACCGCTGCTGGCCGGTGGCGGCATGCGGGTCAAGATTCTCGATGCATGGCGATGGGGGCTGCCGATGGTCAGTACGACAGTCGGCGCCGAAGGCATCCGCTATCGAGATGGCGAAAACATCTTGATTGCCGATGCACCTGATGAGTTTGCCGCCAGGGTGTTGCAGTTGCTTAAAGATGCCAATCTCAATCGCACTGTCGGTGAAGCCGGACGCCGCTGGGTCGAGCAGGCGTATGATTGGCGTACGGTCTATCGGGCATGGGATCCCATCTATGCGCCGGCGTGAGCAGCCGGCATTTGTCAGCCAACTGTAATCGCTTGACCAGATCTTGTCTGATACACTGAACCCCGGCGTCCAACCCAAACGCAGGGTGGGCAAACGCGAGTTCGGGAGCGTATGCGACTACTTTTTGTGGTGCCTTATGTGCCAAACCCGGTGCGGGTTCGCCCGTACGAATTTATTCGCGCGCTGCGGCGTGCAGGTGATAGCATCACGCTGGCAACTGTATGGACTACGGACGACGAGAAGCGCGACATCGAGCGCTTGAAAGCGCTCGGTGTGGAGATTCTGGCGCAGCCAATGCCGGCATGGCGTTCAGCAACCAACAGTGCGCTTGCACTGCCTTCCTCCACCCCATTGCAGTCTGTCTACAGTTGGCACCCAGTCCAGGCACAGCGCACGGTAGACGCCGCCATGAGCGGCAAATTTGACGCTGTGCATGTCGAGCATCTGCGTGGTAGCCGCTATGGCGTAGCGATTTTGGAGGCAATGACCGCAGCCCCCACAAAACGTATCCCGGTTGTGTGGGATAGCGTGGACTGCATCTCGTATCTGTTTGAGCAGGCGGCGCAGAGTAGCAGTAGCCTGAAGGGGCGGATGATGACACGCCTTGAGCTTGGGCGAACCCGAAAATATGAAGGGACTGTCTTGCGTCGTTTTGACTGCACGTTGGTCACATCATCAGTCGACAAACAGGCGCTGCTGCAACTCGCGACTGCGTATGGCGTCCCAAGCGGGGCGCTTGAGTCGCCGGATGATCTCGTCGAAGTGGTGCCAAATGGCGTTGACCTGAACACCTTTGCATTTGCGGATTGCAATGGGCGAGAGCCGGCGCGGATCGTCTTTAGTGGCAAGATGAGTTATCACGCCAATGTGACGGCGGCGGTGCATCTTGTGAAGGAGATTATGCCTCAGGTATGGGCGCAGAGACCGGACGCCGAGGTGTGGATTGTGGGCAAAGATCCCACGGCTGAAGTAAGCGCACTTGCAACGCCATCAGATGGAGAGTCCAGGTCGCGCGTGGTGGTAACCGGTGCGGTGCCAGAAATGCGATCCTATATTGCGGGGGCGACGATTGCAGTCGCGCCGCTGTTGTATGGCGCTGGCATCCAGAACAAGGTGCTTGAGGCGATGGCGTGCGGCACTCCGGTTGTAGCGACACCGCAAGCAAGCCAATCGCTTACAGCGCAGCCTGGGGTTGAGTTGATGGTGGCGCCAGATGCAGTGACTTTTGCCAATGCGCTCATCGAACTGCTGCAATCACCCGATCGCCGGATGCAAATGGGGCTGGCCGGCCGGGCATTTGTTGAGCGCGAACACTCCTGGACCCATGCGGCTGAACATCTTCACACCATTTATGAACGCTGCGCTGCGCGGCTGCGTGTAGCGGCGGCGACCTAGTCAATGCAGGCAACCATGACCCCTTCTTCGACAAACCGAACGATGCCAACTGTGCGATGGACGATATCGGCAAAAACGGCGCGCTGGGTGCTGCTTGCGATCATGGCGCTGGCGGTGGTTCTGCGCGTTGCGTCCGCACTCTATCAGGGCAACCGCGTGGAGCCACTCCCCGGAATCTTTGACCAACTGTCTTATGATGGTCTGGCGCGGCGTCTGGTGGAAGGGCACGGCTTCAGTTTTGCGGAAGGGCATTGGCCGGCGACACCGGCCGGGGCGCCAACTGCGCATTGGAGCTATCTGTACACGGTCTATCTTGCCGTGGTGTATGCCATTTTCGGGATGCAGCCCGTCGCCGCACGCTTGATCCAGGCGGTGCTGGTGGGGATCTTGCAGACCTGGCTGGCGTGGCGGATTGGTCGTCGCGTCTTCGGACCCGCTGTGGGTTTGGTCAGTGCAGCGTTTACCGCGGTATATCTCTATTTTGTGTACTACGCTGGGGCGCTGATTACCGAGACATTCTACATTACGGCGGTGATGTGGGTATTCGACGTCGCGTTCAGGCTCAGTGACGCTGCCCGGGCAGGGCGTCGGGTGCGTGAGTGGCCGCTATGGGTCGAACTGGGCATCGCCGTGGGGGTTGCGACCCTGCTACGCCAACTATTCCTGCTGGTTGCACCCCTGTTGTTGCTGTGGATCTGGTGGCGGCGGACACGACCTGCTGTTGCCGGGGGGGGAGCGGACAGTGCCGGCGGGCGTTGGTCACGGCTGTTTGGTTGGAAAACGCTCCGTGGCTTTGTGCTCGCGGTTGCCATCACCGGGATCATGATCATCCCGTGGACGGTGCGGAACTATCTGGTGTTTCACACGCTGGTGCCGCTGAACACGAATGCCGGCTATGTTTTCTACTGGGCGAATCACCCGATTTACGGCACCTCCTTTATTGGCATTCTGCCGGCCGATGGCCCATCCTATGCCGACTTACTGCCGCCTGAACTGCTCAACCTGAATGAGGCGGAATTGGATAAGGCGCTGTTGGCGCGTGGTATTGGCTTTGTGACCGCTGATCCCATCCGCTATTTGATGCTTTCTACCAGTCGTGGTCGTGAGTATTTCAAATTCTGGCCGTCCGCTGATTCGAGCCTGGTCAGCAATATCTCACGGGTTGGCTCGTTTGGCATCTTCTTGCCGTTTATGATCTATGGCGTGGTGCTGGCAAGCGTGCGATTTGTGCGGAGCAAGGATCAAGAGTGGCGCCACCATTGGTCTCTTCCTGGCGTTCATGATACTGTATACCTTGATGCATCTGCTGACGTGGACGCTGATTCGCTATCGTCTGCCGATCGATGCCTTCCTCTTGATCTTTGCTGCCTATGGCGTCATGGATTTGTTAGGACGGATCCGCCTCGGCTTTGCAGTTGCGGAGGACGGGACGCAACCGGGCGTTCTGTAGCACATACCCACGTTGCCGGTGCATGGTCGTGTTGCGTACAGGGATTGGTTCGGCAATGCCCATTTCCTGCTCGTAACGCGCCTTAACACGCAGCGCGGCCAACAGCGCGACCGATGACAGCAGTGATGCACCAAAGACGAGAGTCAGTAGGATTCCCCAGACCATCTTGGCTCCTTTTTAGGTTAGCTCCCCTGGACTGCGGCGGTTCGAGCGATGAGGGTATTGTCCATTGTTTCGTGCCGTGCGCACAGTGTAGTGGATATTAGTAGATGGCGCAGGGCTGAATGCCCACTACTTGCAGCTACTGTGCTACGGAATTCATACTATTGGGCGACTCAAACTCATCGCATGTGCGACGCATGGTGGCAATCACCCTATGAACCTGCTAGAACAGATTTCGACGCTGGATTTTCCGGCACAGTTGCCCACCGAATTACTTGAAGTCGAACAGCGCTTTGATGTAGTGCGCATCAAAGATGTGCCCGGCGCAACGCAGCGCGCGCTGGACGCCAGTGGTTTGGGGAAAACGCTCAGCGGCAAACGCGTTGCGATTGGTGTTGGTAGTCGTGGCATAGCAAACCTACCGGTGCTGGTACGCGCCACCGTGGCATGGGTACGCGCTGCGGGTGCAATGCCCTTGATCGTGCCGGCGATGGGAAGCCACGGCGGCGCTACGGCAGAGGGTCAGATCGACACATTGGCGGGGCTTGGCGTTGATGAGACGCTTGTGGCGCACCAGTTGTGGCGACCATGGAGACCCGGGAGATTGGGCGGCTGCCGGGAGGTCCCACGCTCTATCAAGGTCTAGATTCTGTGGCGGCTGATCACACGCTGTTGATCAGCCGGATCAAACCGCATACGGACTTTCGCGCGACGATTGAGAGCGGCCCCGCAAAAATGGCGGTGATTGGACTTGGAAAACAGCGTGGCGCGTTGGCCATGCACGAAGGTGGCGGCGAAAATTTCCAGCGATATCTGGCGCCTGCCGCCCGGATTTACGAAGCGAACACGAATCTGCTGGGCGCGCTTTGTGTCGTTGAGAATGCCTTTGATGAGACGGCAAAAATGGCGGTTTTGGCGGCCAGTGAGATCGGCGCAGAGCCAGAAGCCAATTTGTTGGTTGAGGCGAAAGCCATGTTGGCCAGCCTGCCGTTTCCCGAAATCGACGTGCTGATCGTGCGCGAACTGGGCAAAGACATCAGTGGGACCGGGATGGACACGAATGTGATTGGCCGGCTGATGATTCCCCGCCAGCCAGAATCTTTTGGCAATGTAGACGTCGCCGTCATTGGCGTCCTGGACGTGACGCCGGCCTCCCACGGCAACGCGACCGGCATTGGATTGGCGAACCTGACCACGCTGCGGTTGGCGCAGAAGGTCGACTGGCCGGCGATGTACACAAACGGCATCACCTCTGGCATCTTTGGAATGTTTCGCAACAGTCTACCGATGACGCTTCCCAGTGATCGCCAGTTGCTCGAAGTGGCAATTCGTTGTTGTGGACGCCCGCCGGAACAGGCGCGCATCGTGTTGATCCAAAACACCCTCCAACTTGGGAAGATCTGGGTTAGCCCAACGCTACGGTCAGAAGTCGAAGCTCACCCGCAGTTGCACCTGGTCGATGCGAACCCACTGCAATTCGATACGGCTGGCAACATGGTCAGTCCCTGGCTGATGGCGGCACCGTTCCCCCCGCGTGACGCCTGATGCCTGGCATGTAGATCTTGTGGGTTGAGGGGGCGGGCGAAGTCTTGACCCGGCCGGAATCTGGGTCAACCATCAGGCCTGACACATCGACCGCTTCAAAGTCCGATCCTTTTACTCGCTTTAACTCTCGGACAAGCGTATCGTTATCCCATCGTTCATCCGGTGAACCGCTGAGATACCACGCGCTGCCGTTGTCGGCAAGCATCATGCCGTAGGTTTTCATCGCCTGCAGGATGATTTGGGTTTGTGGCGAGAAGCCTTCAAGCGTGAAGTCGGCGCGTAGACGGAACCGTTGACCCATCGGCGGTAAATTCGGATCGGTCAGCGATGAGGCGAAGTGGCGAGCGGGCCACACATAGGCCCGTTGGGTTCTTGGCGCCGTGAACCGCAGCGCGTGTGTGATTGCCCCGGCCGCAACTTCGTCGTAGCGCACGAGTCCGGCGTAGATCGGTAGCCCCGCAGCGTCGGCCGACGTCCAGCCCGCGGGCCGGAGGGCGTGTGACTTCAGGTCGTATTTCGCACTTGAGTCGGCGGTCCAACTCCCATCTTGTGCAGGGAATGCGCGGTACAGTTCGTATAACTTGCAGTTGTCGCGGTCAACCACGAGCACGTGGCGATCACCATCGCTGGTGGGACCACCTTCGATGGGCGCTGAACCCGGCACCGGGTAAGGCCCTTTGTCGCTTTCGTCGGGATATGCAGCCAGGTGGATTGGCACCAGGGGTTGGGTTCCCGGTACGGACACCGATGGGATTCCGATCGGCGCTCCTTCCCAGAGACCCGCCCCAAAGTCGGGATGCATGCCGGTCGTGCTGCCGATCGACGCCACATATTGGCGCGACAGTGGATGCCGCGGAAGTTGATTGACGGGCGTATTCCAGATATTGTCTACAGGAAATAGCGGACAACCGGCGGCTGGGTTAACCCCGGCAACTGCGACCGGCGGCGCCAGCAGACTGAAGATCAGCGCAATGGCAATGAAGATCCTATTCATGAAACCACCTCCTGGCCGCCACGATTGCGGCCTATTCTTCTTCTTGAGTATAGCTGGACGCGCGGTTGCAGTTCATCCGCAATCCTGCCGACGTGGCGATAAATGGATACGCCAATTTGCGGATGTCTTTCATTTTGTATGCGGCTATAGTTGACGTGAATGGCGATCTCCTTTATTTCGCCCTGATGGAGCCTGTCGTGGTTTGGCAACTCACACCGGTCGTCACGATCTATACAATCGCCACGCTGCTGGCGCTTAGTATCGCATTTCTTGCGTTTCGACGCCGCAGCACTTTGGGCGCAATGCCCTTAATGGCGCTAATGCTCGCCGTTGCTACTTGGACGGCAATGGATGGGCTGTTTAATGCCGTCACCACGTATTCAGGCAAGATCCTGTTTGCGAAGTTGAGTTACCTCGGCATTGTCGCTGCGCCCGTCCTCTTTTTCGGGTTTGCAGTGCGCTTCACCCGTAAAGATCGTGTGTTGACGCCTCTCCGCCTGACAATGCTGTGGGTGGTGCCTGTCATTGTCCTGCTTTTGGTTTTCACCAATGAACTTCACCTGCTGATCTGGCCTGCTGCGGAGATGCGTGTGTTGCCTTCTGGCATCACGCTTGTCCTTGCGCATGGACCTGCATTCTGGCTGGTCGTAGCGTACAGTTATTTGCTGCTGCTTGCTGGGTCAGTCCTCATCGGCTACGCAATGATCCGCTATCGAAATCTATATGGGCGCATGTCGCCCATTCTGTTAATTGCCGTGGCATTGCCCTGGATCGCCAACCTCGCCTATCTTGCCAATCTGAACCCCCTGCCGGGCGTCGACCTCACGTCGATTGCGTTGGTCTTCACCGGAATTCTGGTTGCCTGGGCAATCTTTCGGCGTGGGCTATTTGATTTAGCGCCTGTCGCCCGGTCCCTCCTCTTTGAAAACATGGGGGACGGCATCATTGTCGTGGATGACAACGAGCGAGTGATCGATGCAAATCCGGCGTCCTATTACCTACTGGGTCTCGCTGGAGCCGATCTTGGCCGCATGCTGGTGGAACTTGCTCCCTATGGTCCTGCACTGTCGCGGTGCGTGCAGCGCACGAGCGACGCCTCGGCGATGTTTTTGGGGCTACATGGAAAATTGGTGGAGCCGCATGCCACGGAGATCTATGACCGGCGCGAGCGCCTGATTGGCCATGTGATTATTGTCAGCGACGTCACGGAGCGGGAGCGGGCAGCGGAAGAGCTACGCCAGAGTGAGTTGCGGCATCGGACGCTGGTGGAGCGCGCACCCTTCCCGACGCTGGTGATTGAAGCGGTCACCGGCGTTTTGCTGCAGGCGAATCAGCGGGCATCAGCGCTCTTCGGATTTGGCGTGATTCAGCCAGGCGCTGTGTATCTGGTGGGCTTTTTTGCCAACCCAGCGGATTATGATCGATTGCTGACACGTGTCTGGGAAGAAGGGCATGTTGCCGACTTTGAGGTTGAATTGCAGGACTGTCAGGGGCATCGAGTCTGGGTGCTCGCCTCGGCCAGTGCGATTGACTACGCCCAAGAATCCGCCATTATCATCGCCTGTAATGACATCACGGAGCGACGGAGGATCGAAACCGAAGTGCGCGCCGCCAAGGAGATTGCTGAGGCAGCCACCAGGGCCAAGAGCGAGTTTCTGGCCAACATGAGCCACGAAATTCGGACCCCAATGAACGCGATCATCGGGATGAACAGCCTGTTGCTGGACACGTCGCTCACACCAACGCAATATGACTATGTAGAGACCGTGCGCAACAGCAGTGACGCGCTGCTGGCGATCATCAACGATATCCTGGATTTCTCAAAAATCGAGTCCGGTAAACTCGAGCTTGAATCAGCGCCTTTTGATCTACCCGATTGTCTGGGGTCCGCCATTGACATTGTCTCGGTACAGGCTTCGAACAAGCAATTGGAACTCATTCTCGATGAGGACCCGAACATCCCTCGAACCGTCATTGGCGACGTTACCCGGCTGCGGCAGGTGTTGGTGAATCTGCTGAGCAATGCAGTCAAATTCACCGATAATGGTGAAGTCACGATGGCGGTCGCCGTGATCAGTGATCAAATTGGGACGCCGCCACCCGCACAACTGCCGGTTGCCAGGCTGGCAATCGAGGTACGTGACACCGGGCTTGGCATCCCTCCCACACAAATGGGGCGGTTGTTTCGCACCTTCAGCCAGGTGGATGCTTCGACTACGCGCCGATTTGGCGGCACTGGCCTGGGGCTTGCCATCACGAAACGTCTGGTTGAACTGATGGGGGGCGTCATTTCTGTCCAGAGCAAAGGAATCCCGGGGCAGGGTTCGACTTTCCGGATTGAAATCCCGTTTCGGGTGTCCTCGCAATTGGGTTTGCGCAGTCGTGCGGACAAGGTGAGTCTGGCCGAACGGCAGTTCCTGGTGGTCGATGACAATGCAACGAATTTGAGAATCCTGAAGTTACAGTTGGAAGCGCTGGGCATGCGCGGCGAAGCCACTACTTCGGCGGCTGATGCGTTGGAGCGCATTCGGGGCGGCGCGGTCTACGATGTTGCGATTCTTGACTGGGTGATGCCAGAAATGTCCGGTTATCAACTTGCCTCTGCCATCCGTGGTTTGCGGACTCCGGCTGCTTTGCCGCTCGTGATCTTGACATCGATGGATCAGAAGCCGGAGGTCATGAATGAGCGACTGGCAGAAGCCTATCTCCGCAAGCCCGTTAAGCCTGATCAACTGCAAACTGTGCTGATGCAAGTCATCGGCAGCGTGGCGGCTGCGCCGAAAGACGGGACCCCAAGCGGTTGGGACCCGACCCTGGGTGAACGGCGCCCGCTGCAGATTCTGATGGCCGAGGATAACCGCGTCAATCAGAAAGTGTTGCAGGGGATGCTTGGCCGCATCGGGTACAAGGCAGAGGTCGTCGGGAACGGCGCGGAAGCCCTCGAAGCGCTGGCCCGCAAGGAGTACGATGTGGTGTTGATGGATATTCAGATGCCCGTGATGGACGGCGAAGAAGCGACGCGCCGTGTTCGCAGCGAATGTTCGGCTGCATGCCAACCTTATATCATTGCCATGACGGCAAATGCATTTGAGGATCAGCGGTTACTCTATTTGCAGAGCGGAATGGATGACTATGTGAGTAAGCCGGTTGATCCGGCCAAACTCATTGTGGCGCTAGATCGAGCATGGTCCTGGGTGTCTGAGCGCAAGGCCTCCCCAATAATGGCAAGCCAGGCGGTTGGCAACAGCATGCCCTAGTGCCGCCCGGCTTGTGGATTCGCGTGACCTTACTTTGGGTACATTTGTTGGATGAATTGCTTGTCGAGTTCCGACAGTTCGGTGTTTGACCAGGGAATCTCAAAGCCCCCGATCGTCAATTCCTTGGGCACGGGGTACAGCATGATCGACTGTGGATCAAAGCGCGTGAAGCTGTCCACCATCTCCCGGTTGAGGACATTGGAACGTGTATACGCCTCGTCCCAGCCGTTGGTGCGCCGGTAGTACTCGATCACCGCGCGCTCGTTCCATGGGATTTGGGCGTTTGGCTGCTTATGTTCGTGGATCAGCCCCAGCGCATGGCCGAATTCATGCAAGACCACGCGCCGGTATTCCTTGTCTGCGGTGTTCGGTTTCAGCCAACCGAGGTTCATGGTTGGCTGACCCACCGGGATCCGCGCGCAGTCAATGCCAACGTAAGACCACGAACCCATGCGTGGGTTGAAGTCGATCCGGATATCTGACTCCGGATCTGTCCCAAATGCAAAGGTGACATTAGCAAATTGGCTCCATTCGCTGGCGATGGCCGCCACTTTGCGCTGCACAACAGGCTCCCCGCTCAGGAATGTCACGTTCAGTTCCGCGCCATTGGACCAGCGCTTGCGTGAATCCATTCCAGGTTTTGGTGCTGCATTTGCGTCCTGGGGCGGAATCATCTCGGTGCAGAACTTGATAATGCGCGCCATGATGTGAACTTCCTTTCCGTTCAATCGGTTGCGACAACAAGATCGAAGGTGGTGCGTGTGCATCAGTGTAGTGCGTGGCATAGAGTCTGTCAACGGGCCAAAAACTGGTGCCCTGGGCTGCAAAGAAAATATTTGACAAGACTTATTCTAAGTGTTAGAATAATGTCCATAATAACCTGTTGTCGCTCAATCATCCTGCCATGTCACAACCTAAACCGCGTACGACGACGCGCGACATTCGCCAAGCGAATCGTTTGCAGATCCTGCATCAGTTGCTGCTCCGCAAGAGCAGCACCCGTCAAGAGTTGACCCGGCTTACCGGTCTGAGCACCGCCACCGTGGCCCACCTGGTTGGCGCCATGTTGGCGGAGGGGTTGGTGGTGGAAACTGGTGTAGAGATTCCGCAGATTGGGCGTCCAACCACCATATTGGCGCTGAATGCGGCAGGTGGCGCGTGCGTCGGCGTGGACGTCGCCGAAACCTATATCCATTACGAATTGTATGACTTAATGCTTACGAACCTGGCTCGCTACGATCTGGCGCTTCCTTCCTCCAAGATCGAACCTGAGGAAGTTGTGCAACTGATTGTAACAGGGTTCGACACTCTGTTGGCGCAAGCTGCGATGGCACGCGAAAAAGTAGTTGGCATCGGGATCAGCATTCCGGGACCCTTTGAACATGCTACAGGCGTCTCTGTTTTTGCGCCGACCTGGGGCTGGGCCAATGTTCCCCTCAAGGCGATGCTTGAGGAAAGACTAGAGATTCCCCTGTATCTGGATAATCCCCTGAAATTCAATGCGATCGCAGAGGCGTGGTTTGGGGGCGGTCGTGGGATTGACACGATGGCGGCGGTGGTCTTGGGCACAGGTGTCGGGGCCGGCCTTGTCATTGACGGCAAGCTCTATCACGGCTCCAGCAATACCGCGGGTGAGTGGGGCCATACGATTATTGTGGCGGGCGGGCGGACCTGCCGGTGTGGCAATCAAGGCTGTTTGGAAGCCTATGTCGGGGCGCCCGGGATCCTGCAGACGCTATTGGAAATCGACCGGAGCAGCCCACTGCACTTCCCCGGCGACCAAACTCGATCAATTGAGGCAATTGCCACTGCGGCAGCCCAGGGTGATGCGATGGCTCTGGAAGTGGTGAATCGGACGGCTGTTTACCTCAGCGCGGGGTTGGGCAGCCTGATCAATTTTCTGAACCCGGAGGTCGTCATTATTGGCTCCTGGGTCGGAGCGCTGTTGGTCCCAATCATGTGGGAAAAACTGCTCAGCCTGGTCGAAAGACAGTCCCTCGAGCGGCCGTATATGGCAGCTCGCATCATGGTAAGCGATATGGCGCGGAACTCGGTCAGCTTGGGCGCCGCGACGTCGGTGCTTGAGGAATACCTGGCCAAAGAGGGTAGAAGGTCCAAGCGGAGGTTGACTGAGAAAGGAGCCGAAAGATAACGACAAGCCGGTGTATGTGTGTTGGAGCACTCGTCTCATGTGTGAGTCCACCCGACTCAAAGCATCAAGCACAACTAATTGAGAATAGGAGATGAAGATGAAGCTGTTGAAGGTTCTTGCCATTGCCGTCGTATTCAGCGTTCTGATTGCCGCGTGCAGCGCAGCCCCAGTGGCGCCGGCAGCCCCGGCAGCGGATGCGCCGGCCGTCGAAGGTCAAGCGACAGAAGCGGCAGCCGCAGGGTCAGTGCCATTGAAACTGTCGTTTTGGGGGAGCGATCTGGACTCGCAGGTCTACCAGCAGCGCGTGGATCAGTTCATTGCGCAGAACCCTGACGTCTCGGTCGAATTGATCTACATCCCCAGCGATTACAGCCAAAAAGTGCAGACAATGATTGCCGGTGGCACCCCACCTGACATCATTCAATTGTCAGAGGACGTTCACTCCTATTCGTCGAAGGGCCAAATCATCCCCTTGAATGATTACATCGCCCAAGACAACATCGACCTCAAGGCTCGATACGGCGAGACCGGTGGCTTGACGACGGCATATTCTGCGGATGGTACGCTGTATGCGATGCCCGATCGCGGCGGTGCGCTGATCCTCTACTACAACAAAGACATGTTCGACCAGGCGGGTGTCGCCTATCCAACTGCGGATTGGACCTGGCAGGAATTTCTGGATGCTGCTCAGAAGTTGACGGTGCGCGACGGCGACGCGGTGACCCAATACGGGTTCGCTGCCGGCGGGTGGTGGCCCTGGTGGATGAGCTTCATTTATCAGAACGGCGGCGCCATCCTGGACGCCAGCGGCAAGCCCGTTGTGAACTCGCCTGAGGTGGTTGAGGCTATCCAGTTCTACAATGATCTGGTCTACAAACACAAGGTCGCACCATCACCCGAGGATTACGCCAACCTCGGCACCAACAGCCCTGATCCGCTCTTTGCCCAGGGTAAAGTTGCGATGAGCACCACGGGCTTCTGGGGGATTGGCGGGCTGAAAGATGCTACTTTCAACTGGGATATCGCCCCGCTCTTCAGAAACAAGGCGCCGGCCACGGTGCTGTTTGGCTCTGGCTTTGGCATCTCCAAGGACAGCAAGCATCCAGAGGCTGCGTGGAAGTTGATTGAGTATCTGACCAGTGAAGAGGGCCAGGCTCCGATCGTCGAAAACAAGCAGGATGCGCCGGCGAACATTGCCACCCTCAACAGCGATGCCTTCCTGCAGCAGAGTTGGTCAAGTAAGCCGATCAATATGGCTGCCTTGGGTCAATCGGCTGATGCGGCGTTTGCGTTGCCGTTGACGCCGAAGTGGAACGAAATGATGTCGATCTTCGATACAGAACTCGGTGAGGTCTTTGCAAATCGCGCTGAGGTGCAACCGGCGATGGACAGCATTCAGCAACAACTGGAAGAACTGTTCGCTCAGTGAGTCGTCGTGATGGACCGTTGGGAGGCGAAAGCCTCCCAACGGTTGAGTGCCCTATGCGCAACTTCTTTCGTCCAGCAGCCATTTTTCTACTATTCGGGCTTGGCATATTCCCGGCAGGGTGCACACCATCCATGCCCAGTGCGGATATCCCGAACAGACCAACGGAGAGCAAGCAGATGGCAAAAGACCTTGCCGATCAGGTCGATGCAGTCCTGATTCGGATCGATCCAGCATCCGAACAGCAGACGATCGAGGGTTTTGGCGCGGCCGGCGCATGGTGGGCGCAAGATGTGGGCGGCTGGGAAGATGAGCGGCGCGACCTGGTCGCGGACCTGCTCTTCGACCGGGAGCAGGGCGCCGGTCTTTCCATCTACCGCTACAACATTGGCGGTGGTGATGGCGAGAACATTGCGGATGAATGGCGGCGCGCCGAAACGTTTGAGGTTGCGCCCGGCGTGTACGACTGGACACGTGACGCAAATGCCATGTGGATGGTTCGCGCCGCCCGTGACCGGGGTGTGGAGAACTTCGTGGCCTTTGTAAACAGCCCCCCGGCGCGGATGACGGTGTCGGGGTTGACTTCGGGCGAGAAGGATGGGAAGACGAACCTCGCGCCGGCGATGTATGCTGAGTTTTCCCGTTACCTGGTAGATGTTGTACGCCATCTGCGGGAGGAGGAAGGCATCCCCATCCGCTGGCTCAGCCCGTTGAACGAACCGCAGTGGGCATGGAGCTACAAGAACGGGCAGGAAGGCAGCCACTATGGTCCAACTGAAGTGCTCGAACTGGCTCGCGTGCTTTTGGGCGCGCTGAAAGAGAGCCAACTGGAGGATGTCGCACTCTCGCTGTTCGAATCTGGGGAATGGAAGTCATCCGCTGTCTATGTCGACAAATTGGCCGGCGATCCTGAGGTCTGGGCTGCGTTGCCACACCTTTCTATTCACTCCCTATTGGTCGACGCGCGCAGACAAAGAAGCGTTTATGACCTATCTGCAGCGAAACCACCCGGGCAAGCCGCTCTGGATGTCGGAATGGACTGAGATGAAAGAGGGGCGAGATCGCGGGATGGATTCGGCGTTGGTCATGGCCGGCACGATTCATGACGACCTGACCATAACGAATGTGACCTCGTGGCAGTACTGGATCGCAGTCTCGAAATATCAGTACCGCGATGGGTTGATCTACGTGGATCCGCTGGACCAGGATGTTCTCCCGGCCAAGCGTCTTTGGGTGCTGGGCAATTATGCGCGCTTTATTCGCCCGGGCTTCGTGCGGATGGAAACAGCAGGTGGGAGTGACGTACTGCAGGTGTCTGCCTATCGTGCGCCCGATGACCAGCGCTGGGTGATCTTGGCTGTCAACCATGCGAACCGGCCGGTTGATCTTACACTTGAAGCGGTCGCCGGCACAGTGCCTGTGCAGGGGGAGCAATACGAGACCTCTGAGGCGGCGGACCTGGTGCGTGTTGCCACCGGCCCTGTATCGTCGACCTGGCGCCTGGCGCCCGCCAGTGTGACCACTTTAGTCCTTGATCGGTAGAGGTTATGACGCGAAAAAAGAAGGAAGCGCTGTGGTTCTATCTGCTGGTCTTGCCGTGGCTATTCGGCTTTGTCACGCTCACCCTGGGGGCCATGATCTATTCCTTTGCGCTCAGTCTTACGAATTGGGACCTGTTTACGACGCCGGGATTTGTGGGTTTCGACAACTACGTGCGCCTATTCACCAAGGACAAGATCTTTTGGAAGGCGGTGTATAACACCCTGTTCTACGCCTCCATTTCGGTCGTGGCCGGCATGCTGTTCTCGCTTTGCATCGGTTACTTTTTGAATCGCCCGGTTCGCGGCTCCTCACTGTACCGCACCCTATACTATATTCCGGCAACGGTGCCGGCTGTGGCTTCTGCGCTGCTTTTCAAATGGCTGCTGGCGCCTGATGTGGGGCTGATCAATCGCTTTCTTGCGCTCTTTGGCATTGATGGACCGGCGTGGCTGCTTGATCCGGCTTGGGTCAAGCCTGCGTTGATCCTCATGTCCTTATGGACCGTGGGCGCCAGTATTACGCTATTGATGGCTGGGATGAAGAGCATCCCCACCGAGTTTTACGAGGCGGCGGAGCTCGACGGTGCAAGCCCGCCTGCGCAGTATTACCGCATCACCCTGCCTCTGCTCACCCCGGTCATCTTTTTTAACCTGATCATCGGCATGATTGGCGCCCTCCAGATCTTCACCCAGATCTACATCATGACGGGCAATGGCGGCGCATCCTCGATGGGGGGACCTAACAATGCCAGCATGATGATTGTACCCTATCTTTTTAATAACGGATTCCGTTTCTATAAGATGGGCTATGCTTCAGCCATAGCCTGGATCCTTTTCTACTGATTCTGGCGCTCACCCTCTTGGTGTTCCGATCCTCTTCTGCGTGGGTCTATTACGAAACGGAGATGCGGAAATCATGAACCGGATGGGTATGATTGATCGGGGGGTGACCTATCTCTTCCTCACGGTTTTGGGTTTGCTGCTGGCGGCGCCATTTGTTTACATGATTTCGATGGCGTTGTCTAGTGACGCGACTTCGGCGCAGTTGACCTTTACCTTTATCCCTCGGGAATTTGAATTCGGCAACTTTGTCCGAGTGTTCACATCGCGTCTCAATTTCGGTCGATTTCTATGGAATAGTCTGATCCTGGTCTTTTTTGCAGTGATCGGGCAGGTGTTCGTGAGCAGTCTGGTGGCGTATGCATTTGCCAGGTTGCGCGCCCCAGGGAAAGAGGTGATTTTCATCCTGCTCCTCTCGACGCTGATGATCCCGGCTGAAGTGACCCTCATCCCCCAGTTCGTGTTGTTCTCCAAACTCGGCTGGGTCAACACGTTGCTCCCGATCATCGTGCCCAATTTTTTCGGAGGCGCGTATAACATTTTTCTGTTGCGCCAGTTTATTACGCGCATCCCTGTAGAACTTGATGAGGCTGCCCAGATTGATGGCTTGAACTACTTTGGCATTTACGCTCGCATCATCGTGCCTTTGATCTTTCCTGCATTGGTTGCAGTCGCGATATTCACGTTCGTCTGGAACTGGGGGGCGTTCTTTGGCCCGTTGATCTACATCAATGACGTGGAGAAGATGCCACTCGCACTCGGGGTCCAGATTTTGAGCGCGACCAATAGTGCTGGTCAGATCCCGCCTTGGAACCTGGTCATGGTGGGCGCGCTTATTCTTACGGTGCCCATGATTCTGGTCTACTTTTTTGGCCAGCGCTTCATGGACCAGTTCAGCCTGACCGGTGGCAGCGTTGGGGTCAAGTAGCTTTCCCAACATCCACCCTGCCCGCTGGATGGTCTCTCAATCATCTCCGCACAAGTGAGGTATTGTGGACACTTCATCGTACATCTCCTTGCGTCCGGGCAGTCTCTGGATCGAGGGGCGCCCACGCATCGTCGTCGCCAGTTCGCTGTTTTACTTTCGAATCCCGGCCTCGGGATGGCGCAGTCGCATGCGCACGTTGCGGGCACTGGGCTACAATGCAATTGATACGTACATCCCCTGGAACTATCACGAGGTCGAGCCGGGAACGTGGGATTTCGGCGGCGAGCGCGATGTAGAAGCCTTTTTATGCCAGGCAAAAGAAGAGGGGCTGTGGGTAATCGCCCGGCCGGGGCCCTATATTTGTTCCGAATGGGACGGTGGCGCGCTGCCCGCCTATCTCTTTGCGCAACCGGGCGTCCGGGTGCGTGATGGATCGCCGGCCTATCTGGCGGCGGTGGAGAACTGGTTTGATCGCATTATGCCCATGTTGGCCAGAAATCAGTTGGATCACGGTGGCGCGGTCATCCTGATTCAACTTGAGAATGAATTGGACTTTTACTCCTGTAGTGATCGACCTGCACTGATGGGCGCACTGCGCGACATGGCATTGGGGCATGGGATCACAGTGCCCTTGGTGGCGTGCGCCGGCCAGGGCGACATTCCAGGCGCAACTGGAAATGTAGGTGGGATTGCTCCAACCTGCAATGTCTATTTTGATCCGCGCGATCCGATGGTGGAGGCGCGCGTGCGTCACTATGATGCGATCCTGCGGGAGCAGGGGTATCCGCTTTGCATCATTGAGACCAACCGCAATCATGCTGACCTGCGGCGCCTGCTTGCAGGTGGGGCTAAACTGATCGGTCCGTATCTCCAAACGGGAGGAACGGATTTTGGCTTTACCACCAGTGTGACCAACTGGGGTGAGCCGCTCTCCTTTATGACCTCGCACTATGACTTTGGCGGCATGATCTCGCCGGGCGGCAGGGTCCGGCCCGATAGTCAGGAAGCAGTGATCCTGACAAAGATGATTGCGGCGTTGGGGCCGGCGCTGGCGCTTTCGCGGCCACTTGCTACGCCTCCGATCACCGTGACGGGGGGCGAGGGTCAAACGCTGGCACTCGATGGTGGCGGCTATCTGGTTGGCTTGCCGAACGTAGGGGAGACTCCAAGTCGGGTCAGCCTGGGTGAGCAAGGAGTACAATTCCCGGTTCATTATCCACTGATCACAACCCCCAATACCTGTCCGTTTGTGCTGCTAGACTGGCCCTTGTCGCAATGGGGTTTCGCGGACGTTTGCCTTGCTTATGCAACTGCCGAACTGGTCGATTGCCGTCGGGATGAGGGCGAACTGGTACTTGCCTTTGCTGTTGATGGCGCAGCAGAATTTCTGGTTGAGTGGCCGGCATCGGAGATTGGTGGCCATCACGGCTGGCAATTTGAGCCTACGCCGATGGGCTGGCGCCTCTGGACTGACGGTGACTTGCCTGCGAACGTCGAGCTCATGGGCATGGATGGGAAGCGATTGTTGATGAAGGCGCTAGCCCGTGCTGAGGTTGGCGATCTGCGCGCAGTTGGCTTGGATGAAAGTGTCATTGTTGCATCTGCACCAGAAGCGGTCGGTGACGTCCGCGTGAACTGGTCGTCTTCCTGGCTTGATCCTTGCAGCGGGGTGTGGTTCGACGGCGCCACGGTATGCCTGCCCGGCAGACTGCACCTGGAGGAGAACGGCATCTATTGCGGGTATGGTTGGTACGAGTCGCTGCAAACATGCCCTATCGGCACAGAGGGACTTCTGATCCTTGGGGGTGCGGACGTTCTTTCCGTTTATCTGGATACGTTCTTTTTGGGTACCGTGACGCCAAAGGGGGGCGACCTCTTTATTCCCCTGCCTGGCGGCGCCTGTACTGCGGCGGTCAATCGATTGCTTGTCCGCGCGGAAATCTGGGGACATGCCAACTTTGACGATCACCGGCTTCCGGCACTGCGGCTAAATGCGATGCGCGGGATGGGCGGGATGGTTGCCGTGCGCAGCGTCCAAAACATCACCCCAAACTGGTTCTATCAACACGGAGTTGTGGTTCCCAACGAACGTGATCCCGGTTCATTACCGTTCGTCTATTTTGGTGGTTGGTCTTCCACCGATGAACCGGTGCGTGGCGTTTATTATCGGGATGTGACACGGGCGAACGAGATGGATGTCTGTGTTCTCCACTTTCCCGGACTTGAGGCGGCCGCGCAAGTCTACGTTGATGGCCAACTGGCAGGGCTGATCAACCCATTCAACCCTTACTTGGATCTCAGCGGAGTGGCGCAGCCAAGCGCCCGAATCTGCATCGCGGTGGCGGTTGAGCAAGACTTCCGGCGCCCGGTTGGGCAGGCTGTGCTCTATCCAGGCGATGCCATCCGTGACTGGCGTGTGGCCGGGTGGAAGGAGGATCGGCTGGTGCGCCTGGCGCACGCGACGTGGCGCGACGGAACAATGGTGGGCTTTCCCATGCGTTTTGCTGCTGGTGAGATGCGCTGGCTGTGCGCAGAACTGCCTATGGATGTGGAGTGGGAGAGCGGGTTCAATCTTCAATATGTAGGTCAGGGCGTGAAAGTCACTGCTGTGATCGGGGAGCACCTGATTGGGCGGGTCTGGCTGCCCTCGGCGATGCGCCCGCGCATGACCGGTGGCGCAGATGACCGGATGCTTCTGCCTGCGCATTGGCTGCGGGAAGCGGGCGGTAGGGTTCAGTTCTTATTGGAAAGTGTTGACTCGCCCGCTGAACTGCTGGATATAAAGATCATTCGCGATCGCTAGTCCTGGTGTGCGTTTTATCTGCCCAGAGTCCCCACTTAACCGTGTCAATGACAGTGGTCGTTCCTGCCCGCACACAGTTTGTGGGCAGGGTGCGCGTCGCAATCACGCCAGGATGGCAGCCTTTGGCATAACCGCGCGGGCATGCTACGATGTCCTCGTGCCGATTGCACCATGTCAGGAGAGCAATGTTCGAGTTCGAAATCCATCAATCCGAAGGAAGTGCACGCCGCAGCAGTTTCCACACCCCGCACGGCGTCATTGAGATGCCGGCCTTTGCGCCGGTAGGCACCCAGGCCAATGTCAAGACGCTGGAGCCACGCGATCTCCATGAGGCCGGTGCGCAGTTGATCTTGAGCAACACCTATCACCTGTATCTGCGGCCTGGGCACGAGTTGATTCAGCGGCTTGGCGGTCTTCATGCCTTCATGGGGTGGGATGGGCCGATTCTGACCGACTCCGGTGGCTTTCAAGTCTTCAGCCTGGCGCATCAGCGCAAGCTCGATCCCGATGGCGCCACATTTCGCAGCCATCTGGATGGCAGCGCACACCGGTTTACGCCGGAGCGCGTCATGGAGATCGAACAGGCGCTGGGTCCTGACATCGCCATGGTGTTGGACGAGTGTCCGCCTCCACTTGAGCGAAAATACAACGAGGAGGCGCTCGTACGCACCCACGCCTGGGCGGTGCGCTGCAAGCAAGCGCACTGGCGCGAGGATCAGGCGCTCTTTGGGATCGTGCAAGGAGGGGATCTTTGAGGATCTGCGCTTGCAGAGCGCAGCTTTTTTGAGCGAACTGGATTTCCCCGGCTATGCCATTGGCGGTCTTGCCGTTGGCGAAACCAAAGAAGAGATGTACGCGACGCTGGACTTCACCTGTCCGGCGACACCTGCCAACAAGCCGCGTTATCTGATGGGGGTGGGTGCGCCAGAGGATATCGTCGAGGCCGTCTATCGGGGAATCGACCTGTTTGACTGTGTACTGCCCACGCGAATCGCACGCAACGGTCAATTGCTCACCCTCGACGGACGGATGAACATGCGCAACGCGCAGTATGCATGGAGGATCTGCGTCCGATCCAGGATGGCTGCACGTGCTATACGTGCCGAACCTTTAGCCGGGCCTATCTTCGCCACCTCTACAAGGCGGGTGAAATCAGTGCGCTGCGATTGGGGACGATCCACAACGTGCAGTTCATGCTCGACTTGATGAAGTCCATTCGCGCGGCGATCGAAACCGGCACATTTGGCAGCTTTCGACGTCAGTTTCTGGAACGCTTCCACATTACGAATCAGGCAAAGCGGCATGAACAACGCGAGCGCCGGCAGGTCACCAGAGTCAATTAGCGAAGACCCTCAAGAGGTGGGGCGGTCCACAGACAATGATCGCCGCCGCGTCATACGAGCCATCTTGTTCGGTATCTTGCTTGTGATGCTGCTTTCTGGCTGCGAAGGCGCCGCAGTGTCGACGCCTACCCCGGTGACGATCACCATCGGCGGGGCCACGGCCATGCAGCGCGTGCTGCGTGACCTCACCACCGAATTTAGCCGCCAGCATCCCAGCGTCCTCTTTGTCCTGCGCGGCGGCGGCAGCACGCTGGGTGAAGAAGATGTTGCGCGCGGGGAACTGGATCTGGCCGCCAGCACGCTCTATCCCACTGTGGCTGAGGGCGACAGCTCGCCAACGCCGGACACCCTGGTCCGCATCCCCATCGGGGTGGACGCGCTTACGATTGTACTTCATCCGACCAACAGTGTCAGCCAGCTTTCGCTCGTGCAATTACGCGACATCTATACGGGTCGTGTGATTGACTGGCAGGCGCTGGGCAGCCGGAATGGCGAAATCTTGTTGGTGAGTCGCGAGGATGGCAGCGGGGCGCGTGCTGTTTGAGGATCGTGTCATGGGCGATGAACGGTCTCACTGACTGCGGTCGTGATGCCAACCAGCCAGGATGTTGTTGAGTTTGTGAGCAAGAATCCGCAGGCGATTGGATACGTGACGCAAAGTGAAGCCCAACCGTATGACGGCGACCCTGAGGAAGTCTCGGAAGCGGCGCCCGCGTCGTGAAAGTCGTGCCGGTCGAAGGAAACTACCGGTGGCGGGCACCATCGTTTCACAGCAGTATCCGTTGACAGAGCCACTCTACCTGGTCAGTCATGGTCAGCCGGCCGGCGTGATTCGCCAGTTTATCGACTTTGCGCTCAGCCTGGCCGGTCAGGCCATCGTGAACCGCCATCACGTCAGTTGGGCTGACTTCCAGCAAGGGGCGCAGCCGGCTGCACCTCAGAACTGACCGTTGGTTCATGCAAGTGCTTCAGGTAGAACAGCAAGCCGGCTGCACCCGCCACGAGCAGAAAGAGATACATCGCCACATCCGGACCGACGCTGAAACCCTTGACGATCTGCATCAAGGAGCCGGCAGTAAGCAGCAGCCCTGAAATCGCCGCCTTCACCAGCAATGGGCCACTGATTTGATAGCCCAACGCACTCCGCTTCCAGATTTGCACGGCGGCGATTGTCATGGCGGGCAAGAGGATGGTGAGATCCAGCACGAAGACCAGATCGGCGGCGCCGGCTTGCTGCGTGCGAATGCCTTGATAGATGCCCATGCCCCAAACAGGGACCAGCAATAACGGCACTGCCAGGACAAAGGCCAGGAAACGCACAGGCATTCGCCTGTCGACGTTGGCAGCGAAACGCTGCTGCTGTAGCCCTCCGAACAGACCGATCAGCGAGTAGATCGACAGCCCCATGATGGCAAGGTAGA
>JADJPH010000061.1 GCA_016713335.1 Candidatus Fredericiella danica | reverse complement strand
GAAGGCAATGTACTGTTGACCCAGGCTGACCTCACCCTGTTGAACAATGCCGCGCTTGAGAATTGCGACGGCGCCGACGGCCTGGTCGGATAACCAGATCACCGATCCCCGGTTGTGCACCTTCGACCCCGCACCTCCTCTTACTGTCCGGCCGGCTGGGGAGACTCCGGATCCCGCCGCCAAACTTCCAGAGTTGCCCGCTGGCTGCCACCCTTGACTGGAGTTTGCCGTTGACCGGTCGCTGCCGGCGTTCCCTGGCGCGATCGCCACAGAAACATCCACCTGCCTGAGCGAGGCCAAGGTTGAGGCAGTGCAGAAGATCTACAGTGGCCCGGTCACGGCGACGGCGAGGCCTCTATCCAGGGCACGAGGCAGTCGGCTCTGAGCTCGGTTGAATGGATGGGCGTCGGTTTTCCGTGGGATGACACCGATGGCCGCCGGGATTGGCAGCGGGTATCTGAAGTATCTCGGTTTCCCCCAGAGCCCGCCCGCCAGCTATCAGGCGGCAGATTGGCACTTCACCGTCGAAGGGTTTGATCAATTGCGGACGGTGGGCGCAACCTATAACGCCACGAATCCGGACCTCACGGCGTTTGTCGAGCATGGGGGGAAACTGATCCTCTATCATGGCTGGGCGGACCCGGCCATCCCGCCCTTCGGCACAGTGGCGTATTACCAAGCGGTGCAGGACACCATGGGCGGGCTAGAAGCCACGCAGGAGTTTGCCCGTCTCTATATGGTGCCCGGCATGTTCCACTGCAGCGGTGGCGACGCGCCAAGCCAGTTTGACATGCTGACGCCGATTCAGGATTGGGTGGAAAAGGGCGAGGCGCCAGAGGCAATCATTGCCACACAGACATCAGGCAGTGGCATGAGCGGTGGCTTTGCAGACCCAACCGCCGGGGGGAACACCAGCGACACCGTGGTGCACTCGGCCACTCTGTCCCTATCCGCAGATTCAGACCTATACCGGCTCCGGCGATGTCAACGACGCCGCGAATTTCGAAATGCACCACGCCCGACAATGAGGCATTGATTGACGGCCATTACGACTGGATCGGCAATGATCTGTTCCAGGCCGAACCGCCCGTCGTCGAGGCGCCTGTCCTGGTCAATCCGCCGGCGGGTGCGGTGACCTCGAACTTCCTGTTCACGGCACAGGGCTTTACACCTGGCGAACGAATCGAACTGTCGGTGCGGCTTGCCGGGAGCGAGGAGACGCTGGCGCAGCTTGATGACGCTTCTGCACAGCTACAAGGGTACGCCACGTGGACCTGGGCGCCAGGCAGCGAGGTGGAGCCGGGTGACTACGAAGTGGTCGCCTTTGGGACCGAGAGCGAAACCGGAGATCGTCGCATCGGTCTCGGTGGCAGCGCAGTAAGCGCAGAGACTATGGTTAGCCAGCCGAGGCGGCGGAGATGTTCGCCGCCGCCTCGGTCAATGCGGACGCGATTGAAGATGCACGTTCGTCTGTGATTCTGCCGGCAGGACCTGGAACGCCCAGTGCCGCGACCAATCTGCCGTCAATACCCCAGATCGGCGCAGAAACCCCACGCACGCCCATTTCAAATTCCTCGTTGTCCATCGCATACCCCTGACGCCGGATCAACGCCAGTTGCTGGCGCAGTTCGCTCGGATCGGTGATGGTATGGGGAGTGAAGGCTGGCAGCGGTTGTGCCAGCACCTCGTTCACCTCGGCAGATGGCAGGTGGGCAAGCAAGAGTTTGCCGCTTGCCGTTGCATGGATCGGCAGCCGTTTCCAGAGCGCAGTGGCCAGTGCATGCCCGTGCGGGCTGCGCACAACCTCTACGATCAACACTTCGTTTCGATCCACGATCCCGATATCGCAGCTCTCTTCGAGCCGGTTCACGATCCGTGCATCGTGGGAGGGCTTCACGGCGGAGATCCACGCGGTGCAACGCATTCACGCCCAGGTCAATCAACCGCCTGCCTTAGCCGGTATCCCTGTCTTGAGGAGTTTTTCCAGATAGCCGTAGTTGGCCAATGTGGCTTCATGATCCGGTGGGTGGTCGCCCGATGCAACCCCGTCGCCTGTGGCTACCTCCGACAAGGTGCACTCGGGATGTGCATCGTCGAAGTAGTTCAGAATCTGAAGTGCAATAGCGCGCACATTGTATTCGTTTGCATCCCGAGCGGATCTGCGTTCCATGCATTATCGCTAGATGAATTGTGGGAGCCATTGCTCCTCGGCGTCCAGTAGTTCTGTCACCATATCATGGATCTGCGGCAATGTGCACACCGCGGCGGTCAGCGGATCGAGCATCACGGCATGATATACGGCGTCGGTGTCACCGGTGAGTGCCGCCTCCACAATCAGGCTCTGCACATTGATGTTCGTGCGGTTCAATGCCGCAAGCTGTACCGGCAGATTCCCAATGGTGGTCGGCTGGATGCCGCTTGCATCCACCAGGCAGGGCACTTCAACACAGCAGCCGGCCGGCAGATTGTCGATCAACCCCAGATTGGGGACGTTGCCGGCGATCTTTGCCGGGCGATTGGTTTCGCAAGCTTCCATGATCCAGGAGCCGTACTCATGGCTGCGCGTTGCAGGGATGTTGCCGGCCACGATCTCGTCGTATTCGCTCTGGAACTTATCAAGACGGTGCAGGCAATGGCGTAGATAGCCGCCGGTGCGTCCAAAGTCAAACCAATGGTTGCACTCATCCGTAAAGCGTGGGACGAGTTCATCGTTCACCATCTTGGGAGTCTTGCGGAAGTACGGCATATATTCACTTGCGTGCCCGCTCGATTCCGTCACAAAGTAGCCAAAGTACTTCATGATATCGGTGCGCACCGGTTCCTCGGCAACAACCTCGGGCCGTTGAATCGCATCCCAGAGCAGTGGATACACGTCATCCTTGCCGCGCCGGAATTCCAGGAAGAATGCCTGGTGGTTGATGCCCGCACAGACGAAATTGACTTCTTCGTAGGGGACATTGATCCACCGCGCCAGCATCTCGCTCGTGCCCTGTACGCTGTGGCAGAGACCGACATGAGGACGGCCGGTGGCGTCGCCAAATGCCCAGCAGTTGGCGGCCATTGGATTCACGTAGTTGAGCAGCAGTGCGTCGGGCGCCAACTCGTCCATCTCGTGGCCAAGATCGATCAGCACGGGGATCGTGCGCAGCGAGCGGAAGACGCCGCCCGGTCCCAGGGTGTCGCCCACGCATTGCTCAACGCCATATTTTTGCGGGATCTCAATGTCGAGTTTGTAGGCGTCGAGACCGCCCTGCTGGAAGGTGGTAACGACGTAATCGGCGCCTGCAACAGCCTTGCGACGGTCAGTTGTGGTTTCGACCTTTGGACCACGCTTGTCGATCATCGATTGCACGATGGCGCGGGCTTGCTCAAGGCGCGCGGCATCGACGTCCATCAAGGAAATCGTGCTTTCCTGGAGCGCCGGCGTGAGCAACACATCACTGGTCAGTTGGCGCGTAAACACCAGACTCCCAGCGCCAATAAAGGTAATCTTTGGCATGAAGAAGGGACTCTATCAAAAAAATCGGATTTGCAAAACGTTATCCTATGTAAGCCAGGCGAAGAACCGGTCACCCCACCCGCCAAAGACCGGAATTGCCTTCTCCTGGGCGCGAAGGGCGTGAAGCATGCCTGCGATCCAACCCACCGCCAACACCATGAAGGCAGCCATCACCACGGCAAAACCTGACATCAGTAGCAATTGCCCGACGAGTGGCAGCACGATGGGGGCCAAGAATTTAAGCACCAGATAGCTGCCATAGATCAGCGCGCCTGCCACCAGGATGGATATGGTCAGTCCGGTCCAGTCGCCGCTTTCTCTGGTGTAGCGGGCCGCGTTGCGCCGATTCTGGTAGACCGGCACCAGCAGCCCGATGGCAAGGGGTACAAGATAGAGGATCGGCGCCGTCACCGAGAACCACGTGACAAACCAGCCCAGTGTGAGCCAGACGACAGGCACGACCAGTGCGGCGGCACGATTGCCAGCGACTGGCAGGCATGGCAAAGCGAGAAGTGATCCTTGCGCCGGAACAGAATGATGATCAGTGGACCAATCAACAGCAGCAAATAGGCCAGGAAGGCCATGAAGCGATTTGGTTTTTCCATGTCAGCCTCCAATCCCGGTCAACGCCAGATCTTTGGCCAGATGACAGGCCACAAAGTGACCGGGTTCCACTTCCTCCAGCTTTGGCTCCACTTTCTGGCAGGCATCCTGGTTGGCATACCGGCAGCGTGGGTGGAAGACACAGCCGGATGGCGGGTTGGCCGGGCTCGGAACATCACCCTGCAGAATGATGCGCTGCGTCTTGATATCCGGGTCCGCCGGAGGCACCGCCGAGACCAATGCTTCGGTGTAGGGGTGCAGTGGGCGGCGCAGCAATTCTTCTGCATCCGTCATCTCCACGATCTTGCCCACATACATCACGGCGATCCGGTCAGAGATATGTTCGACGACCGATAGATCGTGCGCAATAAAGATCAATGTCAGCCCAAGTTCATCTTTCAGACCCTGGAGCAAATTCAGCACTTGCGCCTGCACCGACACATCCAGTGCAGAGACCGGTTCGTCGGCGATGATCAGCCGCGGGCTGAGGGCCAGCGTGCGCGCGATCCCGATGCGTTGGCGTTGGCCACCACTGAACTCGTGCGGATAGCGGTCCATGTAGTTGCGGATCAAGCCCACTTCGAGCATCAGTTTGGCGACCTGGTCGTCCGGTTGGCGCCCCTTTGCGACGCGGTGATCACGAGCGGCTCGCCGATCGATCCTTACCGTGCGCCGCGGATCGAGCGAACTGAAAGGGTCCTGAAAGATCATGCGCATCTGCCTGCGCAGAGGCTTCACCTGTTTTGAGGAGAGCTTCGCCACGTCGATTCGGGTGCCGTCGGTCTTTCGGTAGAGCACCTCACCGAAGGGCGGCTTATAGGTGCAGGACCGAGCGGCCCACGGTCGTCTTGCCACAGCCGCTTTCGCCCACCAACCCCAGGACTTCATTGCGGCGCACGGCAAAACTGACCCCCGTCGACTGCCTTGATATGGGCAGTCACCCGCTGCCAGAAGCCGGTGCGGATGGGGAACCATTGACGGAGATCGTTTACTTCAAGAATGTAGTCGTCGCTCGCGAGTTTTCGTGAGAAGCGCCCCAGCCCCCGACATTGACATGGTATGGGATCCGCAGCGTCGCAGCCCATCGCCCAGGAAATTGAAGCCCAGCACCGCCGCAATGATAAAGAAGACCGACGACGCAATCCAGGGATTGAAGCCGAGGGTCTGCAGCGTCTGCGCATCGCGCATCATCGTGCCCCAACTTACCAGCGGCTCCTGGATACCAATTCCCAGAAAGCTGAGAAAACTCTCGGCCAGAATAATCGTCGGAATGGTCAGCGTCAGCACGACAATGATATGGCTCAGCGTATTCGGGAGTAGATGGGCAAACATGATCCGGCGATCGGAAGCGCCCATCTCCTGTGCGGCCAGCACAAAATCCGTCTCACGCAACGCCAGCACCTTGCCGCGCACCTCGCGCGCGAGCAGGGTCCAACTCAGCAGGGCAAAGATGATCGACATCGTCACAAAGACCGCAAATTGATCCCAGGTGATCGGAATGATGGCGGCGAGCGCCATCCAGAGCGGCAATTGGGGAAAGGATTGCACAAACTCCACAAAGCGCTGGGTCCAATTGTCCACCGCACCGCCGTAGTAGCCCGAAAAGACGCCGACGATCGAGCCGACCGCCACGCTGATGAGGGTGCCAAAGAGCGCCATCGTCAGCGAGATGCGCCCCGCCAGACACGACCGGCCGTACATGTCGCGACCAAAGCGATCCGTACCCAGTAGATAGATCGTGGCATCGCCGGCCACGCCGTAGAGATGGATGTTCATCGGGATCAGACCGAACAGCTTGTACTCCCAGCCGGGCACGAAGAAGTTGATCGGATAACGCACCTTTGTGTCATCGGTCCACGTTGCAGTCATATCGGCGTTCAGCACCTGGACGCGCTTGTAGACAAATGGCCGGATGTGGAACTGGCCCGTCTCATCGACAAAGTGCAACTGCGTCGGTGGGATGAACCCCTCAGACATGTTTAGCCTGACCGGGTCATAGGGCGAAAAGAAGTCGGCAAAGATCGCCATGATGAAGAGGCTGAGTACGATCAGTCCGCCTACAATCGCGATTTTGCTTTTGCGAAATTTCCGCCAGACCAGGGTCGCATAGCTCTCGTGCTGCGTCCGCATCGAGCGCCGCAACATGAGCGTGACTTCTGGGCTGACATCGTGTCCCTCGCGATCGGGCAGCAGCGGATATTCGATCGCACGGTCTTTTTCAATTTCCTGAATTGGCAGGCTTTCTTCCATCGCGTCCTCAATCACATCCAAACCGGTGTCGTGTGCCATTCAGCCTGGCGCCGACACGTTTGCGCTCATCCCAAACCGGATTCTTGGATCTACGATTGCCAGCAGAATATCGGCGATCAAGTTGCCCGCCACCAACAGGATGGCGTAGATCATCAAGAATCCGCCGGACACATAAATATCCTGAATCGCCAACGAACTGTAGAACATCGGCGCCAGCGTCGGCATGTTCAACACGATCGCTGCCTCCAATTCGCCCTGAATCATGTAGGGCAGCACGGTGCCCTGGTACATGATGATGGGGTGCAGGGCGTTGGGCACCGCATGCTTGTAAATGACCGTGTTTTCGCGTAAACCTTTGGCTCGCGCGGTGGTCACATATTGTGCGTTCAAATTGTCAAGCAAATTACCGCGCATCACGCGCATATTACGCGCAATACCGCCCAGACCGGCAATGATGATCACGGGCCAGGCATACCTCAGGATGTCGACAAACTTGTCCATTGACATCGGCTGAAACGCAAACTGCGGCGACGTATAGCGCCCGATGTAGGGGTAATTCCACTCAACCACCATGAGATAGACTAAGACCAGGGCTAAAAAGAAACGCGGTACGGCCGTGCCAATAAAGGCGAGCACCGTCGCCAGGTTGTCGCCCAGACTGTACTTGTGGGTGGCCGAGTAGATGCCAATGATCAGGCCAAAAAAGGTTGAGATGAAGTGCGCAGAGAGCGCCAGAAACAGGGTCCGTGGCAGCCGTTCTGCAATCAGTTCCCCAACGTCCTTTTTATAGGCGAAGGAATAGCCAAACTTACCTTCGGTAACGATGCCTTTGATCCAAATGAGGTACTGTTGCCACACCGGCTTATCGAGCCCATAGAGCGCGCGATAACCATCGGCAGCCTTCGCTGCATCCTTTGGCGACATATTGGCCTGGGAAATCAACTGCTGCTCATAGGTCGTCGCAAAATCGCCCGGCGGCAGTTGGATGATGATAAACGACACAATGCTGATACCGATCAACAGCGGGATGCTGGCCAGAATACGGCGCAAGATGTAGGCAAGCATGGGCAACCCCGATCTGGGAGGTGCGGAAGAATCTCACGGCGGGCATGTTCGGCGCAGCGCCGCTGCGCCGAACATGCCGCAATCGACGAATAAGGAGGGGGAAGCAAACCATCCGCTTCCCCTTGTATTAGTTGTTACTCGGCAGGCGCTACCACACACGGCTTGCCAGAGGTTGCGTAGTCGCAGCCCTCGTAGAACGGCACGGCGTTCGGGTAGATTTCCTGCTGGCCCTGGTTCCACATATCCTCGGCGGCAAACCAGACCTGTTCGGGCAGGATGTTGTTGGCATCCCACTGGTACAGGAAGGCCGGCGTGCCGATCGGAACGTTCTTGAAGAACTTGTTCAACATCAGGCCATAGCGACCGGTCGCCAGACCAACGGTGTATGCATTCTCCGTGTGAAGCTTGTTGAGCTCGGACATCAACGCATACTCGGTCTCGTAGTCCGTCGCGGCGCAGAACTCATTGGAGATCTCGATCATCCGCTGCTCGAAATCCGTGTACACCTCGGGCTCGGCGCCTACGAAGTGCAGCGGGAAGTTCCGCTCGTCGGGGCGATGTCTTTGCAGTCGAATGTTCGGCGTCGACCAGGCCTGGCCGGGGCGCTTGATCCGCATTTCCCACGTGCCGGCGCTTCGTTTTCGGTCATGGCTGTGCCCGCGATCGTGCGGAAGTTGACCTTGATCCCGACATCCTGGAGGAAGGCGGTGATCGCTGCGCCCAGGCTCTGACCTGCGGTGTTGTCCTCCCCGGCCTCCAGACCGATCACGACATCCTGGCCCGCCAGGGGACCTTCGGTCCACTCACGGACGCCGTCCCCATTGGTGTCCTTCAGGCCGATCCCTTCCAGCAGGGTCTTGGCGCTCTCGGGCGAATAAGGGTAGTACACGGTGGACTCGCGGTCAAAGTACTGCGAACCGGGGAAGAGACCGCCTGCCCATGCCCGGAAGAAGGGGCCGTTGGTGAGGGACTTGGCAATGCCATCGCGGTCGATCGCGTAGGACATTGCCTTGCGGAAGTCTGCATTCAGAAGTAGGTCGCGGACGGCGCGGTCGCGGTCGTCCTGGACGCCGGTGAACTTCGCATGGTTGATCTCAATGTTGAAGCCCAGCGTTTCAAGACCCCACTCGACACGGAAGCCCGCCTGGGATCCTGCGCCTGGCGCACGGTCTCGTCCATTGTCTCAATGTTCTCGACGTTGGAGTGATCAGCCGTGCCGGCCATCGTGTTCAACGTGCGCGTGTTGCCGGTCTTGGAGTAGGTGAACTGAATCTCATCCAGGTAGGGCAACTGGCAGCCGTTCTCGTCGACCATGTAGTAATAGGGGTTGCGGCGCATGACCAGGAACTCGTCGGTCTTGTATTCGACGGGCACCCACGGGCCAAGCGTGACGACGGGCAGCGCATTGGGCGCCAGCGCGTCCTTGTAGCTCTGATAGTCCGTGCCACCATACTTGGGGTGGAAGGGCTTCAGAATGTGCGCCGGACCGGGCGAGAACTGCAGGTTGGTGAACTGGTAGAGCCACTTGGTGGGGTTGGCAACGGGGAAGGTGAATTCGAGCGTGTAGTCGTCGATCGCCTTCAGTTCGATCGGTTGTCCTTCGATCGTCCAGAAGTCGCTCGAGGTCCAGGTCACGACATTGGGATCGTGGATGTTGTCGTCCCAGAGGAACATGATGTCCTCAGTGGTGAAGGGGACGCCATCCGACCACTTGACGCCTTCGATCAGGTTCATGGTCAGCTTGGTGCCATCTTCCGACCATTCCCAACTCTTGGCCAGGCGTGGAATCGGGTTGACTTCCTTGGTCAGGAACATGGCGCCGGTGTTGATCGGCTCTTCCTGAACAATGGCCTCGATGCCGAACCAGCCCTGAACGGCGCCTGCGTTGTAGTTCCAGCCTTCCAGCGGCACGGCCCACACGTCGCGCCAGATACCGCCGTAGTTGCCCACGCCGTCGCTCATGAAGCCGGTCTTGTAGACAAACGGTTCCGCAGGCAGGCGCTCTTCGACGGGCGGCAATTTGCCTTCTGCGACCAGTTTGGTCAAATAGGGCGCCTCGCAGACTTGTCGAAGGTGCGATGGTCGACGATCTCGGTGATGTCGAAGGTCTTCGGCTCGCGGCTGCCCGCCAGCACGGTGCCTTCGGGATAGGGGATCGGCGCCGCAACTTCACCGGCAGCCGCTTCAGCCGGAGCCGCCGCCGCGGGTTCAGCCGCAGCTTCGGTGGTTGCAGCCGGCGCCGGCGCTTCGCCCACGGGTTCGGGCGCAGCCTGACAGGCGGCGACCAAAACCATCGAGGCGATGACAACGATGTACAGCAGATTTCTCATTTTTGGCATAGGGAACAATCCTTCCTCCATTTTTGAGCACACGAATTGAACAAACAACACACCTCTGTGAATATCCAAGGAGTAGAAGACCATTCGGATCCCCATACTCCTGAACCACCAAATTACAGGTCACGACTCCTGCGTCACGCATCACGCATGTACGGTGACGCATGACTCATTGACCTGGCAAACAGTAGAAACTTCCCAGTCTCCCCGTCTCTTTGTCTCCCGGTCTCTTTGTCTCTTTGTCTAGTACAACCAACACGCCGCCTGGTGCTCAGGTTTAATCTCCCTGATCACCGGCGTCTCCTCCCGGCAGACCTTCATCACGCGCGGGCAGCGGTCGGCGAACGCACACCCCTTGATGTCGGCAGTAGGCGTAGGCACCATGCCCTTGATCGGGACCAACGTACTCATCTTCTTGCCCAGGACCGGCACCGAACTAAGCAAGCCGCTGGTGTACGGATGCAGGGGATCATGAAAGATCGCGCGCGTCGGTGCGTATTCGACCACCTTGCCCAGATACATCACGGCGACATGGTCGGCCATCTGCGAGACGACCCCGAGATTGTGCGTGATGAGCATGATCGAAGAGTTAAAGTCGGCTTTGAGATCCTGCATCAATTGCAGGATCTGCGCCTGCACCGTCACATCCAACGCGGTGGTTGGCTCATCGGCGATGAGGATGGAGGGATTGCAAGAGAGCGCCATGGCGATCATGACGCGCTGGCGCATGCCGCCGCTTAATTGATGCGGGTACTGTTTCAGCCGGCGCTGCGGTTCGCTGATCTGCACCTGCTGCAACATCTCCAGCGCACGGTTCATCGCTTCGGCGTCACTGACATCCTGGTGAAGACGCACGACTTCAGCGATCTGATGGCCAACGCTCTGGAGAGGGTTGAGCGACGTCATCGGTTCCTGGAAGATGACCGCAATCTCGCCGCCACGGATCGCACGCATCTGCGCACCCTTGGGGTCGAGTTTGGCGATATCGATGGTTGTGCCCCCATCCTGGCGCCGCAACAGGATTTCACCCTTGACGATTTTGCCGGGCGGGGACTTGATCAGTTGCATCACCGACATCGCCGTGATGCTCTTGCCACACCCACTCTCACCGACGATGCCAAGCGTCGATTGGCGGCCAAGCGACAGGTCGACCCCGTTGACCGCTTTGACCACGCCGCGCTCCAAAAAGAAGTAGGTGTGTAGGTCCTTGATATCCAGGATGGGCGATTGGTCCGGTGAGGCGCTCTCAACACCCCCGGCGCCGGCAGGCGTCGCATCCACGTTCGCAGTTGAACTCATTACGCTTATCCCACTACCTGTCATTGTTGACTGCGCCGGTCAGTTGATTGGCTTGTTTGCGCAATAGGTAGGCCAGGGTCGCAGCGAGGGTTGCGGGCGTTACCGGCTTGATCAAATAGGCGTCGGCGCCGAACTCCAGCCCGCGCCGCCGGGCATCGAGTATGCTACAGACAATGACGACGATCGTCCTGCCTGCTTCTGTACGGCGAACAGCGTCAAAGAACCCCCAACTATCGTCTGCCAACGCGACCGGCTCCACGACGATTGCCTGCACAAGTTGCTCATGCAGCGCCAGCAAAGCCTCGCGCTCTGTGCTGCACGCAATCACCGTAAAACGCCGGGCAAGTTCACGCCGGTAGAGTTCGCGCGTGGCCTCGTCGTTTTCGAGGAGGACAACGATGCTGCTCGTTGGCGCCATGTTTCGTACTGCCGCGCCTTTCCAACGCGCCTCTGCAGAACAAACCCGCCGCCGCGCCGGTAATGCCCGCACGGCAACAGCGCGCAGTGGCGCGAAAGCCAAACCTGCATCGATAAAATGCGGATCTGATCGGTTGGATCGCTTGAACGGTATGAAAAACGTTTTAAATGCTGATGATTGGTTAGGAAGCTAGCCCACAATATAGCAGGTGCTACGTCAATTGTCTTGAAAAAATGAAGCACAAAATTGTAATATTGTGCACTCTTGTGGCCTTTTTCATCCGGCGCCGGTCATCGTGCGTGCTTCCGGTATTGTTGGGGCGATTTTCCGGTCTCTTTGTGAAAGACGCGGACAAAGTAGGGTGTATCATTGAACCCAACCAGCGCAGCAATTTCAGTGACGTTGTGGGTGCTGGTCAAAAGCAACTTCTGCGCCTGGACAATCCGATAGCGGGCGAGAAATTGCCACGGCGTCATGCCCGTCTCTTTATGGAAGACGCGGGACACGTAGGTGGTGCTGATCCGCATTGACTCCGCAATCTGTTCGCGCGTGATGTTTTCAATGTAATTTTCCATGATGTAGGCGGCGATGTTGCGCGTCAGGTCCGACGCATGCACAAGACTGGCTTGGAGCACCCGGTCAAGTTCATCCGGTCCGGGCGCAGATGCCAGCGGCGCCGGTGTTTCCGGGGAGGCCCCTGACAGCGGTAACCGGATGTGGCACACGGTGCCGTGGCCGGCGCGGCTTTCCAGATTGAGACTGCCGCCATGCAGCCTGACAAGATGTTGCGCCACGGCAAGGCCAAGCCCGACGCCGCGCCTGCCGTGACCCACCTCCGTTGCCGTCGATTCAAAAGCCTCGAAGAGCCGCACCTGCAAGGCAGCCGGAATCCCGCTGCCTGTATCTTCCACCCAGATGTGCAGATCGGGTGTCTCAACTGCGGCGCTCAGTGTGATATGTCCGGCGGTCGTAAATTTTGCCGCATTGCTGAGCAGATTCAACAACACCTGCGCAAGCGCAACGGATCGACCCGCAGTTCAGGGGAGTGGGTGGGCAATTGGAGCGCCATTCGACGTTAGGTGCGCTCGCCCCGCCCGCCATACTTTCGAACACTTGCTCAGCAGCCGGTGCACATCTACGCATTCCGGATAGATTTCCAGCGCCCCAATTTCCGCTTGCGACAGGTTTAATAGATCGTCGATCGAACGGAACAGATGGTCGCCGCTGCGCACGATGTGCAGCAGATCCTGGCGCAGTTCTGTGGGCAGCGCGACACCATAGGGGTTCGGCTCACTCAATGCGCTCTGACCATAGCCAAGAATGATGTTGAGCGGGGTGCGCAACTCATGGCTCACGTTGGCAAGCAGGCGCGTCTTCAACTGATCGGCGCGTTCGGCCGTGGCCCTGGCGTCAAGCGCTTCACGGTACAGTTGCGCATTGCGCATGGCGACGCCCAACTGATCCGCCAATGATTGCAGTGCATCCAAATCCACCTGATTAAAGCGGCGGACGGTGCGGCTATGGAGATCCATGATACCCAAGCGTGCGCCCACCCACATGGATCGGGATCACGGCGTGAACGTGTGTCGGACCAGCCGAACATCGGTGCTTGCTGCGCACGCGGCGCCTCTACCAAAAAGATTGCGTGGTTGCGCAGCAACGCTTCGCCGAGGATACCGGCCTCCTCCAGTTTCAACCGTTGCCCGGCGCCAGTTGCCGCGACCGGCAGCACGCACGTCAGTTCCTGGGCATCGTCCGCCAAAAGAAAGATCTGTGCGTGGTCATAGCCATAGTTGGTGCGAATCAGTTCGGCAATCTCACCGAGCAGTTGTTCACGATCAAGGAATTGATCCGATGCGCCGGTTGATTTCGAGGCTTGTCTGCAACTGCGTCAGGCGTTGTTCCTCCTGGCGCAGGTTGACGCCCACCAGCCGGCTTGGCACGTCGGCAATCGCCAACAGTTTTGTCAAGGCGATTTCGGACACGTTCTCGATCGTAATCAATTGGGGGTGGTAGTCGAAATGGCGTGGCAGGGGCTGGCCTTGGGCTGCTTCACACGCAAGGCGCAGCGCCTCCAATGCGATATGCGCCGCGGTTGTCGCCACCGTGGCCGTCATATCGCCGCGGGCAATGGCAGCAATTGCCAGGGGATCGCCGTTGATGCCGACCACGGTGGCGTAACGGCGCAGCAAACCGTGTTGGACACTCACCTTCTGCCCCAATAAAGCAAGCGTGTCCGATAAGCCAAACACACCATCAAAGCGCTGCGTGACCCCCTCCAGGGCGCTACAGAGCGGCGCGTAGGCATCGCCGTAATTCCACGGTGTCGACACATGCACGAATTCGATCCCAGGAAAGTGCGCGAAGACGTCGAGCGCCGCCTGGACGCGGCTGCTGCGGGTTTCCGGTGCACCGCCGTGCCCGCCGATCCCCAGGACGCGCCCGTGACCGCCCATCCGCTCTGCCAGGAATTCGCAGGCGAGGCAGGCGGTCGCATACAGGCTTGTCGGCGACGTAAAGAGGGGGTGCTGGATGTCGCGCGCATGGAGGGAAATGACCGGAAGCCCCGCATCCAACAATTTGCGGATGACGGGCATCGCAAAGGGCACGGCAACCAGCGCGCCCAGGTTGAGGGCGAGAATCTCTTCGACCCGATTCAATGCATCATGTCCCATCCGCGCTTCTGCGCTAAGATGGATTTCGATCAGCTCGATTGGGGGCAAGGGTGCAAAGGCATTGAACCCATCCACACCAAAGAAGGCGCCAGCATTGCGCGGTTCGGCGTGCTGCCAAATTGTTTCGCGAACTTCCACCCAGAACGGGTCGGTGGAATCGGCCAACAGTCCAATGCGTAACGCCTGGGTCATGGTCGAATTGACATAGAAAATCGCAACGCACTACAATCGTTGGGAGAAGGCTGGAGCCATATCATAGCCAACCTTTGTCCGCCGGTCAACGTTGCCCGCATCCCTCATCCACTACAAAAGGAACAGACCCTAGATGAAAGAATTGCAATCCAAACTTGAGCGAGTGCATGGGGTATTGGATGCCTTTGGCGTCGACGGTCTCTGGTTGCGGCTTGCCAGCAGTTTTGCCTGGGCCACGGGTGGCAAGTCGTCTTACATCAATACTGCGTCCAGCACCGGGCTGGCCACGCTGCTGATCACGCGTGATCGCCGCATGGTGCTCACCACGAATATTGAAGAGCCACGGATCGCTGAAGAAGAGGGGTTGCTGGCCGCCGGTTGGGAGTTCATGACGACGCCCTGGTATGGCACACGCAATGTGTTGGCCGAATTGGCCGGCGGTCAGAAACTCGCCTCCGATCTGCCCCAAGCCGATATGGTGGACGTGAGCGGGCCGATGGCGCGCCTCCGTGCTAACCTGTTGCCCGAAGAGGTGGCGCGCATGCGCACGCTGGGCCGGATTTGCGGCGACGCCATGAACGGCGCCATCCACGCCGTCGAACCGGGGATGACCGAGCATGAGATTGCCCCGCTGCTCGCCTTTGAGACCGAACGCCGCGGCGCACAGGCGATCGTCAATTTGATTGCCACGGATGAACGCATCTACCGCTTCCGGCACCCGCTGCCGACCGCGAAGCGCCTGGACCGCTATGCCATGCTTGTGCTCTGCGGGCGCATGAACGGTCTTGTCTGTTCGGTCACGCGGTTGGTGCATTTTGGCCCGCTGCCGGAAGAACTCCGGATGAAGCAAGATGCATGGCGGCGGTCGATGCCACCTTCATTGCCAGTACGCAACCCCATGTCAAACTTGGCGACATTCTGGCCGAGGCGCAGTCGGCCTATGCCATCGCCGGAATCCCCGACGAATGGCGTCTTCACCATCAGGGCGGCGCCGCCGGCTATGAGCCGCGCGAATACCTGGCCCTGCCCGGCAGTCAAGACGAAGTCCACGAGGGGCAGGCCTTTGCCTGGAACCCATCGATCACCGGCACAAAGTCCGAGGACACGATGCTCGTCGGTGAAGAAACCAACGAAGTCATCACCGAAATCCCGGATTGGCCCACCATCCAGGTTGATATTGGCGGGCAGATCTATGCAAGGCCGATGATATTGGAAGCGGGTTGAGCGCTCCAGCGATGAGACGCGTCTCGTTTCGCGGAGCGCGGAGGCAGCAGGAGACACCTGTCTCAACACTCTGATTCCCGGGGACACGTGCCCCAGCCCGACAATGCGGGTTTCACTAATCGATGGTATAATTGTCTCCCGCGTGCATGGCGCGTACTTTGTTGTACTGGAGTGGAAATCGTTCGGGCGGTCGCATTCCGACCTATACCGGCAAGCACCTCTGGATCCATGATCGCCGTTGATCTTGGCCACCGGTCGATCCACCTGCGGGCCGAGCAAGGTCTACGTGGTTGTTGACCCTGGAATCGAAGAGAGTGCCTTGCGCTCAAACGCAAAGCGAATGTCTGGTTGTTGATCCCACGTCGGTAATCTTGTCTCGATGGCTGCATGACGGTGGCATTAGTGCGACCAGTCGATGAACCAATGGATCTGGCGCTTGCCACGCATACCTGACTTCGGTTGACCCACCCTCGAACCCTATGGTCGCCGCATCGCCTGTCGGTGTCCATCAACACCAGGCGAACGGGTTGCTGTCCGCCGCAACTCAGTCACAAACATACAATCAAAGCAACCAACGAACGTGGCGCATCACCGCAGCTCCCTGCTCGTGAGACAACAACTCGGACGGTCACTGCGGCTCTCGTCTGCCTTGAACCATGGTCTAACTTCCACGGTGAAGGGGCCGTTCGCAGACGGACATCCGCTCGGCATACTGCGCCCGGCTCTGCAATCGGATTTGGCATCCCAGCTTCTGCGCCAGTCGGTCAAACCTTCACCGCATGTCGACCGTCCGATTACGCGTCACCGCCTAGGGCGTGGATGGTACACTGCCTCCGCTCCAGTCTTTTGCGGCGACACCCGGCATGCCTCAGGGAACGCCTTGCTGTGGCAAAAGCAGCCGAACTACCTCACTGGCACGGTCACCAGGCCCAACACGCAGTACTGGTTGTTGGAATCGAGCACCAAGCATTGTATCTGCACGATCCCGCTTTGCCGGATGGACCAACCGCTGTCTCAATCGACGATTTCTTGCTGGCCTGGCAGGAGATGGATAATCGTTATGCTGTGCTTGAAAAAAGAGAGGGTAGTATTGACAATTGACTATTGTGTTCCCTATCTGCGCCAAAATTGAAATGGCCCCATGCGAAAACGAGAACTTCACTAATGACCCAACAACCTCTCCACGGTGTCTTGTCGCCGGTGCTCACACCGATGACCGACCAACTGAATCCCGATATTCCGAAATGGATCGCGTTCTGTAAGCAATTGCTGCAGGATGGGTGTACAGGGCTGGCGCCGTTTGGCACCACCAGCGAAGGCAACTCACTCGGCGTCGAGGAGCGCATCGACATGCTGGAGCAATTGGTGGCGGCGGGCGTGCCTGCACACCGGTTGATGCCCGGCGTGGGCACCTGTTCCATTGCCGACACGGCCAAATTGGCCGGGCACGCCGCCCGTTTGGATTGTGGCGGGGTGCTGATGCTGCCCCCCTTCTACTACAAGGGCGTCAGTGACGAAGGGGTCTTCCGCGCCACCGCCGAAGTGATCGAGCGTGTGGGCGACAGCCGCCTGCGCGTCTACCTCTATCATATCCCGCCCATTGCCGTAGTCGGCTTCAGCCTGGCCAATATTGAGCGGTTGATCGCAGCCTATCCAAACACGGTGATTGGCATCAAGGATAGTTCGGGCGATTGGAATAACCTGCAGGCGATCCTCGAGAACTTCCCCGGTTTTGGCACCTTCACCGGCAGCGAGAAATTCTTGCTATCAACGCTTAGACTAGGTGGCGTCGGTACCATCAGCGCCATGGCAAATGTCATTCCGGCACGGATTCGATATCTGTATGAGCATTGGACCGATGAGAACGCCGACCAGGTCCAGGAAGTACTGAACCTATATCGCGAGTCCACGCGCGAATATGCCCCGATCCCGGCGCTCAAACAGATCATGGCGTCACGCACAGGCGATGCGAGTTGGTTGAATCTGCGCCCGCCCTTGATCAACCTGAGTGCCGACAAGGCGCAGCAGTTGCTCGCAAATTTCAACGGGTAGATGATGACGCCACTTGCCGAAGCCATCGTACAAGCCGATGTTGCAATCCGTCCGATCGTGCGCGAGACGCCGCTTGATTATTCGGTTGCCTTTAGCCAGGCGACGGGCGCCCAGGTCTACTTAAAGCTTGAAAACCTGCAACACACCGGTTCCTTCAAGCTGCGCGGCGCCATGACTAAACTACTGACGCTCGATCCCGACGTGCGAGCGCGTGGTGTCGTGGCGGCCTCCTCCGGCAACCATGGCGCCGCCGTCGCGTATGGCTGCCATGCCCTGGGCACGCGGTCGTTGATCTTCGTGCCCGAGACCGCATCGCCGACCAAATTGGTGGCGATGCGGCGCTACGGGGCTGAGATCCGCCAGTTGGGCGATGATTCGCTGATCAGCGAGTTGGCTGCGCGCGTACGCTGATGAGCACCATCTTGCCTACATCTCACCCTACAATGACGCCGCGGTCGTGTCCGGGCAGGGCACAATTGGCGCAGAACTCGCACGGCAACTGGACGCCATCGACGCAGTCTTTGTCGCCGTCGGTGGCGGTGGCTTGATTTCCGGCATTGCCGCTTACCTGAAGGAAACCAGACCGGGCGTGCGGATCATCGGCTGCCAGCCGGCCAATTCGGACGTGATGTTTCAATCCGTGCAGGCGGGACGCTTGCTCGACCTGCCATCGCTGCCGACCCTGTCGGATGGTACGGCGGGTGGGGTGGAAGAGGATGCCATCACCTTTCCCCTCTGCCGGGAGCTGGTGGACGAGTGGGTGACCGTGGATGAAGGTGAAATCGCCGCCGCGATGCGCGCTGTGATGGAGACCCATCACATGCTCGTAGAAGGCGCCGCCGGTGTAGCCGTGGCAGGGTTGGAAAAACTGAAAGAACGCGTGGCGGGCAAGCGTGTCGCCGTCGTGCTCTGCGGGGCCAATATCAGCCTTGAGAAACTGAAGTCGATTCTCTAGCTCGCCTGGATTCTCCGCCGAATTTCCTCAACGACCTGGCCCGGCAAATCCGGACCCGGCGCCACCTCTTGGCTGGGCAAACCCCAAAAACGTGCAACCCACCCGCAACCCCGAATTCCCGCTGCCAATTTGTGCTACAATGCCCCCATCATGACCGATCACTCCTCACCCCAACGCAAGCCGCCCTTTGTCGTGACCGACAAGATGCGCCGCCAGATCGCCGGCGCTGTGGCCGAAGTCGACCTGCAACAGATGGCTTTCTTGCGCTCGATGACGCCGGCTGAGCGTGCGGCGCAGTTTGCCTCCATGAACGACGCCGTGGAAAAGGTCGCAGTCTTTCGATTGCGCCAGCGTGAGCCGGAGTTGGATGAGGCGCGGGCGTGGTTCATCGTGCGCAGCGGTCTTTTTGAATACGAACGGCAAAAACGACGATGGTTGAAGAACCCACCTCCATTCTAGCGTTTGCGCGCCTCGTGATCGATGCGTTGGAAGCAGCCCAAATAGACTACTTACTAGATGGGGCGCTGGCGTTGATTGCTTGGGGTGAGCCACGCACGACCGAAAATTGCGATTTTGTGATTCACCTCATCGACCAGCGCATCCGTCAACTCTCCATTGAACTGGACAAACGACGCATGCCTGTGCCGCCAGATATTTTGCTGGACCTGCTCATCGTGCTGGAGCCAGACCTACCCGTAAATTTGATTCACCTGGATTCGGGCTACAAGGCACAGTTGCTCCTGCTGCGCCCCAATGACCTGTTTCGCGCCTCGTCCCTGGCGCGAAAACGCCTCGTGGATCTGGGCGAACCGCTTGGTGCGGTCTTTGTCCACGCCCCTGAAGACCTGATGCTGAACAAAATCCTGTATTACGGTCTGAGCCAACAGACCAAACACGTGCGTGACATCGCCAGCATCGTGGCGGTTTCACGCGACGAGATCGATTGGGGTTATTTCGACCAGTGGATCTCGCGCCTGAACCTGGAGTCAATCTGGGCAGAGATGAAACTCGAGGTCGATAGGTTGTTAGGTTGTTAGGCGAGTAGTGCGTTCCGTTTCCGCGTCCCCACCGCAAACACCGTCATGGCGGCAAACATCAGCACCGCCCCCACGATGAACACCCACCCGCCGCCGAACGCGCCCCAGATTATCCCGGCAATGATCGATCCCAACGCCCACCCCAGCCCAAACTGCGCCGCACTCATCAGCGACTGCCCGGTGGCGCGCAGCCCCGGCGGCGCGGCCTCATTGGCATAGGCCACGACACCCATCCAGTAGGCGCTGTAAAAGACGCCGATAAAGGGCATCACCGCCAGGGCAATGACCGGCGTGTTCGCCAGGCCAATCAAGAAATACGCAACGCCGACGCCGATCAGCCCGAAAATGATCATCTGCGCCAGCCGGAAGCGCGCCTGCATCCGTCCGCCCAACGCCATGACCGGCACCTCGGCCGACGCGGCCAGGGCAAATGCCAGCCCAACCTGCTGTTCGGTTGCGCCAATGTCAAGCAGCCGAAGCCCCAGGAAGCCAAAAAATGCGGCTGTCGCCATGCCTTGCAGCACATTCGTGACCAGGAAACTCGTATAGCCCGGCTGCCTGGTCAGTTTGCGCAGCCCTGCCACCATGTCCACGGTTTCAGTCACCGACTCTGCGGGCAGAAAAAAGCTCAGCGCCGTGCAACCGGCGATGAGCAGCACCGCGTGCAGCACGAACATCGCGCCCAGGTTGTTCGCCGTCAACACCAGCCCAACACCATACGTGGCGAGGATGTACCCGATGCTGCCAAAAAGCCGCTGCGCACCGTAACTCGAACCCGTCCCCTTGACCATGCCAAGGACAATCGCGTCGAGCAGGGGCGCCACAGGCGTGCGAAAGAACGCCATCACCACCACCAACAGGAACAGCGGCCAGAAACCGGTTGTCCACAGATAGGGGATGGAAACGACGCCGCTCATGAAGACACAGAGCGCCAGCACCAACTGATGGCGGCGCGAGCGGTCGGCGATGCCAGCCCAAATCGGACCTGCGACCAACGTGACCACCGGCGGGATGCTGCTCATAAAGCCGATCTCAGCGCCGGATAGCCCGCGTTGCTGCAAGTAGATATTGAAGAACGGCGCCAATGCACCAATCGCACCAAAGAACAGGAAGTAGTAGAGCTTGGCGATCCAAAGACGTGGCGCGTCCGATCGCTGATCGCGATTCACGACATCGGATGGTGACAACGCTTGCATTCTGGAGTCCTGACGGTAGCAGGGATGAGGGTAAACCAGGAAATACAATGGTCAATTGTCAATCGTCAATGGCCCATTGTCAACGAAGGAGTGTGCGCAATTGCTCTTCTTTGTGACGGCGGACGCGTTCTCCCACTGGCGCCGCAAGGTGGCGGCGAAGCGTGGCCTCGCGCAAGTCGGGTTCATAAAACGTCTTAAACAATTCAATCGCAGGAATTGTCTCACCGGAGTAGGGTTCAAAAACGACGGTGGCGCCCACCTGCACTGTCCCTTCACGCAGCACGCGACAGTAAAGACCCGGTCGCTCTGCTGCCCGAAAACGCTTGACGAAAGCCGGGTCGCCCATGCGCGCGGCCAGTGTCACGCACGGGATCCGCGGGCTGGTCACCTGTAGCGTGACGTCGTCAATGTGGAAGATGTCACCGATGGCGAGATGTGCGCTCGCCATTTCGCTGATCGTCAGGTTCTCGCCAAAGACGCCCGGTTCGATCTCGTAGCCAAGTTCCTGTGACCACCAACGATAGTCCGGCTCGCCATACACATAGATGGCCTGGTCCACCCCACCATGATTCTTCACATCGGAGATGGCATCGCCCTCGATGCCGTTGGCAGTGATGACAACGGGAGAGGTGACAGGCAGCTTATAGATTCCGGTCATTCCTGAGGATTTGGCGTTTGCGATTGCGCGCATCTGGCCAATGTTGACACTGATGAGTTGCATTTTCCTGAACCCCTTCCTGCATGCAGCCGAAAGGGGTTCAGGCGTGCAGCGTGAGACTTATGTGCTTGCAAAGTTTGCGCCTTGAGCGGCGTCCACAGTTCCCGCCGGCCCCTTGCCCTTGAACTGGCTCATATACAGAGTGGTAGAAACCCTTCATCGCCATCAAATTGTCGTGGGTGTCCATCTCGACGATCTCGCCACCGTTGACCACCATGATCTTGGCCGCATCCCGGATCGTACTCAACCGGTGCGCAATTACAAAACTGGTCCTACCCTCCATCAGACGACGTAACCCTTCCTGGATCAGTTTTTCGGTGCGTGTATCGACGTTGCTGGTGGCTTCGTCCAGCACCAGCATTTGCGGGTTGGCGACCATGGCACGCGCAATGGTGATCATCTGGCGTTGGCCCTGGCTGAGGTTGGCGCCCCGTTCGGTCATCACGGTGTCATAGCCCTGCGGCAGGTTCATGATGAACTCATGGGCGTTCGCATCCTTGGCGGCAGCCATGCACTCTTCATCGGTCGCACCTTCGCGCGCATACTTCAAATTGTTCATCACGGTGTCCGAGAAGAGGAACGCTTCCTGCAACACAACGCCGACCTGCCGGCGCAGGCTAGCCTGTGTCAGTAGGTGAATATCCTGGTCGTCAATCAGGATCACCCCACTGTCGATGTCATAATAACGGGTCAAGATGTTGATGATCGTGCTCTTGCCCGCGCCTGTAGGCCCGCAGATGCCGATCTTCTGCCCCGGCAGCGCTTCGAACGTGTTGTGCTTGAGAATCTTGCGCCCGGGTGCATAACTGAAATCGACGTCCTTGAACTGGACGTGACCGCCCTCAAAATGGTAGTCCGCCGCATCTGGGGCGTCGACCACGGTGGGCTTTTCATCCATGATGGCGAAGACGCGCCGCCCACCCGCCACCGCGGCCAATGTGGTGGCGGTCAAGTTTGCAATGTCCGAGAGCGGACCGGCGAGCAGACCTGTGTACCCGACAAACGCGATGACATCACCAATATTGGCCTGGCCTTCCAGCGCCAGGAGTGAGCCAACGACCAGGACGGCGACCACCTGCAGCATGGACAACGTCTGTGTCAGGGGAAACTGGAGCAATGACGTGAAGAATGCCATGGTGGCCACGTCATAAACGCCGCCCGCTAGTTCGGCGCTACTGTCCATCGCCCACGTTTCCCGGCGGCTTGCGGCGATGACTTTGTTGCCCGTAATCGTCTCTTCCTGGAATGCCCCTACCGATCCCAACTCATCCTGCATCTTGGCAAAAGCAGGCGTTGAGACCCGTTGAATCACCCCGGTGACGGCAAGCATGATGGGCACCATGAGCATCGCCACCAGCGCGAGCCGCCAATCGGCGACGAACATGACGACCACAACCAATCCAATCTGAAACCCCGCCCGAATCATCTGGGCAACAGCATCCTCGTAGAAGAGGGCGACGGATTCAGTGTCATTCGTGACGCGACTCATCAATTCGCCGATGGGCTGCCGGTCGAAGAAACTCAGCGAAAGCCCCTGAATCTTTGTGAACATGTCGGTCTGCAACTTGTAGAGTCCATTTGTTGCCAGCGTTGAGAAGACGCGCTCCGCAATGACACTGAGCACCAGAAAGACGACGCCGGCAACCAACGCCAGACCGGCCCATAGCGCGAGTTGTTGAATTGTCCCATCCGGCGCACCGATCACATTGAACGCGATGCCGGTGAACGTGGGGATCAATACCAGCGCCACGACTGCACCAAAGCGGATCACGAGCGCCCGGATAAACTTTGGCTTACTCTGTTCATCAACCATGTAGCCAAGAAGCCGGCGCAACGTCGGCATCGTGTCGCCCTTCTTATGCACAATTTGCGTTTTCTTGCGGGACTCGAGTTTGCGCTTGATGGTGACTTCTGGTGTGGATGTTGACGCCGTCATGATTGCACCTCCATGCCTTCCGTCACACCTGCCCCCAACTGTGAAGCATAGATCTCCTGGTAGAGTGAGTTGCTCTTCATCAACTCTTCATGCGAGCCGGTGGCGAGGATCTGGCCGTTCTCCATGAGGACGATCTTGTCAAGGTTGATCACGGCACTGATGCGTTGGGCGATATAAATGGTCGTGACGTGACTGGTAAAGTCGGGGATCGCGCTTTGGACGCGACTTTCAGTCGCTACGTCCAGGGCACTCGTACTGTCGTCGAGGATCAAGATGCGGGGCATGGTCGTGAGTGTGCGCGACATTGCCAACCGCTGGCGCTGACCGCCTGAGAAGTTGTAACCGCGCCGGGCCACCGGCGCTTCCCATTTTTGTGGGAGATTGTCGATGAATCCGAAGGCGTCCGCAGCCCGCGCCGCGTCAAACATCACCTGATCCTCAGCCGCTGGCGCCCCAAACTTGAGATTGAAGCGCAGATCCCCCTGAAACAGGACGGCCTCCTGCAACGTAATGCCCACTATCTGGCGCAGATTCGCCTCCGAAAAATCGCGTACGTCGACGCCATCGATCGTGATGCGTCCCTCGGTGACATCGTAGAAGCGTGGGATCAGGTTGACGAGTGCGCTCTTGCCTGCGCCGGTTGCACCGAGTATCCCGACTCGCTCCCCTGCCTCGATCGTCAAGTTGATCTGTTTGAGGGCCGGCGGGTCGAGTTTTCCATCAGCCCGCCGAAACGCGAAGCTGACGTTTTCGAATACGACGCGGCCCGTAATCGTCGCTGGTTCAACCGCCCGCGCGTCAGGCTTGTCCTCAACCGCCGGCTCGGCGTCAATCACCTCCCAGAGGCGTTTGGCGGACGCATCGCCGCGCAGAATGAACGGCACCACCACCGCCATCAGCGCCAATGGCGTCACGACCATCCCCAGGTACTGTATGAACATCACAAGTTCACCCGAATTGAGCCCGGTTTTATTCAGCACCTGCACGCCACCGACAAAGATGGAGGCGGCGACGGAGATCTGAGCGATGGCCGTCAACAGCGGATTGAGCAACGCCACCCGGTAGGCGGCGGCAAATGCGGGAACCCGCATGGCCGCCGCACGTTTTGCAAACTGCTCGATTTCCAACTTCTCGCGCACAAAGGCCTTGACGACGCGCACCCCAGCCAGGTTTTCCTGCAGGGTGTTGTTGAGTGCATCCAGTCGTTCCTGGCGCTCATCATAGGCGCGGAAGATTTGTGGCACGATAAAGGACATGACCACAAGCACTGCAATCGTGACCACCACCAGGATCCAGAACAAACTTGGCACTGAGATTGCCGTCAAGACAAAGGCAACGATCACCATCAGCGGCGCATACAGCAACAACATGACCGAATACATCACGGCATTGGCGATGTTGTTGACATCCGTGTTGAGTCTCACCAGCAGGTTGCCGGTGCGAAACTGATCAAAGTTGGCGAAGGAAAACGTTTGGATCTTGTTGTACACTTCGGTGCGTGCGACATAAGCCGTGCCCTGGGCAAAGAATACGGCGAACGCCGCCGTGCCGGCCAGGGTGGCGCCTGCCAGCAATGCCAACAGAACCATCCAGATGCCTGAATCGATGACCACCTCGGCGTCGCCGGCCATCAGCCCTTGATTGATCAGGCGTTGGCTCAACGTTGCCGATGCAATCGAAGCAAGCGCCGAGATCGCCAGCAGCACCTGCGAGAAAAAGAGCCGTAGACGATACCCGTTGTAAATGAAGAACATCCGGCGGAATGATTTGAGCATCGACGCGTCCTCCGATCTGATTTGACATGGTCACAAACAGATCTATTGTACGACCGCCGATGATCTATAGCATCGGATATTTGACGGTATTCGGTTTTAGGTGGGGCGTTCTAGCATATTCGTATCGGTCAGACGCCACTCGCCATCGACCCGGCTGATCCGGTAGGTTGCGATCTCCGACGGCCTAAGCGCGACCTCGAATGCGACGCCCATCCAGCGGACTGTGCCGCTTGCGCCGCGCCCATGTCGATCCGCCAGACGCAGCACCGCACCGTCCCCATCCTCGGCGGGTTTGAGCGCCGTCATCTCCAGGTCATCTCCGGTCACTCCAAGCAGCGAGGATTGTGTAGGTAAATCTCCTGAATGAGCATGCATCGTGACCGGTAACATTGGCATATTGATCGCACGCGCTGCCTCAACGATGCCTGCATCACGCCAATCGCCAAGATGGGGACGCACTTCGAGCACGAACTCCTGGTAACCCTGATCGACCCAGTCGTAACGCGCCTTGACGCCGAATTGATGCGGTTCGTGGTAGGCATAGGGAGGGCTACGCAAGATCGTGAGACGCATAACGCTGCCGTTTACATCGCAGCCATACTTCCCATCGTTTAGCAGCGCTGCGCCGATCTGTTTTGCACCCTCGCCTATCAACGGCCCGCTGACGTCCATCCACATCTGTGTAGGCACTTCGGCGCCATCGCACGGACGCCGGCAGTGACCGAATGCTACATCGTGCGTCGCCTCGGGCGCCGGGGTGTTGACGTCAAATGCAAGCTTGACGGTCTGCCATTGGCCGTCCCAGTTTACCCAGTTCCGAATGAGAATGGCGTCGCTGTCGCGCCGGACGACGATCTGCTGGGTCCAACGGCTTGCGCCAAGGACACGATCAACGACGATGGAGGCTTGCAGTGGTCCCAGATCGGCGACTCTGCTCTCCACCAGGTGAAACTCGCCCAAGATTGGCCCGGCGAAACCTGGAATGCGGTGCGACCAGGTGTCTGACCTATCCTCAAGCACTTGCGCTACATTCCAGCCGCGTCGTCCGACGAACTCCGTTCCGGTCATCGTATCGAGACACGAGACAATGGCGCCGGTGTGCTCGTCAAGCCGCAGTTGTATGCGACCGTTATCGAGCGTAGTCGGCGTTGCGGTCAGGTCGGGAAGTGGTGCCGCAACGGGCAGCCCGGGTGCAAAACGATAGGTGCGGTAGCCCATCGCCGGTACGGATGCACGGAAGACCAATCGGACGATGCCGTGCGCCGGCCGCGTCAGCGCTTCATGGGTATCGACGAGTTGGTAGGGTACGGCCTCCCCCTGCTCATCCACCAGGCTGTACCCCAATCCTTCCCAGCTTTCCCACTCCGTCCACGGCTCATATTCGACATAGCCGGTCGCCTTCTGCCCGGCTGGGTTGAACAGGAGGATGGCTGCGCCCGGTCCCGCGGTGTTTACGTGCGCGCCCACGGCGCGGCCGGCATCGTTGGCAATGCGTTCCGCCGTTGCGCAGATGCCATCCAGCGCACGTATCGCGTCGTCTTCGGCTTCTTTGACGGAGGACCCCCGAGCGTGTCATGAAAACTGGTTGAAACAGAGTTCCCACCAGAGCGCACGCAACTGTTCCAATGGCGCAGGACGCCCCGCCCAGTGTTCGGCAAGGACCGCCATTCGCTCGGCGAAGAGTAGCCCACATTCGGCTTTGCGGTGCGAACGCTTCAATGCACTGTTGACAGAATAGCAGCCGATCGCATGAAATTGAAGTTCCTCTGCGACCGTGGGCAAGCCGGCAACGTCACCGGCGACGGCCGCAAAATAGGCGTCTGGCCAACTGAATACGATATTCAGATCCTTGCGCTCGCCGGCCAATTGCTGGACATTTTCAATTTGCGCCTTCGTTGGACCGCCGCCATGATTGCCCACCCCGAAAAAGCACATTACGTCGTTCAAGACATCCTGTTTGGCGGCAAGCGTCCGTTCGATATGCGCCCGATGATCCACCACCCGCGTCTCATAGTTAAAAGCAATCCGGAAGGTCAAGATGCGGCTGCCATCCGGCGCCTGCCACCAGAAGGTCTGCGCGGGCAGCGTCTTTTCATGCAGCCCCGGCCGCATGAAAACATAGGCGTCAAAACCGCACTTTGACAAGATCTGCGGCAGCGTCCCAGCATGCCCAAAACTATCGACACAATAGGCGATTCGGGGTTCAACCCCCAGGTGCTCACGCATGTAACGCTTGCCGAGCAAAATCTGGCGGACAAACGATTCACCTTGCGGCAGATTCATATCGGGTTGAATCACCATGCCGTTGACCACGTGCCAGCGCCCAGCCTGAATCAGCTCACGAATTTCCGCAAAGAGGGGAGGATTCTCCTCCTCGATCCACGCATAGATCTGCGCTTCGCCCCGCGTGAAATGAAAGTCGGGAGTTTCGCGGAGCCGGTCGACCGCCGACTGGCTGGTGGCAAGCGCCTCGGCGCGCCCTTCAGTCCAACGCCACAGCCAAACGGGATCCAGGTGCGCCTGGCCAATCATGTGAATCGTTGGTTTACTCATCGTTAATTTACCTGGCGTCCATGGCAATGTTTGTATTTCTTGCCGCTGCCACAAGGGCAGGGATCGTTGCGTCCCACCGTAGCGGTTGCTTGCTTAAGCTTTGCATCCTGCTGCGCGTACATCCCCATGACTTCCGCCGGTGCACGATTGCGCCTGAGCAACTCGCACATGGTCTGCATGGTCGGGTTGATATGGTGAAAAAACTCCTTGTATCCGGCGCAAAGGTAGTTCAAGCCGGGCTCCCCATCCGGAGTCAGGATAAATCGATCCTTTGGGCATCCGCCATGACATGCGAACCGCACGTCACATGTCCGGCAGTAGTTTGGCAGCGCATCAAATTTGTCCTCGCCGAACTTGACCTGCTGCGGCGAGGCAATCAGTTCTATCATCTCTGTCTCAAGGATGTTACCTAACCGATAGGCCGGCTCGACAAAGTGGTCGCAGGAGTACAGATCCCCATTGTGTTCCAGCGCCAGCGCCAATCCGCAGGTCTTCGAATGAACACACAACCCAGATGGTTCTCCATACCTGTTGGCAAGCGCCACGTCAAACATCTGCACGTAGACCGTCCCGACGTCGCGGCGCACCCACTCGTCGAAACACACCAATCAGAAATGCACCGTACTGCTCGGCGGTAACGGAACGATCGGTGACAAATTGGCCTTCTTGAATATACAGGGGCCGGTCACGCCAGGATGTCCAGGGCATGCCGGAGGCGGTCCCTGGCACCATTTGGGCCGGGCGCACCCCCGTGCCTGAGCGCTCGATATCGTCTTCTCCCACACGTTCAATGATCGGGATGTACTGCTGATAGTGCGAATTGCACTCGTCACGTAGAAAGCGGTATACCTCAACTGGATGATCCGCATTGGCATGATGAAGCGTCGTCAGCGTGTTGTACTCCACGCCATGCGCCTGTAGGTAGCGCAGCCCGCGCATCACCTTATCAAAGGTCGGCTGTGCTCCTTTGTCTACGCGATACGCATCATGCATCGCGCGGGGACCGTCAATGCTGATCCCAACCAGAAAATCGTATTGTTTGAAAAAGCTTGCCCATTCATCATCGATGAGTGTCCCGTTGGTCTGAATGGTGTAGACGATTCGCATCCCCGGTGTGCGATATTTCTCGACATATTCGATCGACCGGCGGAAGAAATCCAGCCCCATCAGCGTGGGTTCGCCCCCCTGCCAGGCGATTGCCACCTCCGGGACCCGGTGCGCCTGAATCAGTTGCCGGATATAGGTTTCCAGCATGTCGTCGGCCATGCGGAAACGGCTGCCGGGATAGAGCATCTCCTTAGAGAGAAAGAAACAGTAGCTGCAATCCAGGTTGCAGGTGGCGCCGGTTGGCTTTGCCAACAAATGGAACGCAGGTGGGGCGTTTGCTGGTAACGTTGACATTTTCAGGCCTTTCTCCTGCGAGCGTGATCAGGGCGTCGTTTCTGCACGCCGCACCGGGTGGTCAGGGTGGGACATTGTGTAACCATTCAGCCTATTCTAACCGTTTCAGTCGAATTCGTGTATTGACCTTTGGGTTTTCCTTGTCGCCGACCGTTCTGACATACAGCCCATCCGCGGCGCGTCGCACTTGACAGCCGGTCACTGAAAGACTATCTTTTGAGCACCGAATACCCACACCCACGGATCAGCCCATGCCCACGCGCATACTTGAGATCGCCACACACGATATTCGTTTTCCCACGTCGCACGCGCTTGACGGTTCGGATGCCATGCACCCGGATCCTGACTACTCAGCCGCCTATGTGATTCTGAAGACGGATCATCCCGCAGGATTCGAGGGACATGGGCTCACCTTTACCTGTGGGCGCGGCAATGAACTTTGCGTCGCCGCCGTACACTCACTCTCACCCCTCGTCGAGGGCAAGACCCTGGAGGAAATCACCGCAAACATGGCCGGCTTCTGGCGCGCGCTGACCAGCGACGGCCAACTGCGCTGGGTGGGACCGGAAAAGGGTGTCCTGCATCTAGCTACCGCGGCCGTTGTCAATGCCGTCTGGGACCTCTGGGCCAAAATCGAGGGTAAACCGCTCTGGAAGTTGGTGGTCGATATGGCGCCGGAACAGTTGGTCGGCTGCATCGATTTCCGCTACATCGCAGACGTCATCACCCCTGCCGAGGCGATCGATCTGCTTCACCGCCAGTCGACAGGAAAAGCGCAGCGAGAAGCCGAAATGTTGGCAGCCGGCTATCCCGCGTACACAACCTCGACCGGTTGGCTTGGTTACAGCGACGACAAGATTCGTACCCTCTGTCACGAGGCGCTCGCCGAAGGGTGGCGCCATTTCAAGATCAAGGTGGGGCGCGATCTGCAGGATGACATTCGCCGCTGTGCGCTTGTGCGCGAGGTGATCGGCCCGGACAATTACCTGATGGTCGATGCCAATCAGGTGTGGGATGTACCGACTGCCATCGAGTGGGTCAAACATCTTGCACCCTTTGACATCTGGTGGATGGAAGAACCGACCAGCCCAGACGACGTGCTCGGCCACGCTACGATTGCGCGTGCCATCGCCCCGATCCGCGTGGCCACGGGCGAGATGTGCCAAAACCGTGTGATCTTCAAGCAGCTCATGCAGGCCGGCGCCATCGGCTTTTGCCAGGTGGATTCATGCCGGCTGGGTGGCGTCAACGAAGTCCTATCTGTGTACTTGATGGCCGCCAAGCTGGGGATCCCGGTCTGCCCGCACGCCGGCGGGGTGGGATTGTGTGAATATGTCCAACACCTTCAAATGATCGACTACATTGCGATCAGTGGCGACAAGCAAGACCGCGTGATCGAGTATGTCGACCATTTGCATGAGCACTTTGTAGCGCCAGTCGTCGTGCGCAATGGGCACTATATGGCGCCGCTTGCGCCGGGCTATAGCATCGAAATGAAACCGCAGTCGTTGCGTGAATACGCCTATCCCAATGGACCGGCGTGGCAGCGCTAAGCCGGCTAAATAGAAGCACCGGATCTTTCAAATGAATCCAACGATTGTTATCGATATCCTCAAAGCCATTGTGATGGGCATCGTCGAAGGCATCACCGAGTTTCTGCCCATCTCCTCCACCGGCCATCTGATTGTGGTCGGCGATTTGATCGATTTTCCTGAAGAACTGGCGCCAACCTTCGAGATCTTCATCCAACTGGGCGGCGTGCTTGCCGTGCTCTGGTTTTACCATCGTGATATCTGGAACCAGTTCAAGACGGTGACGCATGATCGCGGCGTCCAGCGCTTCTGGCTCAGCTTAATCGTTGCGTTCATCCCTGCCGGACTGCTGGCGTTCTTCTCCACGAGTGGATCAAGGCGGTGCTCTTTTCACCCACAGTCGTGGCCTTCTCGATGATCATTGGCGGTTTCGTGCTCCTCTGGGCGGACCGCCGCAAACACAATGTGCGCACACATGCGCTCACGGAGGTCGGGTGGAAACAAGGGTTGGGCATTGGTCTCGCCCAGACGCTTGCCCTGATCCCAGGCGTATCACGCTCGGCCTCTTCGATCATCGGCGGTCTGCTGACCGGACTTGACCGCGTAACGGCAACGGCGTTTTCTTTCTACCTGGCGCTGCCAACCCTGGGGATGGCAACGATCTTCTCGCTTGCCACCGACATTGAGAATATCTCCGCCTACGATGCGTTGCTCCTCGCCGTAGGCACAATCACTGCATTCTTGACTGCGCTCGTGGCGATTGGCTGGCTGCTGCGGTATCTGGCTCACCACGACTTCCGGATCTTTGCCTACTATCGCATCGTGGTAGGGATCCTTGTTCTGGTGTGGGTGTTCTGGCGGGGCTTTGCATAGCGACAGTTCGATGAGTGTTGCCTGGCATTGCCGCCGGTAAATAGAGGTCGCAGCGCTGCGACCATCCGAATCAATGACGTTCGAGTTTTGCCTTACCATCGCTCTGTCAGACTGCGAAGAAAGGAACCCTTACCCCATGCCCGCATTGATCACGACGGTCGGCGATCTCGGCGCCGAACAACTTGGTTTGATCCTGCCCCACGAACACATCTTCGTCGACCTTGGCCCAATTGAAGAAGAGAATTGGCGGTCGGCGCAAAGCGCTGATGTGATTCCGGTGATGCAGCCGCAACTCGCCCAGGCGCGCGCAGCCGGCGTCTCGGCACTGGTCGAATGTACGCCGATCGGCGTCGGCAGGCGGGTGGACATCGTGCGCGATGTGTCGCTTGGCAGCCAGGTTTCCGATTGTGGTTCCCACCGGCATCTATCGCGAGCCTTGGGTCCCCGCCTGGGCGCACGCTGCCACCGAGACCGAACTGACCGACTGGATGGTCGGGGAACTGACCCACCAAATCGAAGAGACCGGCGTGAAAGCTGGGTGGATCAAACTAAGCGCTGGCGACGATGGCTTGACCGCAGGTGAAACCAAAATCCTGCGTGCGGCTGCGGTCGCTGGTAGCTATACGAACGCGGTGATCGGAAGCCACACCATCCGGGGCCGGGTGGTCCGGGATCAACTGAACATCATTGAGGATGCCGGCTATTCCCCCGAACGCTTCATCTGGATCCATACGCAGGCCGAGCCTGACTTTGCCCTGCACCTGGAAATGGCGGACCGTGGTTGCTGGCTTGAATACGACGCGATTGGGAGTGAAGGCTTCGACGACGCCTGGCATGTCGAGCAGATCCGGCGCGTGTTGGATGCCGGCTTTGGCAAGCAGTTGCTGCTGAGCCATGACCGCGGCTGGTATGACCCCTCAAAACCTGGCGCGGCGCCGCTCCCATTCACGCATCTGTCCAGCACGCTACTGCCAAAGTTGGCGGCGGCCGGCGTCGAATCGGCCACACTCTGGCAGTTGACGCACGTCAACCCATTCAAAGCCTTCAGCCGGTGACAAGGAGAGTGCCGTGAGCGAGTCAGCCACGGCACTCTATTTCAGGGCGTTCTCTATTGAGTCGTCACGGCGGTCAGTTGATCGACGTAGATGACTCCCATGTGCCCGTTTGTCGGTTGGATAGTCCAGCACCAGCGCCTCAAACGTAAGCGGATAGGTGAGCGCCTTGCCGCTCCCGTCGAGGCGTTGCACCGGCCACTTGAGCGTCGTGTCGAGCGGCGCTTCCAATCGTCGCCACCCACTATGCGTCACCGGGCCAAAAGTGAACTGCCAGCGTTGACCCGCCGCATCCTTGATCCATGCATTTAAGAAGGCGCCCGATGCATCGCCGTACACCTGCATGCGCAATGCGTCCGGTTTGCCCGCGATCGGCATGGCGCGGAGAAAGACCACGTAGTTGCGATCGTTCGGTACATCGGCCGGAAAGTCGTAGGCGAGTTTACCGCTGTATTTACCGTTGGTGAACTGTTCGCCGGCCTGGGTGAACTCGGCCCACGGTTCATCGCCGCGCCGCCACGTGCCAAAGGTTTCAAAGCCTGTCACGAGCGTGCTCTTGGGCGCCTGCGAATTCCCACTGGCCTCGGTGGCAGTCGCTGGCGGCGTAGTCTTACCCGGCGCCTGTGTTGCATCGCTGGTGACCAGAGGCGCCAATTCACAGTCGCCATTGAACTTCACGTAGGCCGCACTGACCCAGCCGGCGCCGGCCGGGGTCTCGACGTATGCCCAGGTGCAGCCGTCGTTGCGGCCAAGCACCGGTAATAAATCCCCTTGTTTCACAGCGCCGATCTTCGCGTAGGTAGTGTCCGGACCGGAACGTACGTTCAAAGTCGGGTTGTTCACAGTGACTTTTAATCCGCCCACGGTTGGCTCACTGGGGAGCTCCGGCGTCGCTGTTTGCGACTTCGTACCGTACACGATGAAATTATCGAAAGCGGCCTCAGCGGTCTCGCCCTCGATTACCTCGACACCGAGACCAGGTGAACCACTGCTGAGGCGATCATCCACCCAGTCCACCAATTTGACACCATTGATCCAGCCTTCGAGCCGGTCGCCGATGCAGGAGACTTTGATATGATTCAATGCGCCTGTCCCGTGATGAATGGCATCCGTATGCGCCGAGGCCGCTTCACGTACGCCGTCATCATCGATCCAGAGCACCGCAGAGTACATTCCATCTGCACGCCAATAGAAGGCAAAGTCGCTCCCCCCCTTGCCGCGGCAGAACGCAGACATCCAGGTGCTTTCCGCACCGCTGACAAGCTTGCTGTCGACCTCAATTACCGTATCGGCAGCCTTGATTGGCGCATCGAGACCGGTCGGAATCGGCGATTGCTTGATGTCACGGACGTAGAGCACGCCGCCGGCGCGGCGAAACTCGCCATCCGCCTCGGTCCCGATTTCCCAGCCCGGGTCCTTGCCGGCGAAATCGTCGGAAAACAGGAGTGGCATGGAAGTTGCCGGGTCCTGACGGATCGGGGTGTGCGTGATCCCCGCAGCGATCACTGCGGTGGGCGCTAGAGCCAGCACTACAACTACGCTTAGGCAGAACTGTATTGCATGACGCATAAATTGCTCCTTTCGCCAACAATCGTGACCCATGGCTAGCAGCGCGGTGGCGACGTTTGCTACAATGCGTGCTTTGATCATAGCATTCCTGCGTCCAATACGCACTAGCCATCTGTCTGAATCATGGTAATTTGCCGCATCGTTCGAAACTGGATGCGCTCAACAAACAACTGAGAGGATGCGAAATGACCGAACTGTCGATCCCCGGCCTGCCGGCTGCACCTGTGTGGACGGTCCTACCCCAATCTTGGGAGTACGCAGAGCAGGCGCTGCATATCACGGCCGGACCCCGCACCGATCTCTTCACTGACCCAATGGGCGAGGTCACCGTTGCCAATTCCCCGCGACTGCTGTTTGCGCCAGATGCACAGTTCACCCTGTCGGCGCATGTGACTGTCGACTTTGCGTCCACCTACGATGCCTGTGTCCTGATGCTCTTTGTCGATGATGAACACTGGGCGAAACTCTGCTTCGAACTCTCACCGCAAGGTGAGCCCACCGTCGTCTCCGTGATCAACAATGACGTCTCCGACGACTGCAATTCAACGGCGCTACTGCGCCGGGATTGCTTCCTTCGTGTGACCGGGTTGGGAAAGGCATTTGCTTTTCACTATTCGGAGGATGGGAACTACTGGCGGATGGTGCGTTACTTTGCATTGCGCAAGACCAGCCCCCTGGCGGTGGGTTTTTCGACCCAGTCACCCACGGGCGAGGGTTGTCACGGCGTCTTTACCGACATTCGCTACAACCCGGTCGCAATCCAGAACCTCCGGTCGGGGGAGTAGATGAAGAGATGAGCCATCCCGAATTTGGGATGGCTCATCTGGGTACTCGATTTAAATGGCTTGTTTCTACCGGGCCGCCATCTGCGAACTGCTGTCGTTGCCCGGTTCATCCGGTAGATGCGACACCCCGTAGGTGCGCTGGCCAAGGCGGGCGCTCCACCGCAACACGAGGAAGAGACCCACGGCCATCATGACGACCGGCCACACGAGCCTGGCGGCAAGCGGGAAGCCGAGCACGCCAAAGCCGAGCGTAAAGAACGACCCAAAGACCAGGAACAGGATGAAGCCGATGCCGCCGACGATGGCGCCCGCGCGCCGGGAATTCTCATCCCCGTCCCAAAGCCCCTTGATGAAGATGCCCGCGCCGACTGACATGATGATCAAGGTCCAGGCGTACGACCAGGCGTGCCAGTAACCGAAACGCATCTGGAGCAGCAGGATCGTGCCCACTGTGGTGATAATCGTGCCCGGAATTGCCAGCCCACCGGCGCCGCGACCGCCAATCACCATGCCTGCAAAGAAGAGAATACCCGTACCGAGCACCAACATTGGCCAGAAATCAGTCCAGAAGTTGCTCCCGGCAAACTGCGCCAACAGCGCCAACGCGCCCAACCCCATCAAGAATGCGCCGCCGATCAACCCACCATTCGAACGTTCGCTTGCCATTGTGTCCCCCTGAAAATTGCGCTTTTTATGCTCGGTGCTTGCTTTCAGCGATTTGTTTGCTGTCTGCACGTAGTGTACGCATTTTCAGTGGGAGTAGCGCCTGGCTCCAGGCAAGTCTTTCCCTGTCCGTTTAGCCAGGACCGGAGATCGTCCGACGATCAGGGTAGATTTAGCGGATACCCTTCCGGAAGTCGATCCGCATCAAGCGGCGGAGCTGGGCTCTCGCCAATCGTGCGCAAGACACGTTCGAAATCATCGCGGCTGCCGCGGCTGCCGCGCTCCGTGATATAGTCCACCGTCTTCAAGAACGAAAAATCTCCCGCAGAGACGCAGAGCCGCAGGGGAATCCTGAAGCTGAACATAGCCATAAGCACACAGACCGCAAAGAAAGGAACACCGCGCTTTCTGTGGTCTTGCGCGGGTCATGATGCGCTTCACTGCGCCCTCCTTCGCGGGAGAACTGCTTGTCTCCCTTGCGCTTCCTTGGCGACCGCTCCTCCCTGGTCTCTGTGCCCCTGCGGGGGATTTCGTCCTTCTCCCCTCCGCGCTCTCCGCACCCCTCTGCGTCTCCGCGTTGATCGTTTCCCTCCGTCCTCCTCCGTACCTAAGAATTCACTTTCCTTTAGGGTTGGCGCCAGACGGGAAGTACGTGTCGATCTGCTTGTAGCCCGGTGGTGGCGCGAATTGCGGGGGATCCCCGGCCACCGGCGCCCCTTCGGCGCGACGGAAATCGAAAAACTCCCAGATCATCCGGCTCAGATCAACGCCGGCCCCGTTGGCAACGTCCCAATAGACAAGGCCCGGGTTGAAGAGAAAGACGCTGACAACATAAGGCCCCGTGGGACCCCAGATCAACGCCACATCCCCGTGCTGCCAGAGCGACAACCCCTGCTGGTGAATCACCCATTTGTCATCCCATTCGGGCAACCCGCGCCAGAGAAAGTCGCGCAATTCATTGTGCGTGAAGTAGAACAGAACCTGGCTGCACTCCTCAGGCGTCACCGTCTCCGGAAAGGTCGTACGCAACGGACCGGTGTCCTGGGTGCATTCGTAGACCGACGCCAGCAGCCGCCCGATCTCGCCGGGCGTCGTCTGGATGTTTGGATCGGCACGCGTGTTTGGTTTCTCGCGCTGGTTTGCGGTGGTTGGAATCACCGGCAATGGTGCGGCCGTGAAGCCACCCTGAATGTACGAGTTCTCCATGCCCAGTTGCTGCATGAACGCGGTCACGGTGCGCGCCCCGGCGGCAGGGTCGCCGCCGGCCAGCCAGCCCAGCAACTGGTCCGCCGCGGCATCGTCGCCCTGACCGATCGCTCGATCCAGCCATTCGCCCACCTGTTCCGCCTCGGCATCGCCACTCGCAATTCCAGCCGGCAAGCGCGCCATCGCCGCCACCGCCAGCGGTAACTTCAGCGTCGTCATCCCCGAAAAAGTGGCGTCGCCGTCGACCTGCGCTTCATCCCCACTTTGCAGATCCCGCACGTACACCCCACTGAACGCCGGGAAGGTGTCGAGCACCCGCGGCAACTGTTCCGCCAGGTCGGCCATCGCCGGCGGCGGTGGTGACTCTGCGGCCAATGCCAGGTCAACCGTCCGTTCATGGAGGCTGGCCAGCCCTGCCCTGACGAGCGCCGCGCTGGCATCGATGTCAACCTGATACCCAGGCTCACCGGGAATCCAGGCCAACTCTCGAATTGGCACTGGGGTGGGCGTTGGCGCCGGCAGCGTCAGAGCTGCTGTGGCCGTGATACTGTCAGTCGTGGTCACCACCGGGGTTGCCGCCACCGCTGCAATCGCTGACTCAGGCAACCGCACCCGCGGTGGTCTGGGGGGGTAATCGAACTGATTAGAAACCTGCTGCAACCACGTGCGCAACCTGGCTTCGTCGAGCGTCGCCTGGATGGGGACATTGCGTGTCTGCTGCGGCAGACCGATGGCCTCGCGCACGGCGATGTCGACAAAGTCAAAACCTTCCAGGTAGCGCCCCGCACTGGCAATGGTGGCGGAGAAGTCCGGCGTAAAGCCGACTTCCTCCGGCTTCAGCACCAACATCGTCTGCTGGAAACGAACCCCTAGCGGTTGTGTAAGCGGTGGTTCCAGCACGGCCTGGATCTCAGCCGGATCCTTGAGGCGGCTCAGGTCGACGCCATCGATGTGGACGCCGGGCGGAATCGGCGCGGCCATTTGCTTGTAGTTGGTATAGAGCGGGAAAAGCGCAAGCAGCACCAGAACCGAAATGGTGAAGTACCAATAACGAAGGGGAGGAACGCGGCGCCTCATAAACCCCCTTCTTCCTACTCCCACTCAATCGTAGCCGGTGGCTTACTGGAGATATCGTACACCACCCGATTGACGCCGGGCACCTCGTTGACGATCCGGTTGCTGATGCGTGCGAGCAGATCGTAGGGCAGCCGCGCCCAGTCGGCGGTCATGAAGTCGTCGGTGGTGACGGCGCGCAAGGCAAGCGCATTGGCGTAGGTGCGCCCGTCGCCCATCACGCCGACGCTGCGCACCGGCAGCAACACGGCAAAAACCTGGCTGGTCGCCCGATACAGCCCGGCGTCGCGCAACTCCTGCAAGAAAATCGCATCGGCCGCGCGTAATGTCTCCAGCCGATCCCAGGTGACTTCGCCAATACAACGAATGGCAAGACCGGGGCCGGGGAAGGGATGGCGCCACACAATTTCCTCCGGCAAGCCCAGGGCTTCGCCCGCCGTGCGGACCTCATCTTTGAAAAGCATCCGCAGCGGTTCGATCAGTTGAAAGGTCATATCCTGCGGCAGCCCGCCGACATTGTGATGGGTCTTGATCGTGCGTGCGTTCTTCGTTTCTGTGCTCGACGCCGATTCGATGACGTCCGGATAGAGCGTCCCTTGCGCCAGGAATGCCGGCGCCTCAACACCCCAACTCTCGGCCAGCCGCGCCGCTTCTGCTTCAAAGACACGCACAAACCGTGCGCCGATGCGCTTGCGCTTGACCTCTGGGTCCGTCACGCCCGCCAGATCGGTCAGAAAGTCCTCTTTGGCGTCGACTGCCACCAGGTGCATCCCTTGATGGCGTTGGAAGGTGTCAACGACTTGCTCCGCCTCCCCTTTTCGCAGCAACCCGTGATCGACAAAGACGCACGCAAGCCGATCACCGATGGCACGGTGCATCAGCGTGGCCACGACGGCGCTATCGACGCCGCCGCTTAAACCACAGATCACATGGCCAGCTGGCCCCACCTGGGTGCGAATGCGCTCGATGGTTTCCGCGATGAAATTTCCAGGCGTCCAGTCGCCTACGCAGCCGCAGATGCCCTTGACGAAGTTGGCCAGTAGTTTGCTGCCGTCAGGGGTATGCACCACTTCAGGGTGAAACTGGATGCCATAGATACGACGCTGGACGTTTGCGATGGCCGCCAGCGGCGAGTTGGCGCTGTGCGCGATGGCGAGAAATCCATCCGGCAGACGCTCCACGCGATCGCCGTGGCTCATCCACACCTGCAGGTCGGCGGGCAGCCCGGTGAAAAGCAAGTTGTCACCACTGGTGTTGTGCCCTGTCACATGCACAACCGCAGCCCCGTATTCGCGCTCAGTCCCCGGCGTCACCTGCCCACCCAGACGATAGGCCAGTAGTTGCAACCCATAGCAGATGCCAAGCACCGGCACGCCGGCTTCGAGCACGGCGTCGGGCAACGCCGGTGCACCAGGCTCATAGACGCTGGCCGGACCACCCGAGAGGATGACGCCTGCCGGTTGCAACTTTGGTAAGACCTCACCGGCCCTGTCCCACGACACGAGTTCGGCGTAGACATTGGCTTCGCGCACGCGGCGACAGATCAGTTGGCTGTACTGGCTGCCGTAGTCGATCACGGCGATGGTTTGATGTTGCATGTCCGACCCTATCGTTGTTCGATTTGATATGCGTATTCTGCCGGTGCGCTGGTCACTGGGGTCAGCCCGCTGATCGCCACGACGGCACGGCGTTGGTCGTTCAAATCGTTGATGTCGAATTGACCTTTGCCGGTGACCGCGTCGATGGGGATGCGCCGGACGTTTACCAGTTTGTCCCTGTCAAATTCCAGCACCTGGACCAGCCAGCGCTGCGGCAATTGGTTGTCAGTCAGTATCCACCCCTCACTGGCCCATCCATCGGCAATTGTAGCACCCTCAGATGATGCGATCGGGCCATCCGCCGCGGCAATCTGGATGTTTCTGATCAGCCAGCCGGGCGAATTGGCAGCGTCGTCAGTCATATAATTGAATTGCAGCCATAACGGGCCACCGGCGTAACCGCTGAGATCATAGGTCTCGGTGATCCAATCGCCTGGACCAACAGCGTCAACGCTCGGTTCCTGCGTGCTCTGCCCGGTGTAGCCGGGGCCGAAGGCGTTGCCGCTGGGATTGTCCGTCTGCGTCCGTTGACCCGGCAAGATGGCCCAATGCTCGCCGTCCCGGCTCGCCATAACGTAGCCGTAGTCATAACCCTCTTCGATGTCATACCACATGCTGGCGGTCAGCGTAACCGGTGATCCTTGCGCCACTGCGCCTAGATCGAAACGGCGTGTCAAACGGGTGTTGCTATCGTCGGCGCGGTTGCTCCACCAGACGCGCTCACCTTCCGGCAGGTTGACAGGAACAACGTGGGTGGTAGGACTGCCTTCAAAGCGGAAGGTGAGGTCGCCCTGACCATTGAGTTCCAGGTAGTCTGTGCCAAAGTTCATGACACCGTCTGCGTTCGTCACGGGGTAGGCGCTGAAGGTCACCGCAGTTCGGAACGGTGGTAGGGTCCGGTTCCGATAGCCGTAGATTCCGCCATCACCCAGGGCGTCTGGCTGCTGGGCATAATTCGCAACAACCCAGTCTGCAAAGACCGCTTCGGCGGTGGTGTGTGCACCCACCTGGCGCAGCGCGGCATCGACGCCGGCAAGACCATTGGCCGGCGCTGCGACGAGCGCCGTCAGAAAAGGCTCCCCAAACCGCTGCGCCAGATAGGCAACGAAGAGATACGCCGCACCGTAATGGGGGCCGTTGGCGCCGACCATGGTCCCCCAACCCGTCAGTTGTAGATCCGGATCATTGGCAAACGAGTTGACAAACAGGGTATCTGGCGGGTATCCGGCCACTTCCTGCGCATACTCGGCCAACCCTTCGTTGATCCAGAGATCTTCGCCGCGATCCATATGCCAGTGGATCATGTGCTGGAGTTCATGCGCCAGAGTCGTTTCGTGCCGTGCATCGTTGTGCGCAAAGTTCAGGTTGTCCAGGTTGATATAGAACATTTCCCGCTCATTCGAGAACGGGCTGGCGGCCTGCGGCGAAAGGTCGGTGCTGTAGAAATAACCGGCAACGCCGGGACCGGTGGCCGTCGTATAGAGGATGTGCAGGCGAGGGTCAGCATCGATGCCCGGATACCACTCACTGCCAAAGGTCCCAATCTCACGCGGGTAGATGGTATTGCTGAAGCGATCGACGGACGTACGGATCGCGCCTTCGTCATAGGGCTGTCCGTCTTCGATCCAAACATACACAACTGGCGTTGAATAGACGAGCGTAGCTGTGATAGCGACATTGGTGTTGTCAGAGGTGTTGTGCACCCAGAGTTTGTCCTGGTCACCCAGGGTGCGCACGGGCGCAACAGTGCGCACCACCGCGGGAACAGAGCGCAGGTCTGGATCCAACCGTTCGACCAGGCCGCGCGTGTCTCGCAGCGGCGGGTGAATCGATTGCAGTTGGGCCAGGGTTGACATGGTCGCCAGCGTCTCACCGGGCACGGGTTCTGAAGCCTGCGGCGCAGCCGGTGTCGGTCGCGGCAACGGCCCGCGCACCAGCGCCGGCTCCGGGCTTGCACCGCACGCCGCAACCATCACGCTCAGTAGGACTAGAACCGCAACTCTTCGCACCACCATTCGATCCGATCGCCTCAACGCCATCATCAGACCCAGAGACCTCCCGCCAAGCCGCAAAGACGCCAAGGAAGAGTGCGAAGAGCCTGCTTTTATCGCTCTTTCTTTGTGCTCTTTGCGCTCTTTGTGGCCATTTCTGCCGTGTCTTTTCTTTGCGGCTTGGCGTCTTTGCGGGAGGGTTCCTTGCATTACGCCCTACTGCGCTCTTTCTCTGTGCTCTTTGTGTTCTTTGGCATTTCTGCCTTGTCTTCTCTTTGCGGCTTGGCTCTTTGGAAGTTTGCATTACGCCCTACTGCGCCAGCCGCCACAGCGAGAGTGTACACTGCCGCGTGTCCGTCACCGCAATCACATGGGCGCCACCCAGCATTGTGCTCGCAATCCCCGTCGGCGTGGCGAATTGACCGCTGTAGCCAAACTGAGCCTGCGGCTCACCCGACACGGCATAAAGCCCAAACGTAGAACGCCCAGGGTCGCTCAGCAACACCCGCCCATCCGCCAGCCGCGTCAATTGCGGGCCGTCAATGGTATTGGTTGGTTGGATGGCCGTAAAACTGCCTTCGCCGGCCATGTTCCACAGCCTGCCATCTTCGGCCGAGACGACCCACACCCGATTCTCGTCGACCATGACGTCAACCGGTTGGCCCTTGCCCATCATCGAATCCGGCCCACCAAAATCACCCAGTGAAGCGCCGTCAACGCCAATCACCGCCACGCGGCCGCCGCCGGTGTCCGCCACAAAGTAGTTGCCCGAGCGGTCAATCGTAAAGCCGCGCGGGCGATAAAAGCCAATTTGGATCGGCAGCGGCTCCATCTGGCCATTCACGCGCCGCAAGATCGGTGAACCGACCGCGTCCAGCACCGCCAGCGTTCCGTCCGGTTCAAAAGCAACATCCACCGGCTCTTGGAAGAGGTCGCTCGTGATGACCTCGCGCACGCCCCCGTCGATGTCGTAGACGACGATGCGCCGGTTGCCGGTGTCCGCCACATAGATCTGGGACCCGTCCGGACTAAAGGTGACGCCGTGCGGGGCGCTCAATTGATTTTCAGCCGGGCCGCACCCGTTGCTGGTGACCCACAAGGATTCGAGTGGCATGGGGGGCAGATCACCTGGTGGAATTCTGATCCGTGGCTGCCAGACTGTGCTTGGCCGCGACAAGGCAAATTGGTCGTCGCCCAGGATTGGGCTGATCAGGGGCGGCGCCGGCGGTAGGGGCAGATCCGTCGTGGCCACATCGCCCAAAGTGGGGCGCAAATATTGACTCGTCAACTCGCTGGCGGTGCTGCCCGCCGGCTGCCAGAGTAGCCGATAACTGGGCTGCTCGCTGTTGGGTGCGTAGCGCGCCTCGATCGTATGCCAGCCTTTGGCCAGATAGATCAGACCTTCCGCGTAGCCGGCATCTTCTTTCATTGCCAGCGCGACTGAATTGTCGACGACAAGTTCATTGTCAATCAGAACCTGGCTCAATCCTTGCGCCGCCGTGGACAATAGATATTCTCCCGACCGTGGCGCCGCCAATTTGCCCTGCCATTTGACGCTGTAGGGCAGTTCAGGTGTTGCGCCCAGTCCGATGATCGGCTCTTTGCGGCTCTCCGTCGTTGGCCCCTGAAACAGGTCATTCGGATAATACTCAGCCATCAGCCCACGATCTGGCAGGGTCGGGGTGTGGAGTGCAGTGCCCGGCAAGATCTCGGACTCGGCGCCAGGCGTCTGCCAACGCACGCGCAGGTCACCCGGCGTAGATCCGCTACGATAGGTCATGTTGACGCGATAGAGACCCTGGGCCAGCGGCACCTCCTGCTGCACCAGACCAAGCGAGGTGTCAAGCACAAGGAGATCGTCGAGTTTGAGGTTGAATTGGGCGTCGGGTGCGCCACTTTCAACGTTGAAGGTGTATCGCCCACTTTCCGGAACGACGAGTGACCCGGCCCAAAGGGCGCTGAATTGGCCTGATAGTGGCGGCTCCGCACCCCATGCATAGTCGAGCGCCGCAACCGTAGTCGGTTCGGCCGCAAGCTCGCCCCCCCCAAAGTCGGCGCCCTGAAAGAGATTCAGCGTCAGACCCTGCGCCGCGGCAACATCCGCCTGTGAGACGCGGAACGTGTTGAATAGCGTGCGGTCGCCCGCGTCATTCAACTCGCTTCCGGCGACACCCCGGGGGTACAGATCCTGCAGCACTTCAATCAGTTGCGTTTCTAATACGGGCGCCAAGTATACCACATCGCCGGACGCAATGCCCGTGTAGGGCAGCGTCTTGGCCAATTCAAGCGGTTGGACGCGTCCGGCGGCCAACGCTGCACCGGCCAACAGGCGGACGCTCGGATGAGAGAGGACATTGGGCGGCGCCACGTAGGTTGTCTGGCCATCCGGGTTGGCTTGCACTTGCGCAGCGATGTAGCGTGCGGCGTCGGTCTCGAGCTGATTCTCGCCGGTGGCGCCGGCGGCATCCAGTTCACCGAGCAAACCCCAGGTCCGTGGTGCAATCAATAGCAGCAATACAACCGCCACCGCTGCAACCAACTGGGCGGGCCGAATCATGGGAGGACCCCAGGCCAGCACCAGCGCGGTGATCAAGCGATCGATGGCAACGGTGGCTGCGCCCAGTAGAAACGGGAGGATTGGCAGGAGCATACTGGCCGGTTGCTGTGTGCTGAAGCCAACGCGGGCTGCGCCCAGGAATAAGAGGAGGATCCCAGCCAACACCGTGATGGCAGCCGGCGCCCGCAGGTTGCGCAAAAGTGCAGCCACACCCGCCATGATGAGCACGACAATCACGCCTGAGATCAGACCGGCGCCGGCGAATGGACCTGCCACTGCATCCGGTCGCAGCAATGCGCCCAACAAGAGGCCGGAATTGCCGGCCAGAGCGGCAACACCCTCGGGCAGGAACACCGCCCACAATTGTGTGATGCCTCCTGCCATGAGCACTGAGATCATGCATGCCCACGCAGCGGCGGCGCCTGCCCCTACTGCGGCCAAACCGGCGCGGCGCTGGGTGCTGTGCCATGCTGACCAGAATCCCAGACCGAGGAGGATCAGTAACCAGAAAAATACGCCGTCGCGCAGAAGCGGCGTCTCGACGAACAGCAACGCCGACGCCAGCCCGGCGAGGACCCACCAACGGGCATTTCCCCACGCCAATGCACGCAAGGCGAGCCACAGCGCAAGTCCCGCATAGAATGTGCTAGCGATCCAGGGATCCGAACTGCGTCCCGCCCAGAGGTGCCAGGGGCTCAAGGCCAGCAGCACCGTCGTAAACAGCGCAATGACCGGTGATGTCAGCCGGCGTGCCAGTGCAAACATCACGACAACGGCTGCCAGCCCGAAAACGGCAGCGGACAGGCGCAGACTCAGGATGCTGTTGTTGGTAATCGTCAGCAGCAGGCGCGCAAGTTGCTCGTAAAGACCCAATTGGCTGCCATCAGCTCCCAGCAGTGGTTGGCCCTCAACCAGTCGCAGCCCATTGATGCATTCGTTGGCCACGCAGCCGGGCGGCAGCGATGTGAGATTCCAGAAGCGTAGTCCCGCCGCCACGACCCCAATGACGATGAGCCAGACAAAGACCGTGCGACCACCGGCCATTGGCCCCGCATCAACGGTCCTGGCATCGGTGGCCATGCGCACCATGTTGCCGCCCGCATCTTTGCCCCAACGATACGAAGGCGGCGCATATTCAATCCGGCCGCCCGGCCACCATGCCCCCACGATCAGCAAGAGCAAGCCGATGATCCAGACAAATCGGCCCATCAGATCCAGGATGCCCGGCGCCGCCCACCCCATCAGGGTTGCGCCGGCGATGGCCATGACCGCGCCGGTGAGCAGCATGGTTTCGCCAGTTTCAACGATTGTCACCATGCGCCGTCCGGGTTGGGGCGGTCGCCAGCCCTGGGCATTCAAGGCAAAGACAATGCCACCCGCCAGCCAGAAAAGCAACCCATCACGGAGGAGAAACGAAGCGTAACTGTCCGCGCCGGTGACGACGTGCACCCCGGCATAGAGGAGGAGTAGGCTCAGGAGGAGAAAGGATAGCCGCGGCATTCAGAAGCCCGCGATCAAGCGGTCTCGTCGGCATAGACGCGCCAACCGAGATCCACTGGGTCCATGCCCGAGATGTCATCGAGTTTGAGCCGGATATATTTGCCGTGTGCAGTCGCGGGCCACCGTGCCATCCGGCAGATAGATCTCACCGGTGCCTTCGAACAAATGGTGAATATCGCGCGTGACGCGCCCGCGCAGTCAACTCCACCCCGATTGGCACCGGTTTGCGGAAGCGCACCGTGAGTTCGGCGGTGACGCCCCAGGTCATTGATTTTCGCCCTCGCCGATATTGATCCTGCGGCCGATCGTTTCATCCAGGATGCCGGTGATGACGCCGCCGTGCATGCGCCCGGGATACCCTTGGTGTTGATCCTGTCCCGTGAAGCGCGCGAGGATTTCCGGGTTGCCCTCTTCGGTGATGGTTTCGTAGAAATTGACGTGCACACCGCCAACATTCTTTACACCACAAACGAAACAATAGTAGCTATTGGGTTGCTTGTTCATGAAAAGTTCTTATCGTTCTTCAGTCCGGTCGGTAGCGACAGGAGGCGGGTAAGAGAGGGCGCTAATTTCCGCGCGCCAGGCCGGCGTCATTTCGATGTCCGCTGCGGCGAGCGAGGCGTCGAGTTGTTCGAGGTTGCGCGCCCCGATGATCGGTGCCGTCACGGCTGGATGCCACATCACCCAGGCCACGGCCAGAGTCGCCGGCGCATACCCTTTGGCGGCGGCATAGTTTGCAAAGCGCTCGGCGACTTCATAATGGAGTTCCTCGCCATAGCGCTTGCCATACATGGCGTTTTCCACCAGGCGTCCTTGGTCTGGCTTGACGGTCATGCCATACTTGCCGGTCAACAAACCGCCACCCAGAGGACTGTAGGGTATGACGCCCATGCGTTCTGCCTGGGCAAGCGGCAGCAGTTCCACCTCAGCCTGGCGTTTCACCAGGTTATACATAGGCTGCATGCAGGCGAAGGGCGCCATTCCCTTCATTTCCGAGATGCCCAATGCACGTGCAATCTGCCAGGCTGCCCAGTTGCTCACAGCCGGGTAGAGGATCTTTCCCTGCTGTACCAACGTGTCGAGCGCCGCCAGGGTTTCGGTGATTGGTGTGTTGGGGTCGAACCGGTGCACGAAGTAGACGTCGATCCGGTCGGTCTGCAGGCGGCGCAGGCTCCCCTCTACTTCGCGTAGGATCGTTCGTCGTGATAGCCCTTCGCCGTTGACCCCCTCGCGCATGCGAAAGCCAACTTTGGAAGTGATCACCAACTCGTCACGATGACCGGTCATGAGGCGGCCGAGGATCTCTTCGGCGCGGCCGCGGCCATAAACGTTGGCACAGTCGAAAAAGTTGATGCCGGCATCGCGGCAGCGTGTGTATAGCTTGGTTGCCATGTGTTCATCGGCGTCACCGCCAAAGGACATGGTGCCAAAGCAGAGTGCAGAGACCTCAACTCCAGTGGCGCCCAGCAGACGGTAGATCATTGTCGCCCCTTCTTGCAGTGGGTGGCACGGTTCGCTCGCATCTGGCAATACCGGGCGAACCATGCAAAACGTTGCGTAGATTGTACCATGCTGCCCCAACACCTCCCTCACGGTCGGTGCTCTGATAGGTCAATCAGAGCTGCGAATGCATCATCAGAGCCGCGAACGTGAGCGAGCGGTTGGTGCCTACACAACCCAATGCCCGGGGGGAAACGCCTTACTCACGTGCGGCGCTCTGATTGTCAACGGCGCGCTGCGCGTCCAACAGAGCCGCGAACGTGAGCGAGCGGTTGGCGCCGGACACAACCCAATGCCGGGGGGATCACCACCCTCACGGGATGGTGCTCTGACGGACGGGGGGAAACGCCTTACTCACGTGCGGCGCTCTGATGGGTCGGACACAACCCAATGCCGGGGGGATCACCACCCTCACGGGATGGTGCTCTGACGGACGGGGAAACGCCTTACTCACGTGCGGCGCTCTGATTGACAATGGCGCGCTGCGCGGCACCACCAAGGCCGCGAACGTCAGCGAGCGGTTGGCGCCGGACACAACCCAATGCCGGGGATCACCACCCTCACGGGATGGTGCTCTGACGGACGGGGGAAACGCCTTACTCACGTGCGGCGCTCTGATTGACAACGGCGGCGGCGCCCAACAGAGCCGCGAACGTGAGCGAGCGGTTGGCGCCGGACACAACCCAATGCCGGGGATCACCACCCTCACGGGATGGTGCTCTGACGGACGGGGAAACGCCTTACTCACGTGCGGCGCTCTGATTGTCAACGGCGGGCGCGGCCCCAACAGAGCCGCGAACGTCAGCGAGCGGTTGGCGCCGGACACAACCACGCCGGGGGATCACCACCCTCACGGGATGGTGCTCTGACGGACGGGGGAA
>JADJPH010000060.1 GCA_016713335.1 Candidatus Fredericiella danica | reverse complement strand
TTCCCGGCGGAACCCACCTCTTTGGCAGGCACCGCCCCACCGGCACGCGTGTGGATCTCACCTGGGTCGACAATGCCACGGCTGAGACCGGCTACCGTGTCCAGCGCGCGCCCGTTGTGGGTGGCGTGCCCGGCACGTACGCCACCATCGCAACCCTGGCTGCGGGATCCGTCGACTACAGTGATCTGACGACAGTGGCAAACACGGCCTATGCCTATCGCGTCTTCGCATTTGCCGGCGCACTCGACTCCCTGGCATCGAACGTGGCCCTGATCACAACGCCACCACCACCGCCAACGGCGCCAAGCAACCTGGTTGGCACATTGCGACCGGTCCGCGTCTCATTGACCTTCCGCGACAACGCGACGACAGAGACCGGTTTCATCATTGAACGTTCGACCAACAGCGGTCCCTTCGTCCAGATCGGCACCGCCGCCGCGCGCACCGGTACAGGCAACGTCACCTATGCAGACCTCACGGTCGTGGTGAATAACGCCTACGCCTACCGCGTGGCAGCGACAAACGCCGGCGGCACCTCAGCCTTCTCAAATCAGGCGACGGTGAACATCCTGCTGCCGGCGGCGCCTAGCAATGTGGCCGTAGCCGGCGTAGTCAGCGGTGCGTCTGCACGCATGACGGTGACCTGGACCGATAACTCGAACAACGAGACCGGTTTCCGGATCCAGCGTGCGAACGATGCCAACTTCACCGTTGGCCTCGCCACCAGCACTGTGGCCGCCAACGTTCGCACCTTCTCTCAAACCCGGACGCGCGGCAGCATCAACTACTACCGGGTTCAGGCGTACAACGCCAACGGCGCTTCGGCCTGGGTGAACGCCACTCCGTTCCCCGTTACCGCGCCGTAGCTGTTCGTTGCGGGTTACCGGACTTCATACACGGGTTCGGTAACCCGCCCACACTTTGGGCTTCGACCTGCGGCGGTATACACTCTCGAAAACGCCGCCGCAGGCTTTAACGCCCCCCAGATGGCGGCGGAAGCCGCCAGCACAACAATCCCGGCAAGCGAGAAATAACAGGTACCAATTACTAGAAAAACATACTTCACACACTGATAGATTTCTGATGTATTATTGACGTATTTACCGGAGCATCCCGTGACTATCACACCAACCTCACGCCAACGTAGAATCATTGATCTGCTAGAACTTCATGGCCGCATGACCATTCAGGAGTTGATGGCTGAGTTGGCAGTTTCTCCGATGACGATCCATCGCGACTTAAACAAGCTGGCCGAAACCGGCAGAGTCGTCAAAACCCATGGCGGCGCGGCATTGCCCGAAACGCCCGAAACACCGGTCGCCACCGCAGGTTGTGCGATCTGCAAGCGGACGATCCCGGAACGCACCGCCGTGGTCATCCAGACTGAACGACAAGGCATCCTCGGGGCGTGCTGTCCCCACTGCGCCATGGCCCTCCTGGATCGCATCCGGACGACCGATCTGGTGCTGGTCACCGACTTCTTGTATGGGCAGATGGTCAACGCCGACGAGGCTGCCTACATCATCGGCAGTTCGGTCACCTACTGCTGCCGCCCGGGCATCCTCGCTTTTGCCACCTGGGAGGATGCCGAGCACTTTCAGCGCGGTTTCGGGGGGGAAATCCTGGGTTTTGTGCAGGCGCGCGAAGCCATGCGCCGCAAACAGTCGCTGCAGCGGGCCCCGCAACCTCTCACGTGGGAAGCGCAAGCGCCGGCCGCCATTACCGGTTCTCCACGTTCGGAACGCCCGCGATAACGACACTCGCTGGCGCCACTCCGCACGTGACGATCATTCAATTCAAACCCTCAGTGAAAGGCAGGCACAATGCGTCGCAGTCTTGTATATGGAATCATGTTTTTACTCATATTCACCATGCTCAGCGGGTGCGTAGCGATCTCGCCAGATAGCCCCGTTATGAGCAACCCACGCGCCCCCGTGTGCGCAGCCGGGGACATGTGCGGAATCTTTATGAACATTGCCAATCTTGGCAGCCAGGAGGACACACTCATCGGCGCCAAGACCGATGTGGCGATGAGCGCAAGCGTCTGCATACAGTGGTCCCCGATCCCAAGGCGGCATGATGATGGAGGAAATCGAAAACATCCCGATTCCTGCCGCCAGTACGGTCGAGGTTGAAACCAGGCTCCCTGCACATCATGGTCATGGACCTGAAACAGGACCTTAAAGCGGGCGACACCTTCCCCATGACGCTCATCTTCGAAAAAGCAGGGGAGCGTCCCGTGCAGGTCACCGTTGTCGCAGAAGAATGAGTGGAGATCACGATGAACACAAAACGCATATTTGCACGTATGATTGCAGCGCTAGTCCTTGCCGTGCTTGCCGCTGGTTGTAGCCCTGCCGGCGCCGGCGCCTTTCAGTCCGGGGGCACGGAACAAGAACCAGCACCTACGCTCAGCCCCGCTGAAAACGCATTGGCCCCCTCCACCCCGACATTGGGCGGTAGCCAACGCAGCGGCGATGTGTTGGGTTGGCTGTCTAGCACCCCAGCCCAGCCTGTCGTCGGCACGGCAGAAATGGATGTCTTTCTCATCGATGGCAACCAGCAACCCATCACGGATGCCAAGGTCACCTTCGACACCGATATGACCAACGCAGGCCACGGCGAATACCTGGTCAGCGCCGAACCTGCCGGCGATGGTCACTACCGTGGCCCCATCCACTACTCGATGCAGGGGCCCTGGCGCGTCATCGCCATCGTCGAACGCCCTGGGCAAGAAATCGCCAAACTTCGCTTCGATTTCCGAGTAACCACCGAACAGGAGTCCTCCAATGGATCTGACAGTAGCAGTGGCGTTGTCGGCAGTATTTATCGTCATCAGTGTGGGCGTCGGGCTGTCGCTCTTGCGCTATCGCAGCAGCGTGACCGAAATGATGGGAATGATGATTGGCATGACGTTCGGTATGATGTCCGGCATTGCCGTCGGTTACTTCATCGGTGCAGCAACGGACATGTTTATCAGTAACCTCGTCGGCGTTGCCGTCGGCGTGCTGTTTGGCGCCGGTTTTGGCAGTTGGGGTGGTCTGATGGGCGCCATGGATGGGAGCATGGGCGGCTTCATGGGCGGGATGATGGGTGGCATGTTGGGCGTCATGATCAACATCTCGCCGACCGCCGTGTGGGTGACCGCAGTCTTTACAGTCGTCATCTGTCTCGCCATCTACGTGGGCCTCTATTTCCTCGTCAAAAACGCAAGCTTCAAGCGTTATGCGAAGGATCCAGTTTGCGATATGATGGTAGATGTCAGCACTGCAAAGCTGATCAGCGACTATCATGGTGAGACGGTCTATTTCTGCGCCGCAGGCTGCAAGCGCGCATTTGACAAGGACCCTGAGAAATACCTGGTCAAGTCCTTGCGGCAAAGCAACCCACCGGAGACGGCGACCGCATCATCGTAATCCAGGTTGAGGTCCAGATCTGATGTCCGACGCGAAAAGCGCAACCCTGCCCGTCACCGGCATGACCTGCGCCAACTGTGCGGCGACCATCGAACGTAACGTTCGCAAGTTGCCGGGCGTCAGCGTAGCCAATGTCCATCTTGCGAGCGAGAAATTGACCGTTACCTTCGATCCGGCCGTGCTGGCCGAGCAGGGTATCATTTCCCGTGTCGAACGCATTGGGTATGGCATCCCTACCGGCAAGATCGAACTACCCATCACCGGGCTGCACGATAGCTCAGATGCACTGGCCCTCGAAAAGACACTTGCCCGTCAGGAAGGCGTGTTGTCTGCCAGCGTCAGTTATGGCACGGAGCGTGCCGCCCTTGAGTTCATTCCCGGGCAGACATCGGTCAACGAACTCGCGAACGTGATCCGCAAAGCGGGCTTCGACCTGGTCCAGGTTGGCGAGTCAGAGTCAATCGAAGACGTCGAAGCCCGCGTCCGGGCCGATGAAGTCAAAAAACAAAAGCGGCTGCTGATCGTCGGTCTGATCTTCACCATTCCGCTCATCGTCTACAGTATGTCGCGCGACTTCGGCGTGGGGCCATACCCCTATGACAACCTGGCGATGTTGGTGGCGGCGACCATCGTGCAGTTCTACGTCGGCTGGCAATATTATGTAGGCGCCTTCAAGAGCCTGCGCGCCGGCGGCGCCAACATGGACGTGCTGATCGCGCTCGGCTCCTCGGTTGCCTATTTTTTCAGCGTGGGTGTCGTGATTGGCCTCATTCCAAGCACCTACGTCTACTTTGAAACCGGCGCGGCGATCATCACCTTCATCATGTTTGGGAAGTACTTGGAGCACGCGCCCGCGGAAAAACCTCCGAAGCGCTAAAGGCGCTGATGGGCCTCCAACCGAAGATCGCACACGTGGTGCGGAATGGCGTGGAGACGGACATCGACGTCGAACAGGTTGTGGTAGGCGACATTATTCTCGTGCGCCCAGGCGAAAAAGCGCCGGTGGATGGCATCATCAGCCAGGGGAAGTCGGCGTTTGATGAGTCCATGATCACGGGCGAATCGATGCCCGTCACCAAGGGACCTGGCGACGAAGTCATCGGCGCCACGATCAACACCGAAGGGCTGATCCGCTTTGAGGCGACCAAGGTCGGCAAGAACACTGCGTTGGCGCAGATCGTCCGCCTGGTCCAGGAAGCGCAGGGCAGCAAGGCGCCTGTGCAGCAACTCACCGACAGAATCAGCGCCTGGTTCGTCCCTGTCGTCATCCTGCTGGCGTTGATCACCTTCCTCGCCTGGGGCTTCCTGAGTCCCTTTGGCTGGACCAACGCCATGGTCAACGCCGTCGCCGTGCTCGTCATTGCCTGTCCGTGTGCACTGGGTCTAGCCACCCCGACCGCCATCATGGTGGGTACGACCAAGGCGCCGAAAACGGTATTCTCTTTAAGAATAGCGAGACCATGGAACGCGCCGGCCGCGTGCGCATGGTGGTGCTCGACAAGACCGGCACCATCACCCGTGGTGAACCTGCGCTCACCGACGTGTTGCCGGCAGGCAGCAACCCAGCCAGTGACCTGCTCTCCCTGGCTGCATGCGCCGAAGCCGGATCTGAGCACCCCCTGGCCCGCGCCATCGTGGGCGCAGCCAAAAGCCAGGGGCTACGCGTCGTTACCCCGGAAAGCTTCCGCGCGATCAGCGGCTTCGGTGTGCGCGCCGTGGTCGACGACCGCGCGGTTGTCATCGGCAATCCTAAACTCATGCAAAACGAAGGGATTGCGATCGACGCGCTCCAAGGCGACATCACCCGGCTGCAAGGGGAAGGCAAGACGGCGATGGTGATCGCCGCCGCGCCGGCTGACGGCTCTTCACCCGCCCAACCACTTGGCCTGATCGCAGTCGCCGACACCATCAAGCCCGGCTCGCGGGAAGGAATCGCCGACCTGCGTAAACTTGGCATCGATGTCGCCATGATTACCGGCGATAACCAGCGCACTGCGGAGGCCATCGCCAGGCAAGTCGGGATTGAGCGCGTCCTTGCCGATGTGCTGCCTGGGGACAAGGCCGCAGAAATTAAACGCCTGCAGGGCGGCGATGCGGCCAACGGCGAAAAATCGCAAACAATCGCCATGGTGGGCGATGGCATCAACGACGCCCCGGCCCTGGCGCAGGCAGACGTCGGCATTGCGATCGGCACGGGCACGGATGTGGCCATGGCTGCCGCCGGGATCACGCTCATCAGCGGTGACCTGCGCGGCGTAGCGCGTGCGATTTCACTCTCGCGTGGCACCGTGCAGACGATCGTTCAGAATCTCTTCTGGGCGTTCTTCTACAACATTCTTTTGATCCCGATCGCCATGTTTGGTTTGTTGATGCCGATGATTGCCGCCGGCGCCATGGCCTTCAGTTCAATCTTCGTCGTCACCAATAGCCTGCGCCTCCGTGGCTATAACGTGCAGAAGTTGGCGCCGCCCAAGTCGATACCGGGTCAGATTGCCGAACTTGCGCCCCGGCTTGCGGTGGCCGGTGGCGCCTTGTTGCTCCTGATCGCCATCTCGGTCGGCTTCATCGAGACGCCGGGTTCTGCTGCACAGATGGGAAGCGCCAACACCCTGCGGAACGGCGTGATCGTGACCCCAAACTATCGGGCGACCATTGAACCGGACGCCGCGATTGTGCCGGGGCAGTTTGCCCCCCTCAATATCAAAATTGTCGACCAGTTCAATCAGCAACTGACGGATTTCGAGGTGCGCAACTTCGGCAATTACCTCTATTACGCATTTCTCACGGTCGTGCCGCGTGACTTTTCATCCCTGGCCTTCACCCCTGTCGTCATGGACCCATATCGATTAGAACCACTCAAAGCGGTTTCGTCCGGTGCAGGCGCCGCTGGGCCGGCCGCCGGCATGGGTGGTGGTGCCGCCAGTGGCATGGGGGGTGGCGGGGCAGCAAGCGCCGCGGCGCCCGCGTCACCGCTCGCACAGCCGACGCTGGCGTTCGATGAGCGGGTCTTGCCGGCCAACGTCGTATTCCCCCAGGAAGGCGAGTATGTGGCGTTTCTGAATTTTCAGCCCAAGGGGGGAAATGCCCAGAGCGTGGCTGTGCCCCTAAAAGTTGGGGAAGTGAAAGCGCCGCCGGTCAAATTGACGCCAGATGCCAACTATACGCAGCTTGTCGGGGATCTGCAGGTGACGTTACACTTCACGACCCCGCTGCGGGCAGGCCAACCGAATTATTTCACCGTGACGGCTCAGGATGAAAGTGGTCTAGATCGCACCGAAGAGATCGAAGCGCTCTCTGGCGCCAATGCCAATGTGTTTGTGGTGGATGAGGGGCTGAATTACGTGATGATTCCGGGGTTCACAGATCGCACTGCGCTACAATTTGCGATTCCCTTCCCCAAATCCGGCAACTACAAGATCTGGTTCACCTACTTGCAACAGGGGCAACCGCAGCAAGCCGGCTTTGTCATCGCAGTCCCGTGACAGCCCCGGTCAGCGCCGCACTTTATTGACCATTAGCCGTTCACGGTTGCCGGTTGATTTTGCGCGGGGACAACTTCGCTGCCTGCTCCGTCCACCAGTAGTCGTGCCTGCACCTGCGTTCCTTTCCCCACCTCGCTGACGATCTTCAAGTCGCCACCGAGCCGCGTGGCACGCTCGTGCATGGTCTTCAACCCCAAATGACCTGGAAAGTGCCCCTTCGGGTCAAAACCGCGACCATTGTCGGCAATCTCAAGGAGCACCTGTTGGCCATCATGTCGCAAGCGGATACACACTGTCGTCGCCTGCGCATGTTTTGCAATGTTTTGCAGCGCCTCCTGTGAAATACGATAGAGCACTTCCTTTGCGTCAAGCGACACGGGTGGTTCGTCACCCAGCTCGAGATGCGCTTCAACCCCAGTGCGCGAACGCATCGCATCGATCTGCCGCGTGATGCCGGCCACCAGCCCTTCCTGCTCCAGTGAGTCCGGCCGTAGTTCGAAGACCAGGGCGCGCATCTCCGATACGGCCGTTGCCGACAACGCCAGCGTGTAGTCAAGCGTGTCGCGCAGTTTTTCCGGCGCCCGCTCCAGTTGCTCACGCGCTGCGTGTGTGCCCAACGCAATCCCATAGAGTGCCTGCGACACGGAGTCATGCAGTTCGCGCGCCATGCGTTGGCGTTCCTCCAGAGTGGCAAGTTTGCGTGCATCCTCGTAGAGACGTGCATTTTCCATTGCAATGGCGGCGTGATTTGCAATCACACTCACCAATTGCGCATCGCTTGCCGTGAAACGCCCCGGCTCATGATGATCCAAGCGGAGCATTCCCAGCAAGCGATCGCCGATGATGAGTGGCGCCCCCATCCACGAGCGTGTTTTTTCGACAATCCGTGGATAGCTTGCAGCGGCGGCGGCCGAGATTTTTTGCGCAAGCAACCCGTCACTCCGCACGTCATCCACAATGACCACCTGGTGCAAAGCAGCCACTTCCTGAAAGCCCGGTGCGTTTTCGATGGCCATGCGCATCCCAATCACGCGCTCAGGGGGGAGTTCGCCGCGGTAGGCGACCACCTCAATCGACTGGTCAACCGTGACAAACAAAATCGCACTATCGTAATCGATCATGATCTTGAGCTGATTCAGGATCACTTCGAGCAGCGACCGCGAGGAAAGTGTAGAGGAGAGCGTGTGAGAGATTTCCAAGAGGCTGGCAAGTTCGCGCCCGCATACTGATTTCATGATGCGCTTCACGTAACTCGTCGGCCCGGCGCGCCGCCACCGCGCCCATCTCTTCAATCTGTTTGCGGGCATAAACTTGCGGTGACGTCATGCGCCACCAACAGCAGATCGGGCAAAGTAGTAGCGTCGGTGGAGAGCGGCAGCACCGACCACTGCCAATATAGAGGTGCACGTCCGGAGGAGGCGTACTCGAACTCAGGGTTTACATAGGGCCGCCCCGTCTCGTGTACATGCTTGAACATATCTTGAAAGTCAACCGCAGGATGATATGGCGCCTGCCCAGTCGCCAAGGTTGGATGGGAGTTGGCAACAGCAAGGTGCAGCGACAGTTTTCTATAGTATTCACGATTTGCCCACCGCAAACCAAAGTCTGCCCCGGTGAAGAGGGCAATCGCTGCGGGGGCGTTTTCAATGACGGCCTGGAACAATCTGCGCTCGGCGTCAATCTGATCCAGTAGTCTGACCTGCTCACGCACGGCAATCTCGCGGTCGGTCACATCGTGATGGATCTCCAACGTGGCGATTTCCCCGTCGATGCCGATCAGGGGCGTGTCAACGACCTCATACGTTCGATGAGCCTCCGCGGCGCGCCAATGCCACCGCAATGCCTCGCCCGCTTCTGTGAGTGGTGTCTTGCACCACTGGCACGGGCACTCCCTCCCGGTGAAGTATGCGGAACAAGAACGCCCGTCGGGGGTGCCCCACTGGCGCTGCATAGCCGGATTGGCGTATTCCACAACACAGGGTTGGCGAATGATGGCAACGCCATCCGGCATGGCGTCAAGTATATTCAGCAATTTCGCGCGTTCAGCGGCAAGCGCCGCGGTGCGCCGGGCAACTCGCAGTTCAAGGTCGTCATTTGCGCGCCACAGCGCCTCATTCGCCTCGTCCTGCAGGCGAATATCTCGCCGCAACAGCAGGAAGAGCGCTACCGCCGTCACAATCGCAAACGAGACGTCTTCAACTGCATCAAACTCAATCGGTTTGGAGTTAAACTGCGGCGCAAAACTGGTAATGAAACTGAGCGTCTGGTGCGTAACGAAAAACCATCCCGCTGCAATCAGCGCATAAAGGGTGGCAATCTCAAATGCGCGCCGGCGCGCAGACCGATGGGCATTCTCGACCTGGAGCGGCATGTCGCCGGGCTGTGCTGGTGTTCCGTTGTGGTTCGTCATTGCCGTGTTACTGGGGGTTTGCGCGCATAGGGCGAAGCCAGGCCAACCTGCACGGCATAAAGCGCGGCCTGCGTGCGGCTCGTCACGCCCAACTTTTCCATGATGCTCTTGACATGACTCTTGACCGTTGTCTCGCCAATCTGCAGGCGACGCGCAATCTCCTTGTTGGACTCGCCCTCCGCGAGGAGTTCGAGCACATCCTTCTCGCGTTCGGTAAGCCGCTCGGGGCTGTGCGGGGCGCGCACCTCGCGCATCAGCATGGTGGTCGCCTCCGCGGAAAGCTGCACCTGCCCTGCCGCCGCCGCCTTGATGGCCAAGCGGAGCTTTGGCGCCTCCGTGTCTTTGAGCAGATAACCGATGGCGCCGGCTTGCACCGCTCGGAAAACCATTGTGTTTTCCAGCACGCTGGTCAGTGCGAGCACTTCCGTATCAGGAAGCTCACGCCGGATAAAACTCGTCGCCGTGATGCCATCCATGATCGGCAACAACAAATCCATGAGCACGACGTCTGGCTGCAATTCATGCGCCATCCGCAGTGCAGCAGCCCCGTCCGACGCTTCACCGACGACACTGATCTCAGGGTCCATCTCCAAAAAGATGCGCAGACCCTGCCGCACAACAGCATGATCATCCACAATCAGCACTCGAACCGGCGTCTCAAGTGTCGTAGTCATATCGTCCAGAAGTCGGAGGGTCGCATCCTTCTTGCGGAGGATGTATTTTTGTCCAGATAATCATATACTAGTGAAGTGACGGCAGTAGAGTATAGCATAAAACTCACCGCCTGTGACCGTAAGATTTGCGCAGATTCCTTACATTGCTGACTTTTTCGAATTTTTGCCTGGCGTTCCCTCCCCGCCGATTTGCAATGTGCAGCAGCAGAGGGATCGGATTACTTGATGGGTCCATACGCCACCGTTTGCCTGAAGAGTGCCAATATATTGCTGGTCGACGATCAACCTGCCGTACGCAGTGGGTTGAAAATGCTGTTTCAGCTTGAAGCCGTCGATCTGAGTATCGACGAAGCCGGCACGGGCGTAGAGGCGCTGTCCGCGGCAAGGCTGAACCCACCAGATCTTGTGATTATGGATGTTGAGATGCCGGGCATCGACGGCTTCGCGGCGACAGAGCAGTTGATCAACGCCGTGCCTACCTGCCTCATCATCATGCTGACGATTCACGACACCCCCCAATTGCGTTCGCGAGCATTGGCCGCAGGCGCCTGGGCCTATATCCGAAAAGGCCGGCCCGAAGAGGTGCGGGACGCATTTCGCCAGGCGCTCGGCTTTATCGGCGCCGCCTCCGCCTGAACCTAATTGCCCCCTCTTCCACGCACCGCCGGCGTTCCAACGCGCTCATACAACATTCGTCCAGGCTGTCGACCGGTTAGCGCACAACAAATGACCCAAAACCACCTCCTCCTAAAGTAGGAGAGATTCTCCTCCTGCGAATAGGTGACCCAGGGATCATCCCTCGGCATGTTGAAAGTACTCACTGAAAACTCCTAGAATGGTCAACAGGTGCGCAAACTCTCGCGCACGTGTCTTCGTTCGTCGCTTCCGTGGACCTGCTAGGAGCCAAAGGAACAATTATGCGCAAACTCCTCCCGGTACTCATCCTCTTTGCAATGCTGGTGTCATCCGTATCGCCGGCAATTGCTGTTGACGCATCCTCCAGGGTTGCGCCTGAATACACATCGACCTGGACGATCTATCCTGTCGGCCCCGACCGCCCCCAGGATCAAGATCCGCCCGCCCCAAATCCGGACGGCACGGCCGCCGGCATCTTCCTCCCCCTCCTTGCGGGCGGCGGTCAAGATGAACGCATCGTCGTGCCTGAGGAGCCGACACCGGCGCCGCAGCCACCTGTCAGCCCCGAAGCGCCCATCACACCCTTACCGACCCAGGGGAAGGGCCACCGGGTGACGCCTGTCGAGCGCGCAGCCGCGGCTGCCAACAACAAGGCGCGGGGGATGCTGCCGGGCGTGGCCGGGCTGCAAAACAAGCCGGGTGAAGTCAGCGCAAACATGAACACCAACCCCGGTGCGATACCTCACTACTTTGGCCCATTCGCCAACTATGCGAACAGCCCCATGCCCAAGGGCTCAATCGCAAGTATTGCGGTCGACTGGGGTGGTGCTGATTATACGGCGCCAGTCGTCACCATTGCCGACGTCTACGGCACCGGCTCCGGCGCGACTGCCGTGGCGACCGTCGTCGACGGCGTGATCACGGTGGCCATCGACGTGACCAACCGGGCGTTGACTACACGGCGCCCATCGTGGTGATTGACGATGCAGCCGGCACTGAAGCCGGCGCCACCGCCAACCTCGGTCCGGAACATCGCCGATGCCCCGGTCACCGTTGGCAATCCCTTGATTGCACGCAGCACCCCATCCGACTATCCCACACCGATCGATCAACTTGCCCCGGTGCTGGTCATCGTCCCATCAGCGGTGCTGCCTGCTGGAAACCTGCAGAACTTCCAGGTCTTCAACCAGCCGGCCGCAGATCCCGGCATCCGGCCATCGGCGGGTGGACTCTTCCATGCCTTTGTCCTGCGCCCAACCGGGAATCCCAATGAGTACCTCGTGGTCTACGACAGCGGCTTGCTGACCATGCCGGCGCTCCCCGAGGGAAGTGCGGGGCAGATCGAAACCTTCGCGGTGAACCCACCGGTTGCCGTCGAGGCGGGTGACGTAATCGCCCATTATGGTTCTGGCATCCCCGTGGACATCGTGACCACCGGCACGGACCAACTGGTCTATCCGGCGCCCACAGCTCCCACGGGGGGTGGCGTCATTTTGGCCGGCGTTGACCCATATCCCATCTACCCGCAGGCGCACCTACTCGCTGCCGCCACCGTCAATATCGCCGGCGCTGCCGGCTTCAATGGCGGCATCCGCAAGTTTGTCGACTCGATGCCCGGTCTCACCGCAGCCAACGCCAACAACCTCGGCCAATTCATGCCGATCGCGATTCCGGACACGACCACCTTCCCCGGCGCCGACTACTATGAGATCGAGCTGGGCCAGTACACCGAGCAGTTGCACTCCGACCTGCCGCCAACCACGCTGCGCGGTTACCGCCAGACGAACACCACCGACCCAACGGTCAACAAGTTCAGCTACCTTGGCCCAATGATCGTTGCCTCACGCGACCGTCCAGTGCGTGTCAAGTTCACAAACAACCTGCCGATAGACGCCGCCGGTGACCTCTTCCTGCCTGTCGATACAACGGTCATGGGCGCAGGGGAGGGTCCCATTGAAATTCCCGGCAGCACTCCCGGCACCACCGTAAGGGACGTCTATAAGGAGAACCGCGCAACCGTGCATCTTCATGGTGGTTTGGTCCCGTGGATCAGCGACGGTACGCCCCACCAGTGGACAACGCCGGCCGGCGAAACCACATCCTACCCACGTGGCGTCAGCGTGTCAAACGTGCCCGACATGTGGTACGACGCCACCGGCGCCGTGGTGCCGCCTGAGACGCTGGGCGCAGCCCCCGATCCAGGACAAGGCGCGCTCACCTTCTACTACAACAACCAACAGAGCGCCCGCCTGATGTTCTATCACGACCACGCGTATGGCATCACGCGGCTCAACGTGTATGCCGGTGAGGCTGCAGGCTATCTCATCACCGATCAGGTCGAACAGGACCTCATCAACGGCACGAACGAGTCAGGCGTCAATCCGGGTCTCGTAATGGCCCTGCCGGACATCGGCATCCCGCTGATCATCCAGGACAAGACCTTTGTCGACGCGACCACCATCGGCGCCCAGGACCCGAACTGGAAGTGGGGGACGGGTGACTTTGACACGGAGACTCACTATCGAGTCCCAAAGACGGGCGACCTCTGGCTGCCCAACGTCTACATGCCGGCCCAAAACCCGTGGGATCTCAGCGGCGCCAGCGCCTTTGGCCGGTGGCAATATGGTCCCTGGTTCTGGCCGCCGACCGAGGACATCATCAACGGTCCCGTGGTGAACGAATACTACGATCCGGCCTGTGATTCCGCCGTCATCTGGTGTGAACCACCCATGCGCCCGGCGATGCCCGATCCCTCGATGGGGATGGAAGCCTACATGGACACCATGATGGTCAACGGCACCCTCTATCCGTACTTGGATTTGGAGCCAAAGACCTACCGCTTCCGTATCCTGAACGCAGCGAACGACCGCTTTGTCAACCTCCAGATGTATGTGGCGGATCCGGATGTCACGACGGTTGACGGGCGGACCAACACCGAAGTGAAGATGGTAGCCGCCACGCGGACGACCGGGTTCCCACCCAAATGGCCGATCGATGGCCGTGAGGGTGGTGTGCCAGACCCGAAGACCGCCGGCCCCAGTTGGATTCAGGTGGGCACCGAAGGTGGCTTCCTGCCGGCGCCTGTCGTCATTCCGAATCAACCGGTCACCTGGAACGCCAACGCCACTGCCTTTAACGTTGGCAACGTGCTGGATCATTCCCTGCTGGTGGGCAGTGCCGAGCGTGCGGATGTCCTGGTCGACTTCGCAAAGTTCGCCGGCAAGACCGTCATCCTGTATAACGATGCGCCAGCAGCATTCCCGGCGCTGGATCCTCGCTACGACTACTACACGGGCAATCCGGACCAAACCGACACCGGCGGTACACCGACGACCCAGGCTGGATATGCGCCCAATACACGGACCATCATGCAGTTCCGCATCGCCGCCAGCGCGCCGGCAGCCGCGTACGACCTCAATACACTGAAGGCCGTATTCGCCAAGACCCCAGGCAAGCGTGGTGTCTTTGAAGTATCGCAGGACCCGATTATCATCCCACAGGCAACCTACAATTCCGCCTATGATGCCAGCCTACCCGGCGACGCCGCCACGGCCTATGTGCGCATCACCGACCGCGCCAAGACGTTCACCCCGCTCGGTGCGTCAACGCCCGTCACGATCACGTTCGAAGAAAAGGCGATCCACGACGAAATGGGCGCCGCCTATGACAACGAGTGGGGTCGCATGAGTGGGTTCCTGGGGCTGGAACTGCCCGGCACCAACAACCTGAATCAAAACATCATCCTCTACGGCTATGCCAGCCCGCCGGTGGACGTCATGGAGGACTCCATCACGCCGATCGGCACACTAGGTGACGGCACCCAAATCTGGAAGATTACGCACAACGGCGTGGACACGCACCCGATCCACTTCCATCTGATGAATGTGCAGTTGATCAACCGCGTGGCCTGGGATGGCGCACTGATACCGCCGGATCCCAATGAGCTGGGCTGGAAAGAAACCGTGCGCGTCAACCCGTTAGAAAGCACCATCGTGGCCATGCGCCCCGTTGCGCCTACGCAGCCGTTCGATATCCCCAACAGCGTGCGCCCGCTTGACCCAACCAAGCCTCTGGGCGAGGTGCTCATGGGGCCGCCGGGCGGCTTCAAGGACCCAGAGCTGACTGGTGTGACCGTTGTCAACCACATGGTCAACTTCGGCTGGGAGTATGTCTGGCATTGCCATATCCTCAGCCACGAGGAGATGGACATGATGCACCCCATCGCCTTCGCCGTGGCGCCAAACCGGCCAACCGGTCTGACCGTCACCTACAACGGCGGCGGCGCGGATCTGACATGGGCCGACAATTCCCTGAATGAGACCGGTTTCACGATCCAGCGCGCGGCGGATCCGAACTTCACGACTGACCTCGTGACATTCGAGGCTTCCCCCGGCGCGACCTCCTTCACGGACCCAACCATCGGCAATGCACTCGTGTTGTACTACCGGGTCTTTGCGAGCAACCTGGTGGGTGATTCCGTCTCCTATCTTGCGCCTTCGATCGGATTCCCAACCGCAGCGATGCCGTCTGACTTCTCGGAAACCGTTACGCTGGCCCGCCTGCCCGGCGATCCCACGGGTCTCGTGGCAACGGCCATCAGCGGCTCGCGGATTGACCTGGTCTGGAACGATGTCGCACTCGAACAGAGTTACCGCATCGAGCGTGCACTGGTGACAGATGGGATTCCCGGCGCCTTCAGTGCACTCGTTGGGGTGGCTGCTGACGTGACTACCTTCAGCGATGTCACCGTCAGCCCCAATACGACCTATGCCTACCAGGTCGTGGCCGTCAACACCAATGGCGATTCCGCCCCCTCCAACATCGCCACCGCAACGACGCCAATTCCCATCCCCGCGACGCCGGCCAACCTGACGGCGTCGGCACTGTCGCCCTTCCAGGTTGATCTGGCGTGGGTTGACCTGGCAACTGATGAGGACGGGTTCCGCGTGGAGCGCGCCCTGGTAACAGGTGGCGTTCCCGAAGCATTCACGGTGCTGGCAACGCTAGGGCTTGATGTAGCGGCCTATAGCGACACCGCCGTGACGCCCGGGATGTCCTATGCCTATCGGGTTGTGGCCTTCAATGGGTTTGGCGATTCGATGCCGTCGAATGTCGCCACAGCAACAACACCGGTGCCAGTTCCGGCTACCCCCGGCGGGCTGATTGCCACCGTCCAGTCGGCCACACAGGTGAACCTCGCATGGACGGACAATGCAACGGATGAAACCGGCTACCGTGTCGAGCGGGCCGTCGTGACCGGCGGTGTCCCCGGCGCCTTCACCGTCGTTGCGACGCTGGGTGCAAATGCCGCGGCCTACAATGATACGACGGCAACGCCCTCCACAGTGCTGGCCTATCAGGTCATCGCCTTCAACAACTACGCCGATTCGCTGCCGTCCAACGTTGCGATCGTCACCACACCGGCGCCGCAACCCGTACCGGCAGCGCCCACCAATCTGGTTGCGACGCTGCAGGCCGGGCCGCGCGTGTCACTGACGTGGCGTGACAACGCTATCAACGAGACCGGCTTTGTCCTCGAACGCCAGACAAACGGTGGCGGGTTCACACAGGTCGCCCTGATCGGTCCACGCAACAACCGGGGCAATGTGAATTATGTCGACCTGGCCGTAGCACTGGGCAATGTCTACGATTACCGGGTCACGGCGGTCAATTCCGGTGGCCCGTCAGCGCCCTCCAACGTGGTCACCGTCAATGTAGCGCCGCCGGCTGCGCCGAGCAACTTCCAGGTGACGGCGGTGGCCAACGTCAACAATGCGACGGTCACCCTGACCTGGACGGACAACGCAAACAATGAGAGCGGGTTCACCGTCCAACGCGCAACCAATGCCGCCTTCACGCAAGGTCTGAATACGATTTTTGGATCGATGCCAGTCATCAAGTCTGTTCAGACCAGACTTGATGACTGGTCTTTGTCTTTATTGTCGTGATCGCAGCACGGAAAGTTTGTAGAAAACGAGGAATCCCTGCAATAGTCTCTCCTATGTGTTGCTACGGTTGATTCAGCGTGTGCAGGTATGTGTAAGTCTGCACGGCATGGCAAAAAGTGTAGGGAACAGTGTCTATTCAATACTCGCTCAAAGGTGAAGGCGACACGTTGTGGGTGGTTGCCTCAGGCTTCGACGACAGCCGCGAAGAAGTCGAAGCTTATGGATTTGCGATCATACGTGCCTGTGTAGAACAGGGCTACCGGCGCGTCCTGTGCAACGAATCCGAACTCGATTACCGGCTCAGCACACTGGACACCTATCGCGCTGCCGTCACGATGGCTGAGCACGCCGGATGTGGCACGCGTCGCGATTGTCCCCAATCCCAGGTTTATTGCCGATGCGCGCTTCTGGGAAGATGTCGCCACCACTCGTGGTCTCATCGTACGCGTTTTTCGAACACTCGCTGACGCCGAGCAATGGCTCGACGATTCGGTGTGTTGAAATCCCCCACTTCGCTGTGCTCCCTGCCGGGTTTTCGTATATAATGCATGAACAAGTTGCTTTCACCCCGCCAATCTCTGGAAATGGCAGCGTCTCTGGCGTGAAAACTCCTAGCCATGGCAAATATTGACCTGATTCGTGAACTGCTGGATCGCTCGGCTGACGGCGCATACATCATCGATCAGGAGCAGCGGATTTCCGCATGGAACAAAGCCGCGGAATCCATTCTTGGATTCACCGCGCAAGAAGTTGTGGGCGCTAACTGCTTCCAGGTCCTGGGCGGCCATCTGGACGGTGGTTGCATGGTCTGCCGGCGCGGGTGCCTCCCCCATACCGCCGGCTTGCGCGGTGAGTTGGTGCCGAACTTCGACGCGCAGGTGCGCACGGCCGGCGGGCTGCCGCGCTGGATCAACGTCACCGTCATCGCTCTCCCCGCCGCCAACGGCAACAGCGAACCTGACACGGTGATTCACTTCTTCCGTGACATTGAGGCCAAGAAACGTGCCGAAACCTTCACCAAAGATGTGGTCGGCTGGGTGCGCCAACTCAGACTGCAGGGACCTGAACCCTTTGCCGCCAACCCATTGCCGATCGACACGGGCCTGACCGAGCGCGAGTGCCAGGTGCTTCGCCTGCTCTGCCAGGGCGCCGACACCGATAACATCGCCAGCCAACTCGTGATCGATAAATCCACTGTCCGCAACCACATCCAGCGTATCCTCCACAAACTCGGCGTGCACAGCCGCCTCGAAGCCGTCACCTATGCGCGCGAACACGGTCTGATCGAGCCGTAAATGCAACTCGACGCTGAATCAGCACCTTAGCGTGGCCTACTATCGGGCTGATGCTGCGCCTGCCGGTTGGCAGTCACACGCTCCGAGTCACTGACAATATTTACAAATAGTCGCCCGTTCCCCTTCGCTATTCTAAACGTTTCTCCTTAAATATAGCTTGAGCAACCACTGGCACTGTACAAACTGCTAAAGCCCGTGCGCGATACCCTGTGCACTGTGTACATCGCCGCGCTCTCACATGCGTGAAACAATGATGCAAGTCGCAGCGGCGCCCGTTCACCTGAACCGAACGCAACCACCGCCTGTGTTCACCTGTGCACTTTGCACATAGTCTTGCGCACCCATCGAGCCAATTTTGTTGAGTCAATCTCTAGCACCTGCTGTGACGCCGGCCACCGTTTCTGATCACCCGCTGCTTGAGGTCCGCAACCTGACCAAGAGCTTCGGTGATTTGGTTGCCAACCACAAGATCGACCTGCGTGTCCTGGGTGGCGAAGTCCACGCGATTCTGGGTGAAAACGGCGCAGGCAAAGAGCACCTTGATGAAATGCCTGTATGGTTTCTACCGGCCCACATCCGGGGAAATCCTGATTGAAGGCAGACAGGTGCACATCGCCACACCGCTGGATGGCCGGCAGCTCGGCATCGGCATGGTCTTTCAGAATTTCACCTTGATTCCTGCAATGACCGTCGCTGAGAACGTCGCGCTCTTTCTCCCAGCATTGGGCATTGTGTTGCATCCCAAAGCCATCCAGGCCCGCATCCGCGAGGTCGCCACGCGCTATGGACTGGAGATCAATCCTGCCGCGCACGTGTTCGACCTGTCGATGGGCGAACGCCAGAAGGTCGAAATCCTGAAAATCCTGCTCGCAGGCGCGCGCGTGCTGATTTTCGATGAACCGACCAGCGTGTTGGCCCCGCACGAAGTCGACGGGCTCTTCGCCATTTTCGACAAGCTCCGCCAGGACGGGTATGCCATTCTGTTCATCACCCACAAACTGCCCGAAGTGATGGCGAGCGCCCAGCGGATTACCGTGCTGCGCCGCGGCCGCGTGGTTGGCCAACTCATGCGGGATGAGGCCACACCGCAAGCCATTGTGCGGTTGATGCTCGGTGCGGAACCACCGCCCCCCGTCCAGCGCGAAGGGTTGGCGAATGAAGCCGGTGCACCGCTCTTTGAAATGAACACCCTGAGTCTGGTGGATGAGCACACAGGGATTGGACTCAAAGAGGTCAGCCTGCAGATCTTTGCCGGCGAAATTGTCGGCGTCGCCGGTGTGTCGGGCAATGGCCAGAGTGAACTTGCCGACGTGGCGCTCGGTTTGCGCCGCCCTGATGGTGGCGCCTTCATTCTCGCCGGCCAGGACGCATCGCACTGGTCGACTGCGACCATCCTCGCGCACGGGCTTGCATGTATCCCCGAGGACCCACTGCGCATGGAAGCGATTCCCGGCATGACCGTCGTCGAGAACATGGTGTTGGGCGAACAGTTGCGCTACACCGCCATGGGTGGGCTGACGATGAACTGGACGGGAGCACGCAAAGACGCCGAACTTTTTCTAAACACCACGTTCGTGACCACCCCGCCACGCCTCGACTGGCCGGTGGAAAACCTCTCCGGCGGCAATTTGCAGCGCGTCGTAATCGCCCGCGAACTCAGCCGCCAGCCGGCCGTACTGCTCGCCTACTATCCGGCGCGCGGCCTCGACGTCTCCAATGCCGAAGCTATGCGGCAACTGTTGTTGAGCTATCGCAGCAAAGGCGTCGGCATCCTCTTGGTGTCAGAGGACATGGATGAACTCTTCGCCTTAAGCGACCGGTTGGTAGTGATGTACCACGGGCGGATTGTCGGGACATTCCGCCCGCACGAAACGACTGCAGATGAGATCGGCCATCTGATGACAGGCGGCTCACGCGAAACGACGAGGGAGGGTGCGAATTGAGCACACTTGTACAAGGCAATCGAACCCGGTTGCTATTCCTACTGCGCTATCTAGCAATGATTGGCCTGGCCCTGGTGGTCTTCGCACTACTCCTGCTGCTCTTTGGCAAGGATCCCCTCCGCGCCTACATCGACATTTTGAGCAGCACGCTCGGCAGCTCGTACGGGATCACGGAAGTTGTCGTCAAAATGATCCCGCTGGTGCTCTGTGCCTGCGCCGTGATGCTACCCGCCCGGATTGGGCTGGTCAATGTGGGAGGCGAAGGCCAGCTCTACATGGGCGCATGGTTGGCCACGTGGGGCGCCCTGACCTTTTCGCAGTTGCCCCAGGCGCTTGGCATCCCCCTCGTGATATTGCTCGGCTTCATTGGCGGCGGCCTGTGGGCGCTGATCCCGGCGATCCTCCGCGCCAAAGGTTGGCTGAACGAAGTCATCTCGACCCTGCTGCTCAACTATATCGCAATCCTCTTTGTAGGCTATTTCGTCTTTGGACCGTGGCGCGACACCGCAAGCGCCAATTTTCCGCAGACGCCAAAATTTGTCGACGCGATGCGACTCCCGCAGTTCGGCGACACGCGGATCCATCTGGGGTTGTTCCTTGCCATCGCCGCAGTCGTGCTCATCTATCTGGTGCTGCGGTACACCGTCTGGGGCTATGACATGCGCGCCATCGGCGGTAACGCCGAGGCTAGCCGGCGCAATGGGCTGCCGATCACGAAGACCATGTTGATGGTCATGTTCATCGGCGGTGGTCTGGCTGGGCTTGCCGGTGTCGGCGAAGTGATGGCCATCGAGGGGCGCCTGCGTCCCAATTTCTCGCCCGGCTATGGGTACATCGGCTTCCTGATCAGTTGGCTCGCCGGTCACAATCCGGTCGGCGTTGTCATGATGTCCTTCTTGATGGCGGTGCTCACCTTTGGGGGCGATACCCTGCAAATCACCCAGGGCATGCCCTTTGCCACCGTGAATATCATCATCGCCCTGATCCTTTTTTATTGTACTGGGCAGGTTCTTTCAGCCGAAAGCGAAGCAGTGAGCTATGGATATGTCCTTTGTCATCGGGGTGCTCGTCGGCGCATTGCAGGCGGGCACTGCCGTACTCTACGCCGCCCTGGGTGAGGTCATTGTCGAACGTGCAGGGGTCATCAACCTGGGACTGGAGGGGACCATGCTCATGGGCGCCTCCGTTGGCTTTGCCGTTACCTACCAGACCGGCAACCCCTGGCTGGGGCTTATCGCTGCCGCGCTCGCGGGCGCACTCTTCAATCTGGTGCTGGCTTTTCTGGTCGTCACGCGGGGCGCCAATCAACTGGCAAGCGGGCTGGCGCTTGGCTTTCTGGGCATCGGTCTGAGCGCGCTGATTGGGCGCCCGTACGTTGGCCAGTTGATCGAAGGCCTGCGGAACGTCCCCCTCCCCATCCTGGCGGACATTCCTTTCGTGGGTGAGGTGCTCTTTCAGCATGACGTCCTCATCTATGCCGTGATTCCACTGGCGTTCTTCCTCCAATGGGTGCTCTTCTCAACGCGTTGGGGGCTTTCGATTCGCACGGTTGGTGAGGACAAGACCGTGGCCTATGCGGCCGGTCTGCGCACCCAATGGCTGCAATACCAGGCACTCTTTGTGGGCGGTCTGCTGGCCGGTCTGGGCGGTGCGCACCTCTCGCTGGCCTTTACAGGCGTCTGGGGCGAGCAGATGACCTCAGGGCGCGGCTTCATTGCCGTGGCACTGGTGATCTTTGCCGCATGGAACCCGTTGCGCGCCGTACTCGGCGCATTCCTCTTTGGCGGAGCGCTGGCCTTTCAACTGCAGTTGCAGGCACGCGGGGCGCCGGTATCGCCCTTCTTCCTGGATATGATCCCCTACTTGCTGACGCTCGGAGTGCTGATCTTTCTCCGCGGCAATCGCAAATTTGCGATGCCTGCCGGCTTGAAGACGGTCTTCGAGGGAATGCGTTAACGCGAACTCTTGCTTGTCTCACACCCTTTGGAGAGGAATCCACACATGCACTACCGACCATTGAAAACGTTTACGATGAGGCTGATGGCACCGGCGGCAACTGCCGCCGTACTCCTCCTCGCGGCGTGTGCGGCGCCGGCGGCGCCCCCCGCCAATTCCGCAGCAACCGAAGCCGCCAGGCGGCGAAAAGGTCAAGGTCGGCGCCCTGCACGTGGGCGCGATCAACGACGCCGGTTACAACCAGGCCCACCACGACGGTCTCATCGCGATGACTGAGGCCCTCCCCAATGTTGAACTTATCGAGGCCGAAAACGTACCCGAAAGCGCCGACGCTGAGCGCGTCATGGAGAATATGATTCAGCAGGGCGCGAAGGTCATCTTCCCGCAGAGCTTCGGTTATCTTGACCCCGCGCTCAACGTGGCCGAAAAACACCCGGATGTGGTCTTCATGCATCCTGCGGGCTTCAAGTTGGCGCCCAACCTGGGCACCTACTGGGGCAACAACTTCGAAGCCATGTATCTTGCGGGCATCGCTGCCGGCAAAGCAACCACAAGCAATAAGCTCGGCTTCGTCACCGCCTTCCCAATTCCAAACATTCTAGCGTCCGTCAACGCCTTCCAACTTGGCGCCAGGTCTGTGAACCCGGACGTAACCACCACGCTCGTGCTCAACAACGCCTGGGTTGACCCGGCAAAAGAGGCATCGGCCGTCAACGCACTCGCTGATGCCGGGATCGATGTCGTCACCGGCATCGTGGATTCACCGGTCACCCTGGTAAAAACCGCGGAAGAGCGCGGCATCAAGTCCGTTGGGTTCCACTCGGATGCGCTACAGCAGTTTGCGCCAACGGGCTGGCTGACCGGCGTCGCCTATACGTGGGGTCCGCTCTACACACGCCTCGTCCAATCCGCCCTCGACAAGAGCTGGAAGAGCGAGCATCTCCGCGGGGGGATCGAGTCAGATTTTCTGACGTTGGCGCCCTACGGCCCTGCGGTCGACGCCGATACGCAGAAACTCATTGAAGACGCCAAGGCCAAGATCATCAGCGGCGATCTGAACATCTTTGCCGGTCCGATCCTGGACAACACCGGTGTGGAAAAGATTGCAGCGGGGCAGGCGGGCGGAATTGAACTGCTCGACACGACCGATTGGCTTGTCGAAGGTGTCATCGGCCAGACCCAATAACCTCTCGAAACGATACCAACCTGCCGGGAATGGACTTCGTGTGGGTCCATTCCCGGTCTCGCGCGAGCAAGGAAAACAATCGTGTCCGATCCTACGAATCTGAGCGCGGTGCGGGCAAGTTTTCGCACCGCGCTGGCGCAAATTGAAGCGTATCCCGTTGCGCTGGATTGGCGACCGGCGTTTATGTCCCCGCTCGGCGCCCTGTCCCGCATCCAGCGTGCGCCGCTGCCTGACCTATCCTACGAACGGCCGGCGCGCAAACCCTTTGCGGGTCAATCACTCACCCTGGCCACGGCTGTACGCGGCATCCGCAACGGCTCGTTGCCTGCAGTCGCGGTGATGGAACAGGCGCTGGATGCCATCGACCGCCGTCAGCCTGAACTCAATGCCTTTGTCTACGTGGCGCCGCGCACAGAATTGCTGGAAGCCGCGGCCGCAGCCGACCGCAGCGTGCGCGACGGCAAAATGCGCGGTCCCCTGCTCGGCATTCCGATCGCAGTCAAAGATTTGCTCGCGGTGGCGGGTATGCCGAACACAGCCAGTTCGCCCGTGCTGGCCGATCGCATGGAAAGCAACGATGCCGGCAGCATCCAGTTGCTCAAGGCTGCGGGCGCAATCATCACGGGCAAGACGCAGACCCACGAATTTGCACTGGGCGTAACAACCCCGCAGAGCCGCAATCCCTGGGACGCAACGCGCGATCCTGGCGGTTCCAGCGGCGGCTCAGCAATTGCGGTGGCCACGGGCATGAGCCTGGGCGCCATGGCCACCGACACCCGCGCCTCGGTGCGCGTGCCTGCGTCGCTCTGCGGAGTGGTGGGCTACAAACCCACCTTCGGTCTTGTCCCCGGTGACGGCGTGATCATGCTCTCCTGGAGCCTGGATCACGTTGCCCACATGGCGGCTAACGTCGAAGACGCTGCCATCATGCTCAATGTCCTTGATCCTACCAGTCACGTCGACTACACGTCGGCGCTCTCCAAAAACGTGCGCGGACTCCGCGTCGGTGTGCCCACTGCCGCGTTACAAGGCGCCGACCCTGATGTCGTCACGGCATTTGGCAACGCCGTACTCGGTTTGCGCGAAAGCGGCGTAACGGTCGTCGAGATTGATACCCCGACGGAAGATGATTTCGACCTGGCGGTGCTGATGGGTCTCGTCGTCAGCCGTTGCGAAGCGGCAGCCTACCACACCGCGTTCGGGGAACGGCGCAGCCAATACGCGACGGCTGTCGTGGCCGAACAGTTGGATGAAGCGTCACACGTGTCGGCGGTGGCCTACCTGCAGGCACAGCGTGCGCGCGAAGATCTGCGCCGGCGCATGTTTGAACAGATCGGCCTGTTTGACGCCCTGCTCATGCCGACCACACGCGTTGCTGCACCCAAAAGCACCGACGTGGACAACTACTTTCTGGTGCTTTCCCAAAACTGCATCCTCTGGAGCTTCATCGGCTTCCCGGTCATCTCAGTGCCGTGCGGATGGACACCCAATGGCTTGCCGGTGGGCGCCCAACTGGTTGCCGGCCCCTTTGAAGACCAGCGGCTGCTGGCGTTGGCGGCTGCACTTGAAACGAAGCTGGGCGAATAGGAGGCCATCCCCATGCGAACAGCGCACATCGAAGCACAACCATTTGGGGTCGATCTCGACCTGGACCGCACGGCACTCGTCGTGATCGACATGCAAAAAGACTTTCTCTACCCGGGTGGCTACGGCGATTTCCTGGGCAATGACGTCACGCTGCTCCAGCGCGCAATCGGCCCGATCCAGGCGTTGCTCGCTCCGCTGGCCGGAAGGCAACCGCATCGGCGATCGGGGGCCGATGGGGCGCATTCTCATCCGTGGCGAAGAAGGGCATGCCATTATTGACGAAGTGGCGCCCCTGCCGGACGAGGTGGTCCTTGACAAGCCGGGCAAGAACGCGTTCTACGCCACAAATCTGGATGAACTGCTGAGATCGCGCGGCATCGAGAACCTGATCGTCACCGGCGTCACGACGGATGTCTGTTGCAGCGCCACCACAATTGCCGCCAACGATCGCGGCTTCAACGCCTTCGTCGTCGCCGACGCCGTCGCGTCTTACAGTCCTGAACGCCACGCCGCGGCGCTGGCAGTGATCGCCGCCCAGGGAGGGATCTTCGGCTGGGTGACAGACTCGGCCAGTGTGCTGGCAGCGTTCGCCGCGGTAAACAACTGAGCCTCTCTTCACTGCCCATTCGCAAAGCGCGCGTGCACCGGCCTAATGCACTCACCTGTCCCCAATCCGCCTGGCCGGTGCGTCGCACAGAGCTTCCCGCATACACCGCCACTGGCGATCGTCGTCACCGTCTCGTGCGTCGCACTGGCCGCAGCTGTGGGGCGGCACCTCACATAGGCTGGGCCAGTGGACGCACGAGACTCCCACCACGGACCGTGCCCTGAAGTCAAGCCGTTCGCAACCTTCCACCCTGAAGCCAAAATACCAAGCCCACTTGACAAACTCGGTACCTCGCCGTATAATATTCATAGATTGACCCAATGGTCACAACGTGAATATATTACACCAGCAACCTATGAATACGCCTGTTCACCAACAGAACCGCATGGCAGGAAGCGCACGCCGGCAAGGCATCCTCGAGGCCGCCGCCAGGGTGTTTGCCGAGTACGGTTTCAAGCAAGCCACGATGGCCGAAATCGCCCGGACTGCCAGCGTTGCGGTGGGCGCCCTCTACCTCGTCTTTGAAAACAAGGAAGCCTTGCGCAACGCCTTGCATGAAGATCGCGCAACGCGCTGCTGGCCCATCCGGAGGGTGCAGCCTCCCGTCAAAGTAACCGGTGCGGGCGTGCAGAGACTCACCGCCGCGGAGCTGGTTGCGGCGGTGACGTTCCGAAAATGGGCCAGCGCACCTATGGACCGGCGCCAGCGCGAAACGCAGAACAAGCGCACCGCGATTCTCGTGGCGACCGAAGAAGTCTTTCGCGCCAAAGGACCACAGGCCGCCTCAATGGCCGATATCGCCGTGCAAGCGGGGGTCGCCAAAGGCACGCTGTACAACTTCTTCACCAGCAAGGAAGAACTCTATTTCACCCTGATCGAAGAGCGACTCCATGAGTTCTTTCTTTACCTGCAGGATGAGGTGGAGCAGGCTACGACAACGGTTGACAAGATCATCCGCCTCATCTATGCCGAATGCGCTTACTTCGAGGCCAACGTGGGTTTCTTCCGCATCTATGTGACCACCCGCTCGGGCTTCGACTGGGCCGCCCAGGCTGATCTGGGTGATCGCATCTATGCGAGGATCGAAGTCTACCAGGCCTGGGTGACCGGCATCATGGAAACAGGCGTCAAGAACGGCGAGTTGTGCGCCGCGGACCCAACTGACCTTGCTTGCGGCGCTGATGGGTATGCTCAACGCCTTCCTGTTTGACTGGGCCGTTGCGCCCGTCACCGCAGGCAGCCCTGGAAACAATGTCCAGCACTCGCTCACGGCCAAAGCCCCGCACATCGCCGAACTGTTCCTCATGGACAAAAGACGTGCGACGGTGACGCAAATGACTGTGATGCGTCATACGTCACCAGTCACGAGTCGCGAAATATGAGAAACGCAATACGAAAGGCGCCGTACCGATGACCATGCAACCCGTGAAAGAAAAAAGTTCCTCGCTCGTCGATGTGATCGACGTGATCCTCGACAAGGGCCTTGTCATCAATGCCGACATCACGGTCTCGGTTGCCGGGGGAACTACTTGGGATCAAGGTGCGTGCGGCGCTTGCCTCATTCGCCACGGCGGCGAAATACGGGCTGGAGTTTCCTTCCGGCACCAACATCGAAACTGCCGCCTGGAAGGACGCCCAGGTCGGCAAGGATGCATGTCCGCAGTGCGGGAAGCTGGTGGAGACAGTTGAACTGCTAGACGACCAATGTCCGTGGTGCGGCTGGCAGAGCGCCAAGGCTCGCCGAGCGGCGCAGCCCGCTGTCATGGTCATGGCGCCGATTGCAGCCGCCGCCGCATAGCAAAGCAATTCGTGGGCCTTATGCGTCAGCGAGGAAGGAACCATGATGGTCCTGGAAAAGGTAGTGCTCGACAAACTCACCGAAACGCTCGACCAGTTGCAGTGGCTTGAAGGAAGCAAGCCGGAGGGCGAGACGCCCTATCGCGTCTACTGTCCCGGCTGCGGCGCCACCGTCATCCGGACCGAACTGCTCGAAAAAGGCTGGTATCTCTGTCCGCTGGGCAACAGTTCCGCCCATTCCAACCAAGATTAGTGACTATTGCCTGGTTTGACAATTTCTTGATATTTATGGAAGCTACTCGCACCCGCCACGCCACCATCGACGACCTCCTGGAGAGGCTCCTCGAAAAGGGCATCATCCTGAACCTCGACCTGGTGATCGGCGTAGCCGGCATTCCGCTCATCGGCGTCAACCTACGCGCCGCCATTGCCGCGATCGAGACCCTGATCGAATATGGGATCATGGAGGCATGGGACGAAGACATCCGCAAATATGCCGCCACCGAGATCCAACGGAAGAAGATCGCTTTGGCGCCGGGCGAATCGGTGACCCTGGAGATGTTCGGCTCCTACTGGTACAGCAACGGCATCTATCGCGCCTGGCAGTCCGGGAGGCTCTTTCTTACCGATCGCCGGCTCATCGTCTACCGGCCCGAGCCTGCAGAAGTACTTTTTCAGACGCCGCTCGATGCAATCCAGGACTTCACGGTGACGCAGGAGACGCACTTCACCGGCACGGAACGTGACATTTTCCGATTCTCGCTAAATAACGGCAATGTCGCCGCAATCTATGCCGAGGACACCGAAATCCTCGAGAATGCCCTGGAAACGCGTCTAACCGGCCTTGGCAACACGCCCAAAGGTGACCTGGCGCCCTTCCAGCGCGAACGTGCGATTGGCGGTCTGATCCCAGAGAAGATCATCGCCGACGGTGTGCTTTGGTACCAAACGCCTGGCGCAGGGATTCATGGTCCCACCTGGCGGCCGGGATGGCTCTACCTGACCGTAGACCGGTTGATCTGGTGGTCGGAGTTCGATCGCCAGATCGGCCTCGAGATTCCATTGGGGAAGATCCAGGGCATCCATATGGAAGATCGTGACCTTAGCGGCGTACTGAACACCCGGCAAGTCCTGGCCGTCGCGTTCAAGCACCAAAGCGAACGCGAAGAGGCGTATTTCTCAGGCGACGAGTTGCCGCAATGGCAGCGGGCCATCAAAGCGCAGGTGCTTGATTACGGAGGGGGTGGTTTCGATGTTGGATATTGATGAAGGCAACCTCAAGCAGGGTGTGCTCGGGCTGGTCATCGCCCTGGTGGAGATCATTCAGGATGCGCTGAAGACACAGGCATTCAAGCGGATGGAATCTGGACGCCTCAACGAGGCTGAAATCGATCGCCTTGGCGAGGCGCTGATGGATCTGGACGTTGCGCTCACGCAGATCAAAGAAGAGCATGGCGTTGCGGAAGCGGTCAAGAATGTGCGCGACGGACTCGATGACATCGTCGACGAAGTGCTCGACAAGATGATCAATCCCGAGCGCTGGAGGGAAGAGCTTGAAACTAGCACTGTCAGGGCCTAAGCCGGGCGCCATCGCACTATCCTCAAATACTGCTGCGCACGTCGACCAGGACAACCTATTGGTCGAGCAAGGCGTGTTCAGGGGCGAGGGCAGAGCGCCATGGCAAATGGCCAGCTTGTCTCACCGCCGAACGGCTGCGTTTCTTGCAGCCACGTGGCGCGGCATTCGACATCCCGCTCAACTGGATTATCGAAGTTGCGATGGAGCCGAAGAGCTTCGTCGTCGTGCGCAAACCGGCCATGGCCTCACTTTTCAAGATCCACGCCGCCGCGACCCGGCAAGGTGTGGATGATAACGCCGATGCTTGGCCAGTGGCTGAAACGATTGACCCCGTTTACAGAGGGCGCCAAAGATGCCCACCGCAAGCATGTTCCCAGACAAACGGATCGACCCGGCCGCAAAGTAGACCACTCGAACCGGAGATCTCGCAGAAACACTGGATCGCTTTGCCAGACGCTGGATCCGCTGGACCAGGAAATCCTTTGGCATCTTTGGTTCAGCCGCCACGCGATGATTGACGAACTGGCTGACCTGATCGGCGCACCAACACACATGGATGTCCTATTTCGCATCCGGAAAGCAATCAACCCGGCCGCAGAAAAGTGGATGGGGCGCCCCATTCTTGTCTTCGAGGAATCACGCATCGACCCCTGCACCGGTCAATCCGTTCCGTTCAGTTGGTGGTTGTCGGGCGCACCCGCTACCAAACCCGAACCCAAACGGATCGAACCGGAAGTCTTCGACGAGGGTGACCGCTTCACCATTGTGATGGAACCTATTGGACGTCGCCGAGGATTCGTGCGTGCCACGGCGCAGGGTGACATCGTTGTGATCTGGGTCGAGATAGTTTGCTGAGCGTTTACCACGAAATCAAATTGCCGTACCCCGTCGACGAAACGCACGTGACGTCACGGTTAAACAACGGCATCTTCAGTGTTCAGTTGCAGAAGTCGAAAGGTGGCGTCCGATGAGTGAGGCGCAAGGTAGATACGTCTATTGCATCATTCCAGCGACGACAAGGTCGAGTGGGGCAACATCGGCTTGGACCAGCGCGCGTCTATGCCATCACCTGTGGCGAAATCAGCACTGGTGCACGCATGCCCACAGAGCCATATCAGGCGGACGATCAAACCGTCAAGGATTGGGTGTGGACGCACGGCGAAGTGATCGACGCGCGTGGGCCGAAACCGGCAGCGTCCTACCGATGACGTTTGACTGTATCATCCGCCCGGTGACCGGGCATGCGGCAGATGAAACGGTCGCCGCCTGGCTGCAAGCAGAGTATGACAACTACCGTGCCGAGTTGAACACTTTTGCCGGCAAAGTCGAATTGGGCGTGCAGGTGTTGTGGCAGACCGATGCCATTGCCGAGGCGCTTGTCACAAAAGACCCGGAAATCCGGCAGTTGCAGCAGGAGATGGGCGGCAAACCCAAAGGGATGGCGTATTTCTACCAACAGAAGGTTGAGAAGGCCGTCAAACAGGGCCTCGAAACCAAAGCAGACGACGACTTCCGTCGCTACTACCGCCTCATTACCGCCGGCGCCGAGGACGTGCATGTGAACAAGGTCAAACGACCAGGCCGGCGGCAAGCAGATGTTGATGAACCTCTCCCTGTTGGTGGGCAAGGCCAAAGTGGCTGAACTCGGCGCCCAGTTGGACCAGATCAACGAAGAGCAGGGCGTCGAAGTCCGCTTCACCGGCCCTTGGCCCCCCTACAGTTTCGTCGC
>JADJPH010000059.1 GCA_016713335.1 Candidatus Fredericiella danica | reverse complement strand
TACTGGATGGCAGAACTGCCGCGCATATCGTGCAGCCGCATCCTCCTAGATTGTAGTCCTGCACGATCCGCCGCCGCAACGGCCAAAATACGGAGTCCTCCGCTCATCGCTAGTTCTTTTAGCCCTTGCGCGAGATAGGTCGTGATTTCCGTTTCTGGCACTGCAGTGGACAGCTCGACCGGTATTTTCTGTAGATAGTCTACGACCAACAGCGTGCGGCGGCCGGTGGACATCAGCCGCCGCGCCAATAGCCGTATCTGCTCGATCGTCGTTTGGGAGCCGCTAGCCTTCACGAGCGTCAAACGGTCGGCGTAGCGATCAATCCTGGCCACCACAGGCGCATAAATTGGGTCGGAGCGGAGCCGTTCGGCTAGCCCGAAGTGCTGCGCATCGACCATCATGGCGTTGAGCCGGCGCAGATTCAAGGCGTCGTCGCCCAACTTCATTTCGGCGCTTTCCATCGCTAAGAGGCGTAACAGGAGGTGCGTGCGATCGTGCTCATAGCAGATGTACATGGCGCTGGCCTCGGGATCTGCCAGCACTAGATTGCGTGCCATCTCCAGCGAGAAGATGGTCTTGCCCACCCCCGACGGTCCCCCAAGGATGAAGAGGTCGCCAGGGCGTAACCCGCCATTGAGGACATCGTCCAGCGGCGTGTAGCCGGTCGGCGCCGGGCGCAAGTGTCCGACCGAGCCGCGGGCCACCTGATCGTTGACCGTTGCCAGCACCTCGGCCAGCGTCGAAGCACCGGTCAGTTCATAGAATTGACTTTCGTTGGTGAGAAGGGCCGTGGCCATAGTGTATCATCGGCGAAATTTTGCCGGCTCCGTAGGCATAAAGGTGGCGGGTTGTATGTACAGCCCCGCGCTCTCCAACTTATCGTAGAACTTCGGCCGGACGCCAGTCGGTGTAAAGTAACCCTGCACCTTGCCGTTCTCGACCGTCGTCTGCACAAACTGAAAGATGTCCTGCATGACAATCGTGTCACCTTCCATCCCTTGCACTTCCGAAATCTGCGAGACTTTGCGGGTGCCGTCGACAAGACGCTGGAGATGGACCACCAGATCAAACGCCGATGCAATCTGTTCACGAATCGCCTTTAGCGGTAGATCCATGCCGGCCATCAACACCATCGTTTCCACACGACGCAACGTATCCCGCGTTGTTCGAGTGGACGGTCGTCAGCGAGCCATCATGACCGGTATTCATGGCCTGTAGCATGTCGAGCGCTTCGCCACCGCGCACCTCACCGACGACGATCCGATCAGGACGCATACGCAAGGCGTTGATCACAAGTTGGCGAATGGAAATATGGCCCTTGCCCTCAACGTTGGCTGGGCGAGCTTCCAAACGCACAACATGTCGCTGCTGGAGCCGCAACTCCGCCGCATCTTCGATCGTTAGAATGCGCTCACCCTCCGGGATGTAAGAAGACAAGGCATTCAGCACCGTCGTTTTACCGGTGCCGGTGCCACCAGACACCACGATGTTCAACCGCGCCTTCACACAGGCACGCATAAACTCGCCAATACCCGGCGTAAACGCCCCTTTCTTGATCAACTCATCCGGTGTCAGCGCATGCTTGGGAAACTTACGGATGCTGATACTTGGCCCGACCAGCGACAAAGGCGGAATGATGACGTTCACACGCGAACCGTCAGGCAGACGTGCATCCACCATTGGGCTGCTCTCGTCCACGCGGCGACCGAGCGGCGCCACAATGCGCTCGACGATCCGCATCACGTCGTCATTATCGCGGAACTTCACATCGCACTCTTCAAGCTTCCCGCTGCGCTCGATAAAGACGTGGTCAGGGCCGTTGACGAGCACTTCCGTAATGGAATCGTCGTTGAGTAGTACCTCCAGCGGGCCCAAGCCCAGGATGTCCGCCATCACGGCATCGAAAATGTCGTTCCGCTCCAACCGGCTGAGCGGCAACCCCAGTTCCGCCAGTGTGTCATTAAAGAGTCGTTCGGTCACGCGGCGCACTTCTGCGGTGTCGCTGCGCGTCACCGACGGGTTCAGTTCCGCCAACAGTCGCTGCTGAATCCGATCGCGGATCTGGATATACGCTGCGTGGCTATGCGTCTTATCGCCGGGAAGCCGCGGCGGCTTGGCGCCACCTGCTGAATACTGTCCTGGAGATTTCAAGTTCAACATGTTCCACCCGTCCTTTGACTGAGGGGCTGTCGGCGCAGTAGTCCGGCTTTGCTCATGCTCCGACTACTGCGCCGGCTGACTACTTGACCCAGATCGGATCGTATTCTGCCCACGGCACATTGCTGATATTTTTCGGATTCTGGCCGGTGACATCCATGACATAGAGCTGTGTCGGCCCACCGTCACGGTTGGTGAAGAAGACAAGCCGCTGGCTATCTGGCGACCATGACGCATGCTTGTCCCACTCCCATGTATTGCGGTTCAATGCTTTCTGCCCAGAGGAGTCTGGCCGAATTACCCAGATGTCATCACTGCCGTTCTCGTTGGTTGTAAAGGCAATCCAACTCCCGTCGGGTGCCCAAACGGGGTCGTAGGCAATCCCAGTCAACCGTGTCACCGGTCTTGGCGGCAATTCGCCCCACTGTGGATCAATCGGCAAATGTAGAATGACCTGTGCGCGGCCATCTACCTTCGACGTCGACACCCAGTATTGTTTGTCCGGCGAGTAGCGTTCCGTCTCCCGCAGGGCATTGAACAGGTCGAGGTAGTACGATTCCGGCCCCAGATACTCCCGGTTTGAACCATCCGGGTCGATCACGTAGAATCCTGGCGCTTCCTCGTTATCTGACTTGAAGATGATGCGTCCCTTGAACATGTCTAGCGGTCGCGGCGTCGGCGTCATTGTCGGTGTCGAGGTTGGGGCCACAGGCGCTGGCGTCGGCGGCACGGTTGGCGTCGGCGTCGGCGTCATCAACGGAATCAAGCTGCTCGCCTTCGCACAGGCGGTGACGGTGTCGGCTGCCGGCAAATTGCATGCCTGGCTGTAGAGTTCATAGGCCGACAGCAGGTCGTCGCTGCCAAACTGATTGCCGTAGTTGACCAACGCCTGGTAGAGCATCGAAACCACGACGCCATTCAAGTAATTGGGGCGTTCGTTGTAGACCGTGCGCAGACGGTTCACCGCCTCCAGCCAGATCTGCTGGTTGTACGCTTCGCGACCGGCCATAAAGTTGACGGCCAGGCGGGCCTCAGTCAACGCAACTGCGTCATTCGGTTTTTGCTCAAGCGCCGCATTGAAATAGCTCAAAGCCAGCGACACTTCCGCGGGTTCTGGCGGCGTCTGCTCCACAATGCGCTGCCCCTGCTTCAGATTCAACGAGGCCAGCGTCCCCGCCACCTCCTGCCGCCGGAAATTCACATCGGTTGCCTGAATCTGCTTCAGCGCATCGATCGCTTCTTGTTCAAGGCCCAGGGTTTGAAGCGTCACAACCCGGCCATACAGCTTCTCAAGGTCGTCGGCATGGCGAATTGCCAAGATACGCGAACCGACATCGCGGTAGCCAGGCGACGTCATCTGTAATTCGTTGTAGAGTCTCAACGCCTGTTCATTGTTACCATCGGCCTGAGCGGCGACTGCGGCATCATAGAGGCTGAAAATCTCGCGCTGCTTGCGCACCCCCTCAAGCCCGGCCTGGGCAGCGGCATTATTCGGGAACTTCTCAAGTACGGCAAGATATTGAGTTTCGGCGCCGTCCATGTCGCCATCGGCGATCAGGCGTTCGGCGGTCGCCATCATGGTCGTCTGCTCGCGCTCCACCTGTGCGGCGGCAATCAACGGCAACACCCGCCAACGGATGAGCGTCACGCCGATCACGAGCAGCAAGATCACCACGCCCAGCATGATGACACGGCTGATAATGGCCCGCCAGGGCACAATATACCGCTTCTCATGCACGGCGTGCGTCTGATCAAGCCCGGACTTGAAGCGCATCATCCAACATGCGCTCGATGCGCTGATCGTCGGGGAAGCGCGCATGCAGATTCTCTAGCAGCCGGATCGCCTCATCCCAGCGTCCCAGGTGGAACGCTTCCAGCGCCTGCTGATACTCAGCATCTTCGTTTCCGCCCGGATTCCCTGGATTAATGCCTAATGTTGCGGCCATAGTTCACCTACCTGCCCCCGCTCGCCATCGAGAGTGCATCAGCAATTCTTGGCGCCGCTGGCCCCAATACCACAATGAACAGCGACGGTAAGACAAAGAACACCAGGACGACCACGATCTTGACGGTGGCTGCATGCGCCTGTTCTTCGGCATGCTGGCGCCGTTTCAAGCGCATCTGATCCGCCTGCGTGTGCAAGACCTGCGAAATGCTCACACCCAACATATTGGACTGAATCAACACGGCAACAAACGTACTGAGATCTTCCACTTGCGTTCGCTCCGCCAGCCTGCGCAGTGACTCGTTGCGCGGCACACCCACCCGCATCTCGCTCACGACCCGGCGAAACTCCTGGCTGAGCGCATTATTCCACTGGTCGCCTACTCGCAGCAGCGCCGATTCAAAGGCCAGACCAGCCTCAACACCGATCGTTAACATGTCGAGCGCATCGGGAAGCGCACGCGCAATCTCTGTCTTTCGTTTCTTGATCAGATTGCTCAGCCAGAACTTGGGCAGCATAAACCCCAACAGCATCGCAATCATGGCATTGCGCAGCACCACCAGGAAGGTGTTGTCGCGCGCAAAGTAGAAGAACGCGCCGGCCGCAGCAGCACCGGCAAGGATCAGACGCAGCCCGACAAAATCCAGCACGGTCAGCCCTCCTGGATCGCCCGCCTGCGTCAACTTCGCCGAGAGCTCTTCCATGTTGCGCTTGGGCAGCAACCCGCCAAGGAAGGAGAGCACCTTATGGATGATCGGGGACACGGCGCGCGTCTTGAGCGACTGCCCCATTTCGTCCATTTCGAGTGGATCACTCCGGCCGACGAATCCTTGCAAGCGCGTATTCATGGCCTTGCCAGAACTCGCGGGCGCAAGCGCCATCCAGATGGCGACGACGGCCAGCCCAGTCAGAACGGCGGATATGAGCGGCGCAATGCCGGTGAACAGGAGATCGGTGGCCATTGTGCTTACACCTTGATGTCAACAATCTTCTGAATCAAGAAGAACCCGATAAGAATCTGACCGACCGCAACCATGGGCATGATCTGCGGCCATCCCGGCTCGAAGAAGGGTTCAAAGTAACCCGGGCGCAGTAGGCTGATGAGCACCGCCAGAATAATGGGCAGACACGCTAGAATCATGCCGGTGAGACGCTGCTGTGCGGTCAGCGTCTGCACTTCGCGTAGGACACGCACACGCTCGCGAATCGTTTCGCTGATCGTTTCCAGAATACTGGATAGGTTGCCACCCATTTCATACTGCACATTGATCGCCGTGACCACGAGATCGAGGTCGTCGCTTTTGATCCGCTCCGCCATGGTTTCCAGGGCGCGCTGTAGTGGATACCCCAGACCGATCGCACGGACCACCCGGCTGAACTCACGTGACGCAGGGGCCGGCACTTCACGCGCCACCAGTTCGATCGCCTGGGAGAGACCGTAACCGGCACGCAATGAACCGACCAGCAATGTCAGCAAATCCGGCAACTGATTGATGAAGGCTGAGCGGCGGCGCGACTGGGCAAACTTCAGGTAGACGATCGGTAGCGCCGCCAGCACCAGACCGACAATAGCACCAATCAGCGCATTGAGCCGCCATGACCCTAGCCCAAAACCCAGCGCAAACAACACCAGCATGATGATGGCAAATTCGGCCGCCGTAAGCGGAACATCGGCGCGCATCAAGGGCATCCGCCAGCTTTTCACCGGCGCCAAATCCCGTCATGATCCGGTTGAGACCAGAGAAGCGGCCCTGCTCGCCCGGGACGTCCTTGACCTTTCCCTGCCGCACATATTCGCTCAACCCATACTCGCGCAGGCGCTCTTCCATCGGATCACGCTGGGGCGTGATGCGCCGTATCGCCAAGAAAAGGCTGAAGACGGCAAAACCGACGAGTCCGGCAACTAAAATCGGTGCGATGTTCATGACGGCTCCTTATTCCTTCCTAGACCCCTGCGGAGGACGCCCGCCGAAACATACGCCCAAGGACGCCCACCGATGACGTCCCCTTTTCCACCGTTGCAGGTTGCGCCACGGTGGCCGCTTCCTTCATGAATTCTGTTGCCAGCGCCTGGATGGACTTAGCCACGGCGCCGCGCCCATGGCTCAACACCAGCGGAACACCGCGGTTGATGCTCAGGCTGACCACCGGTTGGTCGTCCGGAATCGTGTGCCGGATCCGAACATGCAAACGCTCTTCAATATCGCGCTGTGCAACGCCACCAACGATATTAGAGCGATTCAACACCACCCACACCTTGCTGTCGGGATAGCCGCGTGAATGGAGTTGATCAAGCATCAGCCGCGTATTGCGCAGGCAAACCAATTCCGGCACGATCGTCATCACGATGTAGTCCGCATTGTCAAGGAATGCATAGCCGGTCTCATCCGGTAACACACCCATATCGATGAGCACCCAGTCAAACAAGTTGCGCAGATGCGAAACGATCTGTTCCACCTGTGGCAACGAAATCTCAAGCGTGCCGTATGCCGGTGGCGGCGCAAGCAAGACACGAATCCCGGAAGAATGCTTCACCACGACGCTGTTAATGAGCTCTTTATCAAGCCGCGAGATCCGCGCTAGTAGCAGGCTGATGTCATTGTCGCCTTCAAGGTTCAGCGCAACATCCAACGCCGGGGCGTTATAGTCAGCGTCCATCAATACGACTGACTTGTTGCTTTCTTTTTGGAGACTGATGGCGGTATTGGTGGCGATCATCGTGCGCCCGGTGCCACCTTTGGGACCGACAAAGACCACCACTCGCCCCAACGGCGTCTCCCGGTCGATTTCGGTGGCTGGCGTCTGGTTCTGCACCAGCAACTGATAGATGGTGGACCAGAAGTCCTCAGCCACCAGGGGCTTGACCACAAAACCGCGTGCGCCATTAAGCACCGCCTGACGGGCGGTGGACATACCGTTCTCTTCCACCATGATGAGCACGACCGCTGCCGGCACCGCCGAAACAATCTGGCGTACGATCATCGGAGGAGCGACACCGGCGATATCGTCGTCCACCAACACGAGGTGGGGCAGAAGATCCTCGGCACGTTTCGCTGCTACTTCAGCTTGAGCCACCCAAAACAAGCGATGGTCACCCGCATACTGGGCAAGGATGGCGCCAATCTGTTCGCGCAGCGCTTCGCGCTCTGCGATCAGAAGTATGCGTAGGGTATCTCCAGGGCCTATCCGCGACACTGTCGCCTCCTCCACTTACTGGCCTGGCGCTGAACTCACTGAACCAGGCCAGTATTCAAATGATCAATTCCCGTAAATGGCGTATAACTTCGAAACCGCCAAGTTCCCCTTCGCGCTCAGCGCACGCCTTGCACTTCCCTATGTCAACGTCCTGAGCCTGTGGGGATGCGATACCGATTCACAAGGTAGTCAATATCTACCGGATCGGTGACGAAGGGTCGTTCGACGCCGGGTGCGCGCATAACGATGTCGATCGTCCCGCCGGCATCGATCGCATACTTGAGTGTCAATGCATCTTGCGGGGCAATCGTCAGCAGGACAGCATCTGGGGCGCTCGCTTCTTGTGTCTCTGCGTCGCTCCCAGAGTCACCCCCATTTGGGGCAGGGACGCCACCCGCCAGGCCAACGACCGTCACATTCTGCAGCAGGGCAAATGTCGCCGGTTGATCCTTGTCTTCTCCCGATGATGCACCGATACCCCGGTTTTCCGGGAAACTCAATGTGAAGAGCAGATCAACGTGATCGCCGGCCTTTAGGATACCTAAACGGCTGAGCAGATCCTGCGCCGGAATGGCCATCAGTACTTCATCTTCAAGCAAATAAAGCGCCTTGCGCCCGTCCGGTGATTTCACATTTGGATCCACTAGTTCCTGTTCTAGAATTGCCTCGCCAGGATACAGCGGATTCATCGTGAGTCGACCAACTGCCCCATCAGATGAGCGAAGGGCGCCTTCCGGCACAACATCCGCCGGCAGTTCAATCTCTCTGACATCTTCCAATGTGAGCACTGTTCGCAGTGGGATATTGCGGTTTGCTGCAATTACCGTAATTCTTGGGGATGAGTCGGGTCCAGTGGGGGTTTGCGTCACGCGAGATAGCGTCGTATAGGCGACGAGTCCCGCCAATAGCGCCAGCACCACACCGGCTGCCAGCCATACGAACCCACGTAAACGCGCCATAATGACCCTAGTTCCTTACTCGTCAATTCTCACGCTGCATCGTCGCCGTGGACTGGAGGTTCACTTCACCGTTGCCCCCGACTGCATCAATGAGCATGCGTGAGATAAACTCGGTGTGATATTCAACATTGACTCGAACTGCCACTCCTGCCGATAAGAATTCGCAGGTGACGTCCAGATTGTCCTGAACGAGTCCCACCGTCAAGGACCTGGCAGCCGCTTCGACACGGTCGCACACACAATTATCGTCGCAAGCCGCCGTCGAAGGAATGATCCCTGCTCTGGCCGCCTCGCGCGCGGCATTCGACACGGTGCTGTACTGGAAGTACAGGATGCCAAACTCAAAGATGCTCATGCTCAATAACAAAAAGAGGGGCAGGACTAGGGCATATTCCACCAGATCCTGTCCCGCTTCCGCTCCCATGCGCTTCCACATAGGCGCCTCGGTTGTCTACCCCGCTGTGTGTTACGCCAACGGGGTTATGAACGATTGGTCACGATTGATTACGATTGGCCGTTTCGACCGGCTCCTACCTCACCCACCGAGCTCTGTGGCAATGTCCGTCCACATCTGTGAGACCAGCGGGCCAAGCAAGTTCAGACCGACAATCGCCACCAGGACAAAGACCACGATGATCAGCGCGTACTCAATCAAGTCCTGGCCTTCCTCTTCACCGAACATGCTCTTCATCATCGCATAAACCGACATCAGCAGGGTGTTCATTGTGATCCTCCATCACATCTAGAAAATTGATTGCGTCACTTAGGTACGTTTTCTGACTGCTTGCGCCCTTGGTGTGGCGCTCACTTACCAGTTTCTCTGAGGTCTACTTCCGTTTCTACTGTCTCTGTAGCCCTCTTTCTGGTAAAAATGATAGTTCTCATCCTGCACTTTCGCATCGGTCATTACGTCGATCTTGCCAATCGAACTTGGTAGGACATTTGATGGCATGTCTTGTCCAAATGGATGAACGGAAAGGTGTGCCAATCCACCACGAACGGTGCACGTATTGGGGCAATGTGTACTAGCACCAGGGAATAAGTGCGTCAGTACCGGTAAATGCTATGTCGAATACAGTGGAGTGAACGGCGCCCCGCCGAGGGTGCAGGGCAACAGCGGTTTCAAGTGAAGAGCAGCGGAATCCCTGCGCTACGAGGGGTATGTGTTGGTCACGACGGACACGTCACTACCGCTGACGGCGGACACGGCGGTGCCGTGTCCCTACGTGCTTGGGTCGAAATGGGCCGGTTTAGTCAGCTCAGGCCGAACAACCAGGCCACGTTCACCCGGCGCCAACCGGCCGGTAACTACTTGCGCATCATGTTGAAAGACGAGCAAGGCCTCGGATCGGCTGGCCTCATGACGCAGACGGCGTTTTGTCTCAATACTGACCAAAGGCTCGATGTCAAAGGCCGGAACCCACGCCAGGCGCTCCATTTGCACTGCCCAGTTCGCCGCATCCGTGAGAAAAAGGAGCCTCTCCCCACCGTCCTCAACCCATACGACCTGCAAATGGGCGGTGTGTCCCGGCGTAATATCGGTGCGCACCTCAGGGGCCACCTGAACAGGTCCGTTGACAATTTCCAGGAGACCCCGCTCAAGTAGTGGCTTGAAGTTGTCGGCGATATAGGTGGCGGCCGTCCGCTCGTTGGGGAAACTCGCATCCGCCAGTTCGAGCCGCTGGCCAAGATGCCGCGCACGCGGAAACACCGGCACGCAGGGTCCGACCGATCCATCTTCGGTGTCCCACCGCGTGGCGCCCCCGACATGATCGCCATGAAAATGGGTCAGAATGACGATGTCAACATCTTCCGGCCGATAGCCGGCGCGTGCCAGTTCTCCAACGAGCCGTTGATTTCGGTCATCCATCCCCAGCCGGCGTCGCACCCTGGCCGGCAACTTATCACCGTTGCCCGCATCGACCAGAATCAGACCGGCGCTAGATTCAATCAACAGGCAGCGCAGTCAACCGGGATCTGGTTCAGTGCATTGGGTTCGATGACCTCCTGCCACATGGTGCGCGGCACCACCCCAAAAAAGCCACCGCCGTCGACATATTGCAGCCCATCACTCAATATATGACAGCGAATCGACCCAACTTTGATCGTGTATGCCATCTCTCACCTAATGATTGTTGTAGATGCCAGCAATTGGTGTGCACAGCGCAGGCACCGGCCTTGCCGAGCACGATCCTGAGTATCGCCCACCACTTCCGATTTTGCCAATCCGCCCCCTACTCCCCCCGGAACTTTCCCCCGCCACCAATCGTTACTCCAGATCAAACATCTATCCCACCGAGGGAAACTGGAGAACGATGTCTATGCGCCCTCAAACGATCTCGTTGCACCAGCTCGCTATACTATCCTGTGTGCTGATTCTCTCGTCAGCGATGAGCGTCACACTTTCGGTCTTTCGGGTTTGGTATTCAGGCGTCTGGAGCTATGTCTTTCTGAATTGGAATTTGTTGCTTGCCTGGATTCCGCTCGGCCTGGCAGGTCTGCTCGTTCTGCTCAACCGCATGCGCCCGCGGCCGCGGCTCACCCTGCTCACGCTGCTCGCCTGCTGGTTGCTCTTTTTCCCCAATTCACCATACATTGTCAGCGATTTGCTGCACCTCGACCCGCGCAACAATGTCCCGCAGTGGTTCGATCTGATCATGCTCTTCTCCTACGCATGGAATGGTCTGATCATTGGCTTCCTCTCCCTTTGGCTTGTGCAACAGATCGTCGCCGACTGGACCAATGCCACGACCGGATGGTTCTTTGCCCTCATCGTCCTTGGGGCAACCGGCTTTGGCATCTATCTTGGACGCTTCGAACGCTGGAATAGTTGGGACATCCTGGTTAATCCCACGGGGCTCATCCACGATATTGCCGTGCGCATCGCAAATCCGCTCGACTATCCACGCACTCTGGCGGTCACCGTGCTCTTTGCCGGCTTCCTCACCATTGCCTATGTGACTGTTGCCCTATTGCCGCAGGCGCTCCGAACGGAACGCGTCCCGACACCGTACGGTGACCGGCCATAGAACATCGTGAGGCGTGGCATGGTATAATGTCCCGCTATGCAGAGCGACGAAAACAAAACTGACTCGCTGGATTCAGAACGGCTCGTCCAGTTAGTACAGAACTTTTATCCGGAATTGGGGTCAGCAGAGCGCCCCCAGGCGCCCAGTCTGATTCAGGGCGTGATCTTCGATCTTGATGATACACTCGCCCGGCTGATGCGGCCCATAGAAGAACTCATGGCTGAAGGCGCTCGCGCAGCCGACGCCTATATGCGGGCAGCAGGCATGGACCTGCCCGAAAATTTCGACGCCAATATTGTCGAGGCGCGCCACTTTGCAGAAGAGAAGTCCGCAGAGGAAAACGAGGAACATCTCGCGGATGATGCGCTCAGCTTTCTTCTACAGTTCTTCGGCTATCCAGCCAGCCGCATGGACCCCACGGTGTTGCGAACCGCCGTTGACCTATTCTACGCACCGGAGATGACCGCTTGGGTGCTTGCTCCGGATGCATTGTCAATGCTTTCCTCACTACGCAACGCAGGGTATCGGCTTGCATTGCTGGCAAACCACAATTGCGACCGTGTCTTCCAGCGTGCCATCGACTACCTCGGTATTCGCAACTATTTCGACGTCTGCCTGTCGAGTGCAAGTGTAGAATATCGTAAACCGGACTCGCGTTTTCTCAACATCGTCGTCGAACGGTGGGGGGCAATGCCCCACGAAGTCATTGTGGTGGGCGACAGCATCGCCCAGGATGTGCGCGCCGGGCTAGCGTTGGGCGCATGGACAATTCTTGTCAGCAGCGGCGTTGCCCCACAGGTGGCGCACGACAACCTGCGCTTCGCCCAAGAGTTTCCACCTGATGCAACCATAGATGCTCTATCGGAAATTCCAGGCCTCGTGCAAACGTGGTCAACCTAGTGCGCCGCTTCATTACGGATTGAACGATGACGGAATCAGACAACACCCCAATCCAACGCCGGTATCCGAAGGCGCCGCTGGTCGGTGTGGCCGCCGCAGTCTTCCGCGACGGCGGCGACGTGCTGTTAATCAAGCGTGGGCGCCCCCCGCGTGCCGGTCAGTGGGGCTTGCCAGGCGGTCTACTTGAGGTGGGCGAAACGTTGCGCGACGGTGTGCGGCGTGAGCTTGCCGAAGAGTGCGGGGTCGAAATTGCCATCGGCGGGATTGCCGGCGTCTTCGAACCCATCACCTATGACGCGAACGGACGCATTGAATACCACTACGTGGTCGTGGACTTTTGGGCAAGTATTCTGCACGGCGAGGCCGAAGCACGCGACGACGCCGCAGCGGCAGCGTGGGTCAGTATGCCCGATCTGCATCATTACGATGTCCTCGACGAAACGCGGCAGGTCATCCAAGATGCTTATGTGCGTGGCAGGCGCACACCGCCTCCATGCCGTCAAAATAGTCAGTCACAAGGAGACCGTATGACCGAGCCGGTGACAACCGCCGAGATCCTGAAACGAGCACAGGCGATCCATGGACAGCTTCGCGACTGGCGCCGCGCCATTCATCGCTATCCGGAACTAACCTTCACCGAACAGCGCACTGCGGCCCTCGTCAACGCAACCCTCGTGGACCTCGGCATCGCCAGCGAAACCGAAGTGGCAAAAACCGGTGTAGTTGGCCACATTCACGGCGGCGACGGGCCGGTGGTTGGCTTGCGCGCGGACATGGACGCACTGCCCATCAACGAACTCACCGGCGTCGATTACGCCAGCACACGCCCCGGCATCATGCACGCCTGCGGCCACGATGCCCATACTGCGATGTTGCTGGGCGCCGCAACACTTCTAAAGCAACTGGCCGCCGAAAACCGCCTGCCCGGTTCAGTCCGCCTGATCTTCCAACCGAGTGAAGAGGCGCAGGACGCCGAAGGCAAGTCCGGCGGCAAACGCATGGTTGAAGAAGGCGCACTCAACGGCGTCGACGCCGTGTTCGGGCTCCATGTGGATTCTTATCATGACGTCGGTCACGTGGCCACCCGGTCAGGTCCGCTCCTGGCTGCCGCCGACATGTTTGAGTTGACCATCCGCGGTTCCGGCGGTCATGCCGCCCGCCCACAAAGCACAATTGACCCAATTGCGTTGTCCGCCCATGTCATTCATGCGGTGCAACAGGTCGTGAGCCGCAGATTGGATCCGACACATCCCGGTGTCATCACCATCGGGACGATTCATGGCGGCACCGCCAATAACGTGATTCCGGAAACCGTCGAAATGACCGGCACGATCCGTTCTTTCTCGCCCGAAGTGCGTAAATTGCTGCATGAGGAACTGCGCAATGCAGTCCGCGTCGTCGAACCGCTCGGCGGTAAAGCGGAACTGAAGATTATTTACGGTTATCCTGCAACAGTGAACGATCCGGCCGCGACCGCCGCCGCCACCGCCGCCATGGGCGAACTGCTGGGCGCCGATCACGTCTGGGAGAGTGAACTGATTATGGGCGCAGAGGACTTCAGTTATCTTGCGCAGGCTGCCCCTGGTTGTTTCCTGATGTTGGGCGTTCATAACCCAGCCTGGCAGGAATACTACCCAGTCCATCGCGCTGATTTCAAACTGGACGAAGATGCCCTTCCGCTTGGGTCCGCGGCGCTGGTCACTGCCGCGCTTGCCTGGATGCACCGTAAAGCTTGAGGTGAAGGTATGGCACGATTCCGAAGCACCAACCCGTTGGACGTGTTGCGGTGGCTACCGGTCTTCGCGATCTTCCTGTTTGCGGCATGCGGCAGCCCCAAACCGGCAGCCCTTGTTTTCAATCCTGCACCCTGGCAGGACGGTGAACAGCACGTACTGGCCATCACCGATCGCGAGGGCAAACCGGCTGGACAACTTGAATTCTCGATCTCTGCGGGCGTGAACGACCAGGACGAACCGCTGTGGGTGATCCAACGCACGATCACGTCAGGCGGAAACCAGGAATCGATCACGGTGAAGATCGACGAAAAGGGCTTTCGTCCCCGCGCTTCTTATCTGGAAAGGACCGATGCCAATAGCGTGGAATCGGTCGATGCACAATACAACAATGGTCAGGTGGATCTCACGCTCAACACGAAGCAGAATGTGATGACTGTGCAGCGCGCCCAGATTCCAAGCGATGCCCGCGAGACCGTGACGCTCCCAATCCTGGTGCGTGCGTTGCCGCTGACGCGCAACTATGCAACCCAAATCAATGCGTACCTCCCGCTCGCCAATCAACTGGAACGGATTACTGTGCGCGTGGACGGCGAGGAGACACTCACCACACCAGCCGGCGCCATCAAGAGTTGGGTCGTTGTGTTGGACAGCGGCGATGCCAAGAGCAAGGCGTGGGTGGCACAGGATTCACCCCATCAACTCTTGAAATATGTCGAAGGGCGCACCCAGACCACCTTCGACCTCCAGACCTATCAAGCTGGCCCCTAGAACTAAACGGCAAGGGTGGTGCTGGCGGCCAGACCTGGTTGGCCTGCGCCCCAGCATCCCAAAGCCACGTCACACCCCCCGCCACCACCATGTACCATTGAATGACACGCAAATGGTACACATGTGGGGCTTGAAAAGCACCCCACAACCCGCTAGCCTATAGACAAGTGTGACGACCAACTGCTTGTCCTGAGATTCACAAGCAGCGGATGAAAGGAACTCGTTATGAAGCTAAAGCTGGACAAATTTACCTGGATTGTCCTGGCACTGGTTGCAATCCTGCTCGTTGCTGCAGTCGTGACGGTGAGCCGGAGCGGAGCGCAACAGCCCCTCGAATATCGCACCGACGACTCGCCCGAGGCGCCGGTCGTGAACGCTTTCATTGCGTTCCAGAAGGGGGATATGGCCGTTGCACGGCGGCAATACAGCGCACAAGTGCTCAAAGAGGTCGACAGTGTCACCGGGTACGGGCCCCTGCGCGGGGAGCCCTATTATGGTGATGCTTCCCGCCGGTTGCGGTTGATCGAGACGAATGTCGACGATCAGAATCCCGATCGCGCTTATGTCTCCTTCGCAATCGACAACTATTCAACCGGCGGTCTCTTCAATCAAGGGCAGACCTGGTCCACCGATCGCGTCGTTGAGGTGATCCGCGAGGATGGCGCATGGAAGATCAATGCCCAAGAATTCTTCTATTGAGCGGTTGCCTGCGTTGTCCAGACCCGTGCCTTGCACGCCGGCTAGTTGCCGAAGGGGTGTGTCATGCAAACGGCTGTAAATGAACCGGCCGGCGGCGCCAATCGGCTTGCTGCCGTCAAACGAATCTATCTATACGTTGTTGCGTTTGTCAGCCTGGCGGCGATGCTCGCGAGCGCCGATAGCCTGCTCGGCTTCTTGAGTAGAGCCTGGTTGGGCGATGTCGTGATTGTCACGCCACGCGCAGTTGCGAGCAGCGCCGGACTGCTGTTGGTCGCAACCCCAATTTTCCTTTTGCATTGGGGACTGGCGCAACGTGGACACGAGACCCCGGAAGAACGCGATTCGGTGCTGCGCAAACTCTTCCTGTATCTTGCGTCAGCGCTTTCGGTGATCTTCCTGGCCATCAATGTCTACAGTATCGTAGATGGTTCGATTGCGATCTTGTTGGGGGCGGATCGGACCAGCAATGATCTCCTGGTTGCCTGGCCGCAATGGGTGCTGTTCGGGGCAGTAAATGCCGCACTGGTTGGCTACTGGGCGCATGTTCTGCGCACGGATGGTGATTTCGGCACGGAACATCGTGGCGGGCGGGTTGTTCGCCAGTTATACACCTTGATCGCGGGATTCAGTGGGCTTGTCTTGATTCTGTGGGGCGGCGCCTCGCTGGTCAACGTGCTCCTGACGCTTGCCGTCGATCAATGGTCCAACAATCTCATCAACGGCTATGCGTGGTGGGCGACATCCATCAGTGGCGCCTGCGCACAGTTGCTGGTTGGAAGCTGGGTTGCGTGGGCAAATCGGGCGCAGTGGCGTGAAGTGGTGAAGATTCATCCCATGGAAGGGCAGGCGCCCAGCCGCCGGATCTATCTCTATATTGCCATCGTCCTGGGCGCCATTGCGACGTTGACGCCGGCAGCGCTGGTCTTGCGCGAAGGTCTGCTGATGCTCTTCGGCACAGGCGGCGGAGAATTGGTTGATCTCCTGCGCCGCATGATCACACCGATCTCCTTCGTGCCCATCGGTCTCGGCATTTGGATCTGGCATTCACGCGTGCTGCACCAAGAAGCTGCGGCATTCGGTGAATCGCAGCAGGGCGCCGCCGTGCGCCGGCTCTACTTCTATCTGGTGGCGGCAACAGGATTGGCGTTGACATGGGTCGGCGCCGTCGAATTGCTCAACGCAGTGCTGGACTGGGTCATCTCCAGCGGAGATCGCATCTGGACACAACCCCTTGCAAACGGGCTGAGCCTGATCGCCGTGGGCGCTCCGGTGTGGGCGCTACATTGGCGCGGTGCAACGGATCGCACGCCAGCCGAATATCCAGGGCGCTGAGGAACGCGGCGCCCTTTTCCGGCGCATTTACTTATTCGGTATTGCCCTCGTCGGCGCACTCGTGATTCTGTTTGAGCTGGCTCAGGTCGTCTACCAACTGCTACTGGTCCTGATGGGTGAACCGAACACAACATTGTTTTCGGCCGAAACCGCGTTCGTTGGCGGTTGTACTGGTGGCGGCCGCCTTCTGGGGCGTTCACCTTCTGGCCATCCGTAGCGACGCGCAAATGGACCGCGCAATGCCAAAACCCGAGCCTGCACCCGCAGCCGCTCCAATCCCCCTCACACTTGAGGAGCAACGCAGCGCGCTGTTGACGCGTCTCTCAAACCTGGAGGCTGAGTTGGCCGACGTCCGCAGATCGCTGCAGCAACTCGATGACGCGGATCAGGGGCAGCACGGATAGCAGCGACGCAGGTTCTCTGCCCAACGCTCACTAACCAACGTTTACTGCCCACTGATAGACCAGTAGACCACCGTTCCAACCAGTCAGGGCAACCGCAGCCATCCCCAATAGCAGAAGGAGCGTCACCCAGGGTCGTGCCCGCCGGTCGTCGAGGAGGTCAATCTCCGTACGACCGGCCGCGGCGCGCCTTGCGTTGGCGTACCCGCGGTAGAGCCACCCCCAGTAGAGCAGACCGCCATAAATCACCAGTTGGAGGAGGCCTGGCCCGATGTGCCAGTTGAGTGTTGATCGATAGGGAGCGTCCGGCGGGAGCGCACTTTGCGCAAAGAGCCCCGTGACGACGGCGCCGATGGCGCCCAGTCCACCAACGGCAAGCAGCACCCAGGCCGTCACCCGCAAATCAAGCGGCCCTGACCGGTAAAGCTGGACGAGCGCAACCACACTACCGGTCAGCAGCAGTGCGATTGGAAAATGCACAACAGCAGGATGAAAATGGTCAAGTGGAGTCATAGGTGTGTATAGCTTATCACAGACAGTACGCCGGTAAACCTAATAATTCTGTAATACCTATTTAACTTCTCTGTTATCAAAGTCGCCTATGCTGGCGGCATTGCAAATTAGTCTGGACATCCACCAGTTGCTGTCGAACGGAGTCAAGTCCAAATGAAAAAAATCCCTGGGTCCGAAATTACACCGGAGCACATCTACCTGAATCGACGCCAGTTTATGACCGCCGGTGCACTCTCGGCCGGCGCGCTTGCGCTGGCCGCCTGTGGCGGGAGCTCGCTGGTGGGAGGCGCTGCATCCGGCAAGACGACACAAGCGCAAGGCGCGGCCGCGCCTACATCGCTGGAATCAGTCTACGGCGCCGGCGCGCTGCCGCCCGAACTGGCATACGCCGAACCCTACGCCTCCAGTACGACGGACGAGATCGGGGATCCGCTCAACAAGTTCGATGAAATCACAAACTACAACAATTATTATGAGTTCACGACAAACAAGGAGGCCGTCGCAAAGCTTGCGCAGAACTTCACGGCCTATCCCTGGCAAATCGAAGTGACAGGTCTGGTCGACAAACCACAGACGATCGACCTGGACGCCATCTATAAAAAATTCGCGCAAGAAGAGCGGATCTATCGCCTGCGCTGCGTCGAAGCCTGGTCCATGGTCATTCCGTGGGTCGGCTTTCCGATCGCCGCACTCCTCAAGGAAGTCAGTCCCAAAAGTACAGCACAATACGTCCGCTTTGTCTCGATCATGCGCCCGGAAGAAATGCCCGGCCAGAACGCCATGACGCTGGAATGGCCCTATCAGGAAGGTCTCCGAATGGATGAAGCCATGAATCCACTGGCCATCTTCGCCACCGGCATGTATGGCAAGCCGCTCACCAATCAGCAGGGCGCGCCGTTCCGGCTGGTCGTACCTTGGAAATATGGCTTCAAGAGCATCAAGGGGATTGTGAAGATAGAGTTGACGGATTCGATTCCGCCGTCAACGTGGAACACGGCCGCACCAAACGAATATGGTTTCTATGCGAATGTAAATCCCCAAGTTGACCACCCGCGTTGGTCACAGGCCTCCGAGCGCCGGATTGGCGAAATCGGACGGCGGGAGACGCTGATGTTCAACGGCTACGAGGAAGAAGTGGCATCACTCTATACTGGCATGGACCTGGCGCGCAGTTACTGATGCAGGCAATGACGGCCAATCTTCATCAACGATGAGACAGCAACGGCGGCGCCAGATTCTGGCGCCTAGCCCGGCTTGGAGCCGTTGCCCAACGTGGATACTTTTTCGTTCAGCGCGCTGATCTTGCGGCTCAAATCTTCGATCTCTGACTTATTGGGTACATTCAGCCGTGTCAAGATGGTTTCGACACTGTCTTCTAGCGCCGCATTGGCTTTGCGCGCCATCTCACCGCGTGATTTCGCCGCTTCCTCTTCACGCCGTCGCGATTGGATGCGCAGGTCGTTGATGATCTTCTGCGCATCAGCTTCCGCGAGTTCGCCGCGATCCACGAGTTTAGTAAAAATCTCCCCAGCCTCGTCCGCAGTCAGTGCGACGCTGCCCAGGCTGGTCAGCAACACCTTACGCACCATCAAATAAAGATTTGCACTCTGCACGATCACTTCGTTGCGGACGTCGATAACGGCGTCTTTCGCTTGATCGGGGAGGCTCTTCTTCTCTTCGTTGGTCATAAGAATCTACCTCTGCCTGCTTTCCCCTGGCTCGAAACGGTGCTATGTACGCGAAGTCTGCCAAAATCTTATGTTGCGCAACTTCTGGATGAATTCTGGATGAATAATGCAACCCCAAAACGGGCGCCCTGTCGCCGCGGCTACGGTGCGGTGACCAGCGGGCGCAACCGTTCCAGTGTCGCCGCACCAATGCCAGGCACGTCATCCAGTGCATCCACACTCTGGTAGGGACGAGCGGCGATGATATCAACAGCCTTGCCGGGGCCGATCCCTGGGAGGGACTCCAACTCCGCCTGCGTCGCGGTGTTCAGATTGATGAGCGCGGACGCGCGGGCCGGCGCATCCGCCGCCGCAACCGGTGTGGGTGTCGGCAACACCCCCGATATCCCGGCAACCGGTGACAGGCGTGGCGTTGCCGCTGGCTCGTTGCCCGGCACGTGCACCTGGGCGCCATCAAACAGCAATTGCGCCTGATTGACGGTTGCCGGGTCTGCGGCGTCAATCAACCCGCCTGCAGCCGCAATCGCTTCACCGGCACGGGCGCCGGGCGACAGTTGCACCAGCCCCGGCGCCCGCACTGCCCCACTGACATAAACGACGATTGGCCCGGGCGTTGCCGTTGGCGTTGCCGTCGGCGCTGCAGTCGGGGTTGGGGGCGCCAGCACGACGAGCGGGGGCGGATCCGGTTGCCGGACCAGCAGCAACGCGCCGCCCGTGAGCGCCAGCGCACTCCCCAGCCCAAGCAGGTAAGAATAGAGGTGAAATTGCATGCCCTTTGGCTCAGGCCCCTGCTCGGCGCCAATGCTCGCCGTTGAAGCAGGATCAGGGTCAGGGACGCCGGTTCGCAAAATTGTCATTTGAGTTCCTCGCAACGTCGAGTGCGGACTTCTGCCACAGCATAAGGGAAAAATCAGAGCCAGAACCGCGCGTTGGTGATTTTCTAGAGGTTTTGTGAAGTTCGTGTGCAAAAAACCGATTTTCCTATTTGACAATGGATTGCCGTTGTGGTAGCATCTTTCTTTACGGTATACGACTTTTGCAGGTGGTAAACTGTGGAGTTGTACATGGTAAGTTGGTCAAAGGAATCAGGTGAAGACAGGTGAGAAGGAGTGCCCGATATTCCGCAAACCTGATCGGAGACCTGATTTTTTTGTTGGACGTGCAAAATCGATAAAGACTGACAACTGTGTCGCATTCAAGACACCAGAGCGTAGATGGACAGAATCGCACTGCTGCGATTTCTGAAACCAGTCTGCCTGGGTGTCTTATTGTCATTTTTTCGGCAAGATAGGAGCGGGATTACATGACCAATTACGGAAACAATGTGTCCACGCAGGGCAAGCGTATTCAGCGAAAAAGCTATGCACGCACGCCCACGGTTCTCGAACTGCCGCGCCTGACGGAAGTGCAGTTGCGCAGCTTCGACTGGTTCACAACGGAGGGCTTGAAAGAGCTCTTCGCCGAGATTTCGCCGATCGTCAGTTTCAACAAAGCATTGGAACTGCACTTCGGCGACTTCTATTTCGGCGAACCGAAGTACCCCGTCGAGGAGTGCCGCGAACGCGATATCACCTTTGCCGCCCCCTTGTGGGTGAAGGTCAAGCTGCTCAACCGTGAAACAGGCGAGGTAAGTGAGCAAGAAGTCTTTATGGGAGACTTCCCGCTCATGACCGACTCAGCTACCTTTATTATTAACGGTAGCGAACGCGTGGTCGTCTCGCAGTTGATCCGGTCGCCCGGCGTCTACTTTACAGTGGAGCCTGACCGCAGCACCGGTCGCGATCTGGCGGGTGCAAAACTCATTCCCAGTCGCGGCGCGTGGTTGGAATTCGAAACGTCAAAGCGCGACATTATCAGCGTCAAAGTAGACCGCAAACGTAAACTGCCGGTGACGCTCTTGTTGCGCGCCGTCGGCTTTGGCACGGACGACGAAATCCGCGCCGCCTTCGCCGACACCGATACCAATGTCGACCATCCCTACATCGAGTCGACGGTGGAGCGCGACAACACCAGCAACCCCACCACAAATTCTGATAAGGGCGTGGATGACGCACTCCTTGAATTTTATAAGAAGTTGCGCCCTGGCGACCCACCGACGCTCGACAACGCGAAGAACTTCGTCCAGAATCTCTTCTTCTCGTCGCGCCGCTATGATCTGGGCAAGGTTGGTCGCTACAAATTGAACCGGCGCCTGGGGCTGGATACCCCCCTCGAAGATCGGATCCTGACCAATGAAGATCTGGTTGCCGTGATCAAACGCATCATCCAGATCAACAACGGCGAAGGCAAGGAAGACGACATCGATCATCTCGGCAACCGGCGCATCAAAACGGTGGGCGAGTTGATTCAAAACCAACTGCGCATCGGTTTGCTGCGGATGGAACGCGTGGTGCGCGAGCGTATGTCGATTCGTGACCCCGACCAGGTCACCCCGCTGAGCCTGATTAACATCCGGCCCGTGGTGGCCGCCACCCGCGAGTTCTTTGGCGGCAGCCAGCTCTCGCAGTTCATGGACCAGACCAATCCGTTGGCGGAATTGACCCACAAACGCCGCCTGTCGGCCTTGGGGCCTGGCGGTCTCCGCCGCGAACGCGCAGGCTTCGACGTCCGCGATGTGCACTTCAGCCACTACGGCCGTATCTGCCCCATCGAGACGCCCGAAGGCCCGAACATCGGTCTGATCGGTTCGTTGGCCTCCTACGCCCGCGTCAATGACTTTGGCTTTGTCGAGACACCCTATCGTCGAGTCCTGTCCGAAGTCGCCATGCCGGCCGGCGTCCACGAACTGGTCAATCACACCGTCGATGCCGATGTCATCGACCCGGTGACAAGCCAGGTGATCGCGGCGCGCAACACCCTGATTGATGAGCGAGTTGCCAATCAGATTGCGGCGACGCCGGGCATCGACAAGGTGAAGGTCAAACCCTTCGTCTCCCGCGACGTCGTGTACATGACCGCCGACGAAGACGAACAGGTCGCAATCGCACAGGCATCCTCGACCCTTAACCCGGTCGGCGAATTCCAGAATCAGCGCCCTCGTCCCGTCGTGGTGAAACCTTTGAGTTCACCCAGGCGAATCTGGTGCGCCTGATGGACGTCTCGCCCAAGCAGATCGTCGGCGTCTCCGCCGCGCTCATTCCGTTCTTGGAGCATGACGACGCCAACCGCGCCCTCATGGGCTCAAACATGCAGCGCCAGGCCGTGCCGCTGGTCCGGCCCGATGCCCCCGTGGTCGGCACCGGGATGGAATTCCAGGCTGCCGTTGATTCCGGTCAGGTCATTGTCGCCAGGCACGCGGGTGAGGTCACTTCGGTCACCGGTGACACAGTCATCGTGCAGGAAGAAGATGGCACACGCCGCGTCTATTCGCTGCGCAAATACAACCGCTCGAATCAGAGCACCAATATCGACCAGCGCCCGGTCGTCTTCAAGGGCGATCGAGTCAATGAAGGGGATGTCCTTGCCGACTCGTCGTCAACGGACAATGGCGAACTTGCCCTGGGCCAGAACGTCATCGTCGCCTACCTGAGTTGGGAGGGCGGCAACTTCGAGGATGCGATCCTGGTGAGCGAACGTCTGGTGCAGGACGACAAGTACACCAGCATCCATATCGAGAAGCACGAGGTCGATGCCCGCGAGACCAAACTCGGTCCCGAAGAAATCACGTGACATCCCCAACGTGGGTGAAGACGCCCTCAAGGATCTGGACGAGGATGGCATCATCCGCATCGGCGCTGAAGTCACGCCGGGCGACATTCTCGTCGGTAAGATCACGCCCAAGGGGCGAGACTGAACTGACGCCCGAAGAGAAACTGCTGCGCGCCATCTTTGGCGAAAAAGGCACGCGAGGTGAAAGACTCTTCGTTGCGCCTCCCGCATGGTGAGCGCGGCAAAGTTGTGGACGTACGGGTCTTTGATCGCGATGAACACCGCGATCTCGCGGCCGGCGTCGAAAAGATCGTGCGCGTCGCCGTTGCGCAGCGCCGCCGCCTCACCGAAGGTGACAAGATGGCCGGTCGCCATGGCAATAAGGGCGTCATCTCTAAGGTGGTGCCTGTCGAAGACATGCCGTTCCTGCCCGATGGCACTCCCGTCGATATCATCTTGAATCCATTGGGCGTGCCTGGTCGCATGAACATCGGCCAGATTCTGGAAGCCCACCTTGGTTGGGCGGCCTCTCGCATCGGGTTCTATGCCGAAACGCCGGTCTTCGATGGCGCCAAAGAAGAAGAGATCGAGGCCGAACTGGCACGCGCATGGATGATTGATCGGGCGTGGCACGATACGACGGCGCAAGCCTGGGCCCACGTGCGCGCCAATCATATCGACACCGCCGAACTCAAGGACGACGATGATGCGCGCAGCATCTACTTGCTCGATACCTACCCAGACAAAGGCTATGAAGCGGAGCAGTTGTTCCGTGAGCCGGTTTACGCACGGCATGCCGTGTTGCGCGAGTGGCTGACCGACCGGGGCTATTCACCGGAAGAAGTCATGCCGACCGGTTACGCTGATCGCCGTGCCTCGACGGAATCCAATCTGGTTACACGCGAAGTCGCCCTGCGGGAATGGATGCGGGTACATTCGCCCGAACCGTTGGACGAGGTTGCCATGGCCGGCCTCACCGGTCATGCGCTGGAACATGCCGCCGAACAACTTGCGCGCGTCAGTGGCTGGCCGCTACCTACTACCGGTAAGCAGCGCCTTTACGACGGCAAGACGGGGGAGGCGTATGACTCGCCTGTCACCATCGGCGTAGTGCAAATGCTCAAGCTGCATCACCTGGTTGAAGACAAAGTGCATGCACGCTCAACGGGACCCTACTCACTTGTCACCCAGCAGCCGCTGGGCGGTAAGGCACAGTTCGGGGGTCAGCGCTTTGGCGAAATGGAAGTGTGGGCGCTCGAAGCATACGGCGCAGCCCACATTCTCCAGGAAATGCTCACGGTCAAATCCGACGACATTACCGGTCGCGTCAAGACCTACGAATCGATTGTCAAGGGCGAACCGATTCAGTCGCCAGGTGTGCCCGAAAGCTTCCGCGTGCTCGTGAAAGAGCTGCAGAGCCTTGGGCTTGCGGTCGAGGTCATCAACGAAAAGAACGAAGTCATTCACTTCGGCAAGGAAGAGACGACCGACAACCTGCCGCGCCTGGGCTTCAGCCTCAACGTGCCCGGCGCCATGACCAAGTTGAGCGGCGAGTAACCGACAGAAGCGGAGAATCCACAAATGGAAGTCAAGAATTTCGACGCAATCCGCATTTCGCTCGCCTCCCCCGAACAGATCCGGGAGTGGTCGTATGGCGAAGTAACGAAACCGGAAACAATCAATTACCGCACCTTGCGCCCCGAGCGCGATGGTCTCTTCTGTGAACGCATCTTTGGGCCGACCCGTGACTGGGAATGCGCCTGCGGTAAGTACAAACGCGTCCGCTACAAAGGCATCGTCTGCGATAAGTGCGGTGTCGAAGTGGCCCCCTCGCGCGTCCGGCGCGAGCGCATGGGACATATCGAACTGGCGTCGCCCGTATCCCATATCTGGTATGTGAAGGGCGTCCCGTCCCGCTTGGGCCTGCTGCTCAATATCTCACCGCGCCACTTGGAGCGCGTGCTCTACTTTGCGCAGTATATCGTCACGAACGTCAACGAAGACGCACGTTCCCGCGCCATCCAGCGCCACGAGCGTGAACTCCAAATGCGCATGCAGCGCATGGATGCCGATATCCAAGAGCAGGTCGACAAGCTCGAAGCCCAAATCGATGCAGAATTGAGCGCACTCGACAACGAAGAAAATGTGGAGATTGGCAGCCTCGATGACCGCATCAACAGCGAGACATCGACGCTGATCGCCGAAGCACAACAGTTGCAAACCTGGATTCACACCCAGGCCGGCAAGAAGTCCCCAGAGGACAAATTCCTCTCGTGGTCTGATCAGGCCGTGCTGCGCCAGGGCGAGCTCGTCTCCAAAGACTACGATACCCATGTCAACGAGCTGGTCGAGCGCCGGATCGATGGGCTGAAGCGCGAATCCGACGAACAAAAAGCCGACATCCGGATGCGCATCGGCGCCAAGCGTGACTTTATCCGTCGCGAACTGGGCGGCCAATTGGAAGCGATCCGTGGTGAGGTCGACACGAAGAAAGATTCCCTGCGCACCCAGATGGAACGCGCATTGGACGACGTGAAGGCGTTGGAAGAGAAACAACTCCTTTCCGAAAATCGCTCCCGCGAACTTGCCGAGCGCTGGGGCAATGTCTTCACCGCTGGCATGGGCGCCGAAGCCGTGCGCGACATCGTCGCCAAGCTCGACCTCGAACGCATGGCGGATGAACTGCGTCGCGAAATGCGCACCACCAAGTCAAAGCAGCGCCGCAAGAAGGCAGCCAAGCGCCTGCGCGTGGTCGAAAACTTCCGCAAGTCGGGCAATCGCCCCGAGTGGATGATTCTGACGGCCTTGCCCGTGATCCCGCCCGAACTGCGCCCCATGGTCCAGCTCGACGGTGGTCGCTTCGCCACCAGTGACCTGAATGACTTGTATCGGCGTGTCATCAATCGCAATAACCGCCTGAAGCGGCTGATGGAACTGGGCGCGCCGGATGTGATCGTGCGCAACGAGAAGCGCATGCTGCAGGAAGCCGTCGACTCCCTGGTCGACAATGGACGCCGCGGCCGTGCAGTGTCACGCTCTGGCAAGCGCAAACTGAAATCCCTCAGCGATCTGCTCAAGGGCAAGCAGGGTCGCTTCCGTCGCAACCTGCTGGGAAAGCGCGTCGACTACTCCGGCCGCTCCGTGATCGTGGTCGGACCCGACACTCAAACTGCATCAGTGTGGTTTGCCCAAAAAGATGGCGCTTGAACTCTTCAAACCGTTCGTCATGCGGCGGCTGGTGGAGAATAACTACGCCCACAACATTAAGTCCGCCAAACGCATGGTCGATCGCATGTCACCGGAAGTCTGGGACGTGCTCGAAGAGATCACGCACGAACGCCCGGTGCTGCTCAACCGCGCACCGACGCTCCATCGCCTGGGCATCCAGGCGTTTGAAGTCGTGCTCATTGAAGGCAGCGCCATCCAACTCCACCCGCTGACCTGCTCGGCCTTCAACGCCGACTTTGACGGCGATCAGATGGCGGTCCACGTGCCGCTCTCCGACGAAGCTGTCAAAGAGGCACGCGAGTTGATGCTGTCAACCCAGAATCTGCTGAAGCCATCCTCGGGCGAGCCGATCGTCGGCCCCTCCAAGGACATGGTCATGGGCGTCTACTACCTCACCGTTGATGAGGATGCCGACGCACAGACCGACAAGCTGCCGGCTTTCGCTTCGCTCGAACAGGCAGAGTATGCCTATGATATGAAAGCCATCAAGTTGCGCCAGCCCATCCGCGTGCTGTTCACTTCGGTGTTCGACGGGATGCTGGTGGCCGAGTTGGCTGAACATGGCGTGAGCGAACGCGTCCTGCAGGCCATGCAAGACCACGGCATCCATAATGTGGGTCAGCTCATGGATCTCTATGCCAAGGGCGAGAAGAAGATGATCGACGCGGTAGCCCACTTCGGGCTGGCAGCGATGGACGAAGTGCGTGAAGCGCTCCGCGCCCTGGGTCTGCTCGGTGCACAATGGCCAAAGGAACGGCTCATGCGCACGACGGTCGGGCGTATTATCTTCAACCGCGCCCTGCCAAAAGAACTGTGGTTTGTGAACGACCTCCTCGACCGCAAAGGCGTCGATCTGGTTGTCGCCCGCTGCTACAAGCACCTTGGCCGAGATGCGACCGCAAACACGGTGGACAACATCAAGGACCTGGGCTTCCGCTTTGCCACGCGCTCCGGGATTACGATCGCCATTTCTGACATCAACGTGCCGGAAAAGAAGGCCGAAATCCTGGATCGGACGACGGCTGAGGTCGAAAGAGCCGAGACGCAGTATCGTCGTGGTTTGATCACGGAAGAAGAGCTGTACAACAAGACCGTCGAACTGTGGACACGCGCCACCGACGAAGTCACCGACGCGGTGAAAGACCTGCTGTCACCCATTGAAGGGCTGGGCGCCATGGCGCGTTCCGGCGCCACAAAGGGTGGCATCAACCCAGTTCGCCAGCTCGCCGGCATGCGCGGTCTGATGGCCGACCCAAACGGGCGCATCATCCCGCTGCCAATCCGCTCGAACTTCCGTGAAGGCCTCACGGCGCTCGAATACTTCCTGTCGACGCATGGCGCACGCAAGGGTCTCGCCGATACCGCCTTGCGCACTGCCGACGCCGGTTATCTGACCCGCCGTCTGGTCGACGTGGCCCAGGATGTCATCATCACCGAAGAAGACTGCGGAACGCCCACCGGCATCTGGATTACGGATGAAGAAGCCAGGGGCATGGGTGAAACCTTCCTGGAACGCGTGGCCGGTCGCTTCCTGGCCAGCGATGTCAGCGACCCCGAGACGGGTGAATTGCTGCTCGCCCGCAACGCCATCCTGGATGAAGCCGCCCTCGCCACAATGCAGCGCCACGGCGTCAAGAAGGCGTTCGTGCGCTCAGCCCTGACGTGCGAAGCCCGCTTTGGTATTTGCACGCACTGCTATGGCGAAGATCTGGCACGCGGCGGTCTCACAAAGCTGGGCGAAGCCGTCGGGATCATCGCTGCCCAGTCCATCGGTGAACCCGGTACGCAGTTAACCTTGCGCACTTTCCACACCGGTGGCGTGGCCGGCGCCGACGACATCACGCAGGGTCTCCCACGCGTCGAAGAACTCTTCGAAGCCCGCACGCCCAAGGGCGAGGCGATCATCGCTGAGATGGATGGAACGGTCAGCATCCTCCGCGAAGGAGATATTCGCACCCTGAAATTGAGCCGCACCGACCTCAAGCGTCGCGAGGTTCGCATCCCGGAAGGCTTCGTGGTGCTCGTCGCCGATGGCGACCGCGTGCAAGATGACACAATCATCGCCCGCCGTGGCGAAGACGAGGTTATCGCCGCCGGCATGGATGGTGAAATCTTCGTCGAGCCAAAGGGGAACGGGTATGTTGCCACCGTCCGCCGCGAAGAAACTGAACTCTGGGAGGCTGAACTTCCCGCCAATGCCCGTGTACGCGCCGAGGAAGGCGACACGGTGCGGGCCGGCGATCAGTTGACGGAAGGCGCCAAGAACCCGAAGGAAATCCTGCGCATCTCCGGCCGCGAGGCGACCCAACTCTATCTGCTGGCCGAGGTGCAAAGGGTCTACCGCAGCCAGGGCGTGAGTATCCATGACAAGCACATCGAGGTGATCCTGCGGCAATTGCTGCGGCGCGTGATGGTGCGTTCCACCGGTGACACCGACTTGTTGCCCGGCGAGTTGCTCGATCGCTTCAAGTTTGAAGACATCAACAACTACGTGATCGAACACGGCGGCAAGCCGGCAAAAGCAGAGCCAATCGTGCTAGGGTTGACCAAGGCTGCGCTGAACACCGAGAGCTTCCTTGCGATGGCATCCTTCCAGGAGACGACACGTGTCCTGACCGAAGCCGCCATCCGCGGCCAACGCGACGAACTGCGTGGTCTCAAGGAAAATGTGATCATCGGCAAGTTGATTCCGGTGGGCACCGGCTTCAGCACACGCCGTACGCTCATCGCCGATCTGAGCAAAGAAGTCAGCATCCTCCATGATCTGGAGATCGATGTTGAAGACGATCTGGCTGAGATGGATATGAGCGACCTGGGCCTGGACGAGTTTGACCTCGCCGAGCCTGGTGTGTCAGAACTGGGCATGGAGCCTATCGGCGGCGCTGCGGCAGCACTGGACGAAGAGGAAGACCTTGACCTTGACTTCGATTCCTTGGAAGAAGAGGAAGAAGAAGAAGAGGAAGAGGAGTTCGAAGATATCGACATGGACATCGAATGAGGCCGAGCGGTGCACCCGTACCGCTCCTCCGCGATGACTTATGGATGGTAGAGAGGCGGCCCCTAACGGGGCCGCCTCTTCTGTTTCTAGATCCGGGGTAAGTCCGGGACGCTGCGCCCCGCATTGCGCAGCAGCACAACCATCGGTGTGCCTGCCGCAGCCCAGTTCGCACTGGCCGCCTGCAAAATTGACAGCGCGGTATCCCATTGCTCCGGCTGCGCCTCGGCAAAGTTGGCCGCATTGTCGTAGAGGACAACATAACCAGGCGCGGGCGCCCAGGAGAGCTCGTTGATCGTCTCCTCAAATGCATCCCAGTTGTGACCGGTATAAGATGGCAGTTCGAGCGCCGCGCGCGTCGCTGCCAGAAACGATAGCTTATCTTGAATCGTCGTCCCGTCCAGGTGGAAGAAACGCCACCCCTGCTCCTCAACCGCGTCACGCACCGAATCCACTTTTGCCCGCGAGGTCAGTACGTAGACGCCGGCAGGCGCCGCGCCGCCGGCAATTGCATCAATTGCTTTCATGGTAGGTAGATCCATTTGAAACTATCATAGTGGTCGTCCGTGTAATAGAACTCGTCGCGCTCGCCGGCAATGATCCGCCGGGCGCCCCGGTCATTCTCCCCCGGCGTGATCACCGTATACTCTCGGTAATAACCGTTGGATTTGCGCGGCAGGAGCCTTTCCCGGTTCTGAAAGATGGCGCCATCCTTGTCGTACGGGTACGGACCGTCGCGCAGGATCAGGATCAGCGTCACCAACGCCTCCCGCGGTAGCCGATCCAGCGTGATCGTCGGCAGCCCATTCACCTGCGCCGGCACACGCGTCGCCTTCGGCTGCGCCGCCAGACCGGCTGCGCCATCCTTAGCGCCACCCGATTCTCCAGCCAATAGATCCACCGGCTGAACATTTGCAACACTCGGCGCTGCATCAGTCCTATCGCCGGCTGCCAGCGCTGAGCCGGCCATGACAGCAACCAACACGGCCAGTACCGCCAGCAACAGCCACGCACGGTATTTCATCGATCTAATTTGCATCTGCTCTCCATTCTCTCGCTTCGACAATGTCCGCCGGTCGTCCTGTGACCATCGC
>JADJPH010000058.1 GCA_016713335.1 Candidatus Fredericiella danica | reverse complement strand
GCAGCGCGGGGCACTGATGGCAGGCGTTTCTTGAGCGACGCGATCACTGCGGAGTACGCAAGTCGCTACTTTTTTTACCCTGGGATCCGGGAAAATAGTATGGTTGGAATTTTTCCTATTGGAGTAAGTCCTTACGGTGTGATGGATATGGCAGGCAACGTGATTAACTGGACCCAAAATCTACGGCGCAATGGCCATCCCAACGGTTATCGCACACAGGAATTTGATTACCCCTATCGCCCTGACGACGGGCGAAGACCAAACTAGTGCTTATGATCGCGTTGTACGCGGTGGAAATTGCTACGATGGTAACGTTTCTGCGCGCTGTGCCAGAAGGCTAGAACAGTGTCCATACGACAGGTACGATGATATAGGGTTCCGAATTGTATGCCATGAAATGGCGTGAATGAATTGATGCTCGAAGCATCTGTGGGGAGGTGTCAAGGAGACCCACAAGTCGAACCAGGTTAACGGGAAAGAAAACCGAACCTTTCGACCGCATCCACCGTCTGGTATCATCAGCCCATAACAACCCGTTCAGACAAACGCAGCCGACAATGCCCCTAACCGGTCCCCACCTTGATCCTGTCCATAGAACCATCCTCACCGCCTACGACCGCGCGATGCGTCCGCCGCGCAATGCAGGCCGCCTGAACATAGACTTCGACGCCATCGCGCCGGAGAAGGGGTTCGACACCCAACTCTGGACATTCCTGACCTGGGCGAATCGGCGCGACCAAGGTCCCGGTGGTGCGCTGCGTGTGGGAGCGGAATCAAGAGAACGCAGAGCTTGCGGCACTGTGGCCGGAAGTGCAGACGTGGAGTAATGAAGAAGCCCCGCCGCAACCTGCGCCGCCCGCTGACCCGGCAGGCCCACAGTACATCGTGCACGGCGACGTGATCATCGCCACGGTTGGTGACAATTCCCCAAATGTTGTGATCGGTAAGGAAATCAACCAGAGTGTCGGCGGTTCAGGCACAATCACGTTCGTTCCTGGTCTCGCCTCACGCGAAACCGAGATCGCCTATTTGGATAAACTGCTGCGCGATTATGCGATTTGGGCAGAGCGCTACACGCCACTGGCCGGCACCGCACAGGTCAAGGCGAAAAGTGACAATCCGGCGCTAGACATCCCGTCACGGTTCATGCCAACCGGTTTCGAGAAGTTGGTGGAGCATGGCTATGGCCCGGAGAAGCGCATCGAGCGGATCCAAGTCAATGACCTGCGGGCTGCAGTAACGCAATACCGGCGGCTGGTCGTGCTGGGTGAGCCGGGTTCCGGGAAGACCACTACGCTCTGGCGGCTAGTGTACGACTATGCTGCGGCTGGCCGTGCCAAACGAAAGGGATTCAGCGCAGTCCTCCAAAACGCCTACAACCTTCTCCAAACGACACCTCCCGGTACCGCTAGGAATAGCACGAAGCGCCAGGCTGAATTCCTGCTGCCGGTCCTGGTGCCTTTGGGTGGCTACAGCGGACCTGAGCCGGCGCTTGACTACATTGCCAAACATGCCGGCAATCTGGGACCGCATCTGCCCACCTATCTGGAACAGGGGCGCATGGTGCTGCTGCTGGATGCGCTGAACGAGATGCCGCGTACCGGTTACAGAGAGCGAGTAGGCCGCATTCAAGCCCTACTCGCTCTCTATCCCGATACACCGGTCGTGGTGACCTGCCGGCTGCTTGACTACGTTGAAGAACTTGACCTCGAAAAGCTCGACGTGAAGGCGCTAGACCCGCTGCGCCAGTACGAGTTCCTTTGTCGTTACCTGGGCGAAACGGAAGGCGAGAAGCTGTTCTCACAGTTGGCCGGCGGTGAATCGTTTGCTGACCTCTTCGCCCGCTGGAAACGTGCTGGCGGAACGATGACGCAGTTTTGGACTGCGAACGAAAGCCCTGAGCGTGTACGAAGAATGCGTCGAGCCATTTGCTCGACAAGTGGAAATCGCTGCGCCGGCAATCTCCCCCAATGTTGGCACTTGGGGTTAACCCGTTTATGTTGATGGTGCTTGCCCAGGTGTTTGAAGCCGGGCACGGCGTCCTGCCCCAGAATCGGAGTAAGCTTTTGGCGGCGTTTGCGGATACATTGTTGGAACGGGAACGAAAACGCTGGCAGGGTGATGGCTGGCCAGGCGCCGATGCGATCCGTCAGGCGCTGGCTGAACTCGCCTATGCGATGCAGGCGACAGGCGAGCGCGGCACCGCAGTCACGCCGACCTGGGCGATGGAACATTTAGCCGAAGTTGGCTGTGTCGCTAAAGACGTACTCTACCTGGGGCGGAGCGCGACGCTCTTGGATGCATCCGGTGACAATGTGCGCTTTTTTCACCAATTGATTCAAGAGTACTTCGCAGCCCTTGAGTGGCAGACGCGGTTCGCTGTGGACGAGGAGTTGCTGCGCTATTGGCCTGACGGCTGGCTGGAACCAACCGGCTGGGAAGAGACTGCCATCCTCTTGACGGGCATGCTACCTGACATCTCGACTTTTGTAAGCGCAATGGCGTCAGTGAACCCAGTCTTGGCGGCACGATGCGTGGCAGAAAGCGGTGCAGACCCTCGTGATGACGTGATTGCCTCCGTGCAGGCAGCATTGATTGCTGTCGCCACCAGTTGCACCGAGCCAGTGCCAGCCCGGCACGCCGCCGGCGATGCCCTGAACATTCTGGGCGATCTGCGCCCAGGCGTTGATTGCAGACGGACGGCCTGCCGAACATCGTGTGGTGCAATGTGCCGGCAGGTGATTTCATCATGGGTAAATATCAAAGCGACCGACAGTATGGCCTATGATGATGAAGCGCCGCAGCACCGGCCCAACTTGGATTCCATCAGATCAGCAAGTATCCAGTGACCAATGCCCAGTATCAGGCGTTCATTGACGACGGTGGTTATACTGAGCAGTGGCGCAGGTGTTGGACGGCAGCCGGCTGGACTTGGAAAGGGGATCGCCGCGGGCCCAAACGTTATGGCGGCGTCTTCGACCTGCCCAATCATCCAGTTGTGGGCGTGACCTGGTACGAGGCTGTAGCGTTCTGTAAGTGGCTGAGCGTGAAGTCGGGGCGTCAGGTCTCGCTCCCCATTGAAGCGCAATGGGAAAAAGCGGCGCGGGGCACGGATGGCCGGCGTTATCCGTGGGGTCAGGAGATCACGCCGAACCATGCGAACTATTGGGATACCGGCATTCATGCAACTAGCGCCGTCGGTGTCTTCCCTAAAGGGGAAAGTCCCTTATGGCTTGCTGATGCCGCTGGCAACGTCTGGGAATTGACGGCGACAAAGAAGTTGAGTGACTATCAGAAATACGCGCCGGATGATCTGCTGGAGGGCGACGCTCGCTACACATTGCGCGGCGGCTCGTGGAATCTCAATGACAGCTACGTGCGCTGCGCCAGACGGGTCATCCTCGATCCTTTCAGCAGGCTCAACTTTGTTGGGTTCCGGCTAGTGTGCCACAAAATGGTGTGAATGAATTGATGCTCGAAGCATCTGTGGGGTTGATCGTTGTGCCGGCTTCGTACCCTGGAAAAACGCAGAGGTCAGCCCTGTCATGGGTGGGTATCCAGCGTTGGACAGCTGTCTCCCCGCAAAACTACTCCCAGAGTAGGCCGAAAGGGTACTTGGATCTTTGCGCCGGTTTGTGCGAAGATGGGTGGCAGATTGCAGTGCGTGCCGGGTCCCTAACCCGGCTTCGGGAGATTCAAGGATACACTCCTCTTTTGACAGGGCGGCCTGCTCGCAGTTTGGGGCGGGTCGTTGTCGTATTTACGCACCTGGTTTTTCGCCATTTCGAACACATTCGCAACTGGCCGAATGACTGGCGTATTGCTTCCCGATTGCTCCTATAATAAATAGTTGAGCAAAGTCCACACGCGCCTTTGCGTGTGCGCTTCTCGCTCTGTCGCTTCGGCGAATCCAATATCTTCCCCAAAGGGGGCAACCAATGTCTCAGCATACTGTCCGACCATGGCTGCGCATCATCTCTGCCCTCGCAGGCCTATTCATCCTTGCGGCCCTGGGGGTGACCGCACCCGCCATCCGGGACGCAAAGGCGCAGCCGGCCAATCCGGACGACGGCGCCGGCAAGTGGGTCGTGCTGGCATGGAATGATCTCGGTATGCACTGCTACAATGCCGATTTCCAGGACCTGGCAGTCCTCCCTCCCTACAACACACTCTGGGCGCAAGTGATCGAAGTCGGCGATCCGCCGAAGATCATCACCGGCACGGTTACCGTTGAGTATCGTTTTGCCGACAATACCGACTCGGTCAGTAAATCCAACTTCTGGGACTACGACAAGCAGTTGTTTGGCGTCGATCTGGCGCCAAACGTCGGCCTGACAGGCGCCGGCCTGGATGGCTTGATGGAGGAGAGCAACGATCACTTCATCGTTGAGGGCATCCCGTTGACGGAGTTTACCGACAGCGCGCCCACCACGGCGGAGCCCTACCAATTGGCGACAATCGTTGTGAAGGACGCGATTTCAGGGACAGAATTAGCCACCACCGTGACAGTCGCACCCGTTTCCACGGAAATGCACTGTGATTATTGCCATTACGATGGCGGCGTCGAGGACATCGCCACCGGCCGCGTGGAAACCAACATTCTTACCCTACACGATCATGAGAACCAAGAAGAGTATCCGCCTGGACACGACACGCCACTGATGCAACGGCGCCCAGTCCTTTGCGCTGAATGCCATGCATCCAATGCCTTGGGCGCCCCCGGCTTGCCTGGCATTCCAAACCTGTCAAAGGCGATGCATTCCAAACATGCGGATGCCGATGACGGCGGGGACGATGATGAACTCGCGGCCGCAGTGAGCACGGCGCTGCCCGACAATTTCTGCTATAATTGCCACCCTGGGCCACAGACCCAGTGCATGCGAGACGTCATGTCCGCCAGAGGGATGACGTGCACCGACTGCCATGGCAGTATGGAAGAGGTCGCCTCCAATCCGAATCCATGGTTGAATGAACCGCGCTGTAGCGATTGCCACACAGATCCAGAGTACAGCCAGGATCAGCCGCTCTACCGGATGTCGACGGGCCACGGCGGCGTACGCTGTGAAGGCTGCCATGACAGCACACACGCCATTGCGCCAAGCACACAGCCGAAGGATGCGATAAAATTCATCGGCTGGCAAGGACATCAGGGGACGCTCGACACCTGTACAGTCTGTCACCTGACGCCGCCGGCCGGGGAAGGTCCGCACGGTCTGTTGTCGCCATGGGGTCAGGCAAACCGGGCGTTCATGCCGTCGCTAAAGAAATAGCGGAACCGTGAGTAACAACTCAGTTGCATTCTTTCATGTCCACACCAATTCTTGCCACGAAGCTCTACGTTCCCCGCCTGCTCCCCAAGGTCGTGCTGCGCCCGCGCCTGGTCGAACGCCTGAACGAGGGGCTTGTCGCCGGGCGCAAGCTGACGCTCATCTCGGCGGCGGCCGGCTTTGGCAAGACCACGCTCATCTGCGAATGGGTGACTGCCTGTGCACGTCCGGTGGCGTGGGTATCACTGGATGATGGGGATAACGACCTGGTGCGTTTTCTCACCTATCTTGTCGCCGCGATCCAGACCCGGAACCCACACACCGGCGTCGGGGTGTTGGAACTCTTGCAATCGCCGCAACTACCCCCAACCGAGGCGATTCTGACGGCGCTACTCAATGAAATTGCGACAGTCTCGGAAGATTTCATCGTTGTCCTTGACGACTACCACGTCATTGAGGCCAGCCCGGTGGACCAGGCACTCACCTTTCTGGTTGAGCACCTGCCGCCGCCAATGCACCTGGTCATTGCCAGCCGTGAGGATCCCCCACTCCCGCTGGCGCGGCTACGCGCGCGCGGCCAAATGACCGAAGTGCGCGCCGCTGACCTGCGATTTTCGCTTGCCGAAACGCTCGAATTCCTCAACCAGGCGATGGGCTTGAGTTTAGCGGCTGGGGAGATCGCAGCGCTGGAAGCGCGTACTGAGGGCTGGATTGCTGGTCTTCAAATGGCCGGTTTGTCTTTGCTGGGACGCGCTGACTCCGCCCAATTCATCCGGGCTTTCACCGGCAGTCACCGTTACGTGTTGGACTACCTCGTCGAGGAGGTCCTCCAACGCCAACCGGATGGCATTCGCACCTTCTTGTTCGAAACCGCAATCCTCGACCGGTTGTGTGGTCCCCTGTGTGATGCCGTCACCGGACAGGAAAATGGCCGGGAGATGTTAGCGGCGCTGGAACGGGGCAATCTGTTTGTGATACCGCTCGATGACACACGCCAGTGGTACCGTTACCACCATCTCTTTGCTGAGGTGCTTCAAGCACGCTTGCGTGAAGCGCAACCCGCTCTAGCGCCGGCTCTGCATCGACGAGCGAGCGATTGGTACGAACGCAATGGGTTGCCCGGCGACGCGATCCGCCATGCGCTGGCTGCGGCGGATTTTGAGCGCGCCGCATCTCTGATTGAACTTCAAGCCGGGATGATGCGCGGCAGTGGTGAAGACGCAACCTGGAAGGGCTGGGTGCAGATGCTACCGGTTGAATTAGTGCGTACACGACCTGTGCTTAGCGTCTATTTTGCCCTTACGTTGCTGCCGGGTGAAATGGATCGCGCAGATAGCCTGCTGCGCGCCGCCGAGCACTGGCTGACCACAACCACTGCGCAGGGCGAGCAAGATCAAGCCCAAGGTATAGAGTGGTTTGTTGCGAACGAAGAGGAGTTGCTATCTCTGCCTGGCACCCTTGCGATCACGCGTGCCTATCATGCGGGGGCACTGGGCAATCTCGCTGACGCATTACACTTTGCCCGGCAGGCGCTTGAGCTCCTGCCCAAGACCGATTGGTTTTGGCGAGGAGGCGCCGCCGCACTCTTAGGGATCGCGTATTGGACGAGCGGTGACCTGGAGTCTGCGCATCGATCGATCGCCACGGGCATGGCCGACGCCGAGCTGGTCAGCGGCATCAGCGCGACAACGGGTTATCGTTTTCTGCTCGCCGATCTCAGGCTGGCGCAGGGCCGGCTACGCGACGCAATCCGCACTTGTCAGCAGGGTTTGCACCTGGTTGCGGAACACGGCGGCGCTGTGCCCCAGGGTGCGGCCGACCTGCACGTGATCCTGGGTGAAGTGCAGCTTGAACAAAACGCGTTGGCAGCCGCGGCGCAGAGCCTGCTGCGCAGCAAGGAACTTGGCCCATATGCAATGCTTTCGGAATCACGGCATCGTTTGGCAGCAGCCCAGGCGCGCCTGCTGGCGGCTCAAGGAGATTTGGACAGTGCGCTCGATCTGTACGCCGAGGCAGATCGCCTCTATCTCGGCGGTCCTACGCCCGACGTTCACCCCCTTGCCGCGTTGAAAGCGCGGGTGTGGTTGCAGCAAGGCAGAGTGGCCGAAGCGTTGGAATGGGTGCGCGAACGTAATCTATCGGTTGCGGATGACCTCCACTATTTGCGCGAGTTCGAGCACATCACGTTGGCCAGAATCCTGTTGGCGGAGTATCGAAACACGCCGCACGAGCATCTGCTGAAGGACATCCAGGACTGGCTTGCGCGCCTGCTGCCTGCAGCGGAAGCGGGGGGGCGGCTAGGTCATGCCATCGAGATCTTGTCGCTGCAGTCGCTTGCGCATGCAGCGCGTGGTGACAGTGCCCAGGCGCTCGCATCGCTTGGTCGCGCCGTGACCCTGGCTGAGCCGGAAGGGTTTGCCCTGGTTTTTGTAAACGAGGGTCCCCCTATGGCTGCCCTGCTCCGCCAGGTAAAGCAACGCGGCGGTGCGGGGAGTTATGTTGACCGGTTACTCACCGCCTTTGCAGCCGTTGCGGAGCCCTTACCCGTCACCTCGTCCCTGATCGAGCCTCTGAGTGAGCGTGAGCTCGAAGTGTTGCGGCTACTCGCCACAGAGTTGAGCGGCCCAGAGATTGCCGACCGACTCGTCGTCTCGCTCAACACCTTGCGCACCCACACCCAGCGCATCTATGGCAAGCTAGGCGTTAGCAATCGCCGGGCTGCGGTGCTGCGCGCACAGGAGTTGCAGTTGATCTGATAGCGTTTGTCTCCCTGTCTCTTCTCCTCCGCTCCGCGCACTCCGCGCCACCTCCGCTTCTCCGCGTTGATCTTGCCCCCGCGTCAACTGCCAGTCGAGCCGTGATTCAGACAGCAGAAGCTTTGGCAAGGCGAACCACTTACTCACGTGCGTGGCTCTGACTGGCACGTGTGTGGCTCTGACAAGCGGAATCACCACCTCACTCATCACCTCAATCATCACATCTGATGACGACGGCTCACCACCTGCTCGCATACCCTATGGTTGCAGCGCGTGAAACACACATTGCTGCGTGAACAAATAGCGTTTTGCCGAACAGGAGATCAATATGAAGTACTCACAGAAACTGGGTGGCCTCGCCGCATTGTTTGAGGCAGCCGCCTATTTGTTGGGCATGGTGTTCTTTATCGTTGTTTTGGACAGTACTGGCGTCGTCGAACCGGCCCAACAAATCGCACTGCTGGTGAACAACCAGCTTAGCATGCAGACGGTCATCTTGTTGACCTACGTTGTCTTCGGCATCATGTTGGTGCTGCTGGCGCTGGCGCTCCACGATCGGCTGCGGGACGGCGCCCCGGCGATCATGCAGACGGCGACCGTTTTTGGGCTGATCTGGGCGTGCTTGCTCATTGCCAGCGGCATGGTGTACAACTCCGGCCAGGCTGCAGTCGTTGCGCTTGCCGGCAGCGATCCATTGCCAGCAGTAGCCGCGTGGGTCGCAATCGATGCTGTCCACGGTGGACTGGGTGGCGAGGCTGAGGTGTTGGGCGGCCTTTGGACCCTGCTGGTAAGTTGGGCAGCGTTGCGGTCCGGGCAGTTGCCCAGGGTGCTTAATTATCTGGGGCTGGTGGTCGGCTTCGCAGGCATTGCGTCGATCATTCCCGGTCTCACAATGATGGTAGCCATCTTTGCCTTGGGCCAAATCGCCTGGTTTGTGTGGCTCGGTATTCTCATGTTGCGCACCTCCCCTGGTGCAGCCGCACACAATAGTGGCGTCGAAACCGCGGCGCCACGACCGGCAAACGCTGCGGCGGCTCGGTAGATGGCGGACTCACGACGTAGTCCATGCGCTACGGGAGGGCCACAGCAGGTGCGCGATCATGGCAAAGGAACTGAAAACACAACTTGACCCGAATGCGCCAATGGTTTATGCCATCAGGATCGCAGGCACCCTGGGAAACGAATGGGCGGGCTGGTTTGAGGGCATGACCATCACCCTGGCGGACAATGGCGATACGATCTTGACCGGTCAGGTGAGCGACCAGGCTGCATTGCACGGCTTACTAAAGAAAGTGCGAGATCTGGGCATCCCTCTGCTTGCGCTGAATTGTATCGAGCCAGCGCAGGCAGAGGCACCAAATCGGGAAAATATCCCAGGGGAAAAGCAGGGAGAATAACCGCAAAGAACACAGAGAGCACAAAGAACAAAGGAACAAGGAACACAAAGAAAAACGCACAAAAGCAGGGGATCACCCTGAATCCCCCGGACGCTCAGTTGGATGCAAATGATCAAAGCGGGGGAATCCCCTGGAGGAAAAATACGTGAAAGCGATCACCATCAGCGACTACGGTGCACCGGACGTCATCAAACTCAAAGAGGTTGACAAGCCGGTGATCAAGGATAACGACGTGCTCATCCGAGTCTGTGCATCATCGATCAACGCCGCCGATCTCTTCTCGATGCACGGCTCGCCGTGGCTTGTGCGCCTGTCGCTCGGATTCCCAAAACCCAAGGACTATATCCTGGGCTGGGACATTGCGGGCCGGGTAGAGGCCATCGGGCAGAACGTGACACGGTTCCGACCCGGTGACGAAGTGTACACGGCGTCTAAGGGTGCATTTGCCGAATACGTGGCGGTTAAGGAAGGCGCGTTGGCGCTGAAACCTGTGAATCTTACCTTCGAAGAGGCGGCAGCCATCCCCAACGCGGCCCTGGCTGCCCTGCACTGTCTGCGCGATGCCGGCAAGGTGCAGCCGGGTCAGCAGGTCCTGATCAATGGCGCCTCGGGTGGCGTAGGCACGTTCGCCGTCCAGATCGCCAAGACGTTGGGCGCCGAAGTGACCGGTGTGTGCAGCACGCGCAATGTGGAGATGGTGACTGCGCTCGGCGCCGACCATGTCATTGATTACACCAGGCAGGACTTCACCAAAGCGGGGCAACGCTACGATCCTATTCTCGACAATGTGGGCAACCGGTCATTTTCGGAGATGCGGCAAGCCCTCACCCCGCAAGGAAAAATCAGTCCAAACAGGGGCTACGGTGGGATGAGCTATGTCTTGAAAGCCTACCTGCTGGGGCCGTTCATGCGCCAGCAGGGCGCCATGGTCGAATCAAAAGCAAACGCAGCCGATCTCGACGTTCTGAAGCAACTCAGCGAAGCAGGAAAGCTCACACCGATCATCGACAGAACGTATGCCCTGGCAGACATTGCGGATGCATTCAGGTATTTCGAGGCCGAGCACGCCCGCGGAAAGGTTGCCATTATGGTGGCAGGTGAATGAGAAGCTGATCGCAAGTGGTAGCTGAGCATCAACCTCACCCGCACCACTGGGTGGATTCGCAAGCACAAGGGCAAAACTGGTGTATTTTCTGCCAGTGCAGCCGTCTCTTTATCTGCAAGTAGTGAGTTCACAACTGAAAGCTCACGATAATGATACGGCGACTGCCGGATACACTCGCTGGTACTGATGAAAGGACACGACACGATGCATCCCATGAAAACCCTTGTGAAACGAGAATGGTTGGCGACACTGGCAATTCTCTTCGTCGCCTGTATTGCGCTCTTCGGCCTTGCCACCCCCGCCCACGCGGCCGGCAATAGCGGCGGTGATGATGGCGGCGACGACAAACCGCTGCGCGCGAGGGGCCTCGTTGAACAGATGCCCTCGGACGGCAAAAATTGGTGACTGGGTCATCGGTGGCGTGACCTACCGGGCAAAATGCGGCACCGAGTTTGACGAAACTGGAAGGCGCCCTGGCTGTTGGCGTTTGCGCCAAGGTTGACTACCTTGATAATTCCAACCCTTCGTGGCCAAAGAGATCGACAGCGAACCGCTGAGCGATTGCAATGATGGATGACGAGCCTGATCTGGAAGCCTATGGCCGCGTCGAGACCATCCCGGATGGCGCAGCAGCCGGCGACTGGGTCGTCAGCGGTGTCACCTACCGCGCTGATGGCGCTACCGAGTTCAAGCCCGAATTTGGCCCCATTGTGGTGGGTGCATGCGTCAAAGTACACTATCTGAACACCTCCACCCCCTTTGCGATGCGTGAACTGGAGACCGAACGCGACTACCACTGCGCAGGCGGCGGCGGCGACGATGATGACGACAATCCCGGTGAAGGCGAACTCTACGGCGAGCTGACAAGTTTCCCGGCTGACCTGATCGGTGAATGGGTCATCGGTGGTCTCACCTTTATCGCCGACGGTCAGACCGAATTTGACCAGCGCGATGGCGAATTCAAAGTCGGCATCACGGTGAAGGTACACTTTGTCACCAAGACGGATGGTTCATTGCTGGCGACTGAGATCAAGTCCAAATTTGGTCATGATGACGACGATGACGACGGCGGCGACGGTCACCACAATGGTTCTGAAGGCCAGGCCTATGGCCTCATTGAGAGCATGCCGGCCGACCGCATCGGTCAGTGGATCATCAGTGGCGTCAGCTACACCGCCACCGCCAACACCGAGTTTGAAGAGGAAGATGGCGCCCTCGTCGTGGGTGCACGGGTGCGGGTCGAATACCGCCTGGACGCTGCCGATGGCCGGATCGCCAAGCAGATCAAGACCACGGACGACGATGGCGGTGTCGATGATGGCAATCATGCCAAGTTGGTTGGGTTCGTAGTCTCCATGCCGGCGACCGGTTTCATCGGCGACTGGATGGTCGGTGATGTGCCGCTGGTGGGTGTCGAGACCAGCAAGTTCAAGGAAGAGCACGGCTTGCTGGCAGTCGGCGCCTTTGTCGAGGTCGAGTACTCCGTAATCAACGGCAAGAACGTCATCCATGAGATGGAAACCGAAGTGCCACCGGGCGCCGGCGACGACGACCAGATCGGCGAGATCGAAAACGAGACGCCCGGCATGGCAGCAGTCAGTGCGACAACCATCAAGGTCGGTGGGCGCACCTAGGCGGTGACTCCGGCGACGGTCCTGAGCCGGGCGGCAGGTCCCCTGGTGGTTGGACAGACGGTGCTGGTCAACAGCTATACCGCAGCCGACGGTTCGCAGGTTGCCACGCTGGTTCGCTCGGTGAACCTGGCCCAGACCCTCTTCATGCCGATGGCCGTGCGGTAAGCCTGGAACCGGACAGACTTTGTAGGCCCAAGTAGTGAGCGTAAGGCGCCGGGCTTGCAGACCCTCAGTGGTCTGCAAGCCCGGCGCCTTTTCGCACCTGTTGTATAATCTTCAAGCATCGTCTGTACAATCGGTTATGACTCCAGGGAGCGATCTCGACACCATGCACTGGTACAATGAACCACCCCAATGGGAAGCGCGCGGTGACAACATCATCGTGACCGCGGGCGCCAAGAGTGATTTCTGGCGCATCACACATTATGGTTTCATCCGCGACAATGGGCATTTCTACGCGCTCGATGTGGGCGGCGACTTTCAGGTCGATATCGAAGTGGCCGGCGAATACCGCGACCTCTACGACCAGGCCGGGTTAATGCTGCGCCTTGACGCAGAGAATTGGATCAAGTGCGGCATCGAGTTCGTGCACGGCGTGCAGCAGGCGAGCGTCGTCGTCACGCGCGGCGTCTCAGACTGGGCGGTGACGCCGCTTCCGTCAAATCCACCTTCTATCTTCTTGCGCCTCATCCGCAAGGGTGATGGCGTGGAGGTCTACATTTCGGAAGATAGCGAGCAATATCGCATGCTCCGGCTGGCGTTCTTCCCCACCGCAGAATTTGTGCAGGTAGGCCCCATGTGCGCCGCACCAGATGGCGCCGGTTTCCGCGTCACCTTCCGCGGGTTTTCCCTCGAAGCCCTGTGAGCCGGATGCAATTGCAACCCGCCTCAGGCGAGAAGGATCACAACTCTCCGGCATGGAGCACACCCCAATGATCCGCGCCGGGGAGGGTCGCTTCTACGATGAATACGGCCGGACATTGCTGCTGCGCGGCGTCAATCTCGGTGGCAGCAGCAAATACCCGGTTGAACCCGCCGGCGCGACGCATCTGCGCGACAGATTCTATGACCATCGCAACGTCTCCTTTGTCGGCCGTCCCTTCCCGCTGGACGAAGCCGATGAACACTTTGCGCGGCTGCGTGCGTGGGGATTCACCTTCCTCAGGCTGTTGGTCACCTGGGAAGCAATCGAACATGCCGGACCGGGCTGCTACGATGAGGAATACCTCAACTACCTTGTCGAACTGGTACAGAAGGCGGCGGACCACCAGATAGCGCTCTTTATTGACCCGCATCAGGACGTTTGGAGCCGCTTCACCGGTGGCGACGGCGCCCCTGGTTGGACGCTTGAGGCGGTTGGTTTCGACATCCAATCGCTGCATCCGACCGGCGCCGCCCTCCTGCATCAGGAGCACGGCGATCCATTCCCGCGGATGATCTGGCCTACCAACGGCGCAAAGTTGGCTGCAGCCACAATGTTTACGCTCTTTTTTGGCGGTGATGTCTTTGCGCCACAGAGCCACATTGACGGCGAACCGGTCCAGCAGTACCTGCAGCGTCACTACCTCGCCGCCATCGCCGAGGTGTCCAAACGCCTGGCGCGCTTCGACAATGTTGTTGGCTACGACACCATGAATGAACCGTTGCCGGGTTACATTGGGCGCCGCGATCTCACCGGCCACGATCAACTGCTGCGGATGGGGCCATCGCCCACCCCGCTCCAGTCGATGGCGCTGGGCGAAGGGATCCCGCAACAGGTCCAGGTCTTCGGGCTGAACCCAATCTTCCCTGGCCGCACACGACGGCAGTGGCTCAACCCGGAACGCGTCCGCGCCTGGCAGCCCACCGCCGAGTGCATCTGGCGGCGACATGGCGTCTGGGAGATCGGCAAGGACAGTGCACCGCACCTGCGGCAAACCGCCTACTTTGCAGCCGTCGACGGGCGCCCCGTGGACTGGACCCAGGATTGCTACTACCCGTTTGCCCGCCGCTTTGCCCAGACGATTCGCCGTGCGCATCCCGAGGCTACTATCTTTGTGCAGAGTGAAGTGACGGAACCGCCTCCCCGCTGGGATCTGGCCGATGCGGTCAATCTGGTCTATGCCCCACATTGGTACGACGTGCTGATCTTGTTTGGGAAGCGGTACACGGCGCATCTCGGGGTGCATACGCGGTCGCGGCGCGTGGCGGTGGGTGCGCCCCAGGTGCGCAAGTTGTTTGCCAACGAGTTGCGTTCACTTCGCGCAATGGCGGCCGAGCGCCTCCCGGGGGCGCCGGTGCTGCTTGGCGAGTTCGGGATCCCGTTCGACATGCATGATCGCGCGGCGTACCGGACCGGCGATTTTTCGGCGCAGGTGCGCGCCATGGATCGCAGTATGCGTGCGGTGGAAGATGCCTTGTTGAGCGGAACGATCTGGAACTATGACGCGCAGAACACCAATGCCCACGGCGATGGCTGGAACGGGGAGGACTTGTCCATCTTCAGCCGTGACCAGCAACACGATCCCACGGACATCCATTCCGGGGGCAGAGCGCTGCCGGCGGTCGTCCGGCCATATGCCCGCGCCGTTGCAGGCGAGCCGCTGAAAATGAGCTACGATTTTCGTAGCCGCACCTTTGAGTTCAGATTTCGGCACGATCCTCGTGTCACGGCGCCAACCGAGGTGTTTGTCCCTACCTATGCCTATCCGGATGGATGTCGGGTGACAATTTCAGATGGGCGCTATGAACTCGACCAGGTCGAACAAAAACTCCTCTACTGGTACGACCTCGCATCCACCGAACATACACTCCAGATTCACCCATGAACCCTTTGTGCCACAATTCCAGGTTTCATCCTTCTCATTTCTCTATCCTCACTGCTAGCGGTTGGCATCGTAGTCGTACCGGTCGACGCTGTTCACTGTGTTCACGGCGTGCGGGTGCACGCTGTCAAAGGTGAAACCGGCGCCGCCTTCGAACAGGGTGGTCCGCCCGGCGCTGTCGTACAGGTAGTTGTGCTCATACGCAGTCTGTAGCCGGTTCTGGCCGTCATAGTTGAAGTCGGCTAGCGTTCCACCACGCTCTTGGAGGGTCTGCACGTTGCCAAAGGCATCGTAGGTGTAGCCCAGCGCCGTGACCACACTGCTGCCCTGCGTCACCGTGATGCCGAGCAACTGCCCACCCTGCTCCCCACTGGTGTTCCACGGCCCATACCGCTGTGTCCGCTGCAGCCAGCCGCCCGCGAGGTTCAACGTCACCGGTCGTCCCGCGGCATCGTAGTCTACACCCGCTCACCAGCGGCGAGATCACGGCGGTGCTCGTCAGCGTCTCCGGTAGCCCCATGCTGTTGTATCCCACCCGCACCTTCTCGCCGCCCGGATAGGTGGTCACCACCAGCCGCTGATAGGCGTCATAGGTGTAGCTCGTCGTGTAGTTGATGGAGCCGAAGATGGCGATGCCTTCCGCCCGCACCCGGCCATCAGCATCGTAGAGCAGGTTCTTGGTGTAGCTACCGTCGCTGGCGCGCACGCCGGTCAGTTGCCCCAGCGCCGCCTGCCCCACGTCGTACGTGTAGGTGTAATTGACGCTCGCCCCCGCCGCCGGCGTCGTCCGGCAGTTCGCATTGTTGCCCGCCGTCACCGTCTGCACGCGCAGCCGGTCCAGCGCATCATAGGTCAAGGCGGTGAGGTTGGCGCAGGCGTCAGTCTGATCTTTCAACTGGCCCCGCCGGGTATACGTATAGTGCCACGTCCCCAGGTCCGGGTCAGTCATGGACAACTTGCGGCCCGCCATGTCATAACTCATGGTCGTCGTGTGGCCCGTCGGCTGGTGCACCTGCACCAGATTGCCCAACACATCGTGGGTCAGCACCACCTCGCCTTCCACGGTCCAAGTACCCGTCGTACCCACTGGGTTGTAGCTACGCACACTGCGCACGTTGCCCAGTCCATCCGTCTGCTGCCAACGGGGGGCGGGGGGGGGGGGGGGGGGGGGGGGGGGGGGGGGGGGGGGGGTGACGACGGTCGCCTTCGCCATCGCGCCTTCGCAATCACCCAACTGGCCCGGCTGCCGTAATAGTACTCCTGCACGTTGCCGTTGTACGCCGTCACCTGCGTCACGCGCCCCGTGGCGTCATACTGCGTGCTGGTGTAGCCATCGATCCAGTTAGCTGCCCGGTTTACCCAGCTTGCCATCGTGGCATGTGGGCATAGGTTGGTTACGCGTTTGCCTGCAACCAATCTCTACTGGTTACGGCGGATCTTCAGGACTGGATACTAAGTGAATTTAGGGTGTTTCTTCACATCCCTTCCTTTCTAGGGTTGCGCAGTCTTATGGCACTCTGGTCGGCTGAAGTGGTGACTCGACTCCGGAAGCTGGCAGTAGATGAGGCGCAATATACGTTAACTCCACTTTGTCGAGCGCACCGGGCCATGGGCGAAAGGAGCTATAATAGGCAAGATTCTGTTGGGTGAACGCAATGCCTGACATTTCGTCCGGCTGCCATTCGTAAAGTGCAGCCCGCCAATTCATCGTCTCGATGTCACGCCCTGACTCCACCCATTGCATCCTGGGTCTCACAGGTGTCGCATTGTTGACAGCACGAATCACATTTTTTGAGTTGCTCGTGTCCTCAATCTCCGAATTAGGCACTCGGATTCGCACTATCACACCTTTGTCAGTGTAGAAGAGCTCACCAACGATGAAGGGACGGGAATCGCCGGCACTTCCATACCGCATACTATATTGCGTTGGCGCGCCCAAACACTCAATCACCCGCCCCAGTGTAGGCCCCTCGTCACCAGTGGTGAGGTGTACATAGCGTGGACGGCGATCAAATGTAGACAGTTGATAGGCGCCAATCTCGCTGTTCCAGTCGTAATAACTCTCCTGCACCACACCGCTGGTTGTTGTGATGGGCTGAGACGCTTCCTCCACTGTCGTAGCAAATGCCTTGTCCAAGTAGACGGCCATGTTCTCAGGCCATCGCTCGAACAGCCCCGAAAACGTCTTGCCGCTAATAATGTCGCAACTGACATCTGTAGCAGTCATTTTTGGCGACGACGAGCAACCCATGAGCGTAACGGCGGTTACTAGGAGAAGGATTGCCAGCAAACCATAGCCTCGCCAAGTCTGATGCTGTAGATTATCGGCTTCGATGCTGCCTGCGCTGGGCACTCGAGCAAGGCTTAAGGTATCGACATGGAGCGTTTGCGACATGTATTGTTCTCGTAGTTGACACATTTGACCGATAGGATTGCTTAGCTGCATTAAGGTAGCCCGTAGAGTATCTCACTGATGCGAATCATCTGAACGTTCAGGGCAGTGGCCTCCTGGAATAGCAATGAGGGAAATCAATCCGTTGCTGCTGGTGGTGTATCTTGCTCCATAGACGGAGTATGTCACAAAGCTCAAGCCCACTTTTCCCACGCAGGGATGCACTGCCCAGTCGGATCGCTGTAGCGCAGCGGATTGGCCCTGGCGTATGCGTACCGTTGATAGCCCATCACTTGGGTGGGATCGGGCACGAGCGTGTCGTGCCCAATAAGTAGCCGGGTGATGACATATTGATTCAAGCGAATTCATTGATCTTTGAAGACAACAAATCGTGCTTCGACGAGTGTTTCTCTGGCGTATCCGATATGCGTGTAATACGCTCCTGGGATGAATGCTTCGGTCAGCGGAACACGGAGATAAAAATAGCCCACCGGGAGGGTGAGACTTTCGCCATATACTGGAGAAGTTCCTCGCCTGACGATCAACGAACCCGGTCGAATGGTCGTCCCTTCAACAAGACCGCACACGTAAAAACCGCCGGCGCTTATCGGCACAACATCCACCGGCTTGAATGTGGAATCTTCGAGGCAAATTCCAAATTGAGTAATCCGGGAATCGTAGACAAACACAGCGCCTTTGGTCATCCACATGATCAGAACGATCACGAGCCACGAAAGGATCGCCGCGCCTATGACATTGAGAGACCAATTTATATACTTTTCAATTGTATGTTGTTTACTTTGCATCTGCGCCCCATCTCATGGCTACCAACTACTCAGGTCTCTCAAAAGACTGCGTAATGGAGCATATATGTTATAAGACCATGTGCCGACAGTCTTTTGTAGACCCGTAGACACTTTTAGGTCTGCAGGTATGGCAGGTTGCTGGAATGGTATGGACAAGGCATCGAGCCCACCACCAAAATTTAGCGATAATGCGTCAACGCTCCTCTGATAGAACGGATCAATATACGTATTGCCTGGAACTACGATATCTTGATCACCCAAGTTATTAATTGCCTTGTTTACAATTGCCGTTCCGCCGACCTCAAACGGCAGTACTTCAAGTTCGCCACTTATTGCCGAGTAGCGCGACAACCCCAGAAGCGACTCGTAAGCTTGCGTCGGTCCGGCGCCTGCCACAAACGTAACTCCTCCATGATACCCGAGCCCAATGTCGGGCGTGCCTGTGCCCGCACCGACAGATTCGTACACTGTGTACACAATGTCGCCCGAACGCACGTTCAGCATATAGCCTAAACCGAATGAAGTTTCGCCACCCGCGGCATATTGGGTCCCTTGGGGCCCGCAACCTTTGGCGTGCCCCAAACGCAGTGTAGATGTTGTTTTCGGCGATCCACGTGTCAAATGCTTCAGGTGTCAGCCCATCGGGCAGATCCAGGGTATATGGTAACCAATCAGGCCACCATTCCGGTTTTGTAGTTTCATGACCGGTAAGATCAATTTGATTTAGCGGGTTTCCTGGCGTAAGCATATCGCTTGTAATCCATCACGTTGGTGGGATCCGGCACGAGCGTGTCCGGGCTGATGAATTGCCCGGCGGCGGGGTCGTAGTAGCGGGCGTGGTAGTACATCAAGCCGGTGCCATCCGCCTGCTGCCCGGTGTAGGTGCGGTCGGTGGCGAAGAGATTGGCGGTAGTCCCGCAATTCCAGGTGCCACCACTCCCGGCGCTGCGCAGGCGCCCGTAGCCACAGTAGCGCTGGAGGGCGCTCGTGCTGCCGCCCACGGGCGACGTGGCCACCACGCTGCCCAATGCATCGGTGTGCAGGTAGGTCGGTTGGGCACTCCCCTGGCGCATCGCAATCAGCTGCCCGCCAAAGGAGTAGTAGCGGGTGACGGTGTTGCTCGCCACTTCGACTTCGTAGTGCGCAAACGGCGTGCGCGTCACCGCCCCGTTGGTCTCTTTCCAGATGCGCTCCCCATCCGGGGCGTAGGCGTAACGCTCGGTCAGGGTGCTGCTCTGCACCGTCGCCAACCGGTTGTCCGCCGTCCAGGTCAACACCTGGCTCGCCGCCAACCCCTTGTTGCGGCGGATGAGGTTGCCGTTGGCATCGTAGTCGTAGCGGTCGACGCCGTTCACCGTGTTCACGGCATGCGGGTGCACGCTGTCAAAGGTGAAGTTGCTGCCGCCTTCAAACAGAAGCATGCGCCCGGCGCTGTCGTAGGCGTAGCTCTGGCCGTAGGCGCTCGTCAGTCGGTGCTGGTCGTCGTAACCGAAGGTGAGGGGCGTACTGCCGCTTTCCTGTTGCGTGTGCACGTTGCCAAAGGCATCGTAGGTGTAGCCGAGCGCGGCGACCACACTGCTGCCCTGCGTCACCGTGATGCCCAGCAACTGGCCACCCTGCTTTCCACTGGTGTTCCACGGCCCATACCGCTGCGTCCGCTGCAGCCAGCCACCGGCGAGGTTCAACGTCACCGGCCGCCCTGCCGCATCGTAATCCACCCCGCTCACCAGCGGCGAGATCACCGCCGTGCTCGTCAGCGTCTCCGGCAGCCCCATGCTGTTGTACCCCACCCGCACCTTCTCGCCGCCCGGATAGGTGGTCACCACTAACCGTTGGTAGGCGTCATAGGTGTAGCTCGTCGTGTAGTTGATGGAGCCGAAGATGGCGATGCCTTCCGCCCGCACCCGGCCATCAGCATCGTAGAGCAGGTTCTTGCTGTAGCTGCCGTCGCTGGCGCGCACGCCGGTCAGTTGTCCCAGCGCCGCCTGGCCCACGTCGTAGGTGTAGGTGTAGTTGACGCTCGCGCCCGCCGCCGGTGTCGTCCGGCAATCCGCGTCATTGCCCGCCGTCACCGTCTGCACGCGCAGCCGGTCCAGCGCATCATAGGTCAAGGCCGTGACGTTGGCGCAAGCATCGGTTTGTTTGGTCAGTTGCCCCCGACGGGTGTATTCATAATCCCATGCCCCCAGGTCCGGGTCAGTCATGGACAACTTGCGGCCCGCCATGTCATAGGTCATGGTCGTCGTGTGCCCCGTCGGCTGGTGCACCGCCACCAGGTTGCCCAGCACATCGTGGGTCAACCCCACTTCGCCCTCCACGGTCCAAGTACCCGTCGTACCCACTGGGTTGTAGCTACGCACGCTGCGCACCTTGCCCAACCCATCCGTCTGCTGCCAACTGACCACGCGGTCGCCTTCGCCATCCCGCCCTTTCGCAATCACCCAACTGGCCCGGCTGCCGTAGTAATAATCTTGCACGTTGCCGTTATACGCCGTCACCTGCGTCACGCGGCCCGTGGCGTCATACTGCGTGCTGGTGTAGCCGTCGCTCCAGTTGGCCGCCCGGTTCACCCAACTCGCCGTCGTGGCGTGCGGCACGCCGGTGCGGATCTGGCGCCCCAACCCGTCATACAAGTAGTCTACGTCGACCTCCGCCAGATTTTGCGCCACGGTGCAGTCATCGAAGCTGTACGCCCAGCTTCTCATCCGGCCGCTGCTCCTGCACCAGTTGGCCCAACCCATTATAGCGCCGCCGCACGAAATTGCCGGTGCAGCGCGGGGCATGCCATTCCGCCACCGAGGTCGTCTGGTAGCCGGGGTTGGCGAACGGGTCCCGGTAATCCCAGCGCACCGTGGCGCTTTTCGCCGCATCTGGGGTCGTGTCCCAATTATCGGTGTGCTGCATGCCCGCCCAGCGGAAGGTGCGGCGGCCGAATTCATCGTACGCCTGCCGCGTGCAGACCCCGTTGGGCGCACAGTACTCCGCTAACGCGCCCCAGAAGGCATATGGATTATTCGCGGTTGCCACCCCCGCACCATAATACGCCGCCGTCGCCTGGAGCACCGGCGCCGTGCCCGTCGCCTGCGCCACCGGGAACGTGTGATACACGCTGTCGTAGGTGGTGGTCATAATCGCGTCGGCCGTGACGCTCTCGCCCAAAGCGCGCGTCACCGTGGGCTGGCCATACTGGTCGTACGTCTGCTGCGTCACCGCCCAGCTCGCGTCGCGGTCCCCCACCGTCGCCACCGTGGTGCAGCCGCCCTGCAACCGTTGCTGCGTGCGCATCACCCGCGGCCATTGTGGCGGCGTGGCATAGGCGGCCAGATTCGTCGGGCTGTAGCCGTTGTTCACGAACTGCGCCCCGTACAGCGTGCGCACCTCGCTTTGGCACACGCCGCTGCTGTCCAGCACCGTCACCCGCGCCGGCAGGTTGACCAGGTTGTAGGTTGGGTTCGGGAAGTACTCGGTGACGGTCGTGCGCTGGAGTTGGCCATCGGCCAGGTCGAGGACGTGGGTCCGGTTGCCATACTGGCCATTCCCCTGTTGCGCCGTCGCATAGCTGTACTGCTGCGAGGCCACGCTGGTGTTGCTGCCATCCACCTGGGTCGTCGTGCGCTGCTCCTCCCGGATCCACGCGCCGGGGAAGACCGCATCATTGTTCACCATTTTCCATGACGTCGTTACCGGCGTCTGCTCGTTCCAGCCGCCATGCTCCCACCAGTACGCCTGGACCACCGTCTCCTCGGTTAACATGGCCGGGCCGCTCGCCGCCCCCTGGTTGGCCCACACCTGCCGCCGCCGTTGCCGCCCGGCGCGCGGGTCCGGGTTATCGCGTGCTTCGCCGGCGCCATCCGTGTACGAAAACAGCCGCTCATACTGCAACTGCCCGCCCAGCCCCGTGCTGCTCGCACTGACCAGGTCATAGTGGGTGACATCCGCTTCCATGTAGCCCAGGAAGGAGCCATCGTCGCTCACGACGCCCCACTCGGCCCCCGCCTGGTTCGCCGGGCCGTAGGTGTACTGCGTGGCGGATTTGTTGCCCAACCCATCGTAGGTCGTGGCCAACGCCACCGCCCGGCGCAGGTCGCCTTGTTGGCACGTGCCGTTGCTGCACGACACCCGGTAGCTGGCATAGCCGTACGCCACCTGGCCACCTGCCCCATTACTGGCGCTTTGCAGCCAGATCTGGTTGGGGTTGCTCACCTGGTAGGTGAAGCTGTCGCGCCACTGCACCGTCCCATTACTCCCCACCTCCTCCACCTGGTTGAGCGTGAGCCGGTTGGGGCTGGTGCCGGTGTAGCTCTGGCCAAACTGATAGCGACGCAACGTGTGCCAGTTGTTGGAGGTGCTGAAGTCGTTGTACTGCACATCCACCGCCGTCAGCCGATTCCGCACCCCAAAGAACGCCTGCTCACAATCGTTGTCCCCGGACCCAAAGGTGTAGGCGTCGCTGCGATCTGCGCCATCATAGGTGAAGCGCACGCGCAAGGCGTAGACGCCGCCCTGCCCGCTCCACAGGATTTCCGCCGGGTCGATGGCGCTGGTGTACCAGTTTGTGCCATCCTGTTCCCAGTCGGCTTCGACATTGCAGCGTTCATACGCCGCTTCGCCCCGGTAGTGCACTGCCAGTTGATTGCCGAAGCGGTCGGTCGCCTGGCGCAGGTACCAACGCCGGTTGAGCCGGTACGTGTCGCCGCCGGTCTTTTGCGGCAGAAAGGTGGCGTTGGCGCTGGTGGCGGAGAAGGGAAGCGTGTTTGTCGCCGTGAGCGGGATGGCGGTCATCACATCGCCGAACTCATAGCGGATGCCCTGCGTCGTGGTGATGATCCAGTTGCCCCGGTCCGCACTGTTGGGCGCCTGGTCATACTGCCATGCCACCTGGGCGAAGGTGGCGGGATTGGTGCGCCATGCGCCGTCAACATAGTTCAGCCCGGCGCGCACGCCGTTGAGCACCACCGCAAACTGCTTGTTGGGCATCGGCGTGTCGTCATCCAAACTGCCGCCGGTGCGCTCCACATAGCTCACGCCGTTGAGACTCCACCCCAAACCGAGCGGTCCCGTCGGCGTTTTCGCCGTGCCGGCGCCGGCCGTGCGGTAGAGGTCGTCCATGACGATGCTGGAGTAGCTGACGCTCAAGGCGGGGGCCAGCCCACCCAGCCCGGCCGGTGTCTCGATGGGGATGTGCACCGTGGCTGCGCCGGTGAGCGCGTCGGTGGTGAAGGCGCTGACATTGGGCAGCGTGTCGCCCACCGTCAAGCCCTGGCCTAAACCCACCTGCGTGAAGTGCGGCAGCCAGGCGCGCAGCACCTGTGCCTCGACGTCATAGCGGCTGGGCACCTCCCGCCACGGCTGGTCGTTGCGGTCGCGGGTCCACAGGTGCAGCGTGTCCGGGTTCACGCCGGCGGCCGTCAAATCCCCCACGCCCACCACCAGCAGTGCTTCGGCCCCCAGCCAGTGGATCGAAGTCGGTTCCGTGGCAATGGCGGCCGCCAGGGCGGGGTTCGCCGGCGTGGTCAGCGGGGCCGTGGCGGTGATTTCCCACAGCGCAAAGAAGCTGACGCCGCCTTCGTTGAGCACCGGCACGTTGCTGCCGTCGTCGGTCACGCCCACCTTAGTTTCGGCGGTGGGGGCGTAGCTGGGGTCCGTGCCGGCCGGCGGCGCCATTGCATCCATGGGCATGGCCGCCAGGGTCTGGTCTACGGCGGCCAACTGCACCTGCGGCAGAAAGAGCGTTACGGCCGCCGCGCCGGGGGCGGGTGGCGTCGCCTCGTTCGGATCCGGCGTGGGGCGGGGGGTGGCCGGTGGGGCCGGATCCCGCCAATCCCAACGCAAAACATAGTTCACCTGTGCGCCCAGTGGCAGTGCGGCCGTAGGCGCCGCCAATGTCACGCGCTGATCTGCCCCGCGCATGGTCACGCCGTTGGCGCCGACGGTGGCCGTCGCGATCCCCGCCTGCGCCGGTGGTGCGGCGTCCACTACCCCCAACCACAGCCGTTGCGTCACCGGCAGATAGCCGTCACCGGTGATGGTGGCGTCCACCTACGCCAACGGGTCGGCGCCGTCCACGACCACTGGCAGCACCTGCGTCCATGTGGACCCGCCGGCAAGCGCCGGCAGAGTTACGTCCGCCCCGGCGGCCGCATCCACCAGGCTCACGCCAGGCATCCGCGCCACCGTCAGGCGCAAACCATGCGGCAGGTCACCGGCGGCCGGGGCGACGTGCACCGTCACCGTCACGACCGCGCCCGGGGCAACCACCGCCTGGCTGCTGGTCAATTCCAGGGCCACCGGCGCCGGAAAACCCACCACGGGGAGTGGTTCACCGGCGGGGGGATCCGTGTCGTTCTGGCTCGGGGTGACCGGACTGGACGTCAGCGGCCGATCGAGTGGTATGCTCGCTGGTGTGGTCAGGGTGGGAGCGGTCACGGCGGCGGCGGGGAAGGCATCCACCAGCAGCGCTGGGGGCAGGAGTAGGGCGATAATCACGAGCGTGGCCAGGCCACGGCGCAGCTTGGCCGCCGCGCGGGCGCGCGGAAACAGAAGCGATGACATAGCTTGTCTTTCAGGAAAGACCGTCGGTGGGAAAGGCCAATACGTGCCATTCGGGGCCGGGGTCGGCGAACTTAACGTGAATTCAGTCTAGATCGCTGCGACAATAAATGGCAAATTTCGAGATATCACGTTTTTGGGGGACGAAGAACGAACAGACGATGCCCAAAACCACCGCAGGTGCGCATCCAGGATTTCAACGATTACCCCCAAGCGCCCGGTTTCCCGCGGCGCACCGTCTATGTTAAGCTCAACCCCGTCGTGCCTGTGATTCATGTGTATGTAGATGCTCTGCGCCAATGACCATGCTCAAGAGTGAATTTTCCGTCGTCCAAACCTGGACAACCGACACCCGTGGCCCCGCGCGCTGGATCTTCTCGCACGTGCGCCGCAACTGGCTGTTGGTCGGCGTCATGTTGCTCGGCGCCATTGGCAATGCGGGGCTGGCGGCGGCAATCCCCATCTTTACGGGTCAGGCGTTCGATGCCATCACGGGAACGCCGGCCAACCTGAATGGGCTATGGATCGCTGCGGTTCTGCTGGTGGTGAGCCAGACAATCCGTTCCGGGCTGCAACTGGCACGCAATTTCGGTAGCGAGACGCTGGGCCAGCGGTTGGAGCGCGACACGCGGCAAGAACTCTACGGATCCCTGCTCGGCAAAAGCATGGGCTTTCATGACAGCCTGGCCACGGGTGAGATCATGGCGCGCGCCACCAATGACGTGCGTGAACTGGCCTTGATGATGGCGCCAGGTCTGAACCTTGTGATTGGGTCGGCGGTCTTTCTGCTGATGCCGATCCTGGTGGCGCCGCGCTACCACATCACGCTCATCCTTACCCCTTTGCTCTTTGCGATCGGGTACGCGCTTGCCATGGTGCACTATTTACGGTCACTGGGCCCGGTCACGGCACAAGTCCGGCGCGCCTTTGGCAACATGAATGCTGGGTTGACGGAAGCGGTCGAAGGCATTGCGACCGTGAAAGGCGCTGCGCAGGAGGAGGCCGAAATTGCCCGCTTCACCCAGAATGCGGCCGCTGTGCGCGACGCGGCGGTTGCACAGGGACGAGTCGAGGCGCGCTTTCTCCCGCTGTTGTTGCTTGGACTGGCCGCGGCGTTTGCGCTGGGCCAGGCACTCTATCTGTACGCCCAGGGCTTACTGACCGTAGGTGATGTGGTTGCCTACATGGGGCTGATTGCGCTTTTTGATTTTCCCGTATTCACCTCCCTCTTCGCCTACTCGCAGGTGGCGTCTGGCATGTCGAGCGCCCGGCGCATCCTTGAACTCATCCGCCATGCCCCGGTCGTCGACCAGAACGAAGCTGGCTATGCCGAACCGATGCGGGGGGAAATCGCCTTCGATCAGGTGACTTTTCACTATAGCGGCGACCCGGAAGCCGAAGGCGCTGCTTCACTGGAAGATGTCAGCTTTACGCTGCGGGCTGGACAGACATTGGCGCTTGTTGGGCAGACCGGCTCAGGCAAAAGCACGGTTGCCAAGCTGATCAATCGCATCTACGACGTGACGGGCGGCGCCATCCGCGTCGACGGCGTCAATGTGAACGAGTGGAATCTCGCTGCGCTCCGCCAGCAGATCTCGATCATTGAACAAGATATCTTCCTGTTTAGCCGCTCGATTGCGGACAACATCAGTTTTGGGAAACCGGATGCGACGCAGGAGGAAATCGAGACCGCCGCGCAGGCCGCGCAGGCCCATGAGTTCATCACCGGTTTTCCTGAAGGTTATGCGACTGTGGTGGGCGAGCGTGGGGTGACGCTCTCTGGTGGCCAGCGCCAGCGCATCGCCCTGGCCCGCGCCTTCCTCACCAATCCCGCGATCCTGATCCTTGACGACTCCACCAGCGCCATCGACAGCGCCACCGAGGATCGAATTCAACAGGCGATCGAGCGCGCCAGCGAAGGGCGCACGACCATCCTCATCACACACCGGCTGTCGCAGATCCGCTGGGCAGACCAGATTGTCGTCCTCCGCAAAGGCCGTCGCCGCCGCCGGCTGCACATGAGGAGCTGATGGAGAAGTCGCAGGCGTATCGGGATATTTTTGCGAGGATATGACGTGTGCGTTTACCGATGCGCCAGATCAATCTGCTGGCGCAACTCGTCGTGCGCCATCTGCAGATTCTCGCGCGCCTTGAAGTAGGCGGCATCGGTGAAGCCCAACTCTCCGCTATTGAGCAGTTCCGTCAACAGATTGACCACGCGTAGCACCTTGCCATCCAGCAACTCAATGGTCGTGCCATAGAGGGATTCGGGCAGAAAGAGAATCAGGATCACCGTTCCGGCCATGCCCATCGACATCGCAATCACCAGGTTGCGGTCAAATTGCCCGGCGGTGGCAAGGAGCAGAATCAGCCACACCATGAAGAGAATCACAATGATCTGCCAGCGTGCGATTGGCCGGGCAGGTTTCATGTCCGCCAAAGAACCGGCGAGGCGATCATAGCGCTTTACTTTCACCAGCCAGTCGTTGAAGCGGTTGCACTCCTTCAAATTGACCCGATGCTGGTCGAAGCGCGCCAGTTCGAGCGCGTAGGTGCGGCAGTAGACTGTCAGATCGTAGAATTCTTTACGCGTCAGCGGAACAGGCGGGGAAGTGCGTGCAGCCATGACGAAGGGCGCCGGTGCGCCGGTCTAGCCGATGCGTGGACTGACGAGGAGCGCAATGCAGAGTAGGACGGCGGGTCCAGATCGCCGCCTTGGCCGGCAGTCGCGCAGCCGCCTTCCATCTTCGGCGGTCACATCCTGGCGCGGATATCGGCAAACGCGCCCATCGCCAGGGGCAGCGTCGCAAGCCCCGCCAACGTCCAGAGCGGCAGCCGCGCCAGCACGGCGGTGAGCAGGATCGAGATGTAGGCGGCCATCGTGACCACGACACTCAGGTCAAGCGCACGCGCCGGACCCAGGATCACCGGGAGTGTGCGTTTGCGGATCAACCAATCGCGGCGCCAGGTTGACAGCGCGCCGTCAAGCAGCACCAGGAAGGCGAAGCACGCCAGCGGCAAGCCTCCCGCCAGCGGCATCCAGCTCAGGCTTTGCGCCTGGACGTAGAAGCCAGCCAGCAACGGCAATATGCCAAATGAGATCGCAACGGCAACTTCACCCAACCCCCGTTTTGCAAGTGCAACAGGTGATAGCAACGTGGCGCCAATGAGCAGTGCGCCCAGACCGGCAAAGAAAAAGACGGGCCAGCCGACCAGGAGTCCCAGCCACGCCATACAGAGCGCCGAGAGGGTAGCCAAGAGGTAGCCGATGCTTGCCAGCATGGTAGGCGGCAGGGCGCCGTCTGCGATCAAAGTGAAGGGCGAATCCGGCAGATCGGTGGCAGGCTTGGCATCCACCGCAAGGCGGTTTTCGTTGTCGGCAACCGCCGCGAGGGCCTGATACGCAAAGACTGCGGTCACAATGCCAACGATGAAGAATGAAAAGGTGATCCAGGAGAAGGAGCCGGATGCCCACCAGCCGGCAACGCTGCCGTAGACCGCCGGCGCGGCCAGAGCCAAACCAACATCGTAGCGCATGGTGCGCAGGAGCGCCCAGTGCAGGGAATGTTCAGACTCGGTTAGGGGAGTTGCGATCGCCAGATCGACGTCAGGTGCGACCGCCGGTGGCATCGGATCTGTGATTATGTTCATAGACAACCTGTTACTGGCAGGCAGAAGCCCTCCCCCCATGCGCGAGAGTGTAACACTATGCATGCATAGAGTCAATGCAGGGTTGGCGTCGATGTCCTGCCCTTACGACAACCCTGCCCGTACATACTCGAGCAAGACATTTGCCGATTCCTTCGACTGAAATCTTCCTTCAATGCGGTCGCCGTTGGAATAGACCACGAGCAAGTCGTATTCTCGAAAAGTCGTCGCGCCGGTAGATTCATCGTACGAATTCAGGAAATCCGCCGCCTCACGAATACTACGGAATTCTTGCGAGTTCCCATGTAGTGGAATCACCCTAACGTACTGCACCATCCGGCGATAGTACGATTTCAGTTCGTTTTGAAAGCGAATAATTTCCTTCTCATTAAGTCGTAAGAGGTTCTGCTTAACCCGCTCGCGCTGCTCTGACATTAGCGCCTTGACCCAACCCACACGCTTCTCCAGTTCGACATCGGACGTTTTCTCATCAAAGCGCACGTCGATACCTACTGCAGCAAAGGCTTCGGTCATCGTGTTCATTGGAAAATAGAGAACATTGAATTTGGACGTTCGGAGCTGGGTCAACGCTGGTTCCGTGAAGACGCCTGCGACAACAACCCCGAGGAATGGGGCGTCTGAATCGTGCGTGTCCCGGATGGGTAACAAGGCGGCTTGTATCTCCTGGGCCTTGTTACGCGAATGCTTTGTATAGCTACGCCATGCGACTTCAATGAATGCTACTGGTTGACCTAGTTGATCTGGGGTCCCATTCCTCTCGATGACAAAGTCAAGATTGTGGGCGTTGCCATATTTGTCTTTCCATGTGACCAATTTGCCGGATCGCGCTGCGCTTGCTTTCCTTTCTTGTTCCAGGAATAAGCCGTTTTCCTTACAGAAACTGGCAAGGATTGGTTCGACTGTTTCCTCTAATAGGTTCCCGAGCAATTCCCCCAATACGTGTCCTCGCGACGCTGCCATCTCAAGTCTCCACCCAAAGCCGGCCTTCGTGAAGTGGTACTCTGTGCTTGCGGTTTTTCCATTTGATGTTACGGTCTCGCAGTTTTTCGAAGCGATAACTCCTGAACCCAGCGGCCAATGCGAGTTCCCCCAGCCACTCATCCACAGGCACATACACACCGTATGGCGCGGAGTCACCGATTACAAAACATGCAGTGGCGTTTGGGGTACACACCCTGTGTAGTTCATGCCAAACTCGGGCAAGGTCAACAAAATAGGCGGCAATCATCGTGTGATAGTGCTTCTTGCCGCCATGATGTTGCCGTTCTTCAGCTAGCGCATGACATACACTAGTAATAGCTGGCCTAATCGGGTCCAAATGACTGTTCGCGAGTAGTTCTTCAAGCTGCAATTTTTCTATTGACGCATGTTGGGAAGACGACCGAATCAGATATCTGCGGGCCGCTTCATGGAGCCCGCCCCATGAAGCTACAGCACCCCAAAACGACATTTCAAACCTCATGGCGTCTGCGTAGTCGTAGTTATTTGCGTATGGTGGGGACGTGACTACAAGCCCGACACTGTGGTCTTCCACTTCAGGACACTCTCTGGCATCACCACGAATAAGCTTGGCCTTGGATACCTTGACTTCCCGCTGGAACTCACGCATGTCGAAACGCATCAGTTCACCCTGCAAGGTGAATGCATCAAACGGATCAGCAACAACCTTTTTCGTTTTATTGGGCAATATGTATTGCCATTGTGCGGTTCCAGCCGAGGAACTCGGGCGTAGTATTGATGTCAGGGCCAGCCATGCCAATTGCGATACTGCACTATCGTCGTTCTCTGCAAGCCAGGCCCGACGCAACTTATCAAGTTTATGGAGTGATTCATCGCCGAAACAATTATAGATGAGTGATGGGTACTGTAACGGCTCGTGCTGCAGATTGTTTGCGACGTGGTGGATGCTTTGAATTTTATCTCTGAGATTGTCTACCGGCGTGAACCACAGCAGTTTTGTTGCTGCGATAGTTGCAACGAACGGGTGTGCTTCAATTCCGATGCTTGAGACACCACAACTGTCTGCCACCAGCAAAGTTGTACCCGAGCCGGCAAAGGGGTCGAGCACCGTAGTTTCACTGGCAACGCAACGCTCTTGAATCGTTTGCTGCACCCATTCGGCAGAGAACCCAGCAGAATACTTGAACCACCTATGCACGGGGAGTCTCATATTCGACAGGAACGTGCCAGAGTAGTTGTTTTCACCTTCGGTCGCAGGCTGATCTTCAAGAGCAGAAGGTATAAGTGGCGCCTGTAATGCGTTTGTCATCAAGCGATAGACTCCAATAGCACACGTCTTGAGTTTCCAACTTCACGAGGTGGCGGCGAGCAAACAGGTCAGGGATCAAACCATTTGGCAGTTTGCGTGATTGTACCACGATTCGCCGCAGGATTGCTGCCCACCCTATCTATACCTACACAAGCCCGGATCTCATTTATCGAGGAGGGCACGGGTCCGTCAGCGTTTTGCCGTAAACAGCGACGGCATCGCTGGATCGTGGTGTGCATAGTTCTCCCGGGCGCGTGCAAAGTGGCTGGTTGCATAGCAGTACGGACAGCCAAAGAGACAGCCATCATACATGCCGATGTCCCGGCTCGCGACACAACCGCAGGCAGTGCGCTGGTTGGGGTCCTTGCCGGCGTCGACCGTGATGCCAAGCACGCGCCCGATCAACTCGTCGTCAATGCACTTGCCATGTTCAATGCCATAGCAACGCAAATCGAGTTCCTCGGCGCAGGAGACAACTTCTATCCCATTTGCCGCGGCAATCCTTGCAATGCCAGCGGCAAGCGCTGGAAACTCAGGGGGCGCAGCGTCCTTGTCTTTGGCAATCGTGACACCTGCTGTTCGACTTCCCGCATCCGCCCTTCGATCTTGCGATACCAGTCCATCACGCTGATCACGCAGCGCCGCGTAGATCCCGACAATCGCGCCGCGAGCGCGGCGTAGTTCTCCAGGTGAAACGCGGCATCGGTCAGACTGCTCAGCACGATCGGGTCGTAACGCCAGATCACGCGTTCGGGGCCAACGCGCTGAGCAAGTTCGGCAAACGTCCTGACCGCAGCATCGACCGGCGGCGAATGTGGATCGATGAGCCGTGGGTTGTTGATCAACGTGTATTGGAAGTAATAGCGGAAGCCGCGCGCATCCAACTCGTCCAGATGGATGAAAAGCGGTCGCGGGTTGCGTGTCCAGAACACAATGGCATCCACATCTTCAGGCAGTAGCGAGACAAACGTGATCTGCCGCTGATTGAACGGATTTGGCACCGTGCAGAAGCCCGCGCGGAGACGTTGGATGAACCAGGTGGAATAGAATGCCGGGATGTCGGTGCGCCGGCTGGCGCTAATGATCATCGGCCACCACCAACCCAATACCGGCTACTCATCGCCGCGCCACGCGCTGCGCCTGCCGCGCCACCGCCAACAGCAGCGCCACGTCGTCCGGGGTAAGCGCCGCCCGATAGGCCATCTGGCGCAGTGACCGCATCGCCGCACCGGGATTGTGCTTGAAAAACCCGATCTCGGCCAACACCTCTTCGCTAACGCTGAATAGTCGCTCTAGTTCCGCATGGGTGGCAGGCTGATACGCCGGCGCCCTGGGCGGGCGATCCGCCATCGCCGCCATGCGCAGTTCATATAGCATCAGCAGCACGGATTGCGCCAGGTTGAGTGCAGGATAGTCAGGATCGGTTGGGAGGGTGACAAGGAGATGGCACCGGTCAAGCGCGGCAAGATCAAGCCCGTCCGCTTCGGTGCCAAAGAGGATCACTACGCGCCCTGTTGCGCCGCGCGCAGGAGTTCGTTTGCGAGTTCACGCACGTCGTAGGTGCGCCGGTGCTCAGGGTGTTTTACCGCCGCCGTCCCCACGACAAAGGCGGCATCGGCAAGGGCCGAATCTAGATCCGGGAACACTTCGATGCGGTCGATCATATCTTCCGCATGGTGGGCGACACGCAGCAAAGCCTCTCGTTCGTAGGGCGCAGGCGCGGCCATCCGCAGATGCTTGAAACCCATATTCTTCATGGCGCGCACCACTGCGCCCATATTGAGTGGGTTTTGCGGGCGATCCAGTACAACGGTAATCGAACCCAGAAGTTCCAGAATTGGCTCCCTTCAAGCGGCCAGACATGGCCAGACCACCCTTTGGCGAGGTGGAGCACCAATCGCCATTGTACGTTGCCTTGCACAAGCACCCAAAGATCGTTAACATAGAAACAATCAGTATTTCAATTGACACGCCACGGCCGCAATAACGCCTGCACCGGTTTCGCAAGGCGGACTTGTTGCTCAATCTGCGTACCCTCAGGTCTGACTATGGTCTACTTTATCGTCCGAATTTTGGTAAATGCAGTGGCGCTCCTGCTTACACTATTTCTGTTGCCAGGTCTCGGCATCTACCTACCTGCGACCGAATATGTCGTTGTTTTTGTCATCGCGATATTCATCTATGGTGCTATCTTCGCATTTTTGAACTGGCTATTGTGGCCTCCGCTCCTGGTGCTTACCGGCCAATTTGTCGTGTGGACCTATGGGCTCTTTCTGGTGGTCATCAACACCTGATCTTTTACGCCGCCACGAGCGACATCCTGGGAGCAGAGCACAGACGACACACTCCGGCTGCTGGTTGTCTCGCCCCCTATTTGGTTGTGGGTCTTTCTTGGCGGTCTGCTGATGACAGCTCTCCTGTTTGTCTTCGAAGGCATAACTGGGCTGGACAGCCCACTCCAGAACTGGTCAACTCGGAGCCGGCCCTATTGGCGTGTTTTGGGCAAGCTGACCTTTGGAGGTCGCAACTTTTTGGCTGAAAACCTGCGCATTGCTGAATCGCTGGACACGATCCAGCGTTACGTCCGCGAAATCATCTTTGCCAATTCGCCGTTTGCACCCGTGCGACGTTTCTTCCAGCGCATCATCTACTGGCGCCGCAAACCAATTGTGAGCACCAGCACCGCGCAGACAGTTCGCTACATGCTCCAAGATCTTGGTCCGACTTTGTAAAGCTCCGGCCAAATCGTGTCGAAGCCGTGCCGAGCAATTGCCGGCGGACTGGCGCCGAACTGGCGCAGTTGCAGAGCCAGGTGCTCCCCTTCCCCTCTGCGGAAGCGGAAGCAATCGTCGCCAGAGAACTCGGCCAGCCCATCTCTACACTTTATGCTGAGTTTGATATGGAACCCGCTGGCGGCCGCTTCCACGGCCCAGGTGCACAGGCAGTGTTGCCGGGCGGGCAAAAGGTCGTGGTGAAGATCCAGCGCCGGACATCGATGTCACCGTGCGCGCCGACCTGAATGTGATGAGAGATTTGACCAGGGTGACGGAGCGTCGTTTCGAGTGGGCCCGGCACACCGACTTGAGCGGCATCATGGATGAGTATGCCGACAATATCTTGCTCGAATTGGATTATACCAATGAGGCTTACAACGGGCGCGTACTCGCCGAAAACATGCGCATCTTCCCCAACGTTCATGTCCCGGACATTTATGGCAAACTCTCCACGCGCCGGGTGATGACGCAGGAGTTTGTCAAGGGCGTGAAGATTACCAACGTGGAAGCCATCGACGCAGCCGGGTTGGACCGCACCGAACTGGCAACAACGTTTATGCGTGCGATCGTGAAACAGGTGCTCTACGATGGCTTTTTTCACGGCGACCCACATCCCGGCAATGTGTTGGTCAATCTGGAAACCGGCAACATCATCTTCCTGGACATGGGGATGATGGGCGTCTTGAGCACAGAAAAACGGCTTGCGATGGCCGACCTGATCTGGTCATTGGCGGAAGGTGACGGTCAGGAGATCGGCCGGGTCGTGTTGCGGCTGACGGTCAGCTACAAGGAGGTGGATGAGCGCGCCTTTATTGACGATGTGGAACGCCTGCTTAAGCGCTACACGGCATACGCCGACGTGGGCGTCTCGATCTCCGGCGCCATGAAGGCCATGTTCGATGCGCTTAACCGTGCTGGGTTACGGATGGATGCCGACCTGACCCTGGCGCTCAAGGCCCTCATCCAGGCGGAGGAGATTACTTGCACATTAGATCCGTCGCTCCCGCTCGTGAACACCGCATTGGAATCTACAGCAATTGTTGATGGAAACCTTCGACGCCGATCGTCGTGGCCTCCTTGCGGCGCCAGGCCATCCGCACTGCCAAGGAAGCAATCCGGAATATGTACCGTCCATTGAAGACGCCGCGCCCAGTTGGATCCAGCAATTCCGCAGTGGTAAGTTCACCATCTATGTGGATGCTTCTGATGTGGGAAAACAGGTGAAGGAGGTCGACGCGACTGACCGCCAATATTCGCCGGTTGACCTTTGCGTTGCTGTTGGTGGGGCTCCTGATGGGCGCCGCGATTGCCAGTAATTCACCCTCTGACATTCTGCCCAACCTACCGGAACTGGCATTCTTCATCTTTGTGGGCGCGGCCACGGTGACCATCATCATTGTCATCCGCGAGATCTACCAGTGGTTCGCACGCGGCGACCGCTGACGTTGAGCGCCATGCGCATGTGTTCAAAACACCAAGCCCTCCCGCCAAGACGCAAAGACGCCCAGAAGAAGCGAGAATGAGGGTTACTTGCCTCGCAACTCACGCAGATTGTCGCGCACCATCAAGATCACCAGCGCAAAGATCGTTGCGACAATTGCGAGTTTCCAGAACTGCCAGAGGAGAATCAAAGTTGTGACCACCGCCAGGAAGATGATCACATTCAGCAAGTAGCTGGATAGTCGGCCGCGTAACGCTGATTCAACCGCCAAAAAGATCAAAATTGCCAGGGTTGTCCAAATATACCACGTGGCCGATGCGCGCCAGATGATAATTGTGAGCGCCAGGAGCAAACCTGCGCCGCTGATCGCCGCTCAGAAATCCATCGCCCGCGAATTCGCCGTTTTCACCGTCTCAGGAAGATGTTGGTGTTTCAGGTGCGCCTGCGGGTTTCCCCAATCGCCACTTCTGCAAGCTTGGTGAGGGAGTTGAGCGTTGGCCGCATTGGTCTCGTCCAATGCCACCAACCGTGCGCTCATGCCCTGGAGTTCCTTCTGCTCTTTTGTAAGTTCCTGGACGCGATGCTTGGAGAGATGGCCGAGATAGTCGGTCTGGAGCAACGCCTGAACATCGAGGTCGAGGTTGCGCACCTCCTGCCGGCGCTTCACAAATGCTTCGCCCAGTTCCGCGCGTTCCTCGCTGAGGGCACGGATCCGTTGCTGCAACATTTCGACGGCCTGAAGCGGCGGGGGCACCTTGTCAAGACCGGCCCAGGCCAGCGGGTCATACCAGGCCAGGCGCACCGAACCGTCGCGGTTGTATTTGGGACCTGCCGGTGCGCGTTCGCCACCAAATGGATCCTCCGTGTCGATCCCCCATAAGCCGCGGTAGTTTTCGATCCACCCCTGCCCATCCATCAGGACTGGCGTCCAGGCGTTCTTTGTGCCGGGACCGACTGTGACGCCGTCACCACGCATAGTCTACGAAGGCGACGCTGAAAAATCCCGAACGGCTTCTTCGTCAAACTCGCCTTCCCCTGTTTCAATTCCTCGTACCAGAACTGCTGCAGCCAGGTGACTGCATTCGCAACCGGGCGCAGAAACGAGGGCGAGACGCCGGTGAGATACTCGCCCTTGATGAAATACGAAGCATGCGAACCGGCGCCGGCGTAGATGACCGCGGTGACGTCCATCGACCAACGTGAGGTCAGGATCATCCCAGCGCCTGCGCAGGTCATCCCCGGAGTAGTCATGCGATGCAAACGCCACCCAGTAAGGTCGCACACCCTCATCGCTGTCCGCCAGGTAGATGAAACACTGTTCCCAATCAGCCTCATGATCGTTGATGCCAAAGAAGCTGGAGCGCCAGTCGTTCATTGCGAAAAAGAAAAGGTAGTGGAGAATCGTATCCTCCCTGGCGCAAGACCCGCGCGTAATAGACATAGCGCGGATCGGCGGTGCGGATCTCCCGATACTTCAGGTCGGCGCGGCGACTGTACCGCCGGGTACGGTGCCACGCACGAGGAGAGAAGCATTGAACAGTGAACTTGCCAATCGCGACACCAGGCCAACGCGTATAAAACCGCCCTGGCGCGTGAAGTGCCGGCCGGTCCGGAAGTTGCCGCCACCGCTGGTAGGCCGCCGCATCCAGTGGCTTGTCTACAATGCGTAGATGGAGCGTCTCGCCGGGAGGAACATCATCGAAAGTCGCCAATCGATCAAGGTCAAGTTCACCCGTCGGGATGAGTTGTTGGCGTTGTTTCTTCTTGTTGAGTGACCAGAGGCTACACTGTTGCACGTAGCCATCGACGGCACACGGGAAGAAGTGCTCGCCACCTGTGTAGCACACCACCGGCTCATATTGGCGCAATAATTCAAGGTCGTTCATGCGGCCTCCACGCGACGCCGTACAAACGCACGCTGCACATCTTTCTGATTGAGGTAGAAGACCGTCAGCACGTTCAGGAACATGTCCACATAATTGGCATTGGCGTTGAAATACATGGAGATGTTGACAACCATCGAGAAACCCAGTTCGAGCATCGTCAGGTACCAGGCCCAACGTTGCATTCGCCAGAGACCGATCACGGAGATCATGCTCAACACCATGACGATCGCCAACTGCAGGTTGGTGATCCAGAATTCGGGACCTGACAATGGAAAACCGAGATCCAGATCGACGTTCAGTTCCGGATAGTTGAGGGCGAGATACTCACCGGCAAAGACGAACAGCCCCGCCACGATCGAAAATAGTTGTAGCGTGATAATGACATAGACGCCGAATGGCCGGCGCCGGCGCTTTTTTTCCGCCACGATACGACACTCCACCTCGATATTGAGACACAACTGTGTTTGCGTAGATTGCTCTGTTCCAGTGTAGACGGGAGTCGATTCTTGCGCAAGCGCCCCTGTTCAGCTGGGCCGCCGAACGGAACAAAAAAGGGCGAGAGAGCAACGATCGCCCTCTCGCCCGGCTGCGCTTAACGCCAAAGCAGGCCCTAATTGGTGACGTTTATTGTCAACATTAACCCGCCGGGTTCAACGCCATCATTCGTCAGGTGGTGCGATATGGCAGTGGAGCATCCACTGTCCGGTTTCGGTGGCGGTGAACTCCACGTCATAGCGTTCGCCTGGCGCCACTGATATGGTGTCTTTCGTCAAGATCGCCGCCTCGGGCACGGCATGACCATCCGTGGCGACAACTTCAAACGGAACACCGTGCAGATGCATCGGATGTACAAACTGTCCGGCATTGATAAACGCAGCCGGACGCGATCCCCTTTTTCACTTGGATTGTCTCCCGGTTGCAGGAAATGCTTTCCCGTTCACCGTGAAGTAGTTCGGCTCCATGCCGGCCATAGGCATCGCCGCATAGGTCTCCGTCGACGACGCGCCCACTCACCCAACATCATCGTGACATCCACATCAGCCACACTTGCGGCCTCAGCTTTCGGTTCAATGAGCAGCGGGGCGTATAGCCCGATGCCGATCTGTTGATCGCTGTTTGCATGCGGATGGTACCAGTAGGTCCCCGCGGGTTGCGCCGTAAACTCGTAGGTGAAGCTCTCACCTGGTTTCACCGCCTCCTGCGTCATGCCGGGCACGCCGTCCATGCTGTTTGGGACGGTGACACCATGCCAGTGAATGGTCGTCGGTTCTGGCAGTTCATTCTTGAGGACAACGCGCACTTTGTCGCCCTCGGTCACGCGGATCATAGGACCCGGCACAGAGCCGTTATAGGTCCATGCAGTCGCCACGACGCCCCCCATCGCGGCCAGCGCACCGGCTGCGCGGTGAGTTCGAAGACCTTGACGTCGCCATCCCATGGGTGCGTGAAGGCGGGGGGCCGGCGGCAGCCATTGCGGCTGGTACGCCGGCGCTGGGCACAGGTGCCATCACGTGGGCGCCACTGCTGGCGCCGTGATCCATGCCGTCCATCGCGCCAGCACCTGGCGCCGGCTCCGTACCCGTCATCGGCACCGAATGATCCATCCCTGGCATCGCTTCCATCGCACTGGCTTCAGGCGCCATCTCCGTACCGGTCATGGCATTGTGTGATCCATCGCCGGCAT
>JADJPH010000057.1 GCA_016713335.1 Candidatus Fredericiella danica | reverse complement strand
GTGGCCTTCGATCTCCAGGTTGTAGAGACCGGTCTTGGCGTCATAGAGTTCGCTCATGGCGGGGTCAAGGGCCAGATAGACATCGACGCCCGGTTTGTAGCCGGCCTTTTCGATGGCCTTGAGGATCACTTCGATGGCCTTGACGTTGCCACCCAGGCTCGGGGCAAAGCCGCCCTCGTCGCCGACGTTGGTGCTGAAGCCATCGTCATGGAGCACCTTCTTGAGGCTCTGGTAGATCTCAGCGCCCCAACGCAGACCCTCGCGGAAGCTTTCCGCGCCGGTCGGCATGACCATGAATTCCTGGAAGTCGGTGCTGTTGGCAGCATGTTTGCCACCGTTGAGGATGTTCATCATCGGGACCGGGAGGACGCGCGCGTTGACGCCACCCAGGTAGCGATAGAGGGGCAGGCCCAGATCTTCGGCAGCGGCTTTGGCGACGGCGAGGCTGACCGCCAGGATCGCGTTGGCGCCCAATTTGTTCTTGGTCTCGGTGCCGTCGAGTTCAAGCATAAAGGTGTCGATGGCCACCTGGTTGGAGGCATCCACACCGACCAATTCCTCGGCAATGATCTCGTTGACATTTTCCACGGCCTTGAGCACGCCCTTGCCGCCATAGCGCTTCTTGTCGCCATCGCGCAGTTCGAGCGCTTCGTGCACGCCGGTGCTGGCGCCACTGGGTACGATGGCGCTGCCCACGACACCGCTCTCCAGACCTACTTCGACTTCCACTGTCGGGTTGCCGCGGCTGTCAAGCACCTCGCGGCCGACCAGGTAAACAATTTCGCTCATAAGTAAGCTCCTTATCAAATTTCACTACATCGATATCAGACTCGTTTTAACACGAAATAGTCAAAATTGCGAATCAGACCTTGAAAGGGCTTTGAAAAATAGGGGCCGAACAACTCGTTCGACCCCTATTGCCTATTCTGGCTCTTTCGTCGGGAACGCTGGAATCACGACGGGCGGTTCCGCCGGTTTTTCCTTTGATTTCCCCGGTTCACGCGGGGCTTCGGGGTCGGTTGGCAGCGTGTCGTAGACCCAACGCACCGCACGCTTCCACATGCTGCGGGCGGCGGCGGCGCTATAGGTCGCCTGCCGGCGTGCTCTTCCACCAGTCTGCGTCCGCTTCTCTCGACGGGCGTCCGCCATTCCAGTGCACAGGCCGCCCAGGTCAGCCCTGCGCCAAACCCGACGAAGACAACCTTATGGCCCGGCTTGAGCCGGCCGGCCTCGATCGCCTCGCATAGGGCAATGGGGATGCTGGCAGTGCTGGTGTTGCCGTATTTCTGCAGGTTGACAAAGACCTTCTCTTCGGGAATCTTGAGCTGGTTAAAGACAGCGTTCTGGATGATGCGGAGGTTGGCTTGATGCGGCACCACTAGATCCACGTCGGCTGCGGTGTAGCCGGCGCGCTCCAGCACCCGCCGCGTGGCGCTGGCCATCACGCGTGTGGCAAAGCGGAATACCGCCTTACCGTCCATCTTGATGTAGTGCTGACCGGCATTGACGGTTTCGAGGCTGGTAGGCAGCGCGCTGCCGCCTGCCGGAACAATCAGGGCGCTGCCCCCGGAGCCGTCGCTGCCTAACTCACAGGCGACGATGCCGCCGGGCACTTCGCTGGCGGCCACCAGCACGGCCCCTGCACCATCGCCAAAGAGCACGCAGGTCTCGCGATCCGTCCAGTCAACGATGCGGCTTAGGGTTTCCGTGCCGATGACAAGCACATACTCGGCGTCGCCGGCAATAATATGGCCGCGCGCCATGCTCAAGGCGTAAACAAAACCGGAGCACGCAGCGCTGAGGTCAAATGCACCGGCGTTGGAGGCGCCGATCGCATCCTGGACAAGGCAACCCGTTGCCGGAAAACTATATTCCGGCGTCGTGGTGGAGCAGATAATGAGATCGACTTTGCTGGCAGGGACGTCGGCAACTTCGAGCGCCTTTGCGTGCCGCAGCAATGGCCAGCGTCGCAGATGTCTCCTTGGGGTCAGCGGCGACATGCCGTTCCTGGATCCCTGTCCGCGACCGGATCCACTCGTCGGTCGTGTCGACAATCTGCTCCAGGTCCTGGATTGGTGATGACTTTTCCGGCACCTCGTAGCCCCAACCGACAATGTGGGCATAGCTAGCCCGGCTGCGATGGTTCTCAACTGATAGCCCGAGCGCAGCGTCTGGCTGGCGCCGTTTGTCACCCCGTTTGTCACACCATTGGCCGTGCCGTTCGTGCCTGCACGGTGACTGGCTGCATTCGCCTCTGTCATGTTCTCCTCCGATCCCGCTACTCGCACCGCCGCAATGCGATGCAAGCGTTGTGACCACCAAAGCCGAAACTATTGCTAAAGGCGACGCGCACGTCGGCCTGCACCGCCTGATTGGGCGTGTAATTCAAATCGCATTCAGGATCCTGATTGTGCAGATTGATCGTGGGCGGAATGTGACCCGTCTGAATCACCTTCGAGGTGACGATCGTCTCCAACGCGCCCGCTGCGCCGAGCAGATGGCCCGTCATGCTCTTGGTGCTGCTGATGCGGATGTTGTAGGCATGTTCGCCAAGCACCTGCTTGAGCGCCAGCGTTTCGCCGATGTCATTCAAGCGGGTGGCGGTGCCGTGTGCATTTACATAGTTGACTTGCGTTGCATCTTCGCCGTATTCGAGGGCTTTGCGCAGCGCCATGCGCATGGCTGCGGCCGCGCCACGTCCGGTGGTATGGGGTGCGGCCATGTGATAGGCATCGGCGCTGCTGCCGTACCCAATGACCTCGGCGTAAATCCGCGCGCCGCGCGCCAATGCGTGGTCAAGTGTCTCCATGATCACAATGGCCGCACCTTCGCTCATCACGAAGCCATCACGGTCGCTGTCGAACGGCCGGCATGCACCTTTGGGATCGGTGACCCGCTGGCTGAGCGCGCCCATCACATCAAAGGCCGAGACGACGATCGGGAGAATTGCCGCTTCGGTGCCGCCTGCGAACATGGCGTCTGCATCGCCGCGCCGGAGCACTTCAAACGCCTCACCGCAGGCCGAGGTGCCGCTTGCGCAGGCGCTCACGACGGCATGGTTTGGCCCCTGAAGGTTGTAATCGATGGCGATCTTGCCGGCTGCGCTGTCGACCAACATGTTCGGGATCATGAATGGGCTGACCTTGCGGAGACCGCGTTCGCGCGTCAGCGCAACATTTTCGTCGAATGCATGAATCCCACCAATGCCGCTGCCGACGATGGCGCCGACCCTGGTGGGGTCTTCTTGGGCCATGTCGAGTCCTGAATCCGCCACGGCTTCCTGGGTGGCTGCCAGGGCATATTGGATATAGGAATCCAGCCGGCGGGCTTCCTTGCGATCCATGTAGTGGCTGGGATCGAAGGCTTTCACCTCTCCGGCAAAATTGACTTCGAGCTCGCCGGTGTCGAACTTTGAAATATAATCGATGCCTGATTCACCGGCGAGCAACTTTTCCCAGGTGGTCGCAACATCGAGCCCGAGTGGCGTCACCGCACCGAGCCCAGTAATGACTACACGGCGCGGGGAGGCGCCATTATGTGCCGCAGATGCGGCTTCCTGAAGTGGCATTTTGTTTCTTCCTATGGTTCTTTGCGGGTCCAGGTAGCACACAGGCGCCTGGCTCTCCTCCTCCAGATGATCACTGCGCTAAAACACACGCATTGAATAAAAGTTGCGCGTGCACCGGTGCGAATATCACAAAACGCTGCGCCCGGTCATGACCGGGCGCAGCGTTTTGTGATATTCGCAGCTAACAGGAAGTACTATCGCGGCTCAGTTGATGGCGTTGTTGCAGTTGTATCCACGGTCTTCTGAACGGCGCCGGTGTCGCGTGGTAGTTCCTGCCACCATTCCGGTGGTAACGACAACTGCTGGGCGCTGTGGTGGCGCCGCAACACAAGATAGGCGCCGCCGCCGATCAGCGCCAGGGGCAACACCATGCCTACCACACCCATAAACGGCGTGAAGATGAACATCCCCAACACAAGGAGCACCGCGGCCGGGATGTAGGCCCAGCGTAAATTGATGTTGAGGTAGGTGGACAGAAGCCCCACCAGCCCAAACGTCGCACCGAGACCAACGAAAAGGACGCTCGCAGGGTTGATAAAGGTCAGACCCGCTTGGCTGACCAACACGACGCCCGCAACGGACAGCAGTGCTCCACCCGGAATCAAGGCCCACCACAAGTGCCGGTTGGTGAAAAAGATCGCGATGAAACTTGCGCCGATCGAGGCCAGAAAGACCGCACCGCCAATGTCGCTGAAAAACGGCGGCGCAAAATGATCGTAGAAGACGGTGGCTGCAAGCCCGAGGAGCGTGAATCCCGGAATTGCCGCCCACCAGCGCGTATGCACCGCGGTCAGGAAGACGTAGAGGAATGCGGCGCCGACGGCGGCAAAGACGATTGTCCAGAACAACCCAGAGAGCACACCAAGGATGCCAGTGGCTTGAAGCAACAGGAAACTGCCAAGCGCGATCAGCAGGAACCCCCAAACCGCAGTGCTGCTTTTGATGCTTGTCTGCATATGTGATCCTCCAAGAATGCAAGGCGCTGTCCGTAGAAGAGGACGCCGCAGAAGGCATGCGTGCGCCCAAGAGTCACTACGCAGATCTGTATAGAAAAGTCGCGCTTGAATTTATGGCTGGATCGTGGGGCCACCGCTACGGTACCACCAGACCTGGAGGTATGCGTACCCGGTGCGTTTGTAGTAATCAACGGTGATGCGGTGTTTGCCGCCGCCGACGCCGCGGAATGTGTTCGTGATGTCGACAGGTCCCTCGCGCCAGGCGTCGAGCACGAGCGTGTCGTCGATGTAGACGCGGACACCGTCGTCCGTTGCCGCGCGAAAGACGTAGTCGCCGTCCGAAAAGTCGAATTCGCCCTGCCACCGGCCGTTCCACCCGTCGGAAGGAAACACGATTTTGCACGGGGCGCCGTATCCCCAATTCCGTTGCAATTGCGTGGACCCATTGGATGGTTCAGCCTGTGCCGCAAGCAAGTCCGTGCGCTGTTGCGTGGAGTTGTAATAATAAGCGTTCCACGCCGTGCCTTGTGCAGCGCCTTCATACCAGAACCGGATGCTGGCAGCGCCGACAAGTTCCAGATAGTCAACGCGGAGCTGATGGGCGCCAGAAAGAGAACGCGACACGGAGTAAGTTTGGCCGGTGGCGCCGTGCCATTCATCGATCAGCAGATCATTGTCCAGATAGACGCGCACGCCGTCATCTGCCGTCGCCTTAAACTCGTATGTGCCCCCCGGAAAGGTGATCGTGCGATCGAAGCGCGCTGAAAAATAGTCGACCGGCACTGCAGGGTCAGGAGATCCATAATTCCAATTGAAGTTGATCTCAGGTGAGTCCGCGTAGGCTACAGGGTTACCCTGGAGATTGGCGTTGTTGAAATAGTAGGTTCGCCAGCCGTTGAACACGGCCGGCATGGGCGGCGGGGTGACGACCGGTGTTGGCGTCGGCGCACTGACCGGCGGTTTGGCGGCGATCGTGGCCGTGGTGGTGGGGACAGTAGTCAGATCGCCACTCACCGCAACCAGCCGCTTGTCGATCCAGCCACTGGCGCTCCCACAATCGACCAGAAGCCACGCGCGTGAGGGATCGCGCCCTTTCACCGTACACTGCTCACCTGCGCGCGCCTGGCCGACAACTGAGGGGGATTGTGCCGGCGTGCTATACAGGTTGACCATGCTGAAGCTGACGACGGCGGTCGGTAGATTCGCCGGCGCGGGCGCAGGGGCGGCTGTATCGCCTTCGACGAGGAGCTGAGTAACCACCAGGTCTGCCATCGTGTCGGGCTTTGGGGCATAGTTGCGCGTCCCCCAGACCTGGGCGGTTTTGGCCGGTTGCTGCTGGGTCAGGACATCGATCTGCTGCTGAACCTGCGCTGTCGCCCCAGCGGAACTGAGCCGCGTGCCGTCGCTCGCCACAAAGACAACCGGAAAAGGTTGTCCCTGGACGCGCTCAAAATGGCCAATCACGCCGTAGATCGGCGTTGAAGGACCTTGTGTCTGTTGCACAGGCGCCGCCTGCACGGGGAATGGGAGCAGCAAGGCAAACAGCAGGGTGAGCAAGATAAGGCGGCGGGGTGGGACGGGCATCAAGATTCTCCGGGACCAAGCATGGCTAGCGACCAGTCTGGCAATCTACGACTATTTTACACCAGGCCGTCAACTGCTGAGTGCGATCGACAGCGCCTCGGAGAGGGTGCGCACGCCGATCAATTCCACGTTGGTGGGATAGCCGTCGCCACCCTTGCGTTGGAGCGTGCTCCGCGGGGCCAGCACGCGCGTAAAGCCAAGTTTGGCCGCTTCGTGCAGGCGGCGCGCAAGGTGACCTACGCTCCGCAGTTCACCGCTTAAGCCGACTTCACCGACGATGGCAAGGTCAGCCCACACAGGCCGGTTGCGGTAGCTCGATGCGATCGCGCAGGCAATGGCCAGATCGGCGGCCGGCTCGTCTACCCGCATGCCGCCCACCACATTCACAAAGATGTCCTGATCGCTGAGATCCATGCCGACGCGTTTGGAGAGCACGGCGGTGAGCAGCAGCAGGCGGTTGGGGTCGATGCCATTGCCGGTGCGGCGCGGCATGCTGAAGGCCGTTGAACTGCTCAGCGCCTGGATTTCGACAAGCAACGGGCGCGTACCCTCCATGGACACTGCAATGCCACTGCCCGTGGCATTGGGCAGGCGTTCGGCAAGGAATAGCTCAGAGGGATTCAGCACCTCTTCCATGCCGCGCTCGGTCATTTCAAAGACGCCGACCTCGTTGGTCGAGCCAAACCGGTTCTTGACGGAGCGCAACAGGCGAAACGCATGGAAACGCTCGCCTTCAAGTTGCAACACCGCGTCCACCATGTGCTCCAGCACTTTTGGCCCGGCAATGGCGCCTTCTTTGGTGACATGACCGACTAGAAAGATCGGGATGTTGTGCGCTTTGCCCGTGCGCAGGAGCATTGAGGCGCTGTCGCGCACCTGGCTCACCGTACCGGCCGCGCTGCCGCCGGTGCTGGTATAGACGGCCTGGATGGAATCCACGATCACCAATTTGGGCCGGACTGCCTCAATCTGGTTGACGATGCTCTCCACCTCGATCTCTGCCAGGATCAGCAATTGCTCGGCACTGATACCAAGCCGGGCAGCACGCCGTGCGATCTGGTGCGCGCTTTCTTCGGCAGAGACATAGAGCACCGCGCCGGCGTGTTGGGCGACGTCCGCAGCCATCGAGAGCAATAAGGTGGATTTACCAACCCCTGGGTCGCCGCCGACGAGGACACAGGCGCCGGGGACGATGCCTCCGCCAAGGACGCGGTTTAGTTCGGCGATATGCAGGGCAAGCCGGGGATGGTCGTCGTGAACAATGGCAGCAAGCGACACCGGGGTTGCAGCGCCATCGGCGCTGCCTACTGCCTGTGGTCTTGCCTTTTCCGGCGCACGCACCACCTCCTCAACAAGCGAATTCCATTCGCCGCATTCCGGGCACTTCCCTGCCCAGCGCAACTGGATGCTCCCACAGGCTGAACAGACGAATTGTTTCTTGTCTTTGGCTGGCGGCATGGGTGGAACTCCAGAGAATTGGGTATTTTGTATCTCGTGTTGTGTGTCTCGTGCCTCGTATTATCATCTACATAACGCCGGACGCGAAACACGCATCAATAAATGGGTGCTGCGGGACACGCAACACCCAACAGTCCGCACTCACTCCTCCGCCAAACCTGTTCTTACCGCATACAGCATGGCCTGGTTGCGGTTGGCCAGGCCAAGTTTGTTCAATAGGTGCTGCAAGTGGTTGCGGACTGTGCTGTCGCCGACTTCAGAGCGTTGGCGATCTCCAGGTTGGTTGCGCCGCGACCGATCATGCGTAGAATCTCACGTTCGCGCGGGGTGAGGTGCTCGGGAGGGTCTGCACCCGGTGCTGGCGCCAGCGCACGGATTTCATCGGTGACGAGGTGCGCTATTTTCGGCGCAAAATAGGCGTTGCCGCGGCCCACTTCGCGGATGGCGTGGAGCAATTCTTTCCGGCCCGCCTCTTTGAGCACATAGCCGCACGCCGGCCTGGATTGCCGCGCGACCAGCACCTCGTCGGCAGAACTGGTGAGCGCCAGAATCCGTGCATTGGGCCGCGCTATGAGGATGGCAATTGCGGCGTCCACACCTCCCTGCCGCGGCAGAAACAGGTCCATGATGATCACATCGGCAGGGACGGCATTGGCCACCACGACCGCTTGCACGCCGTCCGCCGCTGACCCGACAACGACCAGATCCGGTTCGTCCTCGATGGCGGCGCACAGCGCTTCGCGCATCAGGGGGTGATCGTCGACGACGATCACGCGCATTTTTGCATTCAGTGCACTCATACCGTCTCCATTCTGGTGAAGTGTTCCGGCGGCGTGTATTGCGCAGCCGGCGACAGGTCTCCTTGCTGTGGATGGGATGAGGGGACCTTCAGGAGTATTCGAGTGCCCTGGCCTGGCGCACTGGTGACAGTCAAATCGCCGCTGAGGCGAGCGGCGCGTTCTGCCATGGACTGTAAGCCGATACCACCCGGGTTCCGCGTGGCATCATCAAAGCCGCAGCCATCATCATCGATCTGGAACACGGCGCCAGTCTGCGACACAGACAATGATATCGCAATTTGGTTTGCGGACGAATGTTTCAGCGAGTTGTTAAGCGCCTCCAATGCGATCCAATAGATTTCTTCGGCCGCGGCTGCTCGAAGTTGCTCCGCGCCGGTGGCAATAATCACAGCATCTATGCCGGCTCGCCGCTCGACTGAGTCCAGGCGCTGTTCGAGCGCCGCCACAAGTTGGCCCTGCGGTACGGATCTGGCACGCAATTCAAATAGGAGCAGGCGCATCTCACGCAGAGCCTGGCGTGCGTTATGCGCGATCTGCTCCAGTGGCGTCGCAAGGCGATCCAATTGACCCTGCTGCAGCCGATTTATCGCTACTTCAGCCATTAGGAGCACACTTGTTAACGACTGGGTGGCAGAATCATGGAGATCACGCGCGAGCCGGCGCCGTTCTTCCAGCGCGACCTCGGCCTCGCGTTGCTGCCGCAGGCGTGCATTCTCTGTGAGGATCGCCAACTGATCGCTGAGGGCGGCGAAGAGGGCAATCTCATCGACGCCCAACGCAACGGGCGCGCGCCAGTAGATGCCGACAAAGCCGATTCGTTCGTCATGGCGAAAGACCGGCGCCCCTAAGAAAGTGCGCGCCCCCTCGATCTTCAGCGCTGCTGGATAGTTGTGCGCCGCATCCAGATCCAGCACGACGCGCGGAAGACGATCCCCAAAGAGCCAGCTATCTGACAATTGCGAAATGCGCGAAATGTCGGCGGCGGCAAGATCTCTTGCAACAACCAGCGGCAGCGGTGTGGCGCCAACTTCCCATGCCAGCATGAAACCCGCCTCGGCGCTCAAGGCCGCCATGATCAGGTCGAAACCGGTGGACCGCACCTCCGGGACAGGCAGACCGCGATCGCCGACAAGAATAACGTCATAGAGCACCCCGAGATTTTTGCTTAACGAGGTCACGTGATCGGCGAGCGAGTCTTGCATTTGGCGCAGCGCCAGTTCGGCGCGCGCGCGCTCTGCGGCTTCCTCGGTTAAACGTTGGATGGCGGCGTTCAGTTCTGCCGTCCGTCCGGCCACGCGGTCTTCCAGTTCAACGTTCATCGAGGCGAGTGCAGCCTGGAGCATCTTGTGCGCGGTGATGTCATGGATGATGGTCAGCGTACCGACAGGTTGCTCGCTTCGATCCATCATGCGTGATCGACTGGCTTCATAGACGCGTTTTGCACCCTGAGCAACGACCGTAGTCTCCTGATTGGGTGGATTAGGCGATTGCACCAGGGTGCTAAGCACGTTGGACCATGGCTCGGCCAGGTCCGCCACCCGTGTTCCCACCAGAGTCGTTGCATGCGTGGAGAGCAACTCGACTGCTTTGGGATTGGCGGCGGAGATGATGCCGTGCCCATTCACCGCAACGACGGCGTCGCCCAGGTTGGCAAAGAGGACATCGTGCGCCATCGGTGCAAGGTCCACGAGATGGTAGCGGATGGTGGCGAAGGCAAGCAGCACCCCCGCCGCTGCAAAGGCAACCGGCGTGAGGTCAAAATGTTTAGTCGGCCCCACCCCAAAGAAATAGATTGCGTTTGCGGCAATCGGGATGACAACCGCGATAGCCGCCAGTTCAGATTCTGCGTGCGGTAAACACCTCGTGTTTGCGCGCGCTTGCCAGGAACATCCCAACTGACACGAGGATCAGCGCGTAGAAAAACAAAGGCCAATCCCGGATTGACTGGCCCGTGTGTTACCGCAAGCATCGCATCGGGCGCCGATGAGGTTGCCTGGATCGATGTCCAATAGATCCAGGTGAACCCGTTTGTCACCACAAGCACTACCTCAAGGATTACCAACCCCAGATCAATGCCAACAGCCCTTTTGTCAGCCAGCGCTCGCGGTGGGTGTACTGAGCAGCAAATATGAAGAGGAGCACTGGCGCTGGCGCCAGCCAGGCAGCGTAGAGCGTCTTCGCCGCTACTTTTGCGTCAAACGCTGTTGCCGGAATTGCACTCTCCAGGGCGCCGATGATCCCCGCACAACCGACGACAAGCGACAGCACAGCGAATGCGGTCGCAGCAGGCGCGGACCGCCGGCGCCAGCCATAGGCGGCCAGCGCGAACATGACGCATGCCGCCATCAGCATCACCAGGATGTAGGGCCAACGCTGCCAGATCATTTGAAGTCGCAGAAGAAACCACGTAGATCCCGTAAGCAAGCAGTAAGGAGATCATACACCGTTTTTACTGCAACGAAAAGCACGCGGATCTGGCTTGTCGACAAATGAGCTTTTGACGATATGTCGATAATTTTCGAGACGAATGACGCAGGTAACTTCGTAAGGAGCGTGCTAAGCTGGCGTGTATTGCTCACATTGACGGAGAAATGCATATGGTCAACGTGAATGAGACTGGGGACCCGCACCTGGTTGTGATCCTGTTGGTGGCGCTACCTGGCACCCGCCGTGATGCGTTGGTCGCTTTGCTGCGTGCGCTGCCTGAAGTGCGGGTTGGTGGCGTCACGGACGAATCGGAAGAACTGTTTGCCTTGACAGAAATCTGCCATCCAGACGCGATCCTCACAGACGCAAACATTTGGGTGAACCAGCGCCACCTTGCCGATGACATCAAGCAACGAACGCCCGATGTCCGCTACCTGGCCATTGTCGACGGGCCTGCGCAGCGCGACGTTTGTCTGCAGGCGGGCGCCCATCTTGCCCTGCTGCGGAGTGGCTTGAACGAACAGGCTTTGCGCGCTGTGCTGGAGTTGAACAACAACAACACGGCGTCACCTTAGGTCTCACGGCAACCGCACCGGCTTTCCTTGCAAATTGGGGAACCTTACAGTCCATCACTGCGCTTTGTAAGTAGTTAATCGACAGCAGTCCAGCGTAAAGGTAGGACAGTTCATATGCTCAGGATGCGATTCTATTTAAGGGCAATCGTCAATCGTCGACGGGAAGACGCCGACATCCCAAATAACGCATGTATTGAGGGACGGCAATAGGAGACACGAGAATGAAAGCAAGCGATCATCAAGGCAGTCGTAGCGTTCATTTGTATTGTGACAATGCTGGGAGGTGGAGGGTTCGCACAGCAGGCGTGGGCGCAGGAGGCGCCCGCAATACCGCTTGACGAAGCGGGCTTCGGCTTCGTCAAGACCGATGCGCTGGATCCTCAGGCCAAGGCAAGCTACACGTTGGAATTGAAGGCAGGGGATCGGGTAGCGATGGATCTTGAAGGCGAGACCGATGCCTTGCAGGTCAACGCGTTCGAGGCTTCATGGGGGCCGTTGGAACTTGGCGGCGTGCCCTCGGCTTTCAACTACATGGCATGGGCGCCGGAGGACGGCGCGTACACCGTAGTCGTTGAGAACACCGGCGACAAGGCGGCCGGCTTTACACTGCGCGTCGTCGTTTCGCCGGCGCCATTGCCCACTAAGAAGATTTTGACCGCAGATGCCGCCGGTCAGGACATTCCGGTCATGACAGGTGAAGAGTTCCAAGTGGCGCTCGACACCGACGCCGATGGCGGTTATTCGTGGAAGCTTGGGGAGTTCGATTCCGCAGTTGTGGAGGAGGTCGGTGAGCCTGCCCTGGTGTTACTCGGCACCATGCCGGGTGCAATGAGCCAGCAAATCTTCACCTTGAAAGGAATCGCGCCTGGCGCAGCGGAATTGACACTGACCAACACCCGCGAGGGTGATGCGGAGCCAACTGCAACCTATGCGGTCACCGTTGCTGTACTGGCGCAGGCGGTTGCTGGCGAAAGCGATGTGGATGCGTTGGGTACAGAATTGGTGGACGCGTTCTTTGCTGCGCTGCAGTCCGGCGACAAGGAACAGATCGCAGCGATCCTCGCCCCGGCCTTCCAACTCGTCCGCGGCGCCGGTGAGCGGTATGACACCACCAACTACCTCGACCATCTCCCGGTCATCGAATCCTACACACTCGAAGATATCCATGCTACCGAGGATGGCGATGTCCTGGTGGTTGCCTACACGGCGATCGTCGATTCAACATTGGACGGCGGCGAACCGGACATGGGCGCACCCGCCCCGCGGCTGAGCGTGTTCCAGAAGATCGACGACGAATGGAAGCTGGTTGCGCATGCCAACTTCGCTGCGCCTGCGGCAGAGGAAGCGCCTGCAGGCAGAGGAAGCGCCTGCAGCAGAGGAGCCAGCCGCGGTGCCCCCACCATGGATATTAGTCGTCAGCAATTTCGACACGGGCACAACGATGCAGGTGGCAGCAGGTGGTCTCCTACGAGTCAGATTACCGGGCAACCCCAGTACCGGCTACATCTGGCAGATAGCGGCAAACGACGAGTCGATCCTGAAGCCCAGTGCCTACGAATTCACGGCTGACGCCGATATCCCCGGTGCAGGGGGCGTCGAGCAATTTGACTTCAATGTCGTGGCGCCGGGCACAGTGGAGCTGAAATACGTCTACGGCCGGCCCTGGGAGACGGACGTAGACCCAGCCGAGACCTTTGCAATGACGGTGGAGGCTGTAGCCGACTGGCCGGTCGACGGCCCGGCGAGCTATGTCACCCTGGCGGAAAATGGCGGAACGACATCCGTGCTGTCAGGCAGTGTGATGAAGGTCGTGCTTGCGGCGACGGACGATGGCGGCGCCTGGAAACTTGTTGCGACCGATCCGATGATCGTGCAACCGCTCGGTGACTGGGTGGTGGTGCCTGACAGCCAGGATGCGACCCAGGTGACCTTCGAGCGCGCCTTCCTGGGCGTGGATCCGGGCACGACACAAATGCAATTCGAATACGTCCCTGCCGATGCGCAGGCTGATGTCACCGAAAAGTATGCGGTGACTGTGGTGGTTCCTCCGGTGGAGCCGGGGAGCAGCGGGGCCGTCATTGCGACGGACGCTGATGCCGGGAAAAACTTCGCCCTGGTCACCGGCGACACCCTGGTCGTGCAACTGCCGGCCAACTACACCACCGGCTACAGTTGGAAATTGGTGAGTACCAACGATACGCTCCTGCCCTCTGCGGGCGACGAGCAGTACGCACTTAGCAGCGATCTGATGGGTGGCGGCGGCGTTGCTACCTTCCGCTTCCTGGCAAAAGCGGCGGGTGAGGCCACCGTGCAACTCGGTGAGTTTGCGCCTGGCGCCGACGATTCAGACACGACACTGGACTTCAACGCCATGATCGTCGATCCGGCGCCGCTGACAGGCAACACCGTGACGTTGACTGACGCCGATGCCGGCAAGCCGGTGAATCTGGTGGCCGGCGACCTGCTGCAAATAGCGATCCCGGCCAATCCATCCACAGGCTACCAGTGGGTCGTGACGCAAAACGACGGTGCACTGCTGCGGCTACAGCCGGACAGCGGCTTCAAGCCGGAGTCAGATCTGGAGGGGGCGCCTGGAACCCAGATATTCCTCTTCCGCAGCCTGCAGCCGGGGAGCGTGGGGTTGCAGATTGGCGAGTTCCCGCCGGGGGCGGAACAGGCGGATAAGACATTGGAGTATGCAGTGACGATCGAGTGACAATTGATTCTCTTTCTTCTCCGCGTTTCCTCCGCGTCTCTGCGCCTCCGCGGTGAGAGTTAGGCGGAGGAGGAAAAGATCAACGCGGAGACGCGGAGGTGGCGCGGAGAGCGCGGAGACAAAGAGACAGGGAGACGAAGAGAGGGAGCGCCAGGGTGATTGGGCAGGTGGCCGGCGCACTGGCGCTCCTTGAGGAATATTGACGGTTATCGTAGTGCACGATAGGAGGTCTGTACGTATGTCGCAGGTCAAAACAAAGCCTTTCTTGTTGATGCTCACATTGTTCTGTGTTATTACTGGCATGATGCTGTGGCCGGCGATCGGGTTGGGTCAGGATTCACCGGATGCCCCGCTCTCGGCGACGACGCTTGACGACGCGGCGCGGGTGCAGCGGCAGGGGCGAATCTTTGTCGGTGTTTCGCCAGATGACCCACCCTTTGCATACCCAAACGATGACTTTGCCATTGACGGGTTTGATATTGCGGTCATGAAGGCGGTCGCGGAAAAGATGGGCGCGGAAGTTGAGTTTTCCGCGATCGTCTTCCCCAGTCTGCTCGACGCCGTGCAGTTGGGACAGGTAGACGCTGTCATCTCGGCGATGGCCATCACCGATGGCAGACTTGAGGAAGTCGACTTCACCAATCCCTATTTCATCGGCACGGAAGCATTTCTGGTTGCTGCGCCGGCCGGTGGGGCCGCGCCAACGTTGAAGGTCGACGGTGCGGATGATCTCGTTGGTCGCAAAGTCGGGGTGCAGGCCGGCACCATCTATGCCGGTTGGGTGCGTGAGAACCTCATTGACACCGGTCTGGCGAAGGAAGAGAATATCGCCGTCTTCAACACCATCGATCAGGCCATCCGTGCGCTCAGCAAGGGCGACGTAGACGTGTTGATATTGGACAGCCTGGACGCCAACAACTAGCGCAAAAGGTGGTTTTGCAGTCGTTGGGCAGGGGCTGACGCGCCAGCGTTTCGGGATTGCCCTGCGCAAAGGATCAACGTTGGCCGCCCCCATGAACGACGCACTCCTGCAGTTGCAGACGGATGGTACGATCTCGAAGTTGGCCGGCCAATACCTGGCGGTCGACGCCTCGGCGCTGCAGCCGGTGCCAACGCCGACGGCGCCGCCGACTCCTACGCCACCGCCGTGCACCTATTTTGCGCGCTTCGTTGCGGATCTCAATTATGACGATGCGCACGGGCCACCGCTGGTGAAGCCCGGTCAATTGGTCAACAAGCAGTGGCGCGTCTTGAATACCGGCACCTGCGCATGGAACGGAAATTTCCGTGTAGGGTTTGCCGGCGGCGATCGACTCGGTGGCCAGAGCTACGCCATCGGCCGAAGCATCGCCCCAGGTGAATACTATGATGTGGCTGTCGATCTGAGCGCACCCGCAGCGCCGGGTGTCTATCGCAGCCAGTGGGTGATGGTGGACGATCAGGGGCAGGTCTTTGGCCAACCGTTCTGGGCAAATATCGCCGTGCCAGGCGCCAACCCGATCCCACCCCCGGCGCCAATCCCGCCGGCGCCGGCGCCAAATCCTGTTCCGGTCCCACCGCCAGGACCGCCACCTGGACCTGCTCCGTTGGCGCCGACGATCAATGACTTCCATGCCAGCCATCACAAAGTAGCCGTCGGGCTGTGTGTCAAGTTGAAGTGGCAGGTGAGTGGTGATGTGACGGAGGTGAAGATCAAGCGCGATGGCTCCGACTGGAAGAAGGGGCTCGGGATGGGCGGTTCCAAGAAGGACTGTCCAAGCTCGGACGGCAAACACACCTATGAACTGAAGGTGCGTGGTCCGGGCGGCTCGAACTCCGCCTGGGAAGAAGTCAAGTTTAAGTACATGCCACTGACGGGCGATGCGGGTGAGGCGCCTGGCGGCGACGAATAAGCAGCGCATCTTGCGCTGTACGATTTAGCGTCAAACAGGCACGAGGCGCCAGCGAACGCATCCCCCGCGTTTGCCGGCGCCTCAGGATATAATCGCTGCCGCACATATCACATCCTCGGCTGACAACAATCTCTCGTTAGGAGGTTCCTCGTGATATTTCGTCTTGTAGTAACCGCAGTGCTGTTACTGGCAACCTTGCTTGGTGGCAGCCAGCCATTGCAAGCACAAGCAGAGCAACCATCGGGCGTCGACAACGCAGACATTGCGGCGCGCGCCGCAAAGCTGCAGCCAGTCGAAATGAACAGCGCGCAGCAACTGGCGAAATTGGAGCCGTGGGAGCTTCAAGTCGTGGAAAAGATGATTCAGGCTGCCCAGTACATGAATGCAGCCTACTGGCAGCAGGTTGACCCGGAAGGCCAGATACTCTTTGCAAGTCTGCCCGCGGCGCGCGTGGACTCCAATCTCGACCTGAGCGTCGGACCGCATGAGGTCTATGACGATCAACTCACCGGGCAGAAAGCGTTCTACAAGGCCAATGTGCTGATCGTTGACCGCCGCAAGTGCGCTGTTGGACAAGTTCAAGGCCGCTGTACCTGAATTGCAGGCCAATCTGCCAGTACCGGCCGAATTTCGACCCGATCAGACCGGCACCCTCACGCCAATGGAGATGACCGACGACATCTACCGGACGGGGCAGTCGCGCGCAGTCATGGAAGGCGTGGCGTTCAGTCTCCCCAACGATCCCAAAGTATGGGAGGCCAAGGGCGCCAAAAAGGTGATCATGCGCAACTTCGTCGACACGCGACGGAGCGAAGTGCTGGACCCGCTGTTGAAGGTGGTGTTCGACGACGAGGTCAACAGTTGGTCAAGCGACGACGGGTATTTCAACTGGCTACTGATGCACGAAGTGTCACACTCCCTGGGGCCGCGCACAGTCATCAAGGATGGGCAGGAAGTAACGGTCCGGCAGGCATTGGGTGAATACTATTCGCCGATCGAGGAAGGCAAGGCGGACATTAGCGGGCTCTACAACGTGGTCTACTTGCGCGAGCAGGGGATCGATGAGGCGCCACTTGAATCGCACTATGCGGGTTATCTTTCTGAGGCGCTACGTTCGGCCCGCTTTGGTCCCAGTTCGGCGTATGGCGTGATTCGCTCGGCGGCGTGGAATTTCTTCGTCGAGCAAGGTGCGTTGATCCTTGACCCAGGCAAGTGAGAAATTCACCGTCGATGTGGACAAGATGACCCAGGCGGTCGAGGATCTCACGATCAAGTTGATCACGATCGAAGGCAACGGCGACGCCGACGCCGCGGCTGCGTTCTTGCAAGAGTATTCATACATCTCACCGGATCTCCAGGCATTCCTGGACAAGGCCAATGCCACCGTGCCGGTTGAGTTCGTGCCTTCATTCTCGGTCGCGTCTGTGCCATCCGGCACGCCAACTACGGAGGCGCCTGCCACTGACGCATCCATCACGTCCACCGCGGCTACTTCTGCAACGGGTCCCATTCCGTTGGCGGATGCGATCGCGGACATGGAACCGCAGGCCGTCTGGCAGAACTTCTATGACTTGACGCAGGTGCCGCGCCCATCCCATCACGAGGAGCAGGCGACTGCCTTCTTGTCCAACTCCGGCGAGCAGTTGGGGTTGGAGACGACGGTCAATGATGTGGGGGACGTCATCATTCGCAAACCCGGTTCGCCGGGATTTGAGGATGCGCCGACGGTCATTCTCCAGGGACACATGGACATGGTGGCGCAGAAGACGCCGGACTCGGACCACGACTTTGAGACCGATCCGATCGAAGCCTATGTGGAAGATGGCTGGGTTCATGCCATCAGCACGACGCTGGGTGCGGACGACGGCATCGGCGTCGCCATTGCCATGGCGATTCTGCAGGATGATTCGCTGGTGCACCCGCCATTGGAGGCCGTCTTCACCACGAACGAGGAGGATGGCTTTACTGGGATCAACGGGCTTGACTCCAGCGATCTGCAGGCTTCCACCCTACATCAACATCGACTGGGAAGAGGAGGATCGTTCTGCATCAGCAGCGCGGTGGCGTCTATCTTGATGCCGTAGCCACCTATACAGAAGAGCCGGGGCCGGAGGGCGTCGTCGCCTATACCGTGCATATTGGCGGGATGCAGGGCGGTCACTCCGGTGTAGATATCAATAAGGGCCGCGGCAGTGCCAGTGAATTGATGGCGCGCTTGCTCTGGAATGCCCCAGAGGAGATGGGGCTGCGCGTGGCAAATCTGGATGGGGGCAGCGTCTACAACGCAATCCCAAGCGATGCCACTGCGCTGGTTGTCGTAAGTGACGCAGAGGCCCCAGCCTTCGAAGCGATGGTGGCGACCTTTGGGGAAACGGTGCAGGCGGAGCTTGCAGCGACCGAGCCGACTCTGTTTGTAGAAGTCATATCTGCGGACATGCCCGCGACCGTGATGGATCGCGCCACACAGCAGGCGCTACTCGGGGCGGTATACGGTTCGCCACAGGGTGTGCAACGGATGAGCGACAGTGTGGAAGATCTTGTGGAGACCTCTGATAGCATGGGGATTCTCTCGTTTGCCGGCGGCGCGTTTGATGCTGGTGTGTACATCCGCAGCGCCATAGATTCGGAGCGCGACGATACCGCAAATCGACTCACCGCGGTCTTCGAATTGGCGGGTGCAGAGGTGAGCACGCATGACGCCTATTCAAGTTGGCCGGCCAATCCAGATTCGCCGATCCTTGCGCTGATGCAAACAGTTTATCAGGATCTGTTCGGCGTGGCGCCGGAGGTAACCGCAGTCCACGCGGGGCTTGAGACGAGTGTCGCAGGGACCAAGAATCCGGAACTGGACATGATTTCGGTTGGTCCCACGATCGTGGATGTGCACTCGCCGCAGGAGCGGTTGGAAGTGGCGAGTGTGGAGAAGGCGTATGACCTGATCGTTGCGACGTTGGAAGCGATGACGAAGGGATAGGGAGACAGGGAGACAGGGAGACAGGGAGACAGGGAGACAGGGAGACAGGGAGACAGGGAGACAGGGAGACAAAGAGACAAAGAGACAAAGAGACAAGGGGAATAATCAATAGTCAACAGTTAATGGTGAAAGGTGAAGAGGGTGTATGGACGCCTGTAGTAACTGGTGGCTATTAGCTGTTGACTATTGATTGGGGTGTGTTTCAACTTGGGGCACAAGGGAAGCAACACAAATGGCCACGGTGCACCCGGTAGGTGGCGTGCATGATGTAGCGGCTCTCGCCTATTTCGGGTGTGCTGGTGCAGCGGCGAAGGGTGGTGACTTCTTCATTGACAATTGACCATTGTCTTTCCGGCCGGCCCATAAGTTGAAATGGACCCATCGCTTATTTGGGGTGTGTTGGGTCATGCAAGGTTTCTGTATAATACGGTCTACTGATGACTTAAGTTGACCGATTTCATGGGAGGGCCTATGCGTGCGGTCCGGGGTGTGGCGTTGAGTGCGGCGTTGTGTGCACTGCTGATGGTGCTGACGAGCTGTGGGTGGGGGACGGATGCTGCGGTACAGACGCCGCTGGCGTTGAGCCGCGTGAACAACGCGTTGCACACAGGCGCCGAGGATCTCACCGTGCGGCTGAATCAGGCGGCTACGGCGTTGAAGGGCAAAACGCCGGAGGAGGCTCCCGTAGTGCTAGAAATGCTGTGCACCGACGTGGCGGAGGCGGACCACTGCTTCACAGTGGATGGTGCGCGCGCCGTGACTGCAATCACACCGGCGAGCGCCAGTGGCCAGATTGGAACCGTCGCCCATCTTTGGCAGAGCCAGGCGCCGGAGCCGCCCGTATCCGAGACCGGAACACGCATCAATCCCGGTTGCAGCCAGGTATATCGCTCACCGGCCGGGTTCGAAGGCATGGACGCCGGCGTGATGCTTGATCCAGTTGGCGGCGTGGCGCTCACCCTGCGGCTGGCAGATTGGCTCGACGCGGTGATCGGGCCTGCGCTAGAGGGAATGCCGTTTGAGGTTTGGGTGATGCAGCCGGATGGGCTGATCCTGTATGACGCCAATCGTGAAGAAGTCGGGCGCAACCTGTTTGTCGACCCGCTCTACAACGAGTATCCATCGCTGCAAGAACTTGGCAAACGGATCGCTGCGGAAGAAGCGGGCGGCGGTGTGTATACCTTCCTCCGCGAGGATATGCAGGAACCGGTCGAAAAGACGGCTACATGGACGACCTTTGATTTTTGTGGGCAACCCTGGCGCATCGTGCTGGCGCACGGTGGTGGAGGACGCGAGGAAGGTGCACTCGTATCTGAGACCGGGTTGGAAGCGGCGCAGAATGCGCTCCGGAAACTGGCAACGGATCCGGTCTTGAGCGACGCATTGGCCACAGGCGACGCGGCCTGGGGACGGACGGCGTTTCGATCGCTGTATGATGCCTACCCGGACGTCTATTCGGTGCAGTTCGTCGACAAGGATGGGGTCAACCAGTATGGCTATCCGCCGGAGAACAGCCTGGAGGGCTATGACTTCCGGTCGCTACAATCGGAGCGTGATGCTCAATTCCTGGCGATTGTGCAGCGTGAGCATGAAGCCACCGCAGACACGCCCTTACTCGAAGGACCGATGGGGCATTTCTTCTTGGTCCCGGTCTATCAGGGGGATCAGTATCTGGGGATGATCTACACGATCCAGACCGATCGGTAGGCGTCTAAACGGATTTGATAATGCCGCGGTCGTCGAGGAACTCGACTGGCTCCTCAAGTTTGCCGCGCCCACATCATCGAAAAGAACCAGATACCACTCTCGCCGATGTAGAAGTCGGCGGGAGTAAACATCATCTTCGAATCAATTGGCTTCTTGCGACTTTCGGGAACGTACCCGGTTGTGTCTGTAAGGCGCTATATCGATTAAGTGAGAAATTCGACACAACGTCGAATTTTTTCGCGTCAATTGTCGCAGGTGTTCATACGTAATTCGTGCTAGGCTGAAAGGACGGCGGCTCCCCACAATTTGCTGCTTTCGTAACTTCAGGAGACTTTCCATGCCTGGTCGAAGAAATCCTAAACTATCAATTCTTGTTGGTTCAGTTGTGCTCTTGGCACTCATCCTGGGTGCTGTAGCGCTGAACGGCTATGCTCAACCCCTGCCGTTTGCAACGGCCTACGCGCAGGATGCGCCTGTCACAGGGGACACCGATTCCTTCGCCGCCGCGCCGGGCGTGCTGGGCGCGGCCGCATCGGCTGGTGACTGGGCCGCGGTGCAAAGCGCCGGCAAGATCCGTGTCGGCACCGCCGGCGACAATCCCACCTTTGAGTACTACGGTGATGACTTTGCCCTCGATGGTTTTGACATTGCGCTGATGAAGGCGCTGGGAAAAGAGCTGGGAATTGAAGTTGAATTCGCCGACTACGCCTTCGCCGGCTTGCCCGCAGCCCTGCAGCTTGGCAATATCGATGCGATAATCGCCGGACTCACCGAAACCCCGCACGGTCGATGAGCGTTGACTTCACGATGCCCTATTACACGAGCGCTGAGGGGATCCTGGTCAACGCCAAATCGACGCTGGCGGCGCTCACGCCCTCTACACCCATGGGCAATCTGCGCGTCGGCGTTCAACAGGGCTCGGTCTATTCCGGGTGGGCCAAAGACAACCTGATCTCCACGGGTCTCCTGCCCGCGGCCAACCTGCTCTCTTTTTCCCGCGAGGAAGAAGTAGTGCAGGCGCTGAAGCAAGGGCAAATCGACGTCGCGATCCTTGACCTACTGCCGGCGCGCGAGTATGCCCGCCAGGGCGGCGTCAAAGTGATCCCGTCAGCCGGCTCGCCGCAACAATATGCGATCGCACTGCGCAAGGGTTCGTCGTTAACCCCGCAATTGAACGCGGCGATGACCGCGCTGATCCAGGATGGCACGTTGGCCAGGCTTTCACAGCAATACCTCGGCCTTGACGAACATGAGATTACACCGCCTGCCCCACCCCAGGTTGTCTGAACGACGCGAAATACGTCGCCGACCTGACGATGGATGACAGCGTCAGCGTTCCAGTGGTGGCGCCGGGGCAGCCATTTGTCAAGACCTGGCGGATCATGAACTCCGGCACCTGTCCCTGGACCAATCAGTATGGGCTCTTCTATGTCGGCGGCAATGACCCAGCCTCACAAATGGGCGGTGTCCCTGTCCCGGTGCAGGGCACGGTTGCCCCTGGCGCCGTCTACGACCTGTCCGCACGTCTGATGGCTCCCCAACAACAAGGCATCTATCGCGCCTTCTGGCAGATGCTCGATTCAAAGGGGCAGCCCTTTGGGCAGAAGCTGTGGGTGACCGTTCAGGTGCAGGGTGCGCCCGGGCCGACGCCGATCCCGCCGACGCCAATCCCCTCGATCAGCTTCACGGCGAACCGCACCACGATCAACGCCGGCGACTGCGTGCTCTTCAAATGGAGCGTGCAGAATGTCAATGCGGTCTACTTCTATCGCAATGGTGAAGACTATCGCAATCATGGGGTTGGTGGCGTCGACCAGCGCACCGTGTGTCCAGGTTCGACCAGCACCTACTTCTTGCGGGTCGAACGCCGCGACGGCAAGGTTGAGACGCCTTCCATTACGATCACCGTCAACCAACCTCAGCCTAACAAGCCCTATGTGCAGAGCTTTACCTCCGATTCCTATGTACTCTCACCGGGGCAATGCACCACGCTGCGCTGGACCGTTACGGGCCAGGTTTCGCCGGGCGGCGTGACCCTGGATCGCAACGGCAAGACGATCTTCAACTCGGCGCCTGTGCAGGGTGCGATGCAGCAGTGTCTGGATCAGCCAGGCGACTATGTCTTCCACATCACAGCGGTGGGTCCCGGTGGCAAGGGCGAGGGCTATTCCTATGTGACGGTGCAGTCGACCCCAGGGCCGACACCAACGCCGACACCCTTTATCCCGGCGCCGGTCCCGGCTGTGATCGACTACATCACGGCAAATCCTGACACCATCTACCTGCCGGACAACTGCGTCTATGTCTCGTGGTCGGTGGGCGGGGGTGTGACCTATACCGAAATCCAGATCGACGGGCAGACGGTCAGTGCAGGGGTAGACCCGGTCAGCGGCAACACCTACTGCCCAGATGTTGCGCCCGACACAACCGTGGTCTTCACTGTCTACGCACAGGGGATGGCAGGCACGCCCGATCAATCCAAGAGCGTCAGTGTGCCGGTGCGGGGAATGGCGCCCGATCCGACGCCTGAACCAACCTGGGTGCCCGAGCCAACCTCGGAACCCGAACCGACGTGGGTGCCGGAACCAACACCCGAGCCGACCTGGGCGCCCCAGCCGCCATCGATCGATTCGTTCTCTGTCTATCCGGACACGATCAACGCCGGCGACTCAGTGACCATCGGCTGGAGTGTAAGCAACGCCGACTCCATCACGCTCATGCGTAACTACGACTACTGGCAGGGCGTCGGCGCCGATGGCTCGGTGCAGGACAATCCTTCCGACTACACGACCTACCAATTGCATGCATGTATCGGCGACGCCTGTGTAGACAGCGATGTCTTGGGCGTAAGTGTGCAACAGCCAGAGCCCGAACCGACCTGGGCGCCCGAGCCGGATCCAACGTGGGAGCCAGACCCGGATCCCGATCCGGACAATCCTGGCGGGGATGTGTGGCCGACCGAAGACCCATGGGCTACAGAAGAACCTTCGGACAATTTGGGGGGCTGAGGCTGACCGATTTGGTAGTTAGTTGAAGTCGATGGGGAACATGTCAATTTGACAGATTCCCCATCGACTTACCCGTGGCTGACCGTATCTACGCAGTTGCACCCGTTGCGACCCACCCGTTCAGACCTTAGAAATATCAATACGCCCGGAGTTCCATATGTCCGAACAAAGCCTTGCTGGTGGGTGCACACGTCGTAACTTGCTGGCCTATGCAATGGTCGGCGCCTTGGGGTTGACAGCGCTGGATGGAAGTCGCTCAGCGTTTGCGGCAACCGAAGCGCCGGCTGAGTCAACTACGGTCGCAGGACCGGGCGTCGACACGACGGCCGACCACCTGGTGCGGCGGTATTGGGACCTTGTCAAGAAAGGCGATCGCTCAGCGCTTGCCGCATTTCTGTCACCGGCTTTCCAGGTCGTGCGCACAAACGGCGTCACGGAAGACGTTACGACCTACCTTGATCACCTGCCCCATATCGAACACTACGCCATTGACGGCGTCCATGCCACCTGTTTTGGCGATGCGATGGTCGTCACCTATTCCAGCGCAGCCGATGGCACCGTGGATGGGAAACGGCTGCTGGATCACGCTGCACCAAGGCTGACAGTTTTTCTCCGCACCGACGGTGTTTGGCGCTTACTGGCGCATGCGAACCTTGCATCCATCAATTGTTAGCACCCCCAAGTCCCTGATAAAAGGAGTCACATTATGCGTTGCTGCTTCCGCACCAATGGACTGTTCGGGACTTTAGCTGGTCTGCCTACTTTGACATTACTCCTAAGTTTCGCCCTCTGTTGGCCGGCGGTAGCGCAGGCAGAGGGCGCCGTCATCCGTGTGCCCGACGACGCTCCGACCATCCAGGCGGCCATCGACACCGCCCAGCCTGGCGACACGATCCAGGTGCGCTTCAGCGACATTTCGATCCCCTATCAGGAAAACCTCAGCATCACCAAACCGATCACTCTTTCCGGTGGGTGGGATGCCGATTTCACCGAACAGACCTATGGGAATAGCGCTATCGACGGTCAAGGGATCGGCCGCGTCATCAGCATCACCCTGGCAGATCCGGCAGAGGTGGTCACGATTGAGGGTTTCTCCATCTATGGTGGTGACGCCACCGGTCTGGGCGGCACAGACAACACAGTGATGGACATAAGCGCCGGCGCCCAATGGTTCAACCCTGGCGCCATGGCGCCAGCGGAGGGCGCGCCGGTTCTAGCTGGTGCAGGTGCAAGTCCGTCTGGGCTGCGCTCACAATTGGGGGCATTGGCCGCGGCCGGTGCGCTGCCAGGGGGCGCTTCTGCCTATCAGGAGATGCTGGCGCAACTTGACTGGCTGGACGCCCAGTCAGCCCAACGCGCGTCGTCGCCGGTTGTTGCGCCTGCTGCTGCGGCGGCAGATGGGATTGACTGTGGCGGTGGGATCTACAGCGCTGGCGCCAGTTTGCAGTTGGCGCACAACTGGATTGAAGACAACATTGCCAGCCGCACGGGTGAGGGCGCCGGCGGCGCAGTGTGTATTGACGGCGCCGCGCAAGGCGGCGTGCAGGTCCGGCTTAACTACATCCAGCACAACATCGCCAGCGTGATCGATATGGGCACGGGCGGCGGCATCTATCTGGCTGATGCACCTGGCGCACAGGTGGTTGACAACGTCCTCAACCAGAACATTGCGGCCAGCGCAGGACCGGGTGGGATTGGCGGCGGTCTCTTTGTCTTCCAGGCGCCTGATCTGATTCTGCAGGGAAACCAGTTTAGCGCCAACACCGCATTGACCAGCCCGAACATTGAAGAGCCGGGCATCGGTGGGGGTGCCTATATCCGCGCCTCCGATGACATCACGATCGCCAACAATCAATTCAAGCGCAACCTCGCCGCGCTCTATACCGGTGGCATCGGTGGCGCTGTCTATCTATATCAACTCACGGACGCAACGATTCAGGACAACCAGTTCACGGCCAACTGGGGTGCGATGTACCAGAATGCGCTTGTGCTCGCCGGCGCCGTCGGTCTGGGCGATGTCAACCACCTGAGTTTGAGCGGCAACACATTTACGGAGAATATCGCCGGTCTGGATCTGATGGCGCGTGGAACTGCGTTGGGTGGTGCGGTCTTTGCAGCAACGGTATCTGATATACAGATCCACGCCAATACGTTTCTGAGCAACGTCGTAGCGCTTTCTCTGGTTGGCTACGGCGGTGCAATTGCGGTTGACACCAGCAAAACCGGGCCAAGCACAAATGTCATGGTGACAGAGAATACCTTTACCGGCAATGGCGCAACCCTGGCAGAAGGGGACTGCCATGGCGGCGCCATCCGGTTGACGGCCATCGGGGCCACGGTTCAAGACAACACCTTCACCGCCAATGGCTGCCATTCAACGACAGATTTTGGAATGGGCGGCGCGCTGCTCGTGGAGGGCGCGATGGAGAGCTCCGTGGTCAGCAGCGGCGACGTCACCGTTGATGGCAACTACTTCTTCAGCAATGTCGCCGAGGGCGGCGGGCAAGGTGGCGCCCTCGCCATCCGATCCACCGAAAATTTCACGGTGACGAACAACGTGCTGGCGCACAATCGCGCCGATGCCGGCGGTGCCATGGCCGTCATGATGGGTTTCCCAACCAGCGATGACGCAAACGGTCACATTGTAAACAACACGCTGGTGGATAACGGCGAGACTGGGCTCTATGCCGACTACTGGAACACCTTGCCGGGGCAAGTCATCAACAATGTTTTTGTCAGCCAGACAATTGCGATCACGGTAGGTGAGCGCGGGTTGTTGCATGCTGCCTACAACCTCTTTAACGGTGATTATCTGGCGGCCGACGGTAGCGGCGAAATCACGCTTACGCATTCGGTGTCGGGTTCGGTTCGCTTTGAAGATCCGGACAATGACAACTATGCCCTTTCCTTCCTCTCAGCGGCAATCGATGCCGGTGACCCGGCCGGCGTGCCCCCCGCGCCTGCGATCGACATCGACGGCTTTCCACGACCCTTTGGCGCGGCCGTGGACATCGGCGCCTATGAGTGGTACGGCGGCCGCGTCTTCATGCCTGACATCGAATCCAGCGTGTGCCGCACTGCAGTGTGCATCGGCTGGGCAGTTGGCGACAGCGCGCCAGGGCCGGACGGCAAAAAATACGGCGTGATCTTGCATACCACAGACGGCGGCGGCACGTGGACGCGGCAAGGCAAAGCCGGCGAAATTCCGGACATGGACCTCCACTCTGTTAGCGCCATTGACGCAGAGAACGCCTGGGTGGCCGGTCAGCAGGGCATCCTGCGGACACGGGATGGGGGCCAGACCTGGGAACAACAGGCGCTGCCGGCGGGCGTGGACGTGAACGGGCTTTACGGTATTAAGGCAATTGATGGCAACCACGCATGGGCGGTGGGCGCCATTGATATGCTGCTGGAGACGATCGACGGGAGCACCTGGCACACGATGCCCGTCAGCGCCGGCATGCCAACTCATCAACAGTGGTCCGATGTCGATGCGCTGGATGCCCAGCATGTCTGGGCCAGTGGCGGAGACATGGATCGAACAACGCCGCCAACCATTGGGTTCTATGACGGCGTGCGCTGGAGTGTGCAGGGTAGCGGTGTCATCACCGGGTCGGAAATCAGCGCTTGGATCGGGATCAGTGCGGTTGACACCTATACCGTGTGGTCAGTCGGGGGCATTTCTGCACCGATGTTCAAGACCACCAATGGGGGTGCGACATGGAACCTGGTCGGTCCCGTGATGGCGGCTGGGGGCGACCTCAACCGTGTCGTGGCAGTCACCGATCTCATGGGGTGGGCGGATGGCGACTTCGGCAGCATCAACCGCACCGACGATGGCGGCGTCACCTGGAAGCGGCAGTTTACGGGGCTAGATTCGTACCTCTACACGATTACGGCGGCCAACGACAAACAGGCGTGGGCCGTGGGACCGGGCAGAATGGGGACGCCGCCGGGCTATCTGCTCCGCACGGTCGATGGGCATAATTGGGAAGTGCGTGCGGCGCCGGTGGCGGGGAATTTGTGGGGGATTTCGTTTGTAGGCGCAAGGAGATAGGGAGACTGGGAGACAAAGAAACAGGGAGACAAAGAGAAGTAGAGTTGAGGAAACGATCGATACTTACTTCTCATTTCTCTCTTCTCTTTCCTCTCCGCGTTTTCTCTGCGTCTCCGCGAACTCCGCGTTGGTGGTTGGGGTGGGGAGGAAAAGATCAACGCGGAGACGCGGAGTTGGCGCGGAGTGCGCGGAGGAAACTTGAAAACAAGAGCAGAGTGGGTGTTTCTACTCTGAGTTCTCTCACGGGAAAGGAGTTTTCCATGATCGGAAGACATTGTTTTTGGCGGATGAGCCGGGGGGCGCCGGTGGGGGTGGCGCTGGCGCTGGGGCTGACGCTGTTCGTGGTACTGGCGCTGCCGGTGGGCGCTGAGCCAAACGCAGGTACGACCATCACGGTGACGAGCACGGCGCCGGACACCGGTGGCCCGGACTGCAAGTTGCGCGATGCGTTCACTGCCGCCAATACGGGTGGCGTGGCCGGCGGCTGCGACGGCAGCAGCGGAGGACCATACACCATCGTGCTGGCGCCCGGCGCAACTTATACGTTGATCTACACTGACAACATCGGGATGTACGGTCACGCCAATGGGCTGCCGCAGGTCACTGCCGCCGATGTCACGGTTGTGGGTAACATGGCTGTAATCCAGCGCGGTGACGCGGTGGGGGTGCCGGAGTTTCGCTTCCTGGAAGTCATGTCAAGAACCACGCTTACGCTGAATCGCGTCGTGCTGCAAAATGCCAAAGCCGACGACGAGGGCGACGGCGCTGCGCTGCAGAATTGGGGCGTGGTGCATATCCTCGCGAGCATCATTGCCAACAATCAGACGTTCTGCGGGGGCGCCATTTCGAACGTTGGTGAAATGACGATCACCAATAGTCTGATCACTCAGAATCGGGCGTTTGGTTGAGGGGGCGGCGCCATTATCAACGGCGGGTCCGTCGTTGTCACCGATAGCTCCTTCTTCAACAATCATGCAATCGCGGCGGCGCCATCCAGACCTGGGGTGGCCACGTCCAAATCAGCGGCAGTACATTTGCTTACAACGGCGCCGATATTGTCCCCACGAGTCTAAATCTGGGTGGCGGCGGTGCGATTGAGATCTATGCCCATAGCTACTTTCCACTCGTGGAGATCACCAATTCGACCTTCATCAGTAATACTGCACGGCAAGGGGGCGGTGCAATCGACAATTCCAGCACGGTGACTGTCACCAACAGCACCTTTGCGGGCAATGTATCCGAACTCGAGGGCGGTGCGATTCGCAACTTTGAAGAGGCGACCGGCACGGTGACGCTGCGCAACATCATCATGGTCAACAACAGCGTTTCGAACACAAACACCTCCACGGTTACCAGTACGTTGGCCGGTCCGGAGATCGTTCGTCTTGAGGGCTGTTATGGCCCCATCATTGATGGCGGGGGCAACGTCCAATGGCCGGCCACCGACAACAGTTGCCCCGGCTTCCATGGCGATCCAAAGTTAGGCGATCTCGGTGCGTACGGTGGGCCGACACCGACCCTTCCCATCACCGGGCTGGACAGCGCAGCCTACCGGCGCGCGACGGCAGACTACTGCCCGCTCGTTGATCAACGTGGGTTCCAGCGGGTGCGGCAGGGCGCCTGCGATGCAGGTGCCTACGAATTAGCGCCGGCGCACGGCTGGTTGCCTGAGCTCTCAAAGAATCAACCTTAGCTAGTGAAAGGGGCGACTATGCAAAGCATGCCTGGCTTTCTGCAGCACAGCAGCCGGGCGGCGCCGGTGGGGGTGGCGCTGATCCTCGGACTGGCACTGCTCGTGCTGTTGGCGCGACCGGTGGGCGCGGAGCCCAATGCGGGCACGACGATCACGGTGACAAGCACGGCCCCAGACACCGGCGGCCCTGGCTGCACGTTGCGAGATGCGTTTACTGCCGCCAACACGGGTGGCGTAGCCGGTGACTGTAACGGTAGCGGCGGCGGGCCTTACACCATTGTGCTCGCGCCTGGTGCGACGTACACACTGATCTACACCGATAACATCGGGATGTATGGCCACTCAAATGGTCTGCCGCAGGTGGTCGTCCCCGAAGTAACGGTGCTGGGCAACGGCGCCACGATCCAGCGGTCAACAGCGCCAGGTGCACCAGATTTTCGCTTCCTGGAAGTCATGTCAAGCACCGCTCTCACCCTGAACCAGGTGACGCTGCGCAATGGCAATGCCGGCGAGGACGGTGACGGCGGTGCGCTGCTGAATGAAGTCAACATGATTGCGAGCCTGATCGCTCACAACCAGACCTACTGCGGGGTGCGATCTCGAATATGGGCGATCTGACGATTTCGAATAGCGTGCTGGTGCAGAATTGGGCGTATGGTTGAGGGGTGGCGCCATTATCAACGGCGGGTCCGTCGTTGTCACCGACAGTTCCTTCTTCTACAATCACGCAGTGCGCGGCGGCGCCATCCAAACCTGGGGTGGCGTTATCCTCATCCTTGGCAGTACATTTGCCTACAATAGCGCCGATATTGTCCCGACAAAGACGCGCCGCGCCGGGGGCGGCGCAATTGAGCTCTATGCCGCTGACCAGGACTTTCCACGCGGGGATATTCTGAACTCGACCTTCATCGGCAATAGTGCTCGGCAAGGGGGCGGCGCAATTGATAATTCCGGCGCAGTGACTGTCACCAACAGCACCTTCACCGGCAATGTGGCCGAACTGCAGGGCGGGGCGATTCGCAACCTTGAAGGGGCGACAGGCACGGTCACACTGCGTTACACCATCCTGGTGAACAACGTTCCAGTGGCCTGAAGATGACAACAGTTGTTATGGCTTCCACAGCGATCCGGAAGTGGGCAAACCCGAAGGGGATGGGGCGTAAACGATCTCCAGAACGGCATGTTCACGCGGCGTACGTTTCTGCAGTTGCTTTGGGCAGGCGCACTCCAGTGCGCCTGCTGTGCCGTTTTGCCATCATCGCGTGCGGCACAGCAGGGGGCGTTGCGGATTGCGCTGCTGCACCTGTCACCCCAACCCGGCTTGCTTGACGTCAACTGGGCGCAGATTGAAGCCCGCGTTAAGCAGGCCGCCTGGCATGGGGCCGATTGGGTGGTGACGCCCGAACTGGCGACTTCGGGCTACGACTTCGCCCGCGTGATTGGCACCCGCTGGATCCAGCCGCAACCCGATGTGCGCATGAATCGCCTCGCACGGTTGGCGCGAGAGGCGGGCGTGATGATCTGGTTGGCAGCACCTGAACGCGACGCGACCAGCGGCAAGCTCTACAACAGTGTTTTTGTGCTGGGTGCGGACGGCGCCCTGCTTGGCCGGCATCGTAAGATTTGGGTGGTACAGATTCCCACCGAAGAGTGGGCCAGTTGCGGCGAGCAAGCCACCCCCGTGCAGACGCCGGGACTGGTGATCGGCAATCTGATTTGCGCCGATGCGTTTGACCCGACCATTGCGCGGCGGAGCAAGGCGTTGGGCGCGCAACTCTTTGTTTCCTCCGCCGCCTGGTCACCGGGCGAGTGTGGTCCCGATCCCTACTGGGTGGCGCTCACCAAAGACACGGGACTGCCGTTGATCGTCTGCAACCGGACCGGGCAGGAGGGCGACTTTGACTTCCGCTTCAACCGCTTCGTCACAGCGGAAAACTACCATCCAATCGGCGTTATCTAGCATAAGCCTGGCTATAGTCAATCAAACCCTGCTCATGTGAAACTGAACAAAACCGTGGAACGGCGCCTGCCGTTCCACGGTTACCTGCTCTATCGAATTGAGCCATCCAAACTGGTTATGGCCGTCCACCCATCCCGCCACGCTGGCCGTTGCCGGTGCGGTTCTGGCTGCCGGTGCCATCGCGCAGCGGTGTTTGCGTCCCCACGTTGTCACACACGCCGTCGCCGTCGGCATCGACAAATGCGCCATTGTCGTTCTGGCCAAGCCCGGTGCCGCGCACTGCCTGCTGGCCACTGCGGCCGACCTGCTGACCACCCCGTTGGCCGTTCACGGCGCCACTGCGCTGACCAAGTTGTTGTCCGGCATTGTCACAGACGCCGTCACCGTCGGCATCGACAAAATCGACGCACTGCCCGGCTACCGCAGGCTGCGCTACCGTTGCATCCGCCGCAAATGCGGCCGTGCCCATCACCATCACCATCGCCAATGCTGCGAACACGGGAACCATCAACTTGCGAAACAGTTTCTATCTCCTTGAAACTTCATCACTTACTCATCAATAGCCAGGATAGCGCCCAAGTTTGAAGACATTGTGAAGAAACCGTAGGGAGATTTGATGGATGGCGTGTCATTACATGGCGTGGACTGGGGGAAAGTGCTGGCGTAACGGCTCGGACCCTGATGATAGAGGAGTGAAAGATGCAAGTGGAACGCCAGTTTCTGAGGGTAAAGCAGCGTCTGGCGAGCAAAGGCCAGGGCTTCTGCCGTCTGAATCACGGATTTAGTGGATTACCGCGGATTTCACGGAGGCTTTGGCACGGCGGCGCCTTTGCCTTGGAGTCCACGGCGGTGGACTTAGGCTGTTAGCCGTGGTTTTAACCTTCGGCTGCTGAGCCGCGGCAAGAGCTTTTGCCGTCTGAATCACGGATGGACCGGATTTCGCGGAGGCTTTGGCTTGGCGGCGCCTTTGCCTTGCAGTCCACGGCGGTGGACTCGGGCTGTTCGCCGTGGTTTTAACCTTCGGCTGCTGAGCCGCGGCAAAGGCTTCTGCTGTCTGAACCGGGATTTATGGGATTCAAGGATTACCGGGATGCTCGGGCGCCAGCGCGGCTGAGGCTGTCAGCATCACGGATTGGCCGGGTTGTACGGATTACCGGGTGGCTTTGGCACGCCGCACTCGCCTGTGTTGGGAAATTGTGCGTTCGACCCTCTCGCCGCAATGCAGTTGAATCGATTGGGCATGTAAGCGATAATGACGTACATGTCGCGTTGATGCGTTGACCGGGTGTACCCATCCATGGTTGGAAGAGGTGAGACGATGATAGAGACACCAGAGGTACAAGAATTGCGCAAAGCGCTACATTCGCTGCTCCCCGTGCTTGCGGAGCGTTATCATGTAGCGTCCGTTGCACTTTTTGGCTCTATGTCCGCAGAACCGGCGCCCGGAGAGCGATCTCGATGTGCTGGTTACCTATGCGGAGACGCCAAGCCTCTTTGAATTTATTCGGCTCCGAGCAGTTCCTGACCGACCAACTCGGCGTGCGTGTCGATCTTGTCTGCAGGTGCGCTTAGGCCGCATATTGGCGAACAGATTCTGCGTGAATTGACGCCTGTATGAGCGCGAACCGTACCTACCTCGACTATATTCTGGACATTCAGGATGCGCTTCAAAAAGTGGCGCGCTTCATTGACGGCATGACATTCGAAGAGTTTGATCAGGATGACAAAACTGCTTTCGCCGTCGTGAGGGCGTTCGAGGTAATCGGAGAGGCAGCAAAGCGAACACCTGACGATATCCGCGAGCGATACCCCTCAATTCCCTGGCGTGAAATGGCGCAGATGCGTGACAAGTTGATTCATCACTACTTCCGGCGTCGATTTGAGCGTAGTATGGAAAACGGCGAATGATGATTTGCCGGCCTTGTCACCACTCATAGCGCAAGTTGTCAGCGACATGTTGTGGACGAGTAAGTGAGGGCCCAACAAGCGTCAAGCTGAACCGGGATTTGGGGATTCGGGAATCCAGGGATGTGCTGGCTCCGTGCACCGTCCGATGCGCCAAGCTGAGCCACGCACGTGAGTAAGATACGCCGTGGGCTTGCGATGCGGAATGGGGATGGATATCGCCAATGGGATGGGATGCACTCAAGCAGTGGGGTGACGACGTCGTTCGCATCGAACGGCTCGCTGGCGGAGTGGCCAACGACGTGTGGGCGTGCGCTCAACGGGCACCTCGCGGTTGGTCGCCTCGGTCGCAGGAGCGACGCTGATCGCGTGGGAGACCGAGCTGCTTGTACGCCTTGACCGTGAAGGTCTGGCCGTGCCGGTGCCGTTCCCGACGACAGGGGCAGCCGGCTGTTCGCCGACGGTTTGTTGGTGATGACCTTCGTCGAAGGGGACCGCCTGAAACGGAGACCGACTGGCGTCGTGTGGCCGACACACTCCGTCAGCTGCATCGGTTGACTAAAGGGTGGCCGCAGCGTCCAGGCTGGCGATCGTCGACCGACCTCCTGCACGCCGAGACCGGGACGAGGATCGACCTCGGCGCGATGCCGCCTGAGGGCGTCGCTCGCTGCCGAGCAGCGTGGGCGCGGCTCGGCGGGCGTCAAACCTGCGTTGTCCACGGCAATCCCACCAACCCGCACAACATCCGCATGACGGCGGATCGGGTCGCGTTGATCGACTGGGACGAGGCGCATGTCGACGTCCCCGACCTCGACCTGGTGCTGCCCCACAACGCTGCCGATCTCGACGATGAGGCGTACGACATCGCCGCGCAAGCGTCGGCGGCATGGGAAGCCACTGTCTGCTGGGACGACGAGTACTCGATGAGGCGGCTCGCCGAAGTTCGGGTCGTCTGAGCAACAGCGGCAGCGAACTAAAGTGCGACCTGCGCAGCGTCTGCTTCCGAGTCATCGCCCGGCGTGATGCCTGACGCTGCATCGTCGAAGGGAGCGTCAGCGTCTTGACCGCCGAGGCTCTATAAACGCCTTGACGGCAGCCAGATCCTCAGGCGAAAGTCTGAACTGGGATTTGTGGGATTAAGGTGCAATGTGGGATCTTGAGGTTCATGCTGGGATCGGCATGGGGGCATCCCTTATTCACGGAGGCTTTGGCCTGGCGGCGCCTTTGCCTTGCAGTCCACGGCGGCGGACTTGGGTTGTTAGCCGTGGTTTTAACCTTCGGCTGCTGAGCCGCGGCAAAGGCTTCTGCTGTCTGAACCGGGATTTCTGGGATGAAAGGATTACCATGATGTGCTTGCGCTGGCGAGGGTGTGGCAGCGCAAGGCGGAACAAAGCGGCAATCCACTGCGTGCCCGTAATCCCCACGAATCATCGTTCGACCAGCTGTCATCCACCTGCGCCGGCGCCTGGTGCCGTCTGACAGAGCCACGCACGTAAGTAAGTGGTTGCGCCAGCAGAAGTCTGTCTGAATCACGGATGTTCGGGGTTGCGGGGATTGCACGGAGGCTTTGGCACGGCAAATGCCAGGCACTCGACTCTCGCATCAACTCGATATGAACGGTGGGTTAGCGCCACGGGCAGGGATCGAACCTGCGACATCCTGCTTAGAAGGCAGGCGCTCTGACCACTGAGTAACTGGGGAATGGCTATTACTGGATCCAAATCTGTAGGTCTGTTCGATGCTGCAAAGCGTATCCGCAATGGCGGTTCCCACATACTCAAAATAGTTGGCGCCGTCTTGGCCCGAAAAGTAGTTGTGGCTTTCGATGTATCCGCGTGAGATGCTCGTGTGCAAGAGCGGGAATGCATTGACCTTGTCGGGACTGAAGCCATCGATGCTCTGGCGAAACGCGTCGCCAAGTGTGCGTGCGCCCCAGCTTGCATACGGGCGAGCCGGCAATTGCCCGCGTGCACGCCGAGAAAACTCAAAGGAAAAGCCCGAAACGAAGAACCAGGTTGGGCGATACTGCTCCAGCAGGAGGCGCAATTCGTTGCATGCGGCCACGACCGGCGCCGGCCACTCGACTTGATTGCCTACAGGTTTGCCACTTGGATCTTCGATCGCGTTGCGGATGTAGATTGATGACGTGTCAATCCGCAGACGCTGCTTGCGAAAGACGCGATCCTGCATGACATCGAGGACGGGCGTCCAGATGCTATGCCGCGCCGGGTGCCTGGGATCTAAAGGTGTGACCAGAACGTCTTGCCAGTTCGATGGGTTTGAGTCTCCGAGCAGCCAGATTGGACAACTTTTTTCGCCGACGTCTTTGTTCATATGTCTACTCGCCGCTCCGTTTGCGCATCCATTGTTCACAAATGTCACACAGGGGTTCCCATTCTACCGTCTAGGGAAATTGGCAGGGACGTCGGCACCCGCCGTGTCCGTTTTGTTGACGAATACCCCGCTCGCCGTCAGGCAAAAATCATTGGACGCTTTATAGTGTGGCCCACATCTGCACCGGTCGCCCTGGACGGTATGGATTGCATGCATCGGCGCCCCGGACACGGCAGTGCTGGTGTCCCATTACAAGTATCTTGCGATCAAATATCCGCCAAGCCGCCAGGGTGATCAAGGCGATATTTCTGGGCTAATCTAGGCAATCAAGAAGCTCTTGATATGTAGAGTGCAAAGTGGAACAGGACTGCCCGCTCTGCTTTTGCCGACCTCCGCGCAACCGTTTCCGCGCTCGGCTCCCTCGGGATTTGGCGCTTTCCATCTCATGGGTGGGACACCAGTACCGTCCCAGGTATCGCCCTGGACCGCGCCGAAAACCACCCGTTCCGAACCTCAGCTTCATCGCCAGGATATGTTTGATCAGCTGGGCTGGGTGAAGATGGGCGAACTCCCGATCCTCGGGTGAGATGCGCTGGGCAAGGCCATGCAAATGTGGGATCCCCTCCCAGATTTCGTCCATCTCCGGGTACTGCGCCTTCAACCCTCCATGCGGGTGCGAGTCGTATGCTTCGCTGAATTACATTCAACGGCAAACCGCTTGATCTTTGCGCCCGGCGTGTTGTTGTGGATCACCACATCGATGTTGGGGTGGAATACGAAACTCTTATTGATCGGGCATTTCTCCTCGAACTGCAAGTCCAAAGCGACATGCGGTCCCGGCTTGCACAGCCCGCAGGCGGCGGCGATGGCGGGGACCTGCCCGATCGATTTCCAGTACTGAAAGACGTTGACCGCCAGCGCCGAAGAGGAGTGCACCGCCTGCATCTTGCCTGGATTGCCTGTGAAGCCGAGTTCGCTGCCGTCGCCGGCTGCGAAGGAAGCGCGCACCTCTGGCAGCAATGGCTGGAAAAGACTTGCCTCCAGGCTGTCCGTATAAGCAGGTTGACCACGGGGTGGCGCGCTGCCGGTGAGCGTCAAGCCTTGATTCATGGCCCATTCGGTTGCTTTGCTTGGATGTAATTGTGTCCGTTCATGGCCTCGTCTCCATGCCTTCAAATCCTCACGGGCCTGCGTGACCTATTTCTGTGTCAACAGTGCGATCAGTTGATCGTTACTCCATCCACACTATGGCAAATGGGTGGTGCGGTCAATCGTCAATCGTCAGGATTTCGTATTCTGTCCTAAAGAGGATCTACCCGGCATGTGACAATTTGCGTCACCTTGCCGACCGAGGATATCGTTTACTCGTCCTGATCCTTCGAAGTCGACTGAACCCGCTATCAACATCCTGCGTTAATTGCGTTTGCCACGACTTGCCCAAAAGATACTTGTCCTTCTCGCGCAGCGTGAGACCGTCTGGCGTTTCGATGCAAACCCTCGTTCTATACTCGTCGTAGCGGTCCCAAATGCGATCGAGGTGGCATTTTGAATATAAGCCAAAGCCTTGGGGCGTATCACAAACCCGTGTGTCGTAGACCGTAAACTCGTCTGGGTAAAGCACGGTGAGGATAGCTGATGCCATCGGCAAGTAGAAACCCCATCCATCATCACCCTCGCCCATAAGCACTTGCAGCCGGGCTTTGGCATCGGCAGCGTTTGCAATGTCTTGGGCCAGTTTGGCGACAGCCGAGTCCAAGTCCCCATGTTTTTGTAGACGTTTGGCAATCTTGCTTTTGCCCGATTCGCCTTCCAAATCACGATGCAAAAGAAGTCAAAGGAGGAGAGCGTGTGGTCCCGGTGGAACTGTGGCGACACCTCGGTGAAAAGGTGAGTTTCGAGTTCGTAGTATTTCCGATAGTCGGGATCTATGATCATTGTGAACTCCAATGAGAAACTTCTTCGCCTTGGAGGAAAGTTAAGGCGAATTACTTTTCGGATTTGTTCAGTTTCTCCAGCACCCGGTCGATGTCCACGGTCGCCATGTATTCCTGGAATGTGCGATGGATGAACATGTAGCCGCCGCCACCCGCCGGAGCAGGATGTGATCGACGCAGTAGTCGAGGAAGCCCACGTAGCGCAGCGGCATCGAGCCATCAAGCCAGAGTATAATGCGTAGAACATAGTGCTTAATGACACTGTTGAGCCCGAAATACAGTGCAATTCCAAGACCCACTAATGGCCATATTCGGGTTGCGACAGTAAATGGATACTCAGTGCTCAAGATGATCAAGTTAGCCAAGCTGCTACTGATCCCCACACCACTGCGCCTATTGTTCCGATTATCAGCGCATTGCGCAGTGAATTGTGATTGCGCGATTGGGGTTGAGGACTCATAGCTAGTTTCGAGTCCAGAAGTTTGCGTTACAAATCCACAATAAGGGCTCCAATCGGACCAGTCACAAACGCTGTGAATAGTCCAAGTAAAGGCCGCTAATTGGGCCTATGAAGATCTCTACAAAAGTGGCGCCCCTCTCCTGTAAGCCGGCAAGCCCGATTACTAGTCCCAGGACCAAACCAACCATCAGACCAACAACAATTCCGATGATAAGCCCCCATTCGAGCCCAACATAGTTCCATTTGAGTCGCGTTTGCTCTTCAACATCGATATCGCGCCTTCCTATCACGATGCCTAGAGTCACGCCTATCACTAGCCCAATTGCTATACCAGCGGCCTGCCTGTAATCATGTCCATAAACCCCAGAAGGAGAAGACCAGAAATATAGCCCCAGGCTAATTGAACCGATGACCCCAAAGACAAGTCCAAATATCGCGGCCTGGATCCTGCGTTGATAGGAGTGGTTAAACCATGCGTAGCTTAGCCGCTCCACTAGAAATACGGTCTGCCCTTGGGCCTCCATTTTACTGGCTAACCATTGGAGCCAGACTACAATTTCCTTCGGTGTATAGACAGTTGTCCGACTGCTTATGGGGAATACTCTTGAAGTACTTGTTGATTGAGTATGGGCGCTCCTCCGTTCGATCTATCTCTTTGGAGCATAGTCATCAAGAATGCCTCGTAAACACGCGTATGTCTTGTGTCGGCGCTGCATGTGTTACTTGCTTGAACCAAGTTCACCAGCAGCCAGTGTCATGACGCTCAACATCAATGGCGACTTACTGAGTTCATGCAGTGTAGGATCAACGTCGAGTGCTGCGCCGAGTTGTGACTTGGTCGTTTCAGGCAGACTATCAATATAGTGATCGACCTGTTCGGACGTCAGCGGTTGAAGTTTGATCGCGCCAACTAATTGCAACTTGCTGTCCAGTTCTGAATACTCTGTAGCGCGACAACTTACAACTACTGGACACATATGATCTGCAAGGAATCGGTTGATCAACACTACACAGTCGTTCCGATGGTTTCAGTCACTTCATCCAAGCCATCCAACATCAACCCAAGCTCATTGTGGTCGAGCAAATATTGTCCGATGTTGGTTGGAACACCATACATCCGGTGCAACTCTTGAACTAGCCAAATATCCAGAGTTTGCCGATCGGCTTGGGCAATTGTGCTCCGAAGTGGAAAGTGTGAACACTACCGGCACTGGTGCAATGCTACCAGGAGCGTTGGTGCGCTCCAGCAACGAAGCAGTTAATTCAAGCATTATTGTCGACTTGCCTGATCCTGGTTCGCCTAGTATCAACAGAGATTGACGAGCGGCGTCAAAGACCATGCTGATATGCGTGTTTGGCGGCAGCATCTGATCTGGCTGATCACCGATCTGTATCCGCATATCCCATGGGTAGGCAACCTCATGGGGTTGTCTTTGCATTCCCAAATCGATCAAAACAGCGCCATGCAGCGATTTATGCAATACATCATCGACCCAACGCTGTTGCACCCGTTCTGCTATCGCTATTCGGATGCGCTGTTGTTCGTTTTCAGTGGATTGATACGCACCGATGGGCTTGGCACTCGCCTTCTCCGCAGCCAACCACATTACAAAACCTGCCATTAAGGGGATGAGGAATGTCAATGCATCAAAGCTGATTCCCATTTGGATTAATTGCCGTCTATACGACGGGAAGTCAATCAGAAGTGGGCCGTTTAAGGACGATGGGGCGCCAGTGGACTGGTGGCTACGTAGATCAGCGACAGTGGGTTGACTTGCTGTGCAGGTAATTCGGAGTCGGACACAAACCATGCCATACCGGCTACAAATGGGATCAACCGTAGTACATAGGCTGTTAACCGTAGAATCTTGCGCCATGAGAGGGATTTCCGCATGTGATACTGGGTGATGCGCTGCTGTGGGTCGCTGTG
>JADJPH010000056.1 GCA_016713335.1 Candidatus Fredericiella danica | reverse complement strand
CACTGCCACGATCGTGCAGACCGAGGACGCCGCAAGCGCCCATGCAGATGTCTACTGTTATCGACCGTTGGTCAGCAAGACGGCCGATCCGGCGTATACGCGCACCTATCGATGGGCGATTGATAAGCTCGTGACGCCGGCGCAGCAGGATCTCTTCGAAGGGGACACGACGACCCTGCACTACACCGTGCGGGTGACGCGAATTGGCGTCCACCGGTGACTATTGGGTGGATGGTGCGATCTGTGACGAACACCAACCCCTATCGGGCGTTGCCGTTGACGAGCATCGAAGATGAGCTCAGTTCGGGTGAGACGCCGGCAGTGAACTGTGCGGTGCTGGAGGTGGCGGCCGGCAAAGCGTTGAAGTGCACGTACGGCACAGCGGTTGGTGGGGCGGCGCCGGGGACGAATACGGCCTGGGTGACCAGTTTCACGGGCATCGTCTACCCCACGGCGGTGGTGGCGTACGACTTTACCGCGGCGGCCGTCAAGGATGTGCTGGCGAATGTCAATGTGGATGACACGCAACCATCATCGACGGCGCCATGGGCGTTTGCCGGGAATGGGGTGCGGGAGTACACCTATCAAGTCACCTGCGACCAAGACGAATTTGGGAGCAATGACAGCTATGAGATTCCGGTGGAGAACACGGCCACGATTCGCGAGACGGCGCAGACCGACAGTGCGAGTGCTGCGGTGACCTGCTGGAAGCTGGATGTCAGCAAGGATGCCGCCCCGACCTTCACCCGGACCTACCAGTGGCAGATCGAGAAGAGTGTCACGCCTGCCGTCGTCGATCTGTTTGACGGTGAGCAGGCCGAGACAAACTACACGGTGGCGGTAGCGCAGACGGGAGCGGTTGACAGTGGTTGGGCAGTGAGCGGCAATATCAAGGTCGTGAACCCGGCGCCGATCCCAGCCACGCTGGCGGCGGTCAGTGACCAACTGTCCGACGGCGTCAACGTGCCGGTGAATTGCTCGTCGTTGGCGGTGCCGGCCAATGGTGGTCAGGTGACCTGCACCTATGCGACGGCATTGCCCGACGCTGCCACACGGACCAACACGGCTACCGTGCAACAACAGATCAACGACGCGGTTGTCAAGGGATACCAGGCGGTGGCTCAGGTCGTCTTCGGTGCACCGACCGTAGAAGTTGACAAGAGCATCTCGGTCCAGGACAGCTACGAGGGTGGTGCGCCGGTGTTGCTGCAGAGCGGCATCACAACAGCATGGGAGACGACCTATGCGCACACCGTTGATTGCAATGCGGCGCAGCAGTATGTCAATGGCAAGGCGAGCTTGACGCGTGACAACACCGCGGAGATCGTGGAGACCGGAGCCGACGCCAGCGCCCATGTGGATATCAACTGCTATCGCCTGCTGGTCGAGAAGACCGCGCAGCCGGGTTACACACAAACGAGCACCTGGGACATCGACAAGCGCGTCGAGCCGGCCATGCAGTATCTGTTCGAGGGTGAAAGTGCGCCGATCACGTACACTGTGCGTGTGACGAAGACGGGTGTGATTGCCAGTGAATGGGGCGTTGCCGGCGCAATCACCGTGAAGAATCCGGCGCCGATGGTTGCTACACTGGAGAGCCTTGACGATGTCTTCGACGGCAAGACCTTCAGTTGCTTGAATGCACCTTCGCCGGTGGCGGCAGCCGTGAACGGGGAGCCGGGTGTGCTGGCGTGCAACTACGCCTTTGCGCTTGACGGCGAAGTGAACGGCGACAACGTGGCGACGGCGCGGCAGATTCTTTCCAGCGGCAGCCGGCAGGACTATTCCGGGATGGCGCCGGTTGACTTTGCGCAAGCGAGCGTCACACAGGTCAATGCCAGCGTGAATATCTGGGACGTATTAAACGGTGGTCCCCCAACGTTGGTTGGCGAGAATGTGTCGGCCGACTTCGCCATTGAGATTCCCGATGTCTTCAATTGCACCTCGGCGTTGGATTACGGCAGCGATGGCGTAGCGCGTCTTGTAAGCGGTAACGAGGCATCAATTGCCGAAACCGAACAGCGCGACGATGCCACCGCCGCCGCAAATTGCTATCGACCGTTGGTCAGCAAGACGGCCGATCCGGCGTATACGCGCACCTATCGATGGGCGATTGATAAGCTCGTGACGCCGGCGCAGCAGGATCTCTTCGAAGGGGACACGACGACCCTGCACTACACCGTGCGGGTGACGCGCGAATTGGCGTCCACCGGTGACTATTGGGTGGATGGTGCGATCTTGGTGACGAACACCAACCCCTATCGGGCGTTGCCGTTGACGAGCATTGAAGATGAGCTCAGTTCGGGTGAGACGCCGGCAGTGAACTGTGCGGTGCTGGAAGTGGCGGCCGGCAAAGCGTTGAAGTGCACGTACGGCACGGCGGTTGCGGGGCGGCGCCGGGGACGAATACGGCCAGGGTGACCAGTTTCACGGGCATCGTCTACCCCACGGCGGCGGTGGCGTACGACTTTACCGCGGCGGCCGTCAAGGATGTGCTGGCGAATGTCAATGTGGATGACACGCAACCATCGTCGACGGCGCCGTGGGCGTTTGCCGGGAGTGGGGTGCGGGAGTACACCTATCAAGTCACCTGCGACCAAGACGAATTTGGGAGCAATGACAGCTATGAGATTCCGGTGGAGAACACGGCCACGATCGCGAGACGGCGCAGGCCGACAGTGAGTGCTGCGGTGACCTGCTGGAAGCTGGATGTCAGCAAGGATGCGGCCCCGACCTTCACCCGGACCTACCAGTGGCAGATCGAGAAGAGTGTCACGCCTGCCGTCGTCGATCTGTTTGACGGTGAGCAGGCCGAGACAAACACGGTGGCGGTAGCGCAGACGGGAGCGGTTGACAGTGGTTGGGCGGTGAGCGGAAATATCAAGGTCGTGAACCCGGCGCCGATCCCAGCCACGCTGGCGGCGGTCAGTGACCAACTGTCCGACGGCGTCAACGTGCCGGTGGATTGCTCGTCGTTGGCGGTGCCGGCCAATGGTGGTCAGGTGACCTGCACCTATGCGACGGCATTGCCCGACGCTGCCACACGGACCAACACGGCCACCGTGCAACAACAGATCAACGACGAGGTTGTCAAGGGATACCAGGCGTGGCGCAGGTCGTCTTCGGTGCGCCGACCGTAGAAGTTGACAAGAGCATTTCGGTCCAGGACAGCTACGAAGGCGGTGCGCCGGTGTTGCTGGAGAGCGGCATCACAACAGCGTGGAGACGACCTATGCGCACACCGTTGATTGCAGTGCGGCGCAGCAGTATGTCAATGGCAAGGCGAGCTTGACCCGTGACAACACCGCGGAGATCGTGGAGACGGGGGCCGATGCCAGCGCCCATGTGGATATCAACTGCTATCGCCTGCTGGTCGAGAAGACTGCGCAGCCGGGCTACAAAGGTAACGAGCACCTGGGACATCGACAAGCGCGTTGAGCCGGCGATGCAGTATCTGTTCGAGGGCGAAAGCGCCGATCACGTACACCGTGCGTGACGAAGACCGGCGTGATCGCAAGTGAATGGGCTGTCGCCGGAGAAATCACGGTCAAGAATCCGGCGCCGATGGCCGCTACGCTGGAGCGCCTTGATGACGTGTTCTACGGCACGACATATGGCTGCTTGAATGCACCAGCGAGTGTGGATGCCGCCGTGAGTGGGTCTCCAGGCAAGTTGGTGTGCAACTATGCCCTTGCGCTTGACGGCGAAGTGAACGGCGAAAACGTCGCGACGGCGCGGCAGATTCTTTCCAACGGCAGCCGGCAAGACTATGCCGGCGTGCGCAGGTTGACTTTGCGCAGGCGAGCGTCACACAGGTCGATCCGAGCGTGAACATCTGGGACGTGCTGAACGGCGGCGCGCCAACCTTGATCGCGGCGGACCTGTCCGAAGACACTGCGATTGATGTTCCTGACACCTTCGACTGCACCTCAACGCTGGATTATGGTGACGACGGTACGGCACAACTCGCGAGCAACAACTACGCCTACATTGCCGAGACACGGCAGCGCGACGACGCCACGGCCGCAGCGAACTGTTACCGGCCATCGGTGACCAAGACCGTTGCACCTGCCTACACGCGGATCTACACCTGGACTATCGACAAGAGTGTCGATCCGGTGCATACCGATCTGTTTGAGGGCGACAGCACGAACCTGAATTACACAGTCCGCGTCAATCGCAGCATCGAAGCGGAAGGCGCGTACCAGTTGAAGGGCAACATTACCATCGCCAATCCGAATCCTGCCCGCACGTTGAGCCTGGTGGGCGTCGGTGATGTGCTCGATACCGGGCAAGCGCTGCCCGTCGTTTGCGCCGGCGGTCTGGAGATTTCGGCCGACGACAGCATCACCTGCGATTATGGTGGCCTGTTGCCGGACGATGCAACCATCCACAACACTGCCTACATCACTGCGCAGACGGGGCTGATCTATGCAAGCCTGCCTGTGCCGGTGGACTTCGCCAATGCAGCGGTGACCGAGGTGCTTGCCGGGATCAATGTCACGGATACGCAACCGGCGTCGACAGCACCCTGGAGCTTTGGCGACAGTGGTGTGCAACAGTACTCGACTGCCGTGACCTGCGACCAGAATGCGTTTGGCGATGGCGCCAACTATGACATCGATGTCGATAACACGGCGGCGATCGTGGAGACCGGTCAGACGGACAGCGCCTATGCGGCGGTTACCTGTTGGCGGTTGCTTGTCAGCAAAGATGCCCAACCAACCTACACGCAACCTTACACCTGGACGATTGAGAAGGTGGTGACGCCGTCCTTGATCGAACTGGTGCCTGGTCAAACACAGACGGCGCGGTACACCGTCACCGTGGCGAAGGCGCCGTTGGCGCCGGAGGAAGTTGTGGTTGCCGGTAAGATCTACGTCTACAACCCATCGCCGCTGGCGGCGACGGTCGGGGAGCCGGTTGACACGCTCAGTGGGGAGATTCTTGCCGATGTTCAGGGGTGCGTGAATCCTGGCGACTCGCCTGCGCTGGCAGCGGCCGTGGATGCACAAGAGGTCAACCTCTTTGGGATGCCGGCCGGTAGCACACTTGTCTGTGACTATCAGGCAGACCTGCCAAACGTCGAAAAACCGGACGAACACGGCCACGGTCGTGCAGCAGGTGAATCCGGAGACGGGTATCGTGCGCACCTACACCGGTGCGGCAGCCGTCGATTTCTCTAAGGCCATTGTCACTGAAGTCGATCCCGAGATCACGGTGACGGATGATCTCCTGGCTGACTGGGAATGGACGACGTCCGAGAGCGGGCAGGTGAGTTATGAACTGCCGTTCTCGTGCGTAGCCACCGAGACATTTGTAAATCAGGAATCCTGGATCAGGCGGGTCAATACGGCGAAGATTGAGCAGACAGGTCAGAGTTCGACCGCAACAGTCGACCGAGTTTGCCGTGTAGGCGCCTTGAAAGTGGTGAAGCGGGTGGTTTGGAACGGCCATACCCCCGTGGAAGGTCAGACATTCACGATCTGCATCACGGGGCCATCGTATCCGACGGTGACGACGCCTGGCGCCTGCCAGACCTTTACCGCACCCCATGACTTGGAGAAAATGTGGGTGGATCTGATTCCGGGCAGCTACGAGGTGGACGAGACGGGCGCGTCGCCGGTGGGCGGATGGGTGGTCGCCGGTGAAGGCGCAGTGAGTGTGGTTGCGCTAGGCCAGGCAGAGGCAACGATCACCAATGAATTGGCGCCGGCGCTCGGCAAGATCACGATGACAAAGAGCGTGGTGGGCACGACCGAGCCGTGGTCATTCACGTTCCAGTTGAACGGTGGCAACGACCGGTCGGTGAACAATGCGGGGCCGACGGCGACATGGGAGAACCTGACGCCGAACCTGGTGTACACGCTCTCCGAGGTGAACCCTGGGGCGGAATGGCAGGTAGGTGCGATCAGTTGTCTGGTGAACAATGAGCCGGTCAGTGACGGCGATCCAGATCAGGCTGGATTCCAGGTCAACGTGACGCCGGGTGCGGTGGTGACCTGTGGCATCACGAACACTCGGATTCCGGAGCCTGAACCTGGCAAGATCATGATGACGAAGAGCGTCGTGGGGACCGTCGAACCGTGGTCATTCACGTTCCAGTTGAACGGTGGCAACGACCGATCGGTGAACAACGCAGCTCCGACGGCGACATGGGAGAACCTGACGCCGAACCTGGTGTACACGCTCTCCGAGGTGAACCCTGGGGCGGAATGGCAGGTAGGTGCGATCAGTTGTCTGGTGAACAATGAGCCGGTCAGTGACGGCGATCCAGATCAGGCTGGATTCCAGGTCAACGTGACGCCGGGTGCGGTGGTGACCTGTGGCATCACGAACTCCCGGATTCCGGAGCCTGGCAAGATCACGGTGACAAAGGTGGTTTCAGGTCCCGCTGTTCCAACCTGGAGCTTCCAATTCACGCTGGACGACGCCAATGCGATGACCGCCACGAACAGTGCGCCTGTAGTGACCTGGGAAGGGGCTAGAGCCTGATCGCACCTACACGCTGGCAGAAGTGAAGCGTGATGGGTGGGAGATGGGCAAGTTCACCTGTGTCGTGGGTGGAGTCGCTGCCCGATGCAAACCCAGACAGGGCGGGTTTCCAGGCGAAGGTGGAGCCGGGTGATGACATCGCATGCCGGATCATCAACACCAAGATCGGTGGCTCTGGTCTGGATCCCGCCAAGGAGCCGGGCGCCTTTGCGGCGCTGATCTACATGCCGAGCATCACCCGGTGAAAGATGAACCGGTAATGCTCATCCGAGGTGTTTGATCATGCATGGTGGACCGCTCTCACAAAGAGCGGTCCACTTTTTTGCATGGGCAGCGCAGAGAATCAAGTTATTAAAATGATGATTTCTGGTCAAAGTGTCAGCGACATGTAAGCGCTTAATGGACGCGATCCAGGTACACTCTGGTTAAGCGCTGATTCATGCCCAGGACCAGCGCACCAGATGTACGCTGGTGCAACGTAGCACAATTCATCACAGTCGGATTGTTACCAGCCCAAACCCTTAACCCAAATGTTTCTGTTTGCTCTGCCATGGCGATGGCCGAGCCGGTCGTTGCTCGACCGTGTCGAAGTCGTAACACAAGAGGAGATATGTTCATGCAGAAGACACGAACTGCTGAATTAACACAGAAGCGTGAGAACCAATCGTTGATTCGGCTCTTCCTTGCATTCTGCCTTGCGGCGCTTGCCGTACTTGCGTGGTCAGCATCGGCCTTTGCGGTTGCGGCGCCGCCTGACCCAGCCCCGGATGCAGCGGCCTTCGGCGCGATGGATGCATTGTGCACGAGTGAAGGGCTATTGCAGTGGTTGGATCCGGTGGATGGGACCATCACAATCTACATGCTGCCGCAGGGCGACCTCAATCCGCGCGGGGTGCGGACGCCGGTTGCCGAAATCACGATGACTGACGGACGGATCGTTCACGGCTATTGCTTGAACGCCCTTCAGAATGGTCCATCGGATCGGCCTTATTGTCTCGACGCCCCAGTGGACGATGTTCATCTTGCGTACCTGATCAGCAAGTACCCGCCGACCCTTGCGAGTGGCGTGCAGCAAGCTGCTCGTCAGGCTGCGGTCTGGCACTATACGAATGGTTGGACGCTGAATGCGGATTCGACGACGAGCCTTGATCCGGTGGTTGACGCTGCGGTCACCGCGGCCTACACCGCGATTCTTGCCGATGTCGATTCGCTTGATGTCAACAATCTTCCGGCCGAACTGCTGCCTGGCGACCCGGTGCTTGAGATCACGCCGGTTGACGCCACGAATTGGCTGCCGGCCAGTGCGGCGCATCCTTTTACAGTCACTTTGACCAAGGGTGGCAAACCGCTCACGGGATACACTGTCAACGTTGCATCCGACTTTGGCGCTTTGGATCAGGTCAGCGCAACCACGGATGGCAACGGGCAAGCCGCCTTCACCGTGACCAGCAACGTGGCAGGCACGGCCAACTTGACGGCAACTGCATCATTCGAGATCCGCACCTCCATGCGGTTTTTGACAAACTGACGCCGGCGAACAACCAGCCGATCGGTGGCGGTGATCCGACCCAATACGATCTGGCTGCGAACGCCAAGAAGACCTGGAACTATTCGCCTGGTCAGATTACTTTGACGAAAGGTGTGGTGGGGACCACGGAGCCGTGGTCGTTCACCTTCCAACTGGATGGCGCAAACGATCAGACGGTGACGAATGCGGCGCCTGCGGCGACATGGGACAACCTGACTCCGAACCAGGTCTACACCCTGTCGGAAGTTGACCCTGGGGCGCAGTGGCAGATGGGCGCGATCAGTTGTCTTGTAAATGATGAGCCGGTCAGCGACGGTGATCTGAACGCAGCCGGGTTCCAGGTGAATGTGACGCCGGGCGCGGTCGTGGCGTGTAGCATCACCAACACCGTCACGCCCGGTAAAATCACGTTAACCAAGAATGTGGTCGGGACGACGGAGCCCTGGTCGTTCACCTTCCAGTTAAATGGCGCGAATGATCAGACGGTGACCAACGTGGCGCCGATGGCAACTTGGGATAACCTGACGCCAAATCAGGTCTACACGCTGTCGGAAGTCTACCCAGGTGCGGGTTGGCAGGTGGGTGCGATCAGTTGTCTCGTAAATGATTCTCCGGTCGGCGACGGCGACCCGAATGTGGACGGATTCCAGGTCAACGTGACGCCAGGTGCGAGCGTCGTCTGTGACATCACCAACACCGTCAAACCCGGCCAGATCACCCTGACGAAGAATGTAGAGGGGACGACCGAACCCTGGTCGTTCACGTTCCAACTGAATGGCGGCAATGACCAGATCGTCAACAACGGTTCACCGGTGGCGACATGGGACAACCTAACGCCCAATCAGGTCTACACGCTCGCTGAGGTAAATCCTGGCGCAGGCTGGCAGATGGGCGCTATCAGCTGTCTGGTGAATGATGTCCCGGTCAGCGATAGTAACCCGACCGAGGCTGGCTTCCAGGTGACGGTGACGCCGGGATCGACGGTAGTGTGCAGCATCACCAATACGCGTGAGCCTGGCAAGATCACTCTGACGAAAAATGTGGTTGGAACGACGGAGCCGTGGGCCTTTGGGTTCACACTGAATGGCGGCGACCTCCGTACGGCGTCGAACAATTCGCCGGTGGTCAGTTGGGAAAACCCTCGTCCCGAATGCAACATACACGCTCGAAGAGGTGAATCCTGGCGCGGAGTGGTCTGTTGGCAACTTCAGTTGCTCGGTTGACGGCGAGGATCTTCAGGACGCAGATGCGGGGCTTGCTGGCTATCAGATTGTGGCGCCGGCGGGCAGCACGGTGGTTTGTTCGATCGAGAACACCAAAGTGCCACCGTCATTCAGCAAGATTACCTTGACGAAGAACGTGTTTGGAACGACGGAGCCCTGGTCGTTTGGGTTTACGTTGAATGGTGGTGACCCGCGCACTGCGACAAACGCTGCGCCTGTTGTCAGTTGGGACCAACTGACGCCGAACGCTACATACACGCTGGCTGAGGTCAACCCTGGCGCCGACTGGATTGTGGGCGATTTCGTCTGCTCGGTTGGAGAAGAAGAGCTTGTCGATGCAGATCCAGCCCTTGCTGGCTATCAGATTGTCGCACCGGCCGGTAGCAACGTTGTCTGTTCGCTTGACAACACCAAGACGCCGCCTGCGCCGGGCAAGATCACATTGACGAAGAATGTAGCCGGCGCCGTAGAGGCATGGTCGTTCATGTTCCAACTGAACGGCGCCAACGACCGGACCGTGACGAACGAAGCGCCGGTCGCAACATGGGATAACCTGACGCCAAACCAGATGTATACGCTGTCGGAGGTTGATCCTGGCGCGGATTGGGAGGTCGGTGCGATCAGTTGTCTGGTAAACAGCGAGCCTGTCAGTGATAGTGATCCGGATGCGGCTGGATTCCAGGTTGATGTAACGCCTGGTGCGGTGGTGGCATGCAACATTACCAACACGCTGAAGCCAGGCACAATCACCTTGACCAAGCTTGTGAAGGGAACAACGGAACCCTGGTCGTTCACCTTCCAGTTGAACGGCGAGGATGACCGGACCGTGAACAACGCTGCGCCCGTGGCAACCTGGAATGACCTGGCATCGAACCAGGTGTATACACTGTCTGAGGTGAACCCTGGCGTAGGGTGGCAGGTAGGCGCCATCAGTTGTCTTGTGAACAATGAACCGGTCAGCGACGTTGACCCGAACGCAGCGGGCTTCCAGGTCAACGTGACGCCGGGTGCAGCGGTGGCGTGCAGTCTCACAAACACGCTCAAGCCAGGCAAGATCACGATGACCAAGAGCGTGATTGGAACGACGGAGCCGTGGTCATTCACGTTCCAATTGAACGGCGGAATGACCGGACGGCGACGAACGCCGCACCGGTGGCTACATGGGACAATCTCACACCGGGTCAGATCTACACGTTGTCCGAGGTGGACCCTGGTGCGCGCTGGCAGGCCGGTGCGATCAATTGTCTGGTGAACGGGAAGCCGGTCAGCGATCGCGACCCGAATGCAGATGGCTTCCAGGTGAATGTCACAGCAGGATCGAGCGTGACCTGTAGCATCACGAACACTTACGTTCCGGCCCCAGGGCGAATCGTGTTGACAAAAGTTGTGTCAAACACAAACGTGACGAACTGGTCGTTCCAGTTCACACTGGATGGCGGCAGTGTCCGGACGGCGACGAAAGATGCGCCTACGGTGACCTGGGAAGAGCTGACGCCGAATCGCACCTACACGCTGGCGGAGGTAGCCCCCGGTGACTCGTGGGAAGTCGGCAAGTTCATCTGTGTCGTCGGCGGACAGCCGCTCTCGGACGCCAATCCGGAGCAGGCCGGCTTCCAGGCGAATGTGAAGCCTGGTGACGAAATTGCTTGTCGCATCACCAACACAAAGGTCAGCGGGTCTGCACTAGATCCGGCGAAGGAACCGGGTGCTTTTGCCGCATTGATCTATCTTCCCGCCGTCACCCGGTAGCGTCATTGCGTGTACGCGTGTGGCGAAGTTTAATCGTTTGAAGTTCGCAGACCGCTCTCCAAGAGAGCGGTCTGGCTTTCTGTTCGGCGCTCGCCGAGGCGCCGAACAGAAAGCGTTGCATTATTTCTTTGCTGAAATGTCAGCAACTTGTAAGCTGGAAAACCACCGGTTCGACTGCCCCGAATGCTCAATTGGTCACAATCGACGGTCGATTTATCTTGAAAGTCGGCTGATGAATATCCGATTTCATCCGCGCAAATCGCTTGACACTCCAACTAAATCCCGCTAAGATTTCAAACTTGAATTACTTCATTGGTTTCACTCCGCTTTGTCATTTTTTTGGTCATCACCAATACGAGGAGGCTTGCATGCCAAACCGCAATCCAGCGGGCAGTTTGGATCTAAAACCCATGTTGAAAAACGGCATTCGGACGGCGCCAGTTCTGGTTGCCATGATAGCCCTTTTCTGGGCATCGATTGCACTTGCCGCCACATCTGAGACCAAGGCGCCCCCCTTGGCCGCACCTGCGGCGCCAGCTCAGCAAGGCGAGTGCACGTTGCAAGGAGATCTGAGGTGGATTGACCCGACTGATGGGGGGGCGTTGTATGTCAACTTCGCCCGTGAAGGTCAGCCGTCACTTGGTATCAAGACGCCAGTCGGATCCATGCAGCTAACCACCGGCACTACTGTATACGGTTTCTGCCTGGACTCAACCAAGGATGTCATTGACGACACCTATTGTTTTGATGTTGACACCAGCGACTGGCGTCTTTCCTATCTGCTGACGAAGTACCCGCCTCAGCCAAACAATCGCCTTCTCCAGGCCGCCCATCAGGCGGCGATGTGGCACTACACCAACGGAATCAACCTGAAACAGGATGATCCGGTCCAGGATGGTCCCCCCGATGCCGATACGGTCGTACGCAACGAATACAATGCAATTTTGGCCGACATCGATAGTTTCGGTGGGAACCCACCGCCGATCTTCAATGCCGGTCCGCTTGAACTGACTGTGTCGCCGTCAAGCAAGAGTGCGACCGTCGGCAAGGGCGCCCAGTTCACCGTGCATCTGGCCAAGGGCGGCACCGCCCTGGCAGGCTATACGGTCAACGTGGCGACCAGCATTGGCTCAGTGGATGCGTCCAGCCGCGTGACGGACGGCAACGGCAATGCCGTCTTTACCGTGACCAGCAACCAAACGGGCAGCGGGAATGTGGTTGCTTCAGCCAGCGTGCAATTGCCGGCAGGGCAGCGTTTCCTTTCGCTTGCCAACCCTGACGGTGAACAACCGGTAGGTGTGCCCAATAGCCAGACGGAATCACCATCGGGCAGCGCCAGCGTCACTTTCACCCCAAGATCAAGCAATAACAGTTCCCCCCAAAATGTGCCCGAACCGATGACGATCATTCTTTTCGGGACCGGTCTGGCGGCGTTGGGCGCGGCGGTTGCGAAGCGCAAGAACAAGATCTAGGTACATCATTCAGCAGTACACAAAAAGCGGGAAGGGCGCATGCGATGCCGCCCTTCCCGCTTTTTGTGATCCAGCAATTTCTGCGGAAAAGCGAAATGTAGTCTGAAAAAATAACCACTATTTGACGAGGTGGGCGTTCGCAACTACAATTTGCCGCCTACCCCCGTTTGAACCCGTGCATACCCTATCCGTGCCCGTTAGAGGAGGAATGTCATGCCACCTATATTCACTGAGCGCTCCCCGGCTCGCCGAACTGTGTGGCGACTTGGTCGCCGCCTACCACTTTTGTTGGTAGGGATCATTGCTGCACTGTGGGCGACGGCTGCCCTGGCCGCGCCCGCCGACGGTGCGGCAGGTTCCCAAGAACCGGCCGCGTTCATCACCCCTAGCGCCTGTACGATCACAGGCGTGCTGACCTGGGAGGACCCCGCCGACGGTCCGGCTGTCACCGTATTCTTTGCACGTCCCAACCAACCCTCCCTCGGCGTCTTGACGCCTGTCGGCACCTGGGTTGCAAACGGGCAGACCAAATACGGTTTCTGTCTCAATGCTGCACAGGATGTTGTCGATGATACCTACTGTCTGGATAGTGCCATCACGGATTGGCGGATCGCCTATCTCTTGTCGTTCTACCCGCCGGATCCTGCAAACCGCCTGATTCAGGCGGGCCGCCAGGCTGCCATGTGGCACTACACAAACGATCTGAACATCAAGCAGACCGATCCGAGCAATCAAGGGCCGGCAGAGGACGCTATCATCCTCCAGGTGTATAACGACATTCTGGCAGAGGTCGACGCATTTGGTGACACACCGCCGCCGATCTTCAACGCCGGGCCTCTGCTGTTGAGCATCGCGCCAGCCAGCGCCACCAATGTGCTGCCGGCAGAATCGTCGCACCCATTCACCGTGACCTTGACCAACGGCGGTGCGCCACTCTCCGGCTACACCGTGAATGTCGTTACGGACTTCGGTGCGTTGAACGCGGCCAGTGGGGTGACTGACGCCAACGGCCAGGCCAACTTTACGATTTCCAGCAATAGCACCGGCACCGCCAACATCGGCGCTTCAGCGGAAGTGGTGCTCCCGGGTGCGAATCAGTTCCTGTCAGTTGCCAACCCGACCCGCGAACAGCCGCTCGGTATCGGCGACCCCGTTACGGTCACAGCATCGGGCGCGGCCACCAAGACCTGGGTGACCGAAGACCAACCCGGCCGCATTCAAGTGACCAAGCAGGTGATCGGCGATGTGACGCCGTGGTCATTCACGTTCACGCTGGACGGCGCGGATCCCAAGGTGGCGACCAACACGGCCCCGACGGTGGCGTGGGAAAATCTGACGCCGAACCAGACCTACACTCTGGCCGAGGTGGACCCAGGTCCGGATTGGACCCAGGGTGAGTTCGTTTGTTCCGTTGATGGCCAGCCGGTGGGCGATGCTCAGCCAGGCATTGCCGGCTTCCAGGTGCTGGTTGAGCCGGGGGCGAGCGTTGCCTGTACGTTTGATAACACGGCTGTTGTTGAGCCGGGGCGCATCCAGGTGACCAAGCAGGTCATTGGCGATGTGACGACGCCCTGGTCCTTCACCTTCACGCTCGATGGCGCGGATCCCAGGGTGGCGACCAACACAGCGCCGACCGTGTCCTGGGAGGATCTGACGCCGAACCAGACCTACACGCTCGCTGGAGGTGGATCCGGGTGCGATTGGACACCTGGCGAGTTCGCTTGCGCCGTGGGCGGAGATCCGGTCAGTGATGCAGACTCTGGCACAGCGGGCTTCCAGGTGCTGGTCCAACCGGGCGCCAGCGTCGTCTGCACGTTTGACAATACGGCGGTCGTCCAGCCCGGGCGCATCCAGGTGACCAAGCAGGTGATCGGCGATGTGACGCCCTGGTCATTCACCTTCACACTGGATGGCGCAGATCCGAAGGAGGCGACCAACCTGGCGCCGACCGTGTCCTGGGAGGATCTGACACCGAACCAGACCTACACGCTCGCTGAGGTGGATCCGGGTCCCGATTGGGTTGCAGGGGAGTTTGTCTGCGCCGTCGGTGGTGATCCGGTCAGTGATGCGGATCCCGGCGCTGCGGGCTTCCAGGTGTTGGTCCAACCGGGCGCCAGCGTCGTCTGCACGTTCGACAACACGGCCGTCGTCGATCCCGGGCGTATCCAGGTGACCAAGCAGGTGATCGGCGATGTGACGCCCTGGTCATTCACATTCACACTGGATGGCGCTGATCCCAAAGTAGCGACCAACGTGGCGCCGACGGTTTCCTGGGAGGACCTGACGCCAAACCAGACCTACACGCTCGCCGAGGTGGATCCAGGTCCCGATTGGGTGGCAGGGGAGTTTGCCTGTGCCGTCGGGGGTGACCCGGTCGGTGATGCAGACCCCGGCGCCGCAGGCTTCCAAGTATTGGTTCAACCTGGTGCGAGCGTCGTCTGCACCTTCGACAACACGGCTGTCATTCAGCCGGCGCGCATCCAGGTGACGAAGTCGATCAGCGGCTCCAATATCCTCACTTGGACATTCACCTTCACGTTGAATGGTGGTGATCCGAAGCAGGCGACCAATGCAGCGCCGACTGTGGCATGGGAAGATCTGACGCCGAACGAGACCTACACGCTGGCCGAAGTCAATCCGGGTGCGCAGTGGACCCCAGGCCCGTTTGTTTGCAGTGTTAATGGCAACCCGCTCAATGACGCCGATCCTGAGGCGGCGGGGTTCCAGGTATTGGTCCGGCCCGGGGACAATGTTGTTTGTACGATCCGGAATACACGGACCGGCGGCACTGCGCTCGACCCGGCAAAGGAGCCTGGCGCGTTTGCGGCGCTTATCTATCTGGGTGAGATTCGTCGTTAGACAGAGGATCCTGACCGGAAAGTACGAATTTTCGGTCAGGGTAGATAAAGCGGCCAGGAAGCACATTGCTTCCTGGCCGCTTTTTTTGTTGCTGCGTTCGCCGGTTTTCCGCCCCTAGCGTTTGAGGGCGGGTATGAAGAGTTTGTCGGTCGCTTCGGGTGTCGGCGTCGGGGCGACCGGTTCGTAGATCGGCGTGAGGTCGACGCCCTGCATGATCCCCAACGGCGAATAGTTGCGATAGCCGGGGAAAATGGTGCCCAGGTTTCGGATTGGCGAGCCGGCGAATCAGGAGTTCGCTCAGGGCGCGCCGATAGTCCGTGGTGATGGCCAGATCGCGGCTGTCGTAGAGTTGGTCTGTGGCAAGACCCGGCCAGGTCCCGTAAACTTTTCCGCCATTTACTGCGCCGCCGAGGACAAACATGACGTTGCCGTGACCATGGTCGGTGCCACGGCTTGCGTTCTGTTGGAAGGTGCGCCCAAATTCGCTCATCACGATCACGGTGATCCGCTGCATGTGGTCGGCGCCGTTGTGGTTGCTGAGGTCGGTGTAGAACGCATTGAGACCCCGGGCCAGTTCGTCGAGCAGGTTGGCGAAATAGCCGCCGCCGGTGTCTCCCTGGTATTCATGCGTGTCCCAGCCGCCAAGATCGACGGTGGCAAGGCGGAGCCCGAGTTGCATCTTCACCAATTGCGCAATCGACTGCAGGCTCTCCCCAAAGGAGCCGTTCGGGTACTGAGCGCCATTGCCGGGTGTGTATTGACCGGGCGCGGCATATTCGATCACATCGATGGCGTCCAGAGTCTGCAGCGCGGACTGATGTAGCCACGAATTGCCCGCGTACATCTGCCTGAGGGCGGCGCGCTGCCAGTCACCGTAATACCAATGACCGTAGAAACGAAAATCATCCGGGCTGGTCATGCCCACGCTTTCGCGACTGCCGAGCAACGAGGCGGGCTGCAGGTTGCCGGTTGCAACTGCGGGGAGGATGATCTCCGCAGGCAGGTTGTTTTGCAGTCTGTAGGTGTCGTGTGAGCCAGCCGGTGGTACCGGATTTCACGCCTGGCGTCCCCATCTCCATGTACTGCATGGCATCGAAATGGCTGCGTGTGTCGGATGTGAGCCCAGCGGCATGGACGATCGCCAGTTTTTTGGCTTGATAGAGATCGTGCAGCGGGGCTGCTCCCGGGTGCAACCCGAAGAGTGTACTCAGACGCAACGCAGCATTGGCGCCGCTGGTTGGCACGGCAATGTTGGGCCGGTGGGATTCGTAGTGCTGGCGGTCAGGGCCATCAATGGGAGGGACAACGTTGATGCCGTCCATGCCGCCCCGCAGGAAGACGATTACCGCAATGTCTTGATTGGGTTCGTCATCCGCACTACCGAAAGCAGTAAAGCTGATACCACCGGCAAAACTGGCAATGGCGGCCGAGCATCCGACCATGAAACCGCGGCGAGTAGGCTTAAACATGGTCTTTATCTCCATTGAAACGATGGCGACATTAGGATGAGCGCCACCATGAAGCGCAGCCGGTCGGCGATGTCCTGGGCTGGCAGCGGGTAGTCCGGATTGCGTCCTGCCGCCATGAACTCGACGATTGGCGTCAATTCATCCATGGGGAGAGCATGCCCAAGGATGCGCTGCGCCCAGAAATTGACAATCGCCACGGGGGTGTCGTATTTCGCAGGCATTTGGCCGTCCACATCGATCCGGAGTTTGTCTTTGCGTGGCCCATCGGTGTAGCGCCAATTATCGATCAGCCAGTTGCACAGGCGCCAGCGCTGGAGCGTGGGCATGGTGCTCGACCAATCCTCCTTGAAATCGGGATAGCCATTGGGCGGATGCCACTCAAAGAGCGCCTGGCCGAGCCGTTGGTACATCCAGAAGAAACTGTCATCCGGGGCAAAATCACCCTGTGTCGCACGGAGTATGCCCACTGCGAACTCATAGGGGCGTTTGATCTTCTGCCCCCACACAGTGCGAAACTCAGGGGACAGGAGGATGGTGCGCACCACCTGTTTCAACTGGTCGGGGGCATTGCGTTGTGCATGAAAGGTGTCGGCAGCCGCTTGCACCACGTTTTCGGGTGGTACGTCTCCGATCAGGCGACGGCACAATTTACGGGCGATGTAGCGCGCGGCGCCTGGGTGATTGGCAATCAGGTCGAGGACTGTACGCCCATCTTTGACACCTTGAAAACTCGGGATCGTGACACCCAGCACCGTTTTTGAATATTTGTCGTGGGTGGCGTCATCAAAAGCGAAGGCGCCGGTTTCCCAGTCAATGCTCCAGCCCGTAAAGCAGCGCGTTGAACCGTAGACGTCCTCGTCACAGTAGCCAATCGGACGGCCTTCGTCGTCGACTGGGATCGTCGATGGGTCTGAAACCACACCAAGATAATTTTCGGCGCCAAGTCCGTGCAACTCGAAGAGTTCACGGGCGAAGTTTTCGTTTGGCCCCGCGCTGGTGTTCGAAATATTATCGAGATAGTAGAGCATCGCCGGGCTGGTGGCGACAGCTTCGAGCATTGTGCGGAAGTTACCAAAGAGGTGGCCGCGGATGACATCGCGATCGTATTGCACCCAGGTCGTCCCGCTCCAGAAGTCGAAGCCATATACGTTGAAGTGGTTATGCCAGAAGTCAGCAAGCACCTCGACCAATTGGCGCTTGCTGTAAATCGCACGAATGAAGGTAGCCGTACGGGTTTCAAAGGCAGGAAGCAGGCGATAGTACCAATCGACGCCTTCCTGCCGGAGATGGTCCTGCCACAACTGTGTAAGCGACTTTTCGAGCGTGGTGAAGCCCTGGGCCGCCAACTGGGCGTCACAGGCGCTGTCATCGATCGCCCCCGGGTTGAGCTGCTGGTTGACATAGGCAGCGATGCGCGCATCACTGGTCTCACCCAGCGCCATCAGCGACGCAAGGTCACCGGGACGCATGCCGAAACCCATCCGCGTCAATGCGACGATTTCGGGCGCCGGGGCCGGTGGAACGGCTGTGCCGTCGAGGGCAACGGGGTTGTGCGGCGATCGCATTGCCGGTCTGTGGGGCTGGTCTTGGGCTTGAACAGGCGTCGAGTCCGGCAGTGCGGCGACAGCGGCGCCGGCAAGGAGCAAGGCGCCACCGTCGCGAAGCAAGCGCCGTCGACGCGGATCTGGCAATGGGCCAGCGTGAAGCAACTTGGAATCTGAAGGCGACGTAGACAATAGCCCTCCTTTGGCGCCAAAAAGGTGATCTTCAATAGTCAGATGGACGTGCGCCGCGCGCAAGCCGGGGTCTTTGGCGACTGTAGCATCTTCGGCATAAGTAGGCGGGACGACCGTGCGGCGATCTCTGCACAATTGTCCCACGTCCGACATGCGTACGGATTGCGTTGCGAACACGCCGAAAGTTGCGGGCTTACTGCGGGATCGGCGCAATTTTCAGCCCGCCTTTTTGTTGTTTTGAAGATCTGCGAGTTTGGATTAATATAAGATAAGACTTTTGATGGATTCATCAACAAGTAGTGGGACAAGCGTCTGCATCAGGCATCCATTTTTCGTGATATGATTTACGATGCCGATGTCTTCTTCCCTTATCTCTTATCGCTCATCCCGTTCATCGAGGAGCAACCCTGTTATGAAGCGTTCGCTTTCTCTTAATCTGTTTGTCTTGGCAGTCGCCGCGATTCTCTTGACCGCGTTTTTAGTGCCGGCCATGAGTGCTGTCCCGGTTTTCGCCCAAGACAATCCTGTGGCGCCCAGTGGTGATACACCGACGCCACCGCCTAACACAAACACGCCCACTCTAACCCCCACCGCAACTTCGACCGCAACCGGCACTGCGACCCCGACGCCAACCGGCACCACTACGGTAACGGTGACACCGACATCGACCCCGCGACCTGCACAGAAACCTGTGCCGATTCCTGAGCCGGTGACGGTTGTCCTTTTTGGCACAGGGCTGGCGGCTTTGGCAGCCGCGGTTGCGTCAAAGCGTGGCAAAAACTGAGAGAGTGTTGTTTGCAAACATCGAAAGGGACGGCCCCAGAGGCCGTCCCTTTTATTTTGAGGGAAAGCGGCGAGTGGCGCCGATGAAGATCATGTGATGTGCGCGGCGCACAGCAAATTGTCAATCCGTAGCCGCCACGAACTGCGTATAATGAGAGTGTGGCAGACGAGCGGGCGACGTAGAATGTGAGTTGTGGTTGCGCAACAGGTGACTGGCTCAATGCCAGTGGATTTCAATTTAGGAGTGTGAATATGGAGTTCAGGCGAAGGTGGATGGGTGTATGGGCGGCGATTCTGATCGCCGGTCTGTTGGCGCCGTCTGCGGTCTATGCTCAAGACACGACTCCATTCGTTGATCCAATCATAGTAACGGCTGAGTCTGCCGGCGTGGCGGTGCATTGGCAAACGTCTGCCGCACAACCAGGAAGCATTGATGCGACCGGGCTGCCCACGGTGCATTTTCAGGGCTACGACCTGCCCATGAAGTTTCTCACGTTCGAGGCTACGGGCGCAGACACCGCAAATGTGCAGTTCACGGCGCTCGACGCCGTCGACCTGAGCCAAGATATCGTCCCGACTGGACGCAGCCTCCCGCCGGCCCTTGACTTTGCGTCTGACCCCGAAACTGCGGCGCAGGAGAAGACGCAGTTGCCCAACAGCCCTGTCTTTGTTGCGGGCGAGGGCAGGCTGCGCGACCGGCTGCTCGTGAAGCTGGCCATCAGCCCTGTCTACAATGACAATGGCGTCGTTAAGATCGCAACCCGGATTGAAGCAACCATCTCCGGTGTGAGCCAACTTCCGAGTGACTTGCAGACGCTGGCCAATACCGGTGAGTTTCGCGCTACGCTGGCTGAGACAGTGAGCGTGCCCACAAACGCCGCCGCCCTGCGCAGCGCATACAAGTTGGTCGTTGACAAGCCCGGGATACAAGAAGTCTACTATCAAGACCTGGGGTTGAGCAGTCCTCCTGCGGATATGCGGCTGGCTTTCAACGGCGCCGAAGTCGCGATTGAGCGCCTTGTTGATCGCTTCCGTTTCTATGCCCCGCGCGTGGGTGACCGCTGGAACTTGAACAGCGTCTACTGGCTCACACTTGAACCGGGTGTGATGCGAATCGGCCCGCGTGGTGCTGCGCCGTCCGCTGCGGCAGGGGTTGCCTATGAACATGGACGTTGGACTGACAACTTCATCTACGATTCGACGCATCCTGGCGCCGACAACGACCGCTGGTTTGGCGCCGATCTGCGCGTTGAGCCTTCATCCAGCCAATATCCGACGGTCACCGTGCCCGTGGACACGGTGTTGCCCCTACGCAATAGTCCGATTACCATCGCGGCGGATGTGACTCCGTTTCTCACGCCGGCGCCCAATGCCTGCCTATCGGGCGCCGCGGGGTATCGTCTGGAGGCAAGCTTCCTGCAGGAAGGGATCCCGAGCGGCAGCCAGATCCAGGCATGGAACCCAGCCCCTTCGTGCATTCTGGTGCAGAGCAGCACCATCACCTGGACGTCGCCTGGACTGCTTGATGCGGTCCGCCTGCGGCTGTTGCCTGCTCCGGATTACCCGACCGGCGTCAAACTGGACAGCGTGACGTGGCAGGCGCCGGTTCGTCTGAACTTTGGTGGCGTGACTGTTGGTAGCATCGACTTCTGGAGTGCACCCGGTGCGTGGAGTTATGCGTGGACGAATCTGCCTGGCGCCGGTGCGGACATGGTGGCAGACCCGGCTGCGACCGGTACGGAAGCGATTTTGCCTGACGCCGGCAGCGGTGCAAGCGCCGCGGCATGGCAACTGTATGATGTTACGGTTGAGGCGCAGCCCCAGATCGTGCCGGCGTCAACGAGTGGGTTCAACCAGGCGGCAGGGTCAATTGCGCGGCATTACGTGTTCGCGCAACTGAATGCGCTATCCAGTCCGCAGGTGAGCGTGCACCAGGCAATCAACTTTGCCGGTGTCAAGGCTGCCAATGCGATCTACATTGGTCCAGCCCGGTTTGCGGCTGCGACACAGCCACTGCTTGAGCTGCGCAAGCAGCAGGGATATGCGCCATTGTACGTCGACGTCCAGCAGGTCTATGACGTCTATGGCTTTGGTCACGTCTCCAACATTGCCCTGCGCAATTTTTTGCGCCATGCCACTGATTGGCAAAACACCAGCCGCCAGATCTCAGTCGTCCTGGTGGGCGATGGTAATTACGATCCGCATGATTATCTGGGCCTGCACAACGAGAATCTGGTGACACCCTTCATGGATGATGTTGATCCGTTCTTGCGCGAGGCGGCTTGTGAACCATGTTACGGACAACTCAATGGGGATGACGCCAAGACCGGCGACAATCGGGTCGACCAGCATGGGGTGGTGACCCCTTGGTTTGTCCAGGACGTGTGGATTGGCCGTTTTCCCGTGCGCTCTGAGCAGGAAGTTGCGGATGTCGTCGCCAAGATCGTGAAGTATGAAACCACCGGCAGTGCGCTGATCTGTGGCGTAGCCGGCATGTGCTGCTGGCCGACAACTATATCCGCGCCGTGGATAATAATACGAACTACAATGCAGTTGTGGATGAGGCTGGGGACTTTGCAACGGATTCGGACCGGACGCTGAGCGCATTCCCCGCGCAAGCTTTGGTTGACCGCATCTATTTCGATCCGTTCCCGACGCGCGTCGTCAAGAAGAATGAGAGTGGCCAGCCGTTGCCGGCGCCCGGCATGCCCGGTTATTATCAGACCGAGCCACGGTCAGTGCGCGATGCAGGGCGCATCGAACAGCCGCCAGTGGCCAATTTTGTAGCCGTCAAGGCGTTGAGCGCGGGTGCCGGTCTGGTTGTTTACAATGGTCACAGCAACCATTGGCAATTTGCGCGGACGAGTGAACAGGGGTGGCCCAACTGGCTCTTCTACACCAATGACGTCGATTTGCTGCTCAACTACGGGAAGCCGTTCATTGGCCTCTCCATGACCTGCTATACATCACAGTTTGTGATCCCTGCGGCCGCAGGGACGTTGGACGAGTTGACGTTCCGCAAGCCCGATGCCGGTTCCGTTGCTGTGTGGGGGCCCTCTGGCCTGTCGGTCACACATGGCCATGATTTGCTGCAACGCGGTTTTATGCGGCGTCTATGGAGCAACCCGTCCATGAGCCAACCGATGGGCGAACTGTTGGAAGCCGGCTACACCGAACTGCTGTTGAACAGCTCCGGGCTTGAAGACACCTTGATGACGTTCCTGCTGTTGGGGGATCCGTTGACCAAGGCGCGCGTCACCGCCAACCGCGGACTCTTCCTCCCAGAAATCGCTCGTTAGACTTCTCCAATCGTACGCACGGTGGCGCACGCCAGCGTCACCGTGCGTACGCAACACCGGTCGGCCAATCCATTCAAAACCATTCCGCAACAGTTTCGTGTCAAACTGCCGTGCGCGCGTCGTGTACGATGCCTTGTGCAGGATGACGATCTTTCACGACGCACCCGATTTGCTAGCCCCAAATCCCGGTTACTGAAGGAGCATAAAGTATGCCGTATGGAATCAACTACGCGACCGTGATCGGCGCGGGAACGATGGGTGCAGCGATTGCCGGGCATCTGGCAAACGCCGGTATCCCATCTTCGCTGCTCGATATCGTCCCGAACGAACTCACCGCCGAGGAACAGGCCGCAGGTCTCACGTTGGCGGACCGCAAGGTGCGTAACCGCATCGTGCAAACAGGCTATGACCGTATGGTCAAGGCCAACCCGTCGAATCTCTTTGTCAAGAGTGGCGCCGGTCTGATCAGCGTTGGCAATCTGGAAGATGATTTTGACGCTGCGATTGGCAAGAGCGACTGGATCATCGAAGTCATTGTTGAGAAACCAGGTCCGAAGCAAGCATTGATGGCGCGCATTGAAAAAGTGGCGCCCGCTCATGCGGTCATTAGCAGCAACACCTCGGGCATTCCGATTCACATCATCGCCGAAGGGCGCACCCCCGCTTTTAAGAAGCGCTTTATGGGGACGCATTTCTTCAATCCGCCCCGTTATTTGCGGCTGCTGGAGATTATCCCCACCGGTGATACGGACCCCCAAATGGTCAACCGGATGAAGGACTTTGCCGAGAACATTCTGGGCAAGGGTGTCGTCATCTGCAAAGACACGCCAAATTTCGTGGCGAATCGCATGATCAGCTTCATCCAGAGCGATGTTATGGAATTTGCGATCGAGAATGGCTATTCGGTGGAAGCGGTTGACACACTGACCGGTCCGCTGCTTGGGCGTCCCAAGACCGGCACCTTCCGGCTGAACGACATCGTGGGTATCGATGTCATGGCGATGGTGGGCGATAACCTCTACGGTCTGATCCCGGATGACGAAGACCGCGAGATCCTGCGCGGCGAATATGGCTCCGCCATCATGAAGGCGCTGGTCGCTGCCAAGATGCTTGGCTCCAAGACGGGGCAGGGCTTTTACAAGACCGTCGTCGACGACAAGGGCAAGAAGGCGTTCTGGGGGCTGGATCTCCAGACGGCAGCGGAAGACGGCAAGCTGGAGTACGTGGCGCCCAAGAAACAGCGGTGGAGCAGCGTGGGTGATGCCCGCAACCTGCCGATTGCCGAGCGCTTGAAGGCGTTGACTGAGGCGGATGACGAAGCCGGCGAACTGATCTGGCATACGCTATCGCGCACGATGGCGTATGCCTCCAAGCGCATCCCCGAGATTGCCGACACGCTGGTCGACATCGACAACGCCATGAAGTGGGGCTTTGCGTGGGAGATGGGGCCGTTTGAGACGTGGGATGCCTTGGGGGTCAAGAAGGTTGTTGCCCGCCTCGAGGCTGAGGGGGTCACCGTGGCCCCGTGGGTCAAGGAGATGCTCGCCAGCGGCAAGGATAGCTTCTATAGCTATGCCGGCGGCAAGCCGGTGGTCTACAGCCCACTCGCCAAGGATTATGTGCTGGTTGAGAAAGGGCCGCTTGCGGTCAGCATGGGCGATATCCGGCGGACGCGCAAGAAATTCACCGAGAACGAGCAGGCGAGCCTGTGGGACATCGGCGACGGCGTCATGCTGCTTGAATGGCACACGCGCGTCAATGCCATTGATGGTCCGATGGTAGAGATCATGCAGGAGGCCGCGGAGCGACTCAACGGCAATGCGACCGGGCTGGTCATCGCCAATGACGGCAAGAATTTCGCCGTAGGCGCCAATATTTTCGCCATGATGCTCGCCGTGCAGAGCAACATGTGGAACGAACTGGAATTCATGATCAAGATGGGCCAGGAAGCCTTTATGGCCTTCCGCACGGCCCCGAAACCGGTGGTGGCTGCGCCGCATCAGATGGCATTGGGAGGCGGCTGTGAAATCTGTCTGGCGGCCGACCGCATTGTCGCTGACCCGGAGACCTACATGGGGTTGGTGGAGGTTGGCATTGGTGTGATTCCGGGGTGGGGTGGCTGCAAGGAGATGGTGCGCCGGCGCATCAGCCCGCACATGAACGCCACCAACGTCAGCCCGACGCCGTACCTGCGGCAGGTCTTTGAGACCGTCGGCTTTGCCAAGGTGTCGACCTCCGGCGCCGAAGCGCGCGAATTGGGCTTCCTGACCGAGAACGATCGGGTCGTGATGAACTCCGAACACCGCATCGCCGAAGCCAAGAATATGGTGATGGCGCTGGCCGATGCCGGCTACCGGCCCCCGGTGACCAGGGGTAATGTCTGGGCATCGGGGCGTGATGTGCTGGCGGCCGTCAATATCGAGGTCTATAGCATGCTGCAAGGTGGCTATATCAGCGAATATGATGCGCACGTGGCCCGGAAACTCGGCTATATACTCTGCGGTGGCGACCTAAGCCAGGGGCAGTGGATGGACGAACAGTACTTCCTGGACTTGGAGCGTGAGGCGTTCCTCAGCCTGGTAGGCGAGAAGAAGACGCAGGATCGGATCCAGTACATGCTTGAGAACAACAAGCCGTTGAGGAACTAAGGGGGCTAGGGAAACTACCATGCGTAATGCTGTTATTGTATCAGCCGCTCGCACTGCAGTCGGCAAGGCCCCAAAGGGCACGCTCCGGACGACCCGCCCTGACGATATGGCGGCTGAGGTCATCAAAGCTGTGATTTCCCGCGCCGGTATCGATCCGGCTGAGGTGGAAGACATCGTACTGGGTTGCGCCTTCCCGGAGGCGGAGCAAGGCATGAACGTGGCGCGCATCGCCGCACTGCGCGCCGGACTGCCTTACACGACCTCGGGCCAGACTGTGAATCGATTCTGTTCGTCTGGTCTGCAGGCGATCGCAACGGCGTCCCAACAGATCATGGCGGGGATGGGTGACGTGCTCATTGCCGGCGGCGTCGAGAATATGTCGCTTGTGCCGATGATCGGCAATAAGTTTGTCCCAAACCCCACCCTGGCCGCGGAGTATCCGGGGGTCTATCTGGGCATGGGGTTGACGGCCGAAAACGTGGCTAAGCAGTACCAGGTCAGCCGTGAGGATCAGGATGCGTTTGCCTTCCGCAGCCATCAACGCGCCGCCGCGGCGCAGGCTGCCGGCAAGTTTGACGAAGAGATCGTACCCCTGACTGTGTCCATGAAGGTTGGCGATGGGGTGGCGGTCAAAGAAGTGAACAGCACGTTTGCCAAGGATGAAGGCGTGCGCCGCGACACCAGCGTGGAAGCGCTCGCCAAGCTCAGACCGGCGTTTGCCATGAAGGGTTCGGTCACGGCGGGCAACAGCTCGCAGACGAGCGACGGTGCGGCGGCGCTGTTGATCGTGAGCGAGGAGAAGGCGAAGGCGCTGGGGTTGAAGCCGTTGGCGAAGTTTTTCGGCTTTGCCGTCGGCGGTGTGCCACCCGAAGTGATGGGCATTGGCCCGATTGCGGCGGTGCCCAAGGCGCTCAAGTATGCCGGCATGGAACTCAAGGACATCGACCTGATCGAACTCAACGAAGCCTTTGCCGCCCAGGGGTTGGCCGTCGTGCGGACGTTGGGGATGGATGAGGAAAAGGTCAACGTGAATGGCGGCGCCATTGCGTTGGGGCATCCGCTGGGGTGCACCGGCGCGAAGTTGACGGTGCAGATCATCCATGAACTGCGGCGCCAGGGCAAGGAGACGGGTCTGGTCACCATGTGCATCGGCGGCGGCATGGGTGCGGCGGGGATCATCCAGTTGGTGGGGTGAGTGGGTGAAGTAGAACAAAAAGACAGGACGACACCAGCCGAATAGCTTTGTCGCTAACGT
>JADJPH010000055.1 GCA_016713335.1 Candidatus Fredericiella danica | reverse complement strand
ATCACCCGGATCAAGATCAACCCGTTGATAGCCACCCTGGCGACCTTTTCGATCGTCCGCGGATTGGCGTTTGTTATCAGCAATGGCCAGACCAACCAGCTAAATAACGACGCATTCAAATTCTTGGGGGGGGCGCTGCTGCCGGTGTGCCCTTTTCCTGCTCCTGCGATCGTTATCTTTCTTGGCTTCTCCTATGTGCTCGCAAATACCCGATTTGGCCGCAACATCTTTGCGATTGGTGGCAACGCGGAAGCGAGCCGGCTTGCCGGCATCCGCATCAATCGCACCCTGACGTGGGTCTATGTACTGAGCGGGTTATTTGCCGGCGTGGCAGGGATTCTGATCGCCTCGCAACTTGCCTCAGCGCCCCGCGCGGCGGTTGGACTGGAACTGACAGCAATTGCGGCCGTGGTGCTTGGGGGCACGAGCCTTTCAGGAGGAAAGGGAACGCTATTAGGTACGATCCTTGGCGTCTTGATCTTGCGTATTCTCGACAATGGCCTGGTTCTGCTCAACGTTTCGTCCTTCTATCAAGAGGTGGCAAGCGGCATGGTGCTCCTATTGGCGGTAGGTTTCGACCAATTGCGCCAGCGGATCGGAGAGCGCCGATGAGTTCCACTGCGGTAGCGCCTATTCTCGAAATGCGGGGCATTGAAAAGAGCTTTTTTGGCGTCAAGGTGCTCAAAGGCGTTGATTTTTATCTACAGTCTGGCGAGGTGCATGCGCTACTCGGCGAAAACGGCGCCGGCAAATCAACCCTGATCAAGATCCTCAATGGAGACTATACCAAGGATGGTGGGGAGATCCGGATTCGGGGCGAGTCCGTTGCAATCGCTTCCCCACGCGACGCTGAATCCCAAGGGATTCGCATGATCTACCAGGAATTGCACTACGCCCCTGATCTCTCGGTCGCTGAGAATCTGATGCTTGGTCACCTGCCCATGCGCAAGAGCGTCTTGGGGCCGCGGGTTGACTGGCAGCAGGCAGAAGCCGTGACGCAGAACCTGCTGGAGCAACTCGGCATCGAGCTGAATCCACGCATTGCAATGCGCGGGTTGAGCGCAGTCGAGCGGCAGGTCGTCCAGATTGCAAAGGCACTTTCGCTGCAGGCACAGATTCTGGTGATGGACGAGCCAACGGCGGCATTGACCCCGCACGAGGTGCAGTCACTATTTCGCATCATCGACGCATTGCGTCCAAGGCGTAGCGATTATCTACATGTCGCACCGGCTAGACGAAATCTTCCAGATTGCGCAACGCGCAACTGTATTGCGCGATGGCAACCTTGTCGGGTCAGTGGATGTGGCAGGGTTGACGAAGCAACACCTGGTTCAAATGATGGTTGGGAGAGACATTGGCGAAGGTTGGACGCGTAAGACCGGAGCGGGAGGTGCGCCGGCCGCGCAGGCGCCATTGTTGGAATTGCGGAATCTCACGCGGCGTAGAGCGTTTGAAGATGTGTCGCTGACGGTGCACGCCGGGGAGATTCTCGGTGTCTTTGGCTTGCTTGGCGCAGGGCACGTTCATTTGACGCGTTCGATTTTTGGCGCGGAGCGGATCGATGCCGGCGACATTTTGGTCGACGGGCAACCGGTTCGGGTGCGCAGCCCACGCGATAGCGTTAAGGTAGAAATGGGACTCGTACCTGCGGACCGCAAGGCCGAAGGGCTGGTGCTCGAACGCAGTGTACTGGAAAATGTGACGCTGTCGAATTGGCATCGTTTGACACGCGCCGGCTTTTTCCGTAAGCCGGCGGAGCGAACCGCCACCCGCCACTGGGTTGAACGATTGGACATCCGGACGACGGGTGGCATGGACGTCAAGATCCGCTACCTGAGTGGTGGAAACCAACAGAAGGCGCTGCTTGCCCGCTGGCTTGAAGCCGGTGTCAGGGTGTTGATGCTCAATGAGCCGACATGGGGTGTCGACGTCGGAGCGCGTTTCGACATCTATGATCTGCTAGAGGAGCTAGCCCAGGAGGGTCTCGCCATTCTGCTCGTATCATCTGACATTCAGGAGGTCTTGGCTGTCAGCCACCGCATCTTGACGATCTATCACGGTCGCATCACAGGTGAGTTCCTGCAAGGTGAGGCAACGCAGGAAACACTATTGCGCGCCGCTTCGGGAGTGACCACCCATGAGTAAGCTGTTCAATGCTACACCATCTCGGACCGTGGAGCAGGTGAAGCCGGATGTGAGTGGTGGTGGCTGGCGCGACATGGTGGGCCTGCTGGTTTTCTATGCGGCCATCTTCGTGTTTTTCGCTTTCCTATCACCTTTCTTTTTGAGTGTGGAAAATCTCATCAATCTGCTCGTGGCAGCCTCCACATTGGGGATCGTGGCGGTGTTCATGACGATGCTCATGATCGGTGGTGGGCTTGACCTGTCGGTGGGTGCAGCCCTTGCGTTGACGGGCATGGTGATCGCCGTCACGATGAACCAGATCGGAATCTGGCCGGCCGTCGTCCTCGGGTTGGTGAGTGGCACACTGGTTGGCGTCGCCAATGCCTTGCTCGTGACCTGGGCGGGCATCAACGCGGTGATTGCCACTTTGGGGACTTTGTATGTTGCGCGAGGTCTGGCGCTTGTCATCTCGGATGGCTTGACCAAACCGGTCTTTGATGAACGCTTTGCCTTGTTGGGGAGCGGGACGGTGCTTGGCATGCCGGTGCCCGTGGTGGTTGCGTTGCTGCTCTTTGCAATCGGGTTTGTTGTCATGAACTACACAACCTACGGGCGGGCACTGTTCATGGTTGGGGGCAATGCGGAGGCTAGCTTTCTGGCGGCACTGCCTGTCAAGCGTTATCGCTTTGTTGCGTATACGCTTTCCGGTTTTAGTGCGGCACTCGCCGGGGTCATTCTGACCGCACGGCTCTATGCCGCTGCGCCGCAAGCCGCCACCGGTCTCGAGTTTAGTGTGATTGCAGCCGTAGTTCTGGGCGGCACCAGCCTTGCCGGTGGCAAGGGTACACTGTTAGGAACTGCGCTCGGCGTACTGATCCTCGGCACACTCAACAATGGCATGACCCTATTGAGCTTATCATCCGACTATCAACAGATCGTCCAAGGCCTGGTCCTGGCTCTGGCCGTTGCGATCGACCAGATTCGGCTTGGGAATGTCGATTTTGCGGTGTTCAGAAGACACAAATAGGAAGAGCGACATGGACAAAGAGATCAAAAAAATCGAGCGAGAGTAGGCGTGTTTGGTATTGGGCTAGCGGCCTGTTGGCCGCAGTTTGAAGAGATTAGCGAACGGCTGGTCGGCTATCAGGGCGAGGTGGAGCGAAATATCGCGGCGATGGGCGCCGAAATCGTTTCCGCGGGGCTGGTTGACACGGCCCCCGCTGCTCAAGCTGCCGGTGACCTGTTCGCAGCACACAATGTCGATCTGATCATCTGCTATGTCGGTACCTATTCCACTTCTTCGCAGGTGCTGCCCGCAGTGCAGCGGCGCAAAGCACCGGTGCTCATCCTCAACCTGCAGCCGGCGCCGGCGCTGGACTATCCCAATACTGACACCGCCGAATGGTTGGCAAACTGCTGCGCCTGCTGCGTACCCGAGATCTCAAATGCCTTTGCCCGCAGCAGAATCCAATTCAACGTGGTCTCTGGGCTGCTTTTCCCTGCCGAAGGAAATGCAGAACAGTACTTTGTCCGGGGATGGCGTGAGATCGAGGACTGGGTGAAAGCCGCAGGCGTGATGCGCGGCATCAATTACAGCCGCATGGGCTTCCTCGGGCACACCTACCCGGGAATGCTTGATATGTATTCTGATTTCACAATGCATCACGCCCAACTTGGGACGCATATCGAAGTGCTGGAGATCGACGATCTGCAGGCACGGGTGAAGTCGGTGACCCCCGACGAGATTGCAGGCAAAATTGCGGAGATACGACACATCTTTGATGTTGCGGCGCCGGGCAAAGACAAGATCTCACAGCCCGTCACCGAGGAAGCCCTGCGGTGGTCGGCACAGGTGGCCGTTGGGTTGGACAAACTCGTGAGTGATTTTGCTCTAGACGGTTTGACCTACTATTACCGCGGGCTTAACGGCAACGAGAGCGAAGAACTCGGCGCCACGCTGATCGTCGGCAATTCGTTGCTGACGGCGAAGGGTGTACCGGCATCGGGTGAGGGTGACCTCAAAACGTGTATGGCCATGCTGATCATGGATCGTTTGGGTGCAGGCGGCTCCTACACCGAATTCTATGCCATGGATTTTGCCGAAGAGTTCATTTTAATGGGGCACGACGGTCCGGGCCATATCCAGATCAGCGCCGGTCGCCCCGTCTTGCGTGGTTTGGGCCTATTCCACGGCAAACGAGGATATGGTCTGTCCGTTGAATTTAACGTGAAGATGGGGCCGATTACGATCTTGGGTCTGACGCAGACGGCAAATGGTCGCCTGAAACTACTTGCGGCAGAGGGGGAGTCGATCCCGGGATCCCGTCTGGAGATTGGGAATACCAACTCGCGGCTTCGCTTCAAGCTCGATCCGGCGACTTTCATGGATCAGTGGTGCGAGCATGGGCCAACGCATCATGTTGCGCTGGGTATCGGTCACCAACTTGGGAAGATCCGCAAGTTGGCGCTTATTGGATCTTGAGTTGGCCGTGGTCGGGTAGCATGCTGCAAACGCGACCATGCGGATCGCAACGTTGCACGAGGGGTGCGCGGCTGGTTGAAAATGGAGGAACATGGAATGAAGCGGGTTGGATTTTTGCTCAAGGTGAGGCAAGATCGGATCGAGGAATACAAGGAACATCATCGCCATGTTTGGCCGGAGATGCTCGACGCCTTGCGCGACACCGGCTGGCATAACTATTCGCTTTTCATGCGCCCGGACGGGTTGCTGTTTGGCTATTTTGAAACGCCGGACGATCTTGCCACTGCCTCTGCCAAAATGGCAGAACGTGAGATTAACACGCGTTGGCAGACGTTCATGGCGCCCTATTTCGAATCCACGGACAATAGCCGTCCAGACGAGATGCTTGTAGAACTTGAAGAGGTGTTTCACCTCGATTGAATTGGAGAAGGGCGGGCAATGAACAGCCGGGAACGCGTAAAACGTGCGATCAACTTTGACCACCCGGATCGTGCGCCCGTTTCCCATGCGGTCCTACCTGCCGCTCAACTCAAGTATGGCGCTGCCCTGGCCGAGATCCTGACTGCATACCGTGAGGATTTCGGCTGGGACTACATGGCCGATCTGCCGCTGGAGAAGTTTCCGCCGCTCTATACCCAGGGCCGTAACCGCGACGATTTTGGCACGCTCTGGCAGGTCGAGGTGGCCGGCGTCTGCGGCATCCCCGTTGAATGGCCAATCCCAGATCTGGCAGACTACGCCGCCTATCGCTGGCCTGCCGACTTCACCGCCGGTCCCCCATCCGGCCGGCAGTACAGCGGGCACATGTGCGGCTATGACGACCGCTGGTATGCGCGCGGCGCGTGGATTACCTACTTTGAGCAACTCCAGCAGTTGCGCGGCATGGAGAACCTGCTGGTGGATGTTGCCACCGAGCCGGTCGAGTTCTACCGGCTGGCAGACGACATGCTGGCATTCAACTTGCGCTGGATCGACCAATGGACCCAACTGGAATATGACGGGTTGCACTTCGCCGACGACTGGGGCGCGCAACGGTCGCTCCTGATCAGCCCCAAGACCTGGCGCCGGATCTTCAAGCCTCGCTACGCCGAAATGTTCGCACGCGTGCATGCCGCAGGGATGGATGTCTGGTATCACACCGATGGCCGCGTGAACGACATCCTGGGCGACCTGATCGAGATTGGCGCCGACGTGATCAATTGCCAGGTCGCCGTCATCGGGCATGAGTGGTTGGCGCAGAACGCACGCGGCAAAGTGGCGTTCCGCACCGACATCGATCGGCAGCACGTCATGCCTTTCGGCTCGCCGGCGCAGGTGAAGGAAGAAGTCCACAAGGTCTTTGAGGCGTGCGGCACCAACGCCGGCGGGATCATCGCCTGTGGTGAAATCGGCCCGGATGTGCCCCTTGAGAATGTGCAGGCGATGTATGAGGCATTTGCCGGCACGTATGGCTTCGCCGCCTGACTGACAACGCGGGAAGTTTAGAGCAACTAATTCACCGGCACTGCCTTGATGATGGTTTCGGTTCCCGTCTGTTGAATCGAATGGCCCGGCGGCACGATCAAATAGTCTTCGGGCGTCCACTCACCGCGGATCAGCATGTCCATCATGCGGCGATTGCCCTGCATGCGTTCAAAGATCCAGCCTTCAGATTCGGCTTTGTCGCGGGCGCGCTGCTCATATTGCCCGGCTTCGACCAGCCCGGTGTCGATAAAGGCCGCACGCGTGTAATGGCTCATCCAGCCGCGCATCTCTTCACGCAACATGTCAGCCGTTTCTTCGCCGTATTTTCCACCCATGCTTCATATTGCTCTAGTTCGTCGGCGGTGCCTGTCGCACCCAGAGCGACCATCGCCCCTGGCTCCTGGCGTTCCAAATAGTCGGCACTGTACCAGTAGGTGCCGGGATGTTTTTCGAATTCGGCCTGGTAACGATCGCGCGAACCCAGATAGAGCGTAATGCAATCATGGGCGCGCGGCATCACGATAGGGGTGTGCCGCGCAATGAGTTGTGCGGTCGATGCGCCACACAGACCGTACGCGAGGATGATCGCATCATACGCGCCGGAGCACGGCATCGATCTGATCCTGCAGCGTGTGCCGCAGCAGCTTTGGTGTGTTGTGCAACCCCTGACGGAAAAGCTCGATCGTGACCGTGTGTGGCGACGTGGCCGCCGCTGCATAGACTGAACGGGCCAGCGCTTCACAGGTTAAAGCCAGATACCGCGCCATTGAAGTGACTCCTTCGGAAAGTAACTGTGAATTGTGCACAGTCTGCGGGGATGCGGCCTATGCTACTTGCTACCGGATTGCTTCGACGGCCCAATGATCGCCCATCGCCCGCCGGCCCTGGGCCAATCCCTCGCCACCCGAGACTTCACGGATGACGTCTGGTCGCGCCAATGCCGATGGTCGAAGCGTTACCCCAAGCCCGGGACCGGTCGGGATGGCCAAATGACCGTCGACTGCCTTGACCTGTGACTCACTCAGGATCGGGAAGTAGGTATTGTAGAAGGCCCGCACGGATTCGACAAAGTACAGGTTTGGAATATGCGCCCCCAGGTGCATACAGGCCGCGTGGCAAATCGGTCCAGCCACATTGTGGAGCACCAGAGGTAACCCGTACGCTTCGGCCATCGCCGCGATCTTGCGCGTTTCCGCAATACCGCCGTTCCAAACCGGGTCGGTCATGAGAATTGGCGCCACGTGCTTTTCCATCCACTCCCGCAACTGCCAGCGCGTCATGAGGAGTTCGGAGCCGATGACCGGGATCGTCGTGCGTTGGGCAATGAGCTTGATCTCGTCGGCATAGACTGCGGGCAGAACGTCTTCGAGGAACATCACGTCAAATGGCTCTAGCGCCCGGGCGATGCGTTCGATGCTGACCCGATTCCACCGGAAATGGCATTCAATCCCGATCTCCATCGCTTTCCCAACGGTGTCTCGGATCTGGCGCACCGGTCGCAGCCCCGCTTCGATCTGATCGAAGGTGATATACTGGCCGAAGCTACCCTCGCTAAACTGGTCGAAAGGCCAGATTTTCATGGCGTGAATGCCATCCTGCAGGAGTGACTGCGCCAGGACGCCGGCATCCTGATGCCAGGCTGCATAGTCCTGCACCGGGCCAAAACCGATACAGGTGTTATAGGTGGGCACCCGCTCGCGCGTCTTGCCGCCTAACAGGTGATAGAGCGGCGCCCCGTAGTGTTTCCCCATGATGTCCCAAAGGGCGACTTCCAGGGCAGAGAGGGCGCGCGTCTCGGCGCCGGCAAAGCCATGATACATGATGTTATCCATCACGAAGCGCCACACCCCTTCGATGTCGAGCGGGTCCTGGCCGAGGACGAGCGGCGCGATGGTGCCATGCAGGGCGCCCTTTGCGCCAGGCACCTTGTCCACCGTTTCGCCCAGTCCGATGAGCCCGGTGTCGGTGTGCACTCTCACGACCAGCAGCCGAGGAAACTCGGTCCACTGAATCGACTCAATCGCCGTGATGATCATAGTTTTTTCTCAATAGCGGTGCGGATGTCCAGGCTCACGTGGCTGATTTGCTAAATGGTTCGACGGCACTTATACATCGGTCACGATATTGACCAACGCACCGACGCCGTCGACTGTCACCGTAACCCGGTCGCCGGACGCCAGCGTGAAGCCTTCTGGCGGGACAATGCCGGCGCCGGTCAATAGCACGACGCCTTCCGGAAACGCCAGACTCCGACCCAAGTACGCCAGCAACTCGTCTGGACGGCGCCGGATCAGCCGCGTCGATGTCTCGCCGGCAAAAGCAAGGGCGCCGTTGCGCTCGATCTTCAACGCAATCCCAACCTGAGGCCAGGTCTCAGCCATTGGGTGCAACACGATGCCAGGCCCCAGTGCGCACGATCCGGTGTAGATCTTGGCTTGCGGCAAGTAGAGCGGGTTTTCGCCTTCGATGTCGCGACTGCTCATATCATTGCCGGCGGTGTACCCGACAATTTCCAATGCTGGATTGGCTACCAGCGCTAATTCCGGTTCCGGTACATTCCAGACCGCGTCACGGCGAATCCCCACAGCGCCGAACGGTGGAACGACCCAGCCGGCTTTCGCCTTGAAAAATAGCTCCGGGCGCTGCGCAAGGTAGACGCGGGCGTAGACGTCGCCGCCGTCGACGGCCTCCTCTTGCCGCGCGGCGCGGCTGCGTTCGTAGGTGACCCCCGCCGCCCACACATCCTGTGTATCCACCGGCGGTAACCAGTGCGGCAGATCCCGCACCGGCTCGTGATCTAGCTGTCGGGCAGAGTAATAGGTTGGTGCCGAATCGAATTCGGCTTCCAACTCCGCAATCGCAGCTTCGACGCGTCCGGCGCTCGCCTGCAACCACGCCGTAAGCGACCGGACGGCGTTTGTGATGTCGCATACGGCATCGCCGCGGCGGAGTCCCTACTCTTGCGCCCTGCGCGGGATCGAAGTAGCGGACCAGTATCAAATCACTCACGGGAGCCTCCATTCGACCAGCCCGTCCTGGTTGTGGGTCTTGACCAATAATCCCCGCTGGGTCAGGCGGTCAAGGTTGCCCGCCATGCCGTAACTGAAATCTTGATTTGTTTCCGTAGGCCAATACCCAAGGGTTGGGCCAAGTGTTGCGACTGCATCGCCTAAGGTGAAGCTGCCGCGCCTGACCGCCAATTCCACCAACTTCGTCTCGACAAGCAGACAGAAATTGCGACTTTCATAGAGGAATTCGGCGACGGCCGGTCCCTGTTGCACCGGCCAATGCGCCGATGCCAATTGATCGATCTCCATCGCGAGCAGTCGATCCTGGGTGGCAAGATAGGTGTCCACGTAGCAGTAGGTGGGTGGCATGGCCGGTTGCCACGCTTCGTCGAGGATGGCGTTCCACATCGTCGCCTCACCCGAAATCAGCGTGCGGCTGCGCGGGTCATAGATCGCGAGATGCCCCCACGTGTGACCCGGTGTGTGGATGGCCTCGACGCTCCACCCATCACTTAGCCGGAAGCGTTCGCCTCCCGTTAGGGTGACATCCACCGGGCTGCTCAGGCAACTCTCGCGAATCCCCTGTTTGCCCGTTTCCCCGTACCCGATTGCATGATCCGCTTCAAACTGGGAATATCGCCCGCGAATCAACGCCTCAGTGTCTTCGATCCACGGTCGATCCAGGTCGTGGCACAGGATGAGTGCCTGGGGCGCCGCCATCTTCATTGGTGCATTGCCGCCCTGGTGATCGCTGTCAGAGTGTGAGATCACGATATACGTGAGGCGGGCAGGGTCAAACCCGATGCGCTGCATGTAGGGCAGGATCTCTTGCGTTGGGTTATGGGCGCAGCCCGTGTCCACCAGCAACGCGGCCCCATCGCCGATCAACAGGTGGACATAGACCATGCGTTTGGCGCCGAACCGGCATTTAATCCGATGAATGCCGGGTGCAATTTCCATGCGATGCTCCTTAGCTACCGATGTAGTTTTCCAATTGGGCGATTTTGAACTGCTGTTCGTCGATAATCGACTTGACCAGATCGCCCAGTGAGATCATGCCGACCAATTGTTCGTTGTCGACAACCGGGAGGTGGCGGATCCGATGGTCGGTCATAACGGACATGCATTCTTGCACAGTCTGTTGTGGCTGTGTGACGAGTGCCGGTGAGGTCATGATTTCAAGGACCAGGGTGTCGCGTGAGGTCTTGCCTTGGAGAATGACCTTGCGCGCGTAGTCGCGTTCCGAGATGATGCCCGTAACGCGGCCGCCGTTCACCACCACCAATGCGCCGACCTCCTTTTCACCCATGATGCGGAGGGCTTCAAAGACGGTCTTATCCGGGGTGATGGTCCAAACCTGTGAACCTTTTGTTTCTAGGATCTGTCTGACGGTTCCCACTAGTGCACACTCCTTTCATTTGAACCCGTGCCGCGCCCGATGGCGAAGCTGCCGTGTGCGCGGACTCGCTCGTTCACAGACCGCGCTGGGAGGTCAATTTAGCCAGGGTCCTGGGGTTGCTCACCCTTGACACTGATGCCGCCGTCTACCTGATAGTTGGCGCCGGTCACAAAACTTGACTCGTCGGAGGCAAGAAACAGAAACACGTTGGCCACTTCTTCAATGGTGCCGACGCGGCCAATCGGGTGCATTTCATCGAACGCACGGCGGAAAGACTCGGGAGATGACTGCGCCGCCAGAAAGTCATGAAGCATGGGCGAATCGATCGTGCCGGGCGCCACGGTGTTAACGCGAATTCCAAGCGGGGCATAGTCCGTTGACATGGCGCGCGCCAGGGCGATGAGCGCCCCCTTGGTGGCCGAGTAGGCAGCCAATCCGGGGAGGCCGATCACCCCCGTGACGCTTGCCATGTGAATGATGCTGCCCTGCCGTTGTTCTAGCATCTGGGGGATCACCGCGCGGCTCACCAGATAGGCGCCGCGTAAGTTGACCGCAATGCAGCGGTCGAAATCTGCAGGTGCCGTCTCATGCAGCCGGCCGGCAGGCATCACCGCGGCATTGTTGACCAGCACATTGATCGAGCCGAAGACCTCGTTCAGCTTTGCGACAGCCTGGCCGACCTTGCGCTCGTCGGTCACATTTGCGCCCAAGGCCACGGCTCGCCCGCCTGTGGCATGAATCTCATCGACGACGCTCTGGCTCGCCGCCTCATCGACATCCATGACGCCGACGCAGGCGCCTTCGGCCGCAAACCTGAGTGAGATGCCACGTCCAATTCCGCGGCGCCGGTGACAAGGGCGACTTTGTTCTTAAGCCGATCCATCCACTTCTCCTCGGTCCTGTCGTGTCTTCGTGCGCTACATGTGGAGAATTGTGCACCGCATTTTATCGCGTGTTGATTTCTAGTCAATCCGCGCTTGACAAGCCCCCTGGGCGGGCTATTATACAGGCACACCATCCATTATCAATAATCGATTATTCATAATCTCGGTCCGTCACCTCCCAGCGACCAGCGACCAGCGGCCAATGCCACCATCACGTGATTTCGGGCAATTGCGCCGAGAACCGATTCCGGCGCGGTGAGGTGTGACATTCAGACAAACCCGCGTGTCCCAAGCATCCGGCCCATGCCCTCGCTGACCGACAAGGTGTAGGAGCAATTGCGTGCGCGCATCGTTAGCGGGCAACTGCCGCCCGATGCCCGGATCGTCGAACTGGATATCGCAAGTTCAATGGGCACCAGTCAGGGGCCGGTGCGCGAAGCGCTGCAGCGACTGGAGCGTGAGGGGCTGGTGCGCCGCCAGGTGCATAGCGCAACGTTTGTGACCGATATTTCGCTGGACGAGATGTATGAACTCTTTTCCATTCGCAGCGTGATCGAGGGCTTGGCCATTCATCGCACGGTGCAGACCATTACCTTAGCACAATGCGATCAACTGGCGCGACTTGTGGATCTCATGCGTGACGCCGGCACGCGTGACGACATGTTTACCCTGACCGAATATGATTTTCAATTTCACCGGTTGATTTGCCAATGGTCCAACAGCGGCACCCTGTTGCGCGCCTGGGACCCGTTGTACAGCCAGATCCAGCGCTTTGTCGTCCATACGCATCGGGCCTACTTCGCCCATACGACCGACATTGCCGACACGCACCTCCCCATGCTGGCAGCGTTGCGGTGCGGTGATGTTGAGCACGTGTCGCGTCTGATTCAAGAGCACATCATGCTGATCTGGTCGCTCTTTGGCCAGAACAATCCACTGCAGAAGGAGCAATTGCAATGACGCAGCAATCGTCGCTGCCGGCCCCCGAAACGGTCCCAACAAAGCGAGCCGGTGGCACTTTTTGGCGCCGGTTGCTCCAATCTCGGGAATTTGGGGTTTTCCTGGCGCTGATCGCGCTGGTCACGATCATGCGCTTCTTGACACCCTATTTCTGGAAACCTGATAACGTCTTCAATGTGCTGCGCGGGATGTCGACCATCGGGATCATGGCAATCGGCCAAACCATGATCATCGTCACGGCGGGGATCGATCTGTCGGTCGGTTCTGTGCTGGCCGCGTCGGCAATGCTGACCGCCCGTCTGATGTATTTGAACGTGGTCCCGCCATGGATTGCGGTGGCGTTGGGCCTTCTCTTCGGCACCACGTTGGGCATGATCAACGGTCTGATCATCACCCGCGTCAAGGTGAACCCATTCATCACGACGCTCGGTATGTTGAGCATTGCGCGGTCTTGCGTAGTTTGCTGGCATCGGGATTGCAGGGCACGGTGGCTAGCAATATCCCGATGCGCGACGAGGCGGTCAATTTTCTGGGGAGTGGGTATATCGGCCCTGTACCGTTTCCGGTCATTGAGATGTTCACGCTGGTGATCATTTTCAGCCTATTTTTGCGCTACACGGTGCTTGGCCGTCAAATCTACGCCGTAGGGTCAAACGAACAGGCGGCGCGCCTGTCGGGCGTGCCCGTCAATCTGGTGAAGCTCTTTGTCTACACGATCACCGGCACCCTCGCCGCACTGGCAGGCATCATGACCGCCGGCCTATTGGGGACTTCTGCCACGAATTCAGGGACTGGCAGTGAACTGGACGTGATTGCCGCGGTGGTGATCGGTGGCGCCAGCCTGGCCGGCGGCGAAGGCACCATCATCGGCTCGATCATCGGCGCCGCCATCATGGCGGTCTTGCGCAACGCCTTTGTGTTGCTCCAGTTCCCGATTTACATGCAGACGATTTCGATCGGTGTTGTGATCATTCTAGCGGTTGCGATCGACCAAATTCGCCGGCGCAGCCGCTAGTTGATTTTTCTTGCACGGCTTGCACAGCCAACTCTAGTCCGAACGCTGAACCCAATGAGGAGGCATCCTATTGCCATGACTGGTCAACCTGAATCTTGAGTGTGTGAGTTACGATCGCGCCAAGCAAACTCGAAGAGGTATGGTTTTCAAGGAGCAAAAGATCCTATGAAGAAGTTGATTCGCGTTCTTTCTGTGATTGCACTGCTGTCGATTCTGGCCGGTTGCACCGCTGTGGCGCCTGCTGCCCCAGCGCCTGCCGCACAAGAAGCGGCGCCGGCGAATACGGTCGTTGTTGCCGACGTCGTGCGCGAGGCTGCGCCTGCGTTCGATTCGGCATGCGCGGCGGCGGACGAAGCAACGGTAGTTCCCGCTGATGTGATGCCGGACCGCCCCCTCAAGATCGCCGTTCTGGGTCTTGAGAACAACCCCTTCTGGATTCCAGTCAAAGAAGGCGCGCTGAAGGCTGCGGAAGAACTGAAAGCGCACAACGTCACGGTGGATTGGATCGTGCCTGGCGAGGCGCACACAGCCGACTACTTCAGTGGTGGTGTCGACGCTGCCGTCGCGCAGGAATATGATGCGATTGCGACCATCGCCGGCGACGCCGGTCTGGTTCCTTTCATCGACAAGGCAGTGGAGGCCGGCATCCCGGTTGCCACCTTCAACTCTGAGACCGCCTCCCCCAACAAGCGCCTGTTCTTCGTGGGCGCCGATCTCTACAAGCAAGGTGAAGCCGCGGGCAAGGCGATGGCCGACGCAATCGGTGGTAAGGGCAAAGTCGGTGTCATTACAGGCCTCTTCGCCGTCGAAGCGCATGAACTGCGCCGCAAGGGCTTTGAGGACTACTTGACGGCCAACAATCCGGAAATTGAGATCGTCGGCCAGGTCGAGAACACCGACAAGGGCGACATTGCCTACACGCAGGCGCAGGACTTCATGACCGCCAATCCCGATCTGGCAGGCATCTATGTGACGGCTGGCGGGCCTTTCGGCGCAGCCGCGGCGGTAGAAGATGCGGGCAAGACGGGTCAGGTCAAGGTGATCTCCTTTGACTTCGTAGACGAGACGATGGAATTCGTGAAGAAGGGCGTGATCTCCGCCACCATCGGCCAGGGCCCCTTTGCCCAGGGCCACGACCCGGCGATTCGCCTCTTCAACTACCTGGTGACCGGCAAGGCGCCCGAATGCGGCCGCCTGCTGACCGAGGCCGCCCTGGTGACCCAGGACAACATCGACCAATACTGGACCGCCCCGGCGAAGTAGGAGACAAAGAGACAGGGAGACAAAGAGACAGGGAGACAGGAACGGGAGACAGGGAGACAGGAGACCGGGAGACAAAGAGACAAGAGATCGGTCACTCAGTCTCCCAGACTCCTCCCCAGTCTGCCCCCGCCCCCCGGGTTCCGGTCTCTCGGTCTCTTAGTCTCCCAGTCTCCTAGTCTCCTAGTCTCCCAGTCTCCCTCGCTTGCACGAAAGGCCAATCAATGGCTGCGAAAGTACTTGAAATCCTCCGCGTGGAGGGCATCTCTAAACGTTATGGTGGCGTGCACGCATTGGAGCAGGTGGATTTTGATCTGCACTACGGCGAAGTGCATGCCCTGGTCGGCGAGAACGGCGCCGGCAAGTCCACCCTGATCAAGGTGCTGGGCGGCATCACTCCCCGCAATGAGGGGCGTATTGTCTTTGAGGGTGCCGAGGTGAACTTCAGCCGGCCGGTGGAGGCGCTCCATGCTGGGATCGCGATCATCCACCAGGAACTGTCGATGATGCCCTCGCTGACCGTGATTGAAAACATGTTCATGGGCCGGATGCAAAATCGTCTTGGCATTGTGAACTGGGGGGATCTCGAACGGCGCACGCGCCAATCGATGGCGCTGATCGATCTGAATGTGGACCCCACGCGCGAGTCAAGGATTTGACCATCTCGCAACGGCAGATGATCGAGATCGCGCGCGCCGTTTCGGTCAATGCGAAACTCATCATCATGGATGAGCCAAATTCATCGCTATCCAATACTGAATCTGAGCGGCTCTTTGCGGTGATTGAATCGCTTAAACAACGCGATATCTCGATCATTTATGTATCGCACAAGATCGAGGATGTCCTACGCCTTTCCGATCGGATCACGGTATTGCGCGATGGGAAAAGTGGGCACATTGACCCGCCAGGAGGCGTCGGAACAGCGCGTTGTCGGCATGATGGTGGGCCGAGAACTGGATCGCAGCGCGTTTAGCGCACCCGAAAACCTGGGAGATGTTTTGCTCGATGTCCGCAATCTGAGCGGCGAACGATTTCGCGATGTTAGCTTCCAACTGCGCCGGGGCGAGATCTTGGGGTTTTCCGGTCTGGTCGGCGCCGGGCGCAGCGAAGTGGCCCGCGCCATTTTTGGGGCCGATCCCCATACGGCGGGTGAGATCCTTTTTGACGGGCGCGCCGTGCGTTTCCGTTCGCCCCAGGATGCCATCCGCGCCGGTGTGGCCATGGTGCAAGAGGATCGCAAGGTGCTCAGCCTCTTCATGAACATGACGATCAACGACAACATGACCCTGGCTGAGTTGCCTTTCATGCATCATGGTATCACCAGTGACCGCACCGAACGCCAACTCTCGGAAAAAATGGTGCGCCAACTGGACATTCGCCTGGCGTCGTTGGAAGACCCCGTCAGCAGTCTGAGTGGCGGCAACCAACAGAAGACGGTGTTGGGCCGCTGGTTGGCCACCCATCCAAAATTGCTGATTCTGGACGAGCCTACGCATGGGGTCGATGTCGGCGCCAAGTCGGGAGATCTACGCCTTGATTCGCAACCTCGCCAGCGAGGGCATGGGTGTCATGTTGATCTCATCGGAATTGCCTGAAGTGCTGGCGCTGTCCCACCGGATCGTGGTCATGCATGAGGGGCGCGTCACCGGGATTGTCGAACATGCTGCCGCGACTGAGGAGATTTTGATGGGATACGCACCCGCCGTGACCGACGATTACAGCGCACCGATCGCAAAGGAGCCAGCCTGATGCCCTCAACCAACCTTCACCGCGGCCGCCACGGAATTTCGAGGGTGGCGAGCCTATGAACTGGCCAACGAGTTTGTGAGGCTGGTGGCTGTCCCAGAGATCGGCGGGCGGATCATGGCCTACGACCTGGCGGCACACCCCTTTTTCTTTGTCGACCCGGCGCTCGCCGGAAAGATCTTTAGCCCAGAAGAGAACCAGGGGGACGGAACCCTTGCTGCCTGGAAAAACTACGGTGGCGACAAAACCTGGCCGGCGCCGCAGGGGTGGGAGCAGGACGATCAATGGCATGGCCCCCCTGATCCGGTGCTAGACACCGGTCGCTACATTGTTGTCACCTGCGAATACAAGTCACATTACGCTCAAATCGTGATGGTCAGCCCACCCGACCCCCGTACTGGCGTGCAGATCACGCGTCAATTCCGACTGGAACGCGCCACCAGTCGCGTCGCCGTGACGTTGCGCTTTCGCAATATCGCCGAGCGTCCGATCCGGTGGAGCATATGGGACGTCGTGCAGTTGGATGCAAGCCTGGTCACCGCCCAGGGGGTCAAAAGCTTCGATCCATCGTGTGTGGTCACTACGCCGCTGAATCCGCATAGCCGCTTCCCGCAAGGCTACAAGGTCATGTTCGGCGCCGATGATAACCCGCAATGGCAAGTGGACGGGGGACTCTTCCGTGCCAGCTATCAATGGCAGATCGGCAAGGTAGGCATCGATTCGACGGCGGGCTGGATTGCCTTCTGCCAGGCCTCGCAGGCAATGGCCTTTGCCACGCGTTTCTCGGTCGAACCTGGCGCCGAGTATCCTGACGACGGTGCGACGGTCGAGTGTTGGACGATTGGCGCCGGGCAGGTTGCCAATCTGGACTATGCAGACAGTGGTATTTATTTGATGGAGACTGAAGTGCTGGGGCCGCTGGTGACCCTGGCGCCCGGCGATGAAACCGTCTTGGAACTGGAATGGGGCTGTTGCCGGTGTGCAGGGCCGATCGTCGATGTTCAGGAGGCGGGGTGTAGCAGCCAGGGCCTGGCGCTGACGCGCAGCGATAACGAGGTGCGCCTGACGGGGAGCTTTGGCGTATTTGATGCCGGAGAGTTGATTCTGATTTGGCGTGACGAAGCTGGCGCCGAAATCGGTCGCGCGTCGTTGGGCGCCGTTGATCCGTTGCACCCAGTTGTCCTGGATCGGGCAGCCCGTGCCTCGGCCGTTCACGCCGAATTGAGTGTAGTCGCAACTGCGGACGGTGCTTCACGCTTGCTGGCAACCACAGTGACCGACGCTCAGCGTCTGTCATCATCAGTCGCGTGAGCAACAAAAAATCATATTAGCGTAAGTTTTTACTCTTTTACTTTGGGAGGCCCCATGAATTCTCGCCAACGCGTCATAACCGCCTTACAGCACAAAGAGCCTGACCGCATTCCGTTCGACCTCGGCGGCACGGTGCTGACAAGCATCCACGTCAATGCTTACCGTAATCTGCGCCGGTATCTTGGCTTGCCTGAGTTAGAGAATATTGGTGTGATGGATGTGTTTCAGCAAATCGCCGTCGTCGACGACGACATGCGCCTCAAATTGGGGTGCGACTGTCGCAACGTGGCGCCACGGTCTTCGGCGACGTTCAAGATTGTGGTCGACGAGGACTCGATGCCCGGCTATCGCTTCTTTTACGATGAGTGGCGCATCGGCTGGCGGATGCCAAAAGACGGCGGTTTCTATTACGACATGTTCGATCATCCGCTGGCCGGGTCCACTTCAATCGACGACATCAAACAGTTCCCCTGGCCCGACCCGGTCGATCCGGGGCGCTTTACCGGGTTGGCGGAACGGGCGCGCTACGTCGCCGAAGAATTGGGGGAACCGGTCATTCTGGGCGGTCTGGCAGCCGGTTTTGTAGAATTGGCGGCCTGGACGCGTGGCTTTGCCCGGTTTTACCCTGACCTGGTCACCAACCTGGAGTGGATGACCTATCTGATGGATACCATCATCGATCTCAAGCTGGCCTATTGGGAGATCGCGTTGCCGATGGTGGGCCAGTATGCGGACGTCGTGCAAGAGGCGGACGATCTGGCCGGCCAGTTTGGCCTGTTGATCAATCCTGAAACCTATCGAAAGCACATCAAGCCGCGCCACAAAAAGATCATGGACTTCATCAAGGCGCGCACCGATGCGAAGATCTTCTTCCACAGTTGCGGCGCGATCCGTGAAATCATTCCTGACCTCATCGAAGTGGGCGTCGATATCATCAATCCGGTGCAGGTGAGCGCAGTCGGGATGGAGTCTGCTGCGCTGAAACGTGATTTCGGCAAGGAGATGACCTTCTGGGGAGGATTGGTTGACACACAGGGCGTCTTTACGAGTGGCACGCCTGCCCAGGTGCGTGAAGATGTGCGCCGGCGCATCGATGATTTAGGCCCAGAGGGCGGGTTTATTGCGGCCGCAGTGCACAACATCCAGGCCAATGTGCCGCCCGAAAATATCATGGCGATGTGGGAGACGCTGCAGGAATTCGGCGCCTATGGCAAGGGTGGTGTTGGCCAGCGTCCGGCCGGCTATGTGCCCGCTGAGCGTCACGACAAACCGGTCGTGGTGAGCACGGCCGCGGCGGTGCCCGGGCGGATGCTCACGCCTGAAGAGGTGGCGGCAATGGGGGACGCGGTGGGTGAAGCGTATCCTGAGTTGTTCTTGGACATGCAGGATGCGATTATCGCCGGACAGCGAGCGCCGGCCGTGGCGGCTGCCAAACAGGCGCTAGACGAGGGTTACGATCCGCAGTCTGTCATCTCGGACGGCGTGGTGCCGGCGATGACCATTGTGGGCGAGAAATTTGAGACGGCGGAGTTTTTCCTGCCCGAGATGATGGCCGCAGCGCTGGCCGCGCGTGGCATTCTGGAGATCCTGCGGCCCCGTCTGGCGGCCTCGCATGCAGAGCCGGTGGGCCGTGTTGTGATTGGCACCGTCAAGGGCGACCTGCATGACATCGGCAAGAACCTGGTGGCGATGATGCTCGAAGGCGCCGGGTTCGAAGTCGTCGACCTGGGACCGGATGTGCCTGCCGACAAGTTCGTCAAGGCGATTCGTGAGCATCAGCCGAGTGTCGTCGGCTTGTCGGCCCTGTTGACGACCACCGCGCCGATGATGCGGGTGATCGTCAATGCCTTGCAGGAGGCCGGTGTGCGTGACCAGGTCAAGGTCATGGTGGGTGGCGCGGCGGTCAGCGCCGAATTTGCCGACGAAATCGGCGCTGACGGCTATGCCCCTGATGCCGGGGCCGCGGTGCGCAAAGCCAGGGAGTTAATGGCGGTGTAGAGCCTTCTTACCAATCAAGAATGGCGCCGTCGTGGGCGCGGGCGGTCATGGGGTGTAGTATTTCTTGTGCAAAGGGGTGGCGGGCGGCCGCCACCTCATCGACCTCAACACCCAGCCCCGGCGCGTGGGCCGGCAACCAGTAGCCGTTTTCTGTGACCAGTGAAGATTGCACCACATCCCAGCGCCACGGCACGTCGGACAGCATGTCTTCCTGGATCAGGAAGTTGGGCGTGCTGAGCGCAAAATGGAGCGCCGCGGCGTTTGCCACGGGGCCGAGCGGATTGTGTGGCGCCACCCCCATGTAGTAGGTTTCGGCCATCGCCGCAATCTTTTTGCCTCCCAAAGTCCGCCACAATGACAGAGGTCGGGCTGGATCACATGGCATGCGTGCTTCTCAAAGATCTGGCGAAAGTCGAAGCGCGTCACCAGCCTTTCGCCGGTGGCGATGGGCACAGGGCTGGCGCGACGCACCTCGACCAGGGCGTCAATGTTTTCTGGGGGCACCGGTTCTTCGATGAAATAGGGACGGAAGGGTGCCAGCACCCGGCAGAACTCGATGGCATTGCCGGGAAACTGGCGCCCATGGAAGTCGACCATGATGTCCATGTCTTCGCCCAAAGCTGACCGGAGTGCACCCATCATGCGTTCGGCGTAGCGATAGGCTGCGATGGGGTTGAGGCTCTCGGTGGGTGGCGTGATCAGCACCTTGACTGCGCTGTAGCCGCGCGCTTTGACTTCCAGGGCGCGGTCCACGAAGACCTGCGGGTCATCGCTGAGTTGCGTCTCATAGACGGCCTTCATCTCGCCGCCGCCCAGGTGCGTATACATCCGCACCTTTTCGCGCACCATGCCACCCAATAGTCCATAGACCGGCGCCCCAAGATCTTTGCCGCGAATATCCCATAAGGCTTGCTCAATCCCCGATACGGCGGACATCCCGATTACGCCGGGACGGAAGAAGGATTGGCGATACATCATCTGGTAGAGATGTTCAATTCGAGCCGGATCCTGGCCGAGCAACATCGGCTCAAAGTCGGCCACTGCGCCAACTACGGCGCGCGTCTTCCATTCCAGCGAAGCCTCGCCCCAGCCGTGAAGACCCGGCTGGTCGGTTTCCACTTTGACAAAGACCCAGTTGCGCATGCGGGCATTGACAACAAGGGTCTTGACGGCGGTGATTTTCATTTTCTGCTGGCTCCCATGCAGTGGTTACTCGTGATAGAGCACCGAGCGCCCGCCGTCCACAACAAGACAAGCGGCATTGACGAACGCTGCTTCGTCCGAAGCAAGAAAAACCACTGCGGCTGCCACCTCTTCCGCCGTGCCAATGCGTTTTGGCGGATGCAGGTTATAGGTGTACAGCCGCTGCGCTTCCGGGTCAGGGTGCGTGTTCCAGTAATCGATCGTGATCTGGGTTTCGATATAGCCCGGACAAATCGCGTTGACGCGGATGTTATTTGCGGCATATTCTATTGCCAATGCGCGCGTGAGGCCGATGACCGCGTGTTTTGCAACCGGATAGGGAAAGCAGCCAGGAATGATGTTGAACGCGTGCACCGATGCCAGGTTGACGATGCTGCCGCCGCCATTGGCCAGCATGTAGGGGAGCACCTCCCGGCTGCAGTACCACATGCTGTCCAGATCTACGGCGAAACAGCGTCGCCACTCTTCATCGGTTAGCTTGAGCGGATCGCGGAAAACATTGACGCTCGCATTGTTCACCAACGTGGTGGGTGGCCCCAACTGTTCAACCGTGGCTGCGACCATCCGGCGCACTGCGTCATGATCCGAGACATCGGTCTGGACTGCGATCGCTGTATAGCCGTCGGCGCGCAGTTGGGCGGCGGTTGATTCGCCGGTCTCGCCGTTTACATCGGCGATGACAACCTTGGCGCCCTCCTCCACGAATCGCCGTGCAGTGGCGGCGCCAATCCCGCGGCCGGCGCCCGTGATAATCGCGATCTTATCCTGCAATCGCCCTGCCATTGCGTGTTCCTCCTGCGGTGCAAGCGCATACATTCACCTGGTCACGCAGGTAACTGCCCCCTGGCACCGTATGGATGTAGCGTTTGGGGTACTGCCTAAACAACTGGGATACCCAGACCCTGTGCGCCTGCGGGTGAGGGGGCATAATCCACACTCGCCCTCGCCAGTATTTCCAGCCCGATCGCAGCCCGGTGCACCCGTTCTCGCCCCGTGGCGATTGCTGCCGCTTCAAGGTGAACCCCGCTTGGGTAAATGCTGGGGGCATTGCGGAGGCCGAACTTGAGGTAGACCGGGGCGCCAATGCGCACGATCTCAGGCATCTCATAGTATCGAGTGAAGCCACCGAGACCGTCTGGCCCTTCGATATACAAATCGATCGGGATTGCAAGCACCTGGCGCATCGCTGCCAGGCGCGGCAGGGTGATATCGGAAGCGACATTGATTGTGTCGAGGCCGTTTTCCTGAAGCAGCCTTATCCCGATAGGGTTTGCCGCACCCAGGATGGCAGAGCCTTTCACCACGAGACTGGCGGGCAAGACCCCGCGTTGGCGGGCGACGTTCACCAACCAGAGCAGCCCTTCATCTGCAACCAGGATGCTCCGGATGCCAGCCTCGACTCCACGGACGACGTCCTCAAAAGCATAGGCCAGTTGGTCCATGCCCGTATGCCGCCAGCCCAGTAGTTTACCGTCCGGTGTGAGCGGTTGACCGCTTCCTTCCCATGGGCCGCGCGGACCGACAAAAAGTGAGACTTCGACCTGATGTTGTGCGCCCAGCCGGGCCATCTCCCGCAGTTCGCTATCGGTCAAGAGCATCATCCCACTCCCCTGTGACACGCGGTGCAGTGGGACGCCGTAGTGTGCGGCGGCTTCGAGCGCGGCTGCCATCGCCGCCGGCCCTTCGACGCTCGGAATTTCGATGCGGTAGTGGCCACCGTCGGGGAACCGTGCAACCGAAGTTGGAAGGTTGTAACAGTCGCCAACCGGCAGGTTCAAATCGGTAAGCAGTTGTTGGGCAAGGTTCATGTTGCTGGTTCCATCAAGCGCGGATCGGGTAGGTGCAGAATTCCCGGTAGGTCTCATACATCGCCAGCAGATTTTCGATCGGTACCAACGGCTGCACGTTATGCACCGTGTTGAAGATCCATCCGCCGCCCGGGCCAAAATCGCGAATGCGTGCGCGAACTTCAGCGCGCACTTGATCCGGTGTGCCAAAGGGCAAAGTTTTCTGAGTGTCGACCGCACCACCCCAGAAGACCAACTGATCGCCAAACTTGTGCTTCAGCCAGGCAGGGTCCATACCGGTGGCGGTCCACTGGATCGGGTTCAGTATATCGAAACCTGCTTCGATGAAGAGTGGGATTAGCGGCGCAAGCGCCCCATCTGTGTGCATGAAGGTCTTCCACGTCGTATTGGCATGGATCCAGTCGTTCAATTGTTTGTGGTAGGGCAAGAATAGTTTGCGATAGGCGCTGTTGGAGATCATGGGGGCGTTCTGGCCCCCGAAATCGGTTCCGGTCAGGAAAACAACCTGGGGCCGGTTGCCGACCACCTCGTAGATCTTCTTTAAGTTCTCCAATGCGATCTCAGCCTGGCGTGCAAAGATTGCCTCTATATACTCCTGACGCGCCGCAAGGCTCACGTACCACTCCGCAATATCGCGAATTCCCTTGGGATGCTTCAGCCATGGAGCGGGCACCAGAGCGATGTCGCCAAACGCTGTGCCGCCAAAATTGGCGTAGATTGCCTTATCGGTCGTTTCGTATAGCCGCTTCACTTCTTGCTCGAAGTAGTTCAGGTCCTCATTGCTGACCGGGCCAAACTCTTCCAGGTTATCCTCAACATTGAGATTGTCTTCATCGAACGGCGGTTGGCGCACAATGGAGTCAAAATACCACCCGGTAGCAGGCAACCGGCCGCTTGGCGGCGCCGACAGGTCACCGTCCGGGTACATGAACAGTTCGCCACTCGGTTCTGGATTGGTATTATAGGCAGCCGGCACGAGAACCGGCGTATCGCCAAAAGCCACCCAAGGCTTCCAGCCCTCGTTGCGGAAGCCAAACAATCCCTTCGGGGGATTCACTCCGACTACGTCCGCTCCGATCGCCTCGATCAGGTCAGGCCCAATCTCGCCAAGGCTTTGGTACGATTCGACGATTTTCACTGGGGTTCCGGGAGCATCGAGTCCCAACGCCTGGCGCAGTTTGTAGACCATCTGCACATGCAACCCGGTTTGAAACCCCGCGCCGACGTCAAGCGGGATGCGGTCGGCTTCTTTGTGTTGAAGCGCCAGTTGGACGCGTTCACGCGAATTCATGCTGCACTCCTTGGTGGGCTGAAAACCACGATTCAGCCGGCTAGAAAGCATACCTCATTGCGTCCCGCGCGTCCGCCAATTCTGGATCAACATGGCCACAATCAACAGCACGCCACGCGCGACAAACTGATAGAACGACGGCACGTTGAGGAGAATCATCCCATTATTCAGCGTGCCAATGATTAGCACACCCAGCATCGTACCGAGCACACTTCCCACACCACCGCTCATGGCGGTGCCACCCAGGACGGCGGCAGTAATTGCTTCCAATTCCAACCCCGCAGACCCGGATGCCGGCTGACCGGAGTTGGTGCGTGCCGTGAGCACAATCGCAGCGAGCGCAGCACACAATCCGCTGAGCATGTAGATGCCAAGTTTGTAGCGGTTGAGACCGATACCGGCCAGGCGTGCTGCAGTCGGGTTTCCGCCCATGGCGAAGATATTGCGACCGACATCTGTGTAGGCGAGAAAAATCTGAAAAAGGACAGCAACCACAATGAGGATCACAAGCGGCGTCGGGATGCCAAGGATTTCGCTGGAACCGATGCTGTTGAAAGCTTTGTTGCTGACCCCGACCGCATAGCCGCCGGTCATGATCCAGGCAATGCCGCGATACGCTGACAGCGTGCCCAATGTCGTGATGACCGGGTTGATGCGTCCTACGGTGATGAGCAACCCGTTGACCATACCGGCTGTAAGGCCAATGCCGACCGCGGCCACGATGCCAAAGGCGGCATTGTCGAGCGTGACCATTGCCAGCGCCGCCGCGGAGCAGAGTCCCACAATGGAGCCAATCGAGATGTCAAGACCGCCCGAAATGATCACGACCGTGGATGCCAGTCCCGTGAGACCAATCAGCGTGACGGCCTGGCCGATATTCAGCAGGTTGGAAATGCGGAAAAATTTGCCCGGCACCTGCACCCCAATGATCAACACCAGAATGCCCAGCGCAACGGCCAGCCCGAGCAGTTGTGGGTCAATGGAGCGCACCCACCCGGTGCGCCGGCCGGATTTGTCCGGTGTGGGGGCGCCCGGCGCGGTTTGAGATATTTCCTTGCTCGTCATGGCACCTGTTCCTCCACGAGATGTTTTGCCATCGCCAGACGCAAAATGGCCTCCTCAGTTGCACCATCGGCGGCAAGTTCGCCAGTAATCTGGCCGCCTTGCATCACCAGAATGCGGTCGCTGACGCCTAGAATTTCGGGCATTTCGGATGAGATAAAGATGACACCCATGCCCTGTGCCGCCATCTCATCGATGAGTCGATAGATTTCAGATTTAGCGCCCACATCCACCCCCCGCGTCGGTTCGTCAAGAATCAATACGTCAGGATCGCGGGCGAGCCAGCGGGCAAGTACAACCTTCTGCTGGTTGCCGCCGCTGAGTTTACGTACGTTTTGTTGCGTCGAAGGTGTCTTGATGCGCAGCCGGTCTACCAGATGATTTACCACCCGCGCTTCTTGCACACGCCGCACAAAACGAAATCGACTGATTTGGCGCAGAATCACGAGGCTGATGTTGTCTTTGACGCTGCGATCAAGCACGAGCGCCTCCCGTTTGCGGTCTTCGGGGGCAAAGCCAATGCCCTGATCGATGGCGTCCTCCGGCTCGTGCCACTTCACCTCGCGCCCCTTGAGCAGCACACGCCCGCCGGTCGTACGCCGGTCGCCAAAGAGCGCCTTGGCCAGGTCGGTGCGGCCGGCGCCCACCAATCCGGCAAAACCCAGCACCTCGCCGCGATGCAAATCGAACGAGATGTTGTGCACCCCGGCTGCGCTCAGGTTTTCCACTTGGAGCACACACTCGCCCAAACGCCGCGTCTTTTCGCCGTACAAGTTGGTGATGTTGCGGCCCACCATGTAACGCACCAGATCGCCTTCGTTCATGCCGGCGGCGGGTTGCACGGTGACCAGTTGCCCATCCCGCAAGACTGCGATGCGGTCGGCGAGCGCCAATACTTCACGCAGGCGATGCGATACATAGATGATGGCGGCGCCGCGGCTGCGAAATTGGCCGACGATGTGAAAGAGCCGATTGGCGTCTTCGTCACTCAGCGAGGAGGTTGGCTCATCCAGCGCCAGCAGGATGACTTCGGCTTTTATAGAGCGGGCGATCTCCACCATTTGCCGTTGGGCAGTGCTGAGCAGGTTCGCCTTTTTGGCGGGTCGATTTCTTCCGCAACACCCACTTCCTGCAGCAGTAGATGGGCATCCGCGTTGAGCCGGCGCCAGTCGACAAAGCGCCCCAATCGGCGTGGCACTTCACCCACATAGATATTCTCGGCGACACTCACCTCTGGCACGATCTCGGGTTCCTGATAGATGACCCGAATGCCGGAATGGTGTGAGTCAGCCGGTGAGGCGAAAGCAACGGGGTGGCCGCGAAAGACGATTTCGCCTTGATCGGGTGCATAGTCCCCATTCAGCACCCGCAACAGCGTTGACTTGCCTGCGCCGTTTTCGCCGATCAATGCCAGCACTTCCCCCGGATAGATGTCGAGGCTGACATTATCCAGTGCGCGGACACCGGGAAATTGTTTGCTGATATTCTTGAGTTGTAGAAGCGGTTCGCGGGTGACGGATTCGGTTTCGGTTCGTGCGATCATCACCACTGGCTGCTCAACCGGCATAACGCACTCCTGAAAGCCCCGCACCCACCGGAGCCGTATATCTCCAGCCCAGGTGCGGGGCAAGCAAACCAAGGGTTGTCTTAACTGCCGCCGCCCATGACTTCCTGATAGTTCTCAGCGGTGATTACGGTGCCGGGCACGATCGTGCGTGCCGGGATCTCCTTGCCATCCTTGATGAAGTCGTTGATCAATTGGATCGCCGTCTCACCGTGAATTCCAGCACGTACAAAGAGCGAAGCGCGCAAACCGGTTGGCTCACCTTTGGCCCATTCCTCACCAGCCAACTGACCGTTGATGCCAACGCCGATCACGTTCTTGGCATCGACGCCGGCATTCGAGAGCGCACGCCATGCACCTAGCACGCCGTCGTCATTGCACGAGAAAAGGAGCCAATTTGTTACATCCGGATTGGCGGTGACGATAGGGGCCATGGAATCCATGCCGCCGACCATCGTGTTGTCATAGGGCAGGTGAATGATGTCGGCCTCGGTGAATCCAGGAATATTGGCGAGTACTGCCGCGGCCGCGTTGTCGGTGCGGATGTTGCAGACTTCCAGGTCCTGGTCTTCGATGGAGACGGCTTTCACAACCGCGCCTTCCAACTTGTCCCAGCCATCATCCTTGTAGTATTGCGCAATGGTTTCGCCCACCTGCGTGCCAATCGTTGCGGCGTCGAAACCGACGAATGGGGCTGCGGCGCCGTCGGCGTCCAGGATGTTGTCATCGACGGCAATGAGCGGCACGTTGGCTTCCTTGGCCTTCTGGATGACCGCGGGGCCGATCTTGGTATCGGGCACCACGATGACGATGCCATCGATCCCACTGGATATATAGGTATCCATTGAGTTCAGTGCAAGGTCGGAATCAAATTGGAGGTCCTGGTTGAAGAACTCGATCCCAAGGCTGTCGGCGCGCGCCCTGGCGCCGGCGACTTCGTCGATGAACCAGGGATTGTCACCCATCTTATTGAGATAAGCAATGCTGAGCCCGTCACCCTCGGCGGCCGTTGCGGCGCTGTCAGCGGCAGGTGCAGCCTCACCTCCGGCCGCCGGCGCAGGGGCGCGGCGCAGGCGCCCAATAGCGTGACGATCAGTGCCAGACACGAAACCCAGAACAATACAGTTTTGCGGCGCATAGGTTCAAATTCTCCTTTGTGAATGGACTTTATGTAGAAGTGACATTGCCTGCGGCAACCATAACAACCAGTGCTTGCTTGATCACGCTGTCCAATTGGGTCATGTGGGCGCGCATGGCATCGGCGGCGGCCGCAGAGTCACGGCTGACGATGGCCTCATAGATGCGGCGATGCCACATCTGCGCCTCAGTGCGAGATGGAATTCCGCCCAACTCAGATGTGAGCCGGCGCGCGGTGATCAACGGATAGGCCAACTTGTTCATGATTTGAACGAAGAAGCGATTGTCGGTGGAGTCGATGATGACATTGTGAAACGCTACATCGGCGCGTGCAAAGCTTTCCACATCTTCGTGCAGACTTAGTTCCATCACCGCAAGCCAGTTGTTCAACTGCTGGAGATGGCCCGGCGTGATGTGTTGTGCGGCAAGGCGCGCCGCCTCCACTTCGATGCTGGCGCGCAACTCCACCAGCTCGCGGCCGATGTCCGGGAGATGACCAGTATCGATGAGCAGTTGTAAGAGCAGTGGCTCCAGCAATTGCCAGTCGCCGGGCAGCTTGACGTAAGAGCCGATGCCATGCCGGGTCTCTACCAACCCGAGATTTGCAAGGCGGGCAATTGCTTCCGCACGAGGGGCGGCTGACGGCGTAGCGTCGCCCTAATTCGCTTTCAGATGGCAACAGGTTGCCAGATGGATACTCGCCGCGCAGGATCGCCTGTGAAATCGCACGCACTGCGGTCTCGACCTTGTTCGAGGCAGCAGTTCTGGGTTGCGCGGGTTCATTTGCCATCGGGATCAACCGATTTGAGAGCATAACTGACTCGCAATGAGATGGTGTTGAGTTGAGTGTGAGGAGCGGCCAGAAAATTGTATGACAACTTGTCTGACAACCGGTATGATAATAGATCGAGTGGCGGCTGTCAAGCCCCCAATTCAATAGGGGTGTGTTTCAAGTTTTTGGGATGCAGCGTGCCTTGCCAATCGGCGAGTACCGCCAGGGATTATTTTTCGCCAGTTTGGCCGTCTTTGGCGGTGATGGCTCCTGAACTGCAATGCCAAAACTATACTGCTCGGAAGCTCGGTCTTCCCCCCTGTGCGCACGGTGACCTGCCAGCTCTGCTTTGCACCGGGAGCCAGTGTGGCGGCGCGGTTGCGGGCTGCGGCCAGGGCAAGATTGTCGTAGTAGCCGTTGCTCGGTTCGAGCGCCACGACACCAGATGCGGGGTAGGAAGCGCCTTCGTCAATCCAGATGCCCAGATAGGGAGAGTCGGCTGGGTCCCAGCGCATTTGTAGCCAGCCTTGCACGGCAGGGCGCCAGAGCGCAGCCCACGCGACCGGCTCGTCCGGCAAAACATAGAACTTTCGCCCACTTCGGTTCTGGATATCGCCGACGCGGTTGAGATGGAGCATGCCGCTCCCCCCGTTTTTTGCCGGCCAGGGGTTCACCGTATCAGGTGGGCCCCACTGCGGCCCCCATTCCAGGGGCAACACGCTCACCACTGCGTCAACGGCCGGCGGGAGCAGCACTTCGCTCCCCGGTTCGCATGCGAAGAGGGGGTGTGCGGCCCATAGATAAACCAGCGGCGCGTCACCGGTATTTTCGACGGTGTATTGCAGCACCAACACATCGGGGGTCTCCAGGGTTGCCGACCGCTGGAAGGAGTAGGGAACGGCGCGGCCTTTGGCGCGCACCGTGATGGTGTTGCGCGTTGCATCCACTTGCCATGGAGCGGTCCAGATTTCCCCATGATCGGGTAATGCTGCACCGGTGGCATTGCCCGGCCCCGGATACGGACAGGCGATGATCGTCGGCATCATTTCGTCCCAGCCATAGGAGCGCTCGCCATCCCAGTCCGATCCTGCCGGGATGGAGGCGGTTGGGGCGATGACCGGCTGAGTTAGCCACTCAATGCCATGCCGCTTGTCATACACCGACATGATCTTACCACCCGGGTGAGGGGCGATCAGACTTGCAGAGTCGGATTCTCCATAACCCAAACATCGAGCCCGTGACGAGTATCACGATAGATTTCGGTTGCCATACAGTAGATGATTCCTTGCTGTGATTGAACGACGCGGACACGGCTTGCCGTGTCCCTACATTTAACCCAATTCCGTGACGTTTGACAATCGTATGGTCCGGTGTTACCGTTTTGGCGTGCTCGTGTCTCAGCGGGCACACAAATTCCAGTCCATAATCCAAGCTTGTCTGAATATCTCAAAGAGGAGACAAACCATGTCCAAGAAGCTGGTCTTTGCGTTCTTGATCGTGGCGGCGCTGGTCATGTCGGCCTGCGCGCCGGCCACTGCCCCTGGCGCGGCGCCGGCCCCGGCAGCAGGCGGCGACCAGGCTGCAGCGCCCAGCGGCGATGAGGCCGCGGCCGCACCGTCAGGCGATCAAGTGACGCTTACCATCGAGAGTTGGCGCAACGATGACCTGCCCATCTGGCAGGATGTGATCATCCCGGCTTTCGAGGCCAAGTATCCGAATATCCAGGTCGAGTTTGCCCCAACGGCGCCGACCGAGTACAACGCGGCGCTCAATGCCAAGTTGGAAGGTGGCAGTGCCGGTGACTTGATCACCTGCCGCCCGTTTGACGCCTCGCTGGCACTGTATCAGGCGGGCTATCTGGCCAATCTGAATGATCTGGCCGGCATGGAGAACTTTGGCTATGTGGCCAAGAGCGCCTGGATCACCGACGATGGCAAGGATGTCTTCTGTGTGCCGATGGCATCCGTCATTCACGGCTTTATCTACAACAAGGCCATTTTTGACGAATTGGGTTTGACCGAGCCAAAGACCGAAGCCGAGTTCTTTGCCATGCTCGACGCGATCAAGGCGTCCGGCAAGTATACTGCTTTGGATATCGGCACGAAGGATCAGTGGGAATCGGCCACCATGGGCTTCCAGAACATTGGTCCGAACTACTGGATGGGCGAAGACGGCCGCAAGGGACTGATTGCCGGCACGGAGAAGTTCACCGACCCGCAGTATGTGGCCGTGTGGGAACAGTTGGCGAAGTGGGCGCCTTATCTATCCGAAGGCTTTGAGGCGCAGAGCTATCCCGACAGCCAGAACCTCTTTACGCTGGGCAAGAGCGCCGTGTATCCGGCCGGTTCCTGGGATATCAGCCTCTTTAACCAGCAGGCTGAATTCGAACTGGGTGCATTCCCGCCGCCGCTGCCTGAGGGCGCCGACAAGTGCTTCATCAGCGATCATGTGGACATCGCCCCTGGGCATGAATGCCGCGACGAAGAACGCAGATGCTGCCAAGACCTTCCTGACCTGGGTGGCAAGCCCTGAGTTTGCCGAACTCTACTCGAACCAACTGCCTGGCTTCTTCTCGCTGAACAACCAGCCGGTGACGGTGCAGGATCCGACCGCGGCTGAGTTCGTCGGCTGGCGCGAAGAGTGCGGGTCAACCATCCGCAATTCCTATCAGATTCTCTCGCGCGGCGAGCCGAACCTGGAGAATGAACTCTGGCGTATCAGTGCAGGTGTGATCAACGGTGCGATCACCCCGGCGGACGCGGCCAAGGAGATCCAGGACGGCATGGATAAGTGGTATACGCCCGCCCCATGATGAGGGTGTGCGTGGATCGGTAAGTAGGGAGAGAAATAGTGAAGCATTCACTATTTCTCTCTTCTCGATGCTGTCGCCTGCACATCTTCCGCCCAGCCTCGCTTACTGAAATGCGATGACCCAACGAAAGCCTTTCCCTACCCATCTCTTTGTCTTCCTGTTGCCGGCGCTGCTGATCTACACCGCGTTCATGGTCTATCCGCTGCTGGACTCGGTGTTGATGAGTTTCTTTGCAGTCAACCCGACCACCGGTCAGCAGGGCTTTGTGGGACTCCAGAACTATGTGCAGTTGCTGACGGATGAGCGGTATGCGCCGCACTTCTGGAACGCTTTCGTTCATAACATCATCTTTTTTCTTTATCACTTTTTCGTGCAGAACCCAATTGGCTTGTTGCTGGCGGCGCTGCTGGCCCAGCATACGCTGCGGTTTCGCGGTTTCTTCCGCACGGCCTTTTTCATGCCGACGATGCTTTCCTTTGTGATTGTCGGCTTTATCTGGGAACTGATTCTCAGCCCAATCTGGGGTGTGGCGCAGGGGTTTCTCGATCTCATCGGACTTGGGTTTCTTTTTAAGCCGTGGTTGGGTCTCCCCGAATATGCGTTGCCCGCGCTGAGTTTGATCTCTGTCTGGCAATTTATCGGCATCCCAATGATGCTCTTCTATGCGGCACTGATTGCAATCCCAGACGAATTGATCGAGGCGGCGCGCGTCGACGGCGCGTCGTATTGGACGGTTTTTTGGCGGATCAAATTTCCACTGATCTTGCCGACCGTCGGGATTGTGACGATTCTGACCTTTGTCGGCAATTTCAATGCCTTCGACCTGATCTACACGACGCAGGGTGCGCTGGCGGGACCCGACTTTGCCACGGACATTCTCGGCACCTTCTTCTACCGAACCTTTTTTGGCTTCCAGTTGCAGTTGGGCAATCCGAACATGGGCGCTACGGTGGCGACCATGATGTTTCTCATCATCCTGACCGGCGTCCTCTTCTATCTGGTCGTTTGGCAGCGGCGAGTCACCACCTATGAAATATGAGTAAGACCACTTCCACCCGCAGCGGCAGCGCGCCAGGATGGCTGCGCAACCTTGGCGCCTATGTGATCCTGATCGCCTATACCCTGCTCGCCTTGTTTCCGGTGATCCTGGTGATCATGAACTCGTTCAAATCGCGCCGCGCTATTTTTACCTCGCCCCTGGCGCCGCCCACACCGGAAACATTCAGCCTGGTCGGCTATGCGACCGTCTTTGCCCGCACCAATTTCGGGTGGTACTTTGTCAACAGCCTGATCGTGACGCTGGTCTCGATGGTGCTGATTCTGTTTCTGGGTGCGATGGCGGCATGGGCGTTGTCGGGGTACAACTTCCGCGGCAGTACGATCGTGGGTCTCTATATGGCGTTGGGGATCATGATCCCGATTCGCCTTGGCACCGTCAGCATTCTCAAGGTGATGGTGGCATTGGGGCTGGTCAACACCCTGTGGTCCTTGATTCTGGTCTACACGGCGATGGGGCTGCCGCTCACGGTTTTTGTGTTGCAGCAGTTCATGCGTCAGGTGCCGCGTGAATTGACCGACGCCGCGCGCATTGACGGCGCGAGCGAGTACCGGATCTTTGGTCTGGTGGTGCCCCTCGTGCGTCCTGCCGTGGCGACTGTCGCCGTATTTACCATGATCCCGGTTTGGAACGACCTCTGGTTCCCATTGATTTTGGCGCCGGGTGAGTCCACCAAGACCGTCACCCTGGGCGCCCAGCAGTTTCTTGGCCAATTTGTCAGCGACTGGAACGCCGTCCTCTCCGCGCTCACGCTGGCGATGGTGCCGATCCTGATCCTCTACATCCTCTTCTCGCGCCAGTTGATCCGTGGGTTGACTGCCGGGGCGATCAAGTAGGGACACGGCATTAGGGACACCGGCATGGCCGTGTCCGTCGTACCTATCCACATGCGCGCGGTCTTGCGCTACCTGGGGGGCACGCGCTTTTGTGGGCACCCCGAAAACTTGAAAAACACCCCGTTGTTTCATTGCTTGCTTACGTCGCGATACGGCGCGACAATGGATTAAACTTGTGCCGCCGTGACCTACCTGAACTGCGGTTGCCGCACCCTGCGCTTCACACCCATCACCCGCAGCCCAGCCCACAGCTGCCACCTTCATCAAGTTAGTCAGTATCCGCTCTTTGTCTCTTTGTCTCTTTGTCTCTCTCTCGGTCTCTCGGTCTCTTCTCTCTGTCTCTTCAACATGATTCACCCGTATCAGGAGGACTATCATGGATACCAGACAACGTTACTTCGGACTATGGATAGGACTGATTCTTATCGCGGTGTTGAGTTTCACGACCATTGCGTATGCGACGCCATTCGCCCAGGACGACAGCCCCGGCGTCGATTCGGTCACACCGGTGCCACCCCTGGAGACGCCGGAGGTCGTTCTCTCCGACCCAGAGGAAGCCGCCGCGATGGGACCGGAAGCGATCCTCGCAGCGCCGAGCCCACTGATGAACTATCAGGGCTAATTGACGGACGCCAGTGGCGTTCCGTTGGCGGGCGAACACGACTTGAAATTCCGCCTTTTTAGTGCGAGTGCGGGCGGCACGAAGCGTTGGGGTGACGAGGTGCACAACAACGTGCCGGTCAGTAAGGGGCTCTTCCAGGTAGTGCTTGGTTCGACGGTGGCGCTTGACCCTGCGACGCTTTTTGATGAGCAACTCTATCTGGAGGTGGAAGTCGATGGCAACGTATTGCCACGGCAGATGTTGCATGCGGCGCCCTATGCCATGGCACTGACTGCCGGTGCGCAGGTGCGCGGTGCGACCAGCAGCGCAACCCAATATGGTCTGACCGTCATGAATTCCACCGGCAAAGGCATTTATGCCGATGCCAACGGTGATAATATTGATGCAATCTACAGCACCGACAGGATCTACTCCGATGAGGGGTATTCCGGGCCAGACACCTACGTGTGGCTGCCGGTTCAGAACATGGTGCTCAAATCCGGTTCCGTTGGCGACGCTGATATTCTAGTCAACACCTTTAGTGACGTCTCGATCACGGCCAATGTCGCCGGCACCGTCGACGTGATCGTCCCCGTGCAACTTGAACGCCCGTATGGGCGCAACTACCAGGTCGAGGAGATGGTAATCTACTATCGAACCAACTCTCCTCACAGCATGATTTCTGACACCTGGCTGCTCGGGCGCGATTTTAGTACCGGAACTGCACTCAGCGTACTCTATGACGGCGCCAATCAAACGGCGACCGCCTATTCCTCCTATACGGTCACCCCAGCGAGTCCGTTTTTGCTGAGCACGACCCAGATGGCAACCAATGTACAACTGCGGTTTGACATGGATGATGTCAGCGGCTCTGTGACGATCTATGGCATCCGGCTACGGTTGGGCAGCCGCTATTGAACCGCGAACTGAAAGGAGCGATACGATGCTTCCGCAACGATGGAATTGGGGATTGGTGTTGGCGCTGCTGTTGGCCGTGCTGATCGTGGGCGCGGCGAGCGCCGCCGATCCACCCGTGTTGGCGCGCAGCGTGATTGCGGGTGGGGGGGCGACGGTGAGTCATGGTAGCGTCGTCCTCTACGCGACCGTGGGTGAGGCGGCGGTGGCGGGACCGAATGCGAGTGGCCCGGTCCGGCTGGCGGCGGGATATTGGCGTGACATCCCGGCGCAGACGCTGTTTTTGCCGGCGCTGGGAAAGTAAGCCGGTGCGCGGGACCAACGGAAAATTACGAATTACGAATTACGAATTACGATCTGTAATGGGGTTGGATGCAGAGTTCCCAAAGATCTGCACCGGCGCCCTGATCGTAATTCGTAATTCGTAATTTTGGCCAGTCACTGCCACCCACAAAGGGAGTCTACGATGGCACAGTCAATCGGTATTCTGACGGCGGGCGGGGATAGCCCGGGGTTGAACGCGGCCATTCGCGGGGTTGGCAAGGCGGCGATTGGGGCGTATGGCATGCATGTCATTGGCTTTCGCGATGGTTTTCGCGGGCTGATGCAGGACCGGACCATGCGGTTGAGTGGCAGCGAATTGTCGGGGATCCTCACCGTGGGTGGCACCATCCTGGGAACGAGCCGCGACAAGCCCAACAAGATGCCGGTCGGCAATGAAGTGCTGGACATGACCGGGGCGATGATTGACACCTATCGCAAGTACAACCTGGACGCCCTGGTTTGTCTGGGGGGTGGTGGCACGGCGAAGAACGCGTATCATCTGATGCAGAGCGGGTTGAACGTCATCACGTTGCCGAAGACGATTGACAACGATGTGGCGATGACCGACATGACCTTTGGGTTTGACACCGCGTTGGGGATCGCCACGGAAGCGATCGACCGGCTGCACAGCACGGCGCACAGCCATCACCGGATCATCGTGGTGGAGTTGATGGGCCACAATGCGGGCTGGCTGACGCTGGGTGCTGGTCTATCCGGTGGGGCGGATGTCATTCTGATACCGGAGCTCCCGTACGACATTCAGGTGGTGGCCGAGGCGATCAAGCAGCGCAAACTGCGGGGCAGCGGCTTCAGCATTGTGGCGGTCTCTGAGGGTGCGTTGTCGCGTGAGGATGCGGCGAGCATGGCGCACGCGCGCACCAAGAAGAAGGAAGCCGAAGGCGAGAAGGCCAAGGGCAAGGCCGGCGCCAGGCTGGCAACGCTGGAACTACAGATGAAGGATCGGACGCTCAACCTGTCGCGGCAACTGGAAGAGTTGACCGGGCTTGAATCGCGCGTCACGATCTTGGGCCATCTCCAGCGCGGCGGCACCCCCTCGGCGGCCGACCGGCTGCTGGCGACGCGACTGGGTGCGGCCTGCGCCAAACTAATCCACCAGGGTGTCTTCGGCGTCATGGTCGCCGCCCGCGGGGATGGTGCGGAGCCGGTGCCGTTGGGGGAGGTGGTGGGAAAGAGGAAGGTCGTGCCGTTGGACCACGAGTGGATCCAGACGGCGTGAATATTGGGATTTGTTTGGGGGATGAGGGGTAGCTGTATAGCCCCGAAGTGGTCGGAATCTAAAACAATACCGTTGGTTCAACCTTCACAGACAACACTGAAGTAACTAAATGGAACTTAGCGGCCCCCAACTTGAACAATTGCAAACAGCGATACAAGATGAATTCAAACGTGACGAGTTGCAGCGAATGCTTCGATATTGTCTCAATATCAGGCTTGACAACGTAGCGCGCACCGAAAGTTGAGTTTCCTGCCCAGATCTATGATTTGATTGAGTGGACCCAAAGACAGGGTATCACTGAACGACTAGTTGACTGTATTTTCAAATATCGTCCCAACAGCAGAATTGTGAGTTTGTTCCGCACGGCGGTGTCCGGCGCTCCAGTTAATGCCGGGAATTGCGTGAGCAAATCGCAGCAATTGCCCTGGCACTGGAGACCAAACCGCTTTTTGCCCTTTGGAGCTTGTTAGATTTTGAACAGCGAACATCTCAGGTCACGCGGTCTCCTTTGATATTGCTCGAACTAGAGCAACTTTGGCTGCAATTTTCTGAGACTCGCGCTTTCGAGGAACTGCTCTTCAAGGCTGGCGAAGAACTCTTCATTGGTCAAGAGCGATATCCACAGCATTACGGTGTAGGTATTCAGACGCTTAAAAATCTCTGCGGGTCCGCAGCTTACTTTCCTGCGGACTTTGCGATTGACATTGTCGAGCTCGCTCAGCATCTAGATAAGATTGTCCCTGTCTTGAGTCGACGCGCCACCATGCTTGACCCGGTCGATCAGCCCGAAAGCGGTCCCATCATGCAAAGCAGCGCAATATTGGCTGCGCTGGCGGCTGTGGACTACCTCCAAGTGAATCATGTAACAGATGGCTATGAGATTGCAATCCATACGCTGTGGACACTGTGCGAAGATCAAAGTTGTAAACCATTCGTGCACCAATGGTTTGGAGCAGGTGATAGCGCTAATTCTAGTGCACATAGCGTTGCTAGGAGACGGCGTCTGCTGCGGGATCGACGCCTTCAGCCGCATTTTTCGGCTTTCGTTTCACTGAATTATCGACGATCTGTACGTGCGGAGTCCGGTGCTCGGCTGCTAACAGCCGAGTTTGCTGCATGGATCGAAAAGATGGATTTCACGACCATTCCATTCTGGGGTGGGGAGGTTCTGGAGGATCCGCTACTCTTGAGATCGCAAGTCGATCCGATGGCATGGGATGTGATTGGGGCTTCTGCTCATACAGTCATCAAGTCGGCGCGGGCGGCGGATCGCGCATACGTACGCGCGTTTCTGTGCAACCACCTTGAGTCACAGCAAAAGCCCGGTTTTGTGGTGCAGGCATCTCTGACGCCAACTTCCGCCTCATCTGCGCATGATGTACGTGCTCTCGATTCGCACCTCTCCGGCGCGGTTGCAAAGGCCTGGCTGGAGATCTTGGCATGCCATCCTGATGCGCTGATGCAGCTTTCACGCCTAAGACAAGAGAGTCTACTTGCATTACTGGTTGAAACCTATGGCCCCCACCAGGCCATTGCAGGTGTTCTGGACAGTGTGCGCGAGCAATGTGTGCCGCCAGAGGAAGTTGATCGAGGTCTGCTTGAGCGACGGCTTCCGCGTTTTTCGTACAAGGGGGGCACCAATCAGGCCACGCACCGAGAAGCATGGTTGCCAATGCGACCTTACGGGCTTACTGATACCTATCTTCTGGTGCATTGTGACCATGAGTCGGAGCAAGCAGTTCAATCTCTTGAAGCATTGCTTGATGCAGCGCACGACCTCGCAACTGCACGAGTGTGGCTAAAAATTCTCATCCCTGAAACAATGGCGCCGGATCGTGACGGCGTTGCAGTGGCGAACCTTCGGTGGACTGCTGAGCGTTTGGCGCTCGGCTTGAGTCAACGCCTCTACGTGGCCTCAGGCGAAATCAAAGGCACCTTTAAAGCGAATGACGGCGCATTCGGTGAAATGTTAGAATACCCCTCAGGCACCAGTGTTGCCTTTGATGCCGGACGCCGCACTGAACGGCGTCTCATCGCCGCTGCAGACGGTTCATATGCGCGTCTGATTCGTTTAGGCTATGATTTGATTAGTCGCGCAGCGACGCGCTATCACGACACGCGCACTGAGTTCAAAATCACGGAAGATGACATTGACGAGATTCTACCGATTCTAGATTCTAAGTTAGCCACTGATCTCGCCATGAGCAACTTCTCGGATGACTTTACCTTGTCAAGCAGTGACGCCTTTGCACAGTTGCAGGCAGATCGCGAGCAGCCCTGGCTCGCCCATGTCTTTGTCGCGCCTGCGAATTTTTCCGCTATCGTGGCCGGTCGGTCAGTATTGGTGCTTGGCAGCAGCGGCGCGGGCAAGACAGCGATCCGTTTGCAACTTGAGCACCTGGCGCACGGCGCCGATTCAGAGCCAGCCGGCTGGTTGCTCGTTGGCAGATTGCACTTCAAGAGGATGCGGTGACCGGGAGCCACCTGGTCCAGGCATGCCTTGACCCAGGTCTTTGCGCTGCGCCAGTGCCTTACTCCGCCATCTTGCAGACCAGCCCGACGCCTATACCATCGCACCGAACTGGGTCCGCGATACCGTGCGCTGGTTCCTACAGACCTATTTCTCAGGAGTTGGAGTCGCCAGGTGGATCGCCTCTCTGAGCGTGTCGATGGTGCCGGCGCCGAAATGTTGCGCAGTCTGTTCACCGTCGAAGCGCCTGTGGTGCTGAATCCTGACGCACCGTCGGAACAGGTGATCGCCGATTGGGTGAGGCGATCGGGCGGTTGCGCCTCAGGGAGTCTGGGTCCTGGTGGATGGGCTCGAACCCTGGTGCTGGCAGATGCAGCGCGGTCAGCAACGCTCCGCACGCCCTTTGCCACACTTGTCCTATTCCAGTCGCCTGACTTTGATTTCAAGCTGATGGCTCCGGTTGAGCTTGGGGCCACAATCGCCGACGCCAGTGGCCTGGTGCGGCATCGTCTTGAGCCCCTTCCCTAGAATGGAGCACATCTGCACTTCCAGGTCATTGAGCGCAGACTCGCGGCCATTACCGGCAACGATGCTTTTACACTGGCGGATCTGGGAGATCGTGCCGTGCTGTGTGACTGGTTTGAGCGGTATGCAGGCGCCACCCCGCGCGGATGGTTGCGCAACGCCCGGCCCGTGGTCGAAGCCTATTTCATGCGCGCAACCCGGGATTCATTGACAGCAGCCGAATGCACCGCGCTATTACGCAGCCAGCCGCCTATGCTGCGGATCGACCGGATGACTGGAAGCGTGCGTTGGTGACAATGAGATTGTTGATGTGCAGCCCACCACTTTGAGGCTACCGATATCTCTACGATAACCGCCCTCGATTGCTCGCGGAGTGAACTGTATTTTCGTGGTTATCTCGGGCTGGACCACGAACCACGTTCTGCGGCCGATCCCGGTTGGGAAGGGCCGGCACTCTATGCGGGTGCGCTCGATACGGCACTTTATCGGTTGCGTCGGGCGCTCGAACCCGATCCCAGCCACCCGATCTACCTTATCACGCAGCGGGATAAGGGCGTCCAATTGCGCAACACCTGGTGAGAGACTGGTCCCGCTACCAAGCAAATCGGTGGTGCTTCCATGCTCACGGTGCTGCTTGCAGAGGTTGGCGAGGCAGCGTGTGTGATGCGCCAGTCAGGGTTGCGCAACGAAATGGTACGGCAGGCGCAATCGAAGCGCGAAACAGATGCAACGCATGTCGTGTTAGAGTTGTTTTTATGCGCTGGCCCCACCTCACGCGGGTGTAGGACACGACACTTGACTCATCCGCCGGGTCCTTATCGCGCAGTTGGAGCCAGATTCTTATGCCCTTTGTCAGCCGCTGCCAGAATACAGCCGCCGGACTGGCTGCGGAATGCCGGATTCCGTTTTGATCCTTCGAGCATTTGGAGGCTTCGACCGATCTACCTCGGTGAGTATCTGGTTGGTCTGACTGACTTTTCCGTCGCCTGGGACAATACACCTGCGCTGATCTTCGCGCCTGCCGGCGGTGGCAAAACTTCGATGCGCATTTACACGGCGCGCACCTGTTGGACCAGTTTTGGCGATAGCCATCCTTTCCCCATCGTGTATGAACCCCATCCTCGAGCCGCGCAGGCTTTTCCCGGCACGCTCGAAGACCATCTGGCCGGCATAACGACTGCCGCTGCGGTCAGCCTGCTCTTGGGACTTGCCAGCAAACCGGAGCGCCTGCTTGGGCTCGATCGGGCGCGACGAGTGCGTGTGGCAGCACTGCTTCAGGACACACTACCGGGGTCGCTAGCGCGCTATATGAATGTGTTACGCGAAAGCGCTTCGCCACGCCAATTGGCAGCGTTGCTGGACCGAAGCTTCCCTGCCATGGATCCGCCGAGTGTAGACAAACTCGAAGATCTATGTGACGCGCTGGCGCTCGCCGTGGCAGCGCGCCAATATCGGTGCGACCGCCGAGTGCAACTTTGCGGAGATGATGGAGCTGTCTCGGGGGAACTGGGCTATCGCTCGGTTTTTTGTTGATCGACGGTGTGGACGGTCTGCCCGAGACTATCGAAAGTCCGGCTGCGACCTGGCAGTGGTTGGCGCCACTAATGGACTTGCTTACCGCATGGGCGGCGCAGCGCATCTACATCAAGGATTTCTGCCTGCTGAACTCGGAAACGGTGGTTTTCCCGGTTGCATCTGCGGGGAGCCTCAATCCGGGCGTATAGCGCAGTGACGCGGCGCGGACGATCCAGTGGAACCCTGCACTCCTGGCTGACGTGATCCGGCGGCGCGCTTATGTTGCCACCGACGGTGACTTTGGCAGTCTCGACGCCATCAGCAGCCCTGAACTGCGTGATGTCGAGACAACGCTTGCGCGTATTCCCAAACCACTTCCGCGTGAACTCATCTGGTTGGTCAATCAGTTGCTCTATGTCGCCGCACAGCGCACGGACGGTGAGCTCCTGCGTCTCGAACAGGACGATGTGACAAGGGTGGCAGCGCCTATGCCAATCGTTTGGCGGTCCTCAATCCATTTCCTGAACATGCGTTCGTCATCCGATAGAAGGCAGTCCTGATGGAACTCCCACCTTTTTCCTCCAGCAGTTTTATCAATCGTGAAGCCGAAATCACGCTCGTCAGTGGCAAGGTGCACCAACTGCGGAAGGGCATGCAAGTAAGGCCGCGCACGCTCATCTTTCGTGGCGAGCGTGGGGTAGGCAAGACCTGGCTTTGTCTTCATCTAAAACGCTCAGTGCTAGCCAACGAAGCGAATGTCGACCGAGTGCTCACCAGTCCGGCACGAATCCTTTGGGATATTCGGCCGAGGCTGACGAATGGTTCTTACAGATAACCGGCAGAAGCCCGATGAAATTGTGCTTGAGATTGCCCGCTGGTTGGCGGACCAGTTGCAGACGACGACTGCAAGAGATGCAGAGATGTCAGAACTGGGCTACTGGTTACCACGGGATGTCGGCGCCCGTCCCGATCGGTTGTTGGTGCTCTTCATAGATTCTG
>JADJPH010000054.1 GCA_016713335.1 Candidatus Fredericiella danica | reverse complement strand
AAAGCACATGCTGCGTTCGTGGCCTTTGCCGAAGGCGCCGACGACGTCGCCGGGCTGCGCCATGTCGACGGCGTATTGGATGGCCGCCGCGCGGTCGGGGACGATGACAAAACGGCTGTCGTCCGCCGTCTCACGCACGCCGGTTGCGATTTCGGCGCAAATGGCCGCCAGATCTTCGGTGCGGGGGTCTTCTGCGGTGATGACGGTGAAGTCGGCGAATGCGCCGCTGGCGCGGCCCATGAGCGCACGTTTGGCGCGGTCGCGCAGCCCGGCAGAGCCAAAGACTGCAATGAGCCGGCCAGGAGTGCCATCGGCATGCGGCGTCACCAGCGGGCGCAGTGTTTGGAGCGCGCGTTCGAGGCTGTTGGGGGTGTGGGCAAAGTCCACTACTGCAAGGAATGGCTGGCCACCGTCGATGCGCTCCATACGGCCTATCACCCCGGTAACGGCCTCTACGCCTGCCTGGACCGCTGCCGGCGAGGCATTGAGGGATAGGGCTGCGGTGGCGGCGCAGAGCACGTTGTAGACGTTAAATTCGCCGATCAGCCGGGTTTCCACCGGAAAGGCGCCGCCCCACCAGCGCAGTTCAAATTGCGTCCGGTCGATGCCGTAATCGACGCCAACGGCGGCGACATCGAGGCGCGCCTGGCTGTGGCCGGGCAAGCCGTAGCTGCGCACCTGGACATGCCGGTCATGTTCGTGCGCCTCTTCATTCAGCACCGACAATAGCGCACCGTAGCTGCCGGCATCGTCGGCATTGAGCACGGCGCAGCGCCGCATCCCTGGTTTCTCCGGTGAGGCATAAAGTGCGCGGAAGAGGAGCGCTTTGGCGGCGACGTAGGCGTCGCGCGTCCCGTGGTAGTCGAGGTGTTCATGCGTGATGTTCGTCACCGCTGCGACGTCAAAGTCCACGGCGGCCACGCGCGCCTGGGCGAGGCCATGGCTGGTGCTTTCAATGACGGCATAGCGGCAGCCGCCGTCAACCATCTGGGCAAGGAACTCCTGTACCTCCGGTGCATCGGGCGTGGTGACGTGCAGCCCGGTGTCGCTCTCCTGCCCCATGATGCGTGCGCCGACGGTGGTGACGATCCCGACGCGGCCTTGTGGGGCGGTGGCATCGCTGCTGGCAGCCGCAAGAATTGATTCAAGCAATGTGGCTGTTGTCGTCTTACCGTCCGTGCCGGTCACGCCGATGACGGCTAGCTTGCGGCTGGGGAAATCGTGCAGGGCTGCGGCGGCAATGGCGAGCGAACTCCGGCTATCAACCACGCGTATGTAAGGCTGATGCTCGTTTAGTAACTTTGCGTCACGGAGTTGCTTTGCCGGCTTCGTGCCGGCGGCAGCCACGGCGCCGGCGGCAAAGGCGGCGGGTATGAAGCGATGGCCGTCAACGCTGCCGCCGGGGACGGCAACAAAGAGCGAGCCTGCGCGCACGGTGCGGCTATCGGCTGCGACATGCTGGATTGACAGGTTTTCGCCTGGCGGGCTGCCCTCATAGCGGGCGCTCGGCAAGAGTTGTAGCAGTTGCGTCAGGGTGAACATGGTATGCTCGCGCTAGATATCGCGGGGGCCACGGATGATGGCGATGCCGGCCGCCACCACCATGAGGCTTAACAAGAGCGTGGCGCCGGCAAACAGCCAGGGCAGACGTTCAGTGACTTCGCTCACGGCGTCAAAGGGAATGGGCGTTTGTGTGGGCGTCAGCGTCGGCAGGGTAGTTGCCGTGGGCAGCGGTGTCTCGGTTGGCGATGGCGTGGCCGTTGCACTGGGTGCAGCGGTCGGCGGCGCCGGCGTGAAGGTTGCAGTCGGCTCAGGTGTGATCGTGGGGAGAACCGCACCGAGACCTGTATCTGTGGCAGCGCCGGGGTCGCCGGGTCGCCACGATTTTGCCGGCTTGCGGCGATCTGCGCCCGGATCAGGTCTGCAGTGCGCGTGATTGAGTTTGTATTTGGCAACGTCACTTCGATGCTGATGGCGGTGGTTGTCTCGATGGTGGGTGCAGTGGTAGCAGTGTTGGTTGCCGGCGGTTCAGGCGTGTAGGTGCCGGTCGGCGTATTTGTGGCCGTTGCCGTTGGCCGGGGCGTGCGTGTATTGGTCGGTGTCGGCGAGTTGGTCGGGGTGGCCGTGCCGGTGGCGGTGGGCGTGGGGGAGGGCGTCGCCGTGTCGGTGGCAGTTGCCGTTGGGGTGGCAGTCTCGGTGGGCGTTGGCGTCAGTGTTGGGGTTGGCGTCGCGGTTGCCAGGGCGGCGCGCACATCGAGCGCAGGCATCGTCGAAATCGAGTTGTAGGTGATGCCCTCATCATCGCTGCGCAGCACCCAATTGTCCACCGTGCCTGCATAGAGCGTGCGCGGCGCGCGTTCGGTGTTCGCCAGTGCATAGACCGGCAGGCCATAGGGTGCGCCGCCCAGGCTGGCAAGTTGCCAGGCGTCGTTGGCATTGTTCCACAGCCCGGTTTCGGTGGCAGCGGCCAGTATGCGCCCGGTGCTGGCCAGATCGTAGTAGGTGGTGACCGGTGCGCCGGGCGTCGCCGTCCAGGTTTGGCCGTCGGCGCTCTGGTAGAGGTTGGTGTCGGTGCCGGCATAGAGCACGTCATTGTGGATGGCCAGGCTGTAGATGATGCCCGGGTCTGTAAAGCCCGTCATTTGCTCCCACGTCGTCCCGCCGACAGGCAGCCGGTAAAGCCCCGCATGGGTGCCTGCATAGAGATTGCCGTTAAATTCAATGATCTCGCGAATGCGTCGCGCTTCACCGATCAGACCGCCGTCAAGCCGTGTCCAGGTGGCGCCGTCATCGGTGCTGCGAAAGACGCCGTCGAAGCGCGTGCCGGCGTAGAACGCCGTTTGCCCATTCTCGACGACGGCATAGAGTTCGCCCACTGCGCTATTGGGATTCAGGAGTTCCTTGAAGCCGGGCACTTCGTTCCAGGTGGCGCCACCGTCGTTGGAGCGAAAGAGAAAGCCGGAGCCACCGTCGGCGGCCAGGGCGATCCGGGCATTGCGTGGGCTGAACGCCAGGGCGGCAATGCTGACGTTGGCGGCCAGACCCGGCGTCGAATTCTGCCAGGACGCGCCACCGTTCTCCGTGCGGTAGATCCCTGCGGGTTGGGGTGAATTGAGCACGCCGGCAAGCACCTTGTCCGGTGCGCCGGGTGCGACGGCCAGCGTCAAGACCGGGTTTGCGGTGGGGGCGGCGCCCTGTGCGGTCACCCAAAGCGACGGGGCGCCCAAAGCCGTCATCCCAAGCACCAGGCAACCCACCAGCACGATCGCGGTGATCAGGGTGGGGCGCTGCGTTCGGTGTGTCAGGTTGGAATTTGCTAAGGGCGGTCTCGTCATGTGCGTATGCGTAAGGTGTACCGGCGCTTGAATTGGCCACGTTGTCAAACGGTTGCTCTCACGCCGTCGAATCAGTATACCCCGCGAGGGTCATCACTACGAAAAGCGACCGAAAGAAAAAGGCGGGGCGCTCAAAACGCCCCGCCTTGACCGTACCCTGACACACCGGCTAGGACATCACGGTGAGTAAGAACTGCGATGCGGCATTGGCCCATTCAATGACGTTTGGCGGATAGATGCCGATCCAGAAGACGCCCAGGACGCAGAGGAACACGATGGCTTGTGCACCGATGCCGGCGCCTGCCGTGTAGGAGGGTGCGTTTTCTTCTTCAGATGCGAAGAACATGATGCGGGCGAGGTTCAGATAGTAGAAAGCTGAGATAGCCACGTTGATGATGGCGACGATGGCCAGGAAGTAGTATTGGTGCTGAACCGTTGCGCCGAAGACAAAGAATTTCCCGACAAAGCCCGCTGTCAGCGGGATGCCGACCAGGCTCAACAAGAAGATGAGCATGGCCGTAGCGAGACCGGGCGAACGCTTCACCAGGTTGTTGAAGTGCGAGTAGTCGCTGCCGCCCGTCTGATTTTCCGACACCGTGACCACAGAGAAGGCGCCGATGTTGGTGAACAGGTAGCCAACCAGATAGATGAGCAGACCATTGAGACCGTTCATCGTCACGGCCGGCATGTTGACCGTGGCCGGATTGACGACTGCGACCAGACCCAGCAGCATGTAGCCGGCCTGGGCAATGGAGCTATAGGCAAGCATGCGCTTGACGTTGTGCTGGCGCAGCGCCATCAGATTGCCGGAGAACATGGTGAGCACGCTCATCGCACCGAGTACAGGCACCCAGACATTCTGGGCCGGGGCGAGGCCAACGATCACGACCCGGGCGATGACCGCAAAGCCAACGGCCTTTGAGGCCGTCGACAGGTAGGCTGTCACCGGGGTTGGCGCACCTTCGTAGGTGTCAGGCGTCCATTGGAAGAACGGCGCCAGGCTGGCTTTGAAGCCAAGGCCTGTCATCAGCATGATGGTGGCCGGAATGGCGACGCCAGCCAATTGAGGGTTCTCCGCCAGCCACTTGCCGATGACCGGCAGTGACAGTGAAGAGGTCGAGCCGTAGAGCAGCGTCATGCCGTACAACATCACTGCCGACGCCACGGAGCCGTAGAGGAAGTACTTCAGACCCGCCTCAGTGCTCCGCAAGTCATCGCGGACGAAGCCCACCAACATATAGCTGGTAATGGAAAGGAACTCAATCGAGACGAAGAGCAGGAGCAGGTTGTTGGCGCTCACTGCAAAGCTCATCGCCGCCGTCACAAACAGGAAGGACGACCAGAATTCGCCAACTGCGCTGACACGCTTATTGAGGAAGCCGCCGCCGGCCAGCGCCACCAACAGCATGGCCAGAATAACTGTCACCTGTAGGAAGAGCGAGAAGGGATCAACGTCCACCAGCCCCATGGCGGTTTGTGGCGTCATGGCGCCCCCCACCATTGCCACCATGAGCATAATGACGCCGACGAGCGCAACGAGCAAGAACATAATTGTAATGGCCATAAAGCCACGGCCGCTGCCGCCCTTCTTCCCACCCATCGTATCGAGGATGAGAATCAGGATTCCACCTGTGATTAAGATTAGTGCAGGCAGCAACGGCACCAGTTGCTGAAACCCAAGTTCCAAGACCGGCCTCCTTTGCGTTACATGACGCTCTGGACGAAGTTCAGAATCTGCACGGCGGCGCCGTTCAGGTAATTGAGCAAAGGCGTCGGGTAGATGCCCAGGATGAAGATTGCGATAATCAGCGGCCACAGGGTCAGCTTCTCAAAGCCAACCATGTCGGTCGGGCCATCGGCGTGTGCACCATCCACTGTTGTCCAGTGCGTGATCTTCGCCGGGTCATATTGGCCCAGGAAGACATTCTGAATGATGCGCCACAGAATGTAGACCGCGGCCAGCGCAATGCCCAGGATGGCAAACACGGCCCACCCCGTGGTCAGGTAGAAGGCGCCGCGGAAGGTGAAGAATTCGCCCCAGAAGCCCGAGAGACCCGGCAGACCCAGGCTGGCCATCGCTGCCACCATCATGATGCCGTAGAAGTAGGGGGTCTTCGAACTCAGACCGCCGAACTTTTCCAATTCACGCGTGTGCGCACGTTCGTAGATGATGCCGACCAGGAAGAACAGGGCGCCCGTAATCAGACCGTGGTTGAACATCTGCATTGTGGCGCCGTTGAAGGCCATTGCGGCACTGTTGTACGCATTCGGATCAGACAGGTTGCCGAAGGCGGCGCAGGCGGCGCCGATGCCCATGACGACGTACCCCATGTGGGAGACCGAACTGTAGGCAATGACACGCTTGAGGTCAGATTGTGCGATGGTGACCAGCGCACCGTACACGATGGCGATTGCGCCCAAGCCGGTTACCCACATCGCCCAGTATTCTGCCGCTGAAGGGTACAGCGGAATCATGATGCGCATGAAGCCGTAACCACCCAGTTTCAGGAGGATACCGGCCAGAATGACGGAGCCGGCGGTCGGCGCTTCGGTATGGGCATCGGGCAACCACGTATGGAACGGGAAGCTCGGCACCTTGAAGGCGAAGCCCAGGAAGAAGCCCCAGAAGGCCAGGCTGGTCAAGAGCAGCGTTTCCTGCGGCGGCAGATTCATAAAGGGCTTGGCAGCAGCGGCGCCCATGATGTCAAAGGTGCCGGTGGCGAAGTAGGTGCCAAGAATGGCCAGCAACATCGCCAGTGAACCCACCAGGGTGTAGATGAAGAACTTGACCGAGGCGTACTGCCGGTTTTTGCCACCCCAGATGCCGATCAGCAGATACATCGGGACCAGGCTGATCTCCCAGAAGACATAGAAGACCACGAAGTCCAGCGACATGAAGACGCCGTACATGCTGAGGGCGAGGATGCTAAAGAGCCCGAAGTACTCCTTGACACGCACCTTAATCACACGCACGCTGTAATAGAGGCTGAGCGTGGTGAGCAGCGCCGTCAAGAAGATAAACGGGAGGCTCAGGTTGTCGACGCCGAGGTGGATGCTTGCGTTAATCGCAGGGATCCACGGGACGTTGACTTCGAAGGCCATTTTTCCCTGCTCATAGTTGTAGCTGCTCCACATATAAGTGGCGAGCCCCAACGGCAGCAGGCTGGCCGCCACTGAGCCCCACTTGATCAGTTTGTCGCTCTTGGTCATAAAGACCAGGATCGCACTGATCAGCGGCCAGATGATCAGAATTGGCAGCGCCCATTGATTTAAGAATTCCATGGAAGATATCCTCCGCAGACCTTCAGTTTGGAATGCGTGCGAGATGCCGGCAACGAGACAAAAACCTGCGCATGCCGCAATCCATCATTACAATCGGTCATATCGTTATACCAGCGTCAGAACTGCCGGCAGCACCGTCAACAGCAACCAAATCGTGATAGAAACAACGAGCACCATCAGATACACTTGCACCTGACCGTTCTGGATGTTGCGCAGCACATTGCCGGACTTAGCGGCCAGTGTGCCCAGCGCATTCACAACGCCATCGATGACGTAGCGATCAAACCCACCGGCGAATTTGGCGATCCAGATGGTCACGATGCCAATCGCGTTGATGATTGGGTCGATGACCCAGACATCATCGATCAGATACATAAACTTCGCCGTGCCACGGGTGAAGGGCACGATCGTGTAGTTGTAGAGTTCATCCACCCAGAATTTGCGGTGCATGGCCCACCAGACCGGGCCGAGCCAACGGCGCAGCGGGTCAATCTGACCATCCGGCAAACCACGGCGATAAACAAACCAACCCAGCGCAAGACCACCCAACGAGACCAGGAGCGACGTCGCCAGCACCAGAATGTTAAACTCCGGATGCGGGACTTCAATGTGTTGGTACTCGATGTAGGTCTCCATCACGTTCTCAAAGAAGTTCGGCACGATGCCGCCGATCAATGGGAAGTTCTTCGGAATGCCAAACCAGCCCAAAGCCACCGCAAACGGGGCGATGAGAATCAGGGGCAGGGTCATCAACCAGTTGCTTTCATGGGCATGCGCCGCACCTTCAGTGCGCGGTTTGGCCAGGAAGGTCAGCGTGATCTGGCGTGCCGTATAGAAGGCTGTGAGCAGCGCAGAAAGGGCCAGCATCACAAAGACCAGGATGTCATTCGTGTGGAAGACACTCGAGAAGATTTCGTCTTTGGACCAGAAGCCTGCACTGATGAAGGGAAAACCGGCGAGCGCAAGACCACCAATGATAAAGGTCCAACCCGTAATGGGCATCTTGCGGAGCAGGCCACCCATGTTGCGCATGTCCTGCGGGTCATTCGGGTCCAGGTCACCATCCTTGCGATGGATCACACCGTGACCGGCATGCCCGTGGTCATCGTGGCCGTCGCCGGCAGGTGCGTGCCCCTCGTGCATGCCATGTTCGACACCATGAATGACAGAGCCGGAGCCCATGAAGAGCAGCCCCTTGAAGAAGGCGTGGGTGATCAGGTGGAAGAAGCCGGCCAGATAGGCGCCGGTGCCGAGCGCGGCGACCATGTAGCCGAGCTGGGCGATGGTCGAGTAGGCGAGCACGCGTTTGATATCCCACTGAGCCACCGCGATGAACGAAGCAAAGAGGGCGGTGAAGGCGCCGATCAGCGCTACAAATTCCATGACGTTCGGGGTGGTTTCACCGGCCACGTAATAGAGTGGATACATCCGGACAACCAGGAAGACGCCTGCCGACACCATCGTCGCGGCATGAATCATGGCGCTGACAGGGGTCGGGCCTTCCATGGCGTCAGGCAACCAGACGTGTAGCGGGAATTGGGCGCTCTTGCCGATGGTGCCAAAGAAGATGAGCACGGCAATCACGGCGAGCGCTGAGGTCGTGATTCCCAGGAGTGGGATGGTCAAGGTCATCGAGGCCAGGTGTTCCAGATTGGGCATTGCCAGCACATGTTCGAAGGTCAGGGTGCTGGGCACGCTCCACATATAAAGTAGCATCATGCCGGCGAACATGATGACGTCGCCAGAGTAGATGAAGATCATGAGCAGGAGGAAGCAGACCATGAACAGCATGATCGCGTTGGCCGGGTCGACCTGATAGCCAATCAGCAGCGACGACATCCCTGTGGGAATCGTGAACAACTCGCCATACAGCGGATGTTCTCCGAAGTGGGGCGTGGTGAACACGGCAAAGGCGATGGGCCAGCCGATGATGAAGCTGACCAGGACGCCACCCAACGCGATCAAACCGCTGACCGTCTTGTTGCGGTTCAGGAAAAGGATGATGGCAACAAAGGCCAGAAAAGGCGGCACCGGTAACAACCAGGCCAGATTTAGGAATCCTTGCATTGCACAACCTCGTTCTTGTTCTGAACTAATGTGCGTGCCAATTCAGAAACCGAATATCCGTTTCGTACGGCTGCGGGCGGGCAATGCGCCCTTATTCCTTCCACAGCCGTGCGATTCGATAGCTACGAATCAAGTTGCCGGCGCCGTAACCAACCAACGCTCCCACCAGAGCCATCGTCAGCAACACAAAGTCGTTGCGGGGTCCAAAATACGAACCAAGGGCAATGAACACCGCTGCGCCGATGATGGCCGCCCAGACCAGGTAAGTCTGTTCAGACTTTTGGTCCTTCACCTGCTCCAGCAACTCCTTGGAGTCGCGGAAGTCTGGGTTGTACTTTACGATCTCTTCCAATGCATGCTTGGCGCCTGTGTAATTCCCCTGGGAGATTTTTGTAATGGCCATCCCATACAGGAATTCACATTGCTGCTCAAGCGTACCGGTCAGCCGTTGCTTTGGCATTGCCTGACCCGACCTAACCCTTCAAGATATCCAACTCGTCCAGATTGACCGTGCGGCGGTTCCGGTAAATCGAGATCACGAGTGCCAGACCGACCGCGACTTCGGCGGCGGCCACGGCAATGACGAAGAGGGCGAATGCCTGCCCTGATGTGTCATTCGCCGGGTCGACGCTAAAGCGCCAGAAGGCCACCAGGTTGATATTGGCGGCGTTCAGCATCAACTCGATGCCCATGAGCACCGCAATCGCATTGCGCCGGCCAAGCGCCGCATAGAGGCCTGCCGAGAAGAGGAAGGCCGATAGAATCAAGTACCAGTCTAGAGGAACCATGGTTCTCTTCCTTACTTCCTGTCGCGGGCGAGCACGATGGCTCCGGCCAACGCCACCAGGAGCAGCAACGCCAACAGTTCAAAGGCAATGACATACTCATTCACAAAGCTGGCGCCAAGATTGCGGATGACAGCTTCAAAATCCAAGATTGGGGCGGTCGCCTGCCGAGGCCAGGCGCTAAAGCGCATGGTTGCCGCCAGCACCAAAAAAGTGAGCAGCGTGATGATCAATGCAGTGCCGGATTGTTGGTTGCGTGCCGAGACGCCACCTTTCATCATGCCGCGGGTCAGCATAATGGCAAAGGAAATCAGCGTAGTGATGGCGCCGACGTAGACAAGCACCTGGCTGACGGCCACAAACTCTGCTTCGGCCAGAATGTAGATGCCGGCGACGCCAAAGAAAGTCAGCGCAAGTCCGAGCGCGTTGTGGAAAAGATTCGACGCAAGGACGACGATCAGTGCACCAACCACGGTCATTGCCGCAATGCCAAAGAAGACCAACTGCGGAATCGTTGGAATCGGTGGAATGGGAATCGGTATTCCGAACATGACGATGACCTCACAAAATGGTCAAGCATAGGGCGCCAGCCGCAGCCGGCGGAATCAATCTGCAGCGGCGGGACTATCCACCGGCGCCATCGTGCCAATCAAAGATTTCGGTTGGAACGCACGTTTGGTGCGAACCTGCTCGCCCTTCAGGTGACGTCCCACAATGCGCAGCACTCCAAACACCGCGGCCAGATTAATGACCAGCACCAGCAGGTAGCTTACCCAACTGAAGCCTGATGGGAACGGCAGTTTCAGCACCAGCATCTGGCCCAGAATCAGCACGAGCACCAGCGGCACCAGCACTTTCCAGGCAAAACTCATCATCTGGTCGATGCGAACACGGGGCAGTGTGCCGCGTATCCACTGAATCAGAATGTAGACTGCAAAGGTCTTGGCCATGAAGTAGATGAAGCCAAGGAACGGAACCTGACCTGCGAACGGTCCTTGCCAGCCACCCAGGAACAGGAAAACAAGAATCGCACCCAGGAAGAAGCTGTTCAGGAATTGCGCCAGGAAGAACATGGCGAACTTCATGCCGGAATACTCGATATGGAAACCGGCGATCAGTTCTGATTCAGCTTCGAGCAGATCGAACGGCGTCATTTCCGATTCGGCCAGCGCTGAGATGAAGTAGATGAGCGCCGCGCCCGGCACCAAGAAGATGAACCAGCCGATTCCCAAATTGATGGGGCCGATATAAAAGCTCTGGGCTTCGGCCAACTGCTGCGAGCGCATGGTCCCGACCAACAGCACAGGCGCCAGCATCGCCAGCACCATGGGGATTTTCATAGCTCAACAACTGCGCCACGACGCGGAAACCGGCGAGTTCGGCGTATTTGTTGTTGCTGCTCCACCCGGCCATGAGGGCGGCCATGATCGCGATCGAACCGAGCGCCACCAGATAGAGGACACCGACATTGAGGTCAACGCCGACAAAGCCAGGGGCAAACGGGATGACAGCCAAGGCCATCAAGACCGGGAAAACCGCCAGAATTGGCGCCAGAATGTAGGCGATCAAATCTGCGTTGTGGGGAATGATATCTTCTTTGGACAGCAACTTGAGCGCATCAGCCACGGTCTGGAAGAGGCCGTAGGGGCCGACGCGATTGGGGCCAAGGCGGTCCTGGATGCGGCTGACGACTTTGCGCGTGATCCAGATCAGCAGCAATGCCAGGACAAGGGCGCCGTTGACCAAGACAAAGGCGCCAATGAAATAGGCGATGGCCTCGGCCAACCAGGCGAGCGATTCTGGGGCGCCCAACCGCATTTGCAGATCAGTTAGAATCTGACTCCACGTCATAGATCACTCTCCGTACTGTGCGCTCTTGTTTACAGGACGATACCGCAGTTGGCGACGCGGCAGGTCAACTCCACTCCAGCGCACCCTTACGCCATTCCAGGATCAAGCCTAGAATCAGGATGACAACAAACGTGATGGCCGCGACCACGGAGAAGAAACTCAACCCCTGGAATGCGACTGCAATCGGATACAAGAAGATCACTTCCACGTCGAAGATCAGGAAGATCAAACCAAAGAGGTAGTACTGCGCCCGGAACTGCACCCAGGTGTCGCCGATGGTTTCGACGCCAGATTCATAGGTGGCGTTCTTGATGGCATCAGGGCGGCGCGGCCCCAGAAAGTGGCCGATCAGCGTTGCCGCGACAGGGATAAGCAGCGCTATACCGCTCAAGATGAGAATGAACCCATATTGGTTCAGCATCGTCTGGCTCCTGGTGCGTCACCCCGCGTGTACGGGGGTTGATGGCTGGCTGTCATTCCTAATCGCTGGCGGGACGCTCCAGCGTACTGCTCAGCAAGATTGTGTAGAAATGTACAAATTCCGGCGTATGGTAGCATACGGCCAAACCAAACAGGAAAATTCTAGGCCGCTCAAAACACTTCTACGCAGTTGTTCCTCAGGTGAGCGCCCCTGGCGAGGATGCGTCAATTGTAGCACGCATCACAATCAGCTCGCAAAGGGCTTGTAGACGTCGCTGCGGATTCCGCACACGGCTACCACCACCGGTCATTTGAAAGAAAAAGGCGCCATCTTGTGTTGCATAATCCTGTTGCAACGCAAGATGGCGCCTTTGTTTTTACCAAAGCTGTGAGCTTGCAGCGTCTTTGCGGCGCCGGCGGACTGGGGGCGACGCGTGCGCTGGCGCCTGGGTCAATTACAGCGCGTCTTCATATTGATCGCGCATTGCCGCGAAGAGGGCTGACGCCGGCACGTCGCGGCCAAAGGTGTGGGCTTCGATCTTACCTTGCGCGTTGCGGAAGGCGATGTCATCCGCGCTGGCGCCGTTGCGTGCCATCAGATACATCCCATACAGTGCGGCCCGCGCCACCCACGAAGAGGGGAATTGCTCGGGGGATTGTTCCGCGTCGACGACAAGTTGGCGGATCTCCGATTCCAGTTCCGAATAGCCCCACGCCGACGAAATGACGATCAAGGCGACGTTGTCGGCGTAGGCCGGATCGCCTTCAAGTTGATATAGCATCTGGTCGACGCCTGCAGGGTCCTTGGCGTTCTGCATCAACTCACTATAGGTCTCTTGTGCGTCTTTGCCGCCTGACCAGGAACGCACAAGATTGACACATACTTGCGCCACCATGTCGGCGCCTGGATGATGCGCGTTCAGATAATCGACGAGTGAAGATGCACTGCTCACAGCTAGCCTCCTATGGTATCGAGTGTTTCAAAGAAAGATTGAAGTATGGCGTTCAAATGCCGGTTGCGGCTGGCCACCGGTCGCAGTGATGCATTCCTAGCAGCCCAAATGCATCATATCATCAATCACCGTCCGGGCGCGATCTGCGAAGGCGCGTTGGGTAATTTTGCACGCAAGTTGACACAAAATTTTCATTAGTGATAAAATGAACAACCGGTTGCCTCAAACCGGCGCCTCGCACACACGACAGCGTGGCCTCGGCTGCACGAAACGGGGAGTGGCTTCAGGTAACGTGCACGGGTTTTGACCAATCGGACATTTGCGCATCAGGTAGAGTAGAATATTGGTTGTGCCGCGCAGGACTCAGTCCCCTGGGAGACGGAACGCCGGTACAACGCCATACCATTACGGGGATGCTCGTGGCACAGGATTACTTCCCGCTGCTTATCTTCGTTGTAATCTCCATTGTGTTTGGCTTCATTGCCATTGCGCTCCCCAAGTGTGCTGGGACCCGGGCGCAAGAACAAGCAGAAGCTGGAACCTTATGAGTCCGGCATCATCCCATTCCAGGATGCACGCCGTCGCTTCCCGATCAAGTACTACCTGGTTGCGATGTTGTTTATCCTCTTCGATATCGAAATCATTTTCTTGTATCCGTGGGCGGCGATTGTTCGCCCGCTGCGCGATACCGTCGGGATTGCTCTTGCACTCATCCCAATGGGGATCTTCCTGTTGATTCTCGTTATTGGGCTGCTGTACGAGTGGTCGAAGGGTGCCCTCGACTGGGACTAGGGTAGGCAGCGGCGCTGCGATTGGGTGTAGAAGGAGTCTGTAGCCAACATGGGTCTTGAGAACAAACTTCCTGAGGGCGTCATCACGACACAGCTTGAGGCGCTCGTCAATTGGAGCCGGCAGAACAGCACGTGGCCATTGCTGTTCGGTCTTGCCTGTTGCGCCATCGAAATGATTGCGGCGGGTACTTCGCGGCATGATATTGCCCGGTATGGCTCGGAACTGTTCCGGGCAAGCCCGCGGCAGGCCGACCTGATGATCGTATCCGGCCGCGTCAGCAACAAGATGGCGCCAGTGATCAAGCGTCTGCACGATCAGATGAGCGAGCCGAAGTGGGTCATTGCGATGGGGATCTGCGCCAGCGCCGGCGGACCTTTTAATAACTATGCGATCATTCAGGGCGTGGACAAGATTATCCCGGTGGATGTCTATGTGCCAGGGTGCCCGCCGCGTCCCGAGTCGTTGCTCTATGCGCTTGAGAAGTTGCGCGAGAAGCAGGGCAAAGAGACCTTCCGTCTGTATCGCGAGATGGATATGAAAGCCGCGCCTGCACCTGTTGAGATTGAATCGCTTGAGGTGCTCAGGGCGGGTAAGCCCGCGTAGCGTCAAATCGTTTCCTACATGTTTTTTGGCGGGAGCCGCGCATGTTGAATGTATCACCGCGTTATCGAGACTATGAGACCCTTCCCGGTATCAATTCACCCGGGATTCCCGCCCCTGCGCCATTGCCAACGGGAGAAACGGCGGACACCACCCGCATGGTCGAGCGGTTTGGCGAGGACATCCTGGCGGCCGGGCTTCACAACGGGCTGCAGACGGTCTATGTCAAGCCTGAGAAGCTGGTCGAATTTGCTGAGTTTATCCGCACGGACCCGCAGTTGCAGTATGAAGCCCTGATCGATGTCTCGTCAGTTGATCGCTCGCAGTTACCGATTGGGGACGGCGAGCGCTTCCAGACGGTCTATCAGTTGCGTTCCTACAACCGGAAACAGCACCTGATGGTCGTGTGCCCGTTGCTGGATGCGGATGAGCCGGTGGTCGATAGCCTGGCGGGCGTTTTTAAGGGTGCAGTCTGGCCAGAACGTGAAGTGTATGACCTGATGGGCATCCGGTTCGCCGGTCATCCAGATCTGCGCCGCATTTTGATGCCGGCGCACTGGCCAAATCATCCGCTGCGCAAAGACATGCCGGTAGGCGGCGAGGACGTGCCGTTCACCTTGACCTGGGGTGATCCGGAGTTTGCCTCACTGGGCACGCAGATTTTGCCGGCGGAGAGCCTGCCTCCGGATGTGCCCCCGGGCATGAGCCGCGAGAACATGATCATCAACATGGGGCCGCATCATCCCAGCACGCACGGCGTGTTGCGGCTGGTGGTGGAATTGGATGGTGAGACGGTCGTCAACGTCGATCCCGATCTCGGCTATCTGCACAGCGGCTTTGAAAAGACCGGCGAGACGAAGCGCTACAAGGACTTCGTCTACTACACCGACCGCATGGACTATCTGTCCGGGATGAACAACAACCTGGGCTATGTGCTCGGCGTAGAAAAACTCCTCGGCATTGAGATTCCGCAGCGCGCTCAGGTGATTCGGGTCATTATGGGCGAATTGCAGCGCATCGCCTCGCACCTCTTCTGGCTCTCGACGCATGTGCTTGACGTTTCGGGCACCGGCATGAGCCTCCTGATGTATGCCACGCGTGAGCGCGAACGTATTCTCGACCTCTTTGAGATGGCCTGTGGTGCAGGATGTGCGTCTGATGGGGATCGGCGGGTTGACGCGCGACGAAGTGATCAACATGGGGGTTGACCGGGCCGATGCTCCGGGGAGCGGCGTGGATTGGGACCTGCGGCGCGATATGCCGTACTCGGCTATGAGAATTATGACTTCAAGGTCCCGGTCGCAACCGACGGTGATGACTATGCGCGCTATGTCGTGCGCATGGAGGAGATGCGCCAGAGCCTGCGGATCATCCAGCAGGCGATGAAGAATCTGCCGCCGGGAGAGTATAAGACGGATGATCGCAAGGTGAGCTTACCGCCGCGTGCGGAGTTAGACACCAGCATGGAGTCGCTGATCCATCACTTCAAGCTGGTGACGGAAGGTTTCCGCGTCGAGCCGGGCATGATGTATCACGGCATCGAAGCGAGCAAAGGGGAACTTGGCTTCTTTATTTATAGCGACGGTTCGGCGCGTCCCTACCGGCTGCACATTCACGGGCCGAGTTTCAATAATTTGTATGCCATCAGCAAGATGAGCAAGGGTGCGATGCTGTCGGATATCGTGACGAACATCGGTTCGATCGACATCGTGCTGGGCGAAGTTGATCGTTAGTGGGGAGTGGGGATAGACCATGGTGCTGTCAGAATCTGTCCGTGCAGAGATCAAGAAGTGGATGGACCTCTACCCTGCTGGTCGCCAGCGGTCCGCCATTCTGCCTGCACTCTATGTAATCCAGCGTGAATTTGGGTATTGCCAGGTCGATGCGCAGAACGAACTGGCGGAGATGCTCGAACTGGAACCGGCGGAAGTGGGCGCGGTCGTCGACTTCTACCACATGTTCCACACGGAGCCCAAGGGTGAGTATCACGTCGAGGTGTGCACCAATGTGCCGTGCATGCTGCGCGGCGCGGGCAAGTGCATGCACGAGTTTGAAGAGAAGCTCGGCATCCATCACGGCGAAACGACTGCGGATGACAAGTATTCGCTCGATCACATGGAATGTCTGGGTTCCTGCGGCACCGCGCCGATGGTGTCGGTCACCGAACGTAAGACCGGCCAGATCCGCTACTTTGAGGAGTTGGATGCGCCGGAAGCGGTGCAGAAGGTGCTTGACCTGATTGCAGCGGGCAAGGCCTTTAAGACACTGGAGCGCTGGACGCCCAGTGGCGATCCGAAACTCGATGGGAAGGCCGCCGGTCCCTATCGCATTGGCGGGATGGAGCCGCGCTACTTGACTGCGCGCGTTTTGAGAAGAACAGCCACAAGATCGACACCTATCTTGCCGATGGCGGCTATGAGACGGCAAAGCGCGTGTTGACGACAATGAAGCCGGAAGAGGTGGTCGAACAGGTCAAGGCCAGCGGCATCCGCGGCCGTGGCGGCGCCGGCTTCCCGACGGGGCAAAAGTGGAGTTTCCTGGCACCGGCGATGCCGCGCTATCTGGTTGTGAATGCGGATGAATCCGAGCCGGGCACCTTCAAAGACCGGATCATCATGGAGTACGACCCGCACCAGTTGATCGAAGGCATCGTGATGAGTTGCTTTGCGATCAAGGCAGAGCGGGCGTTCATCTACATCCGTGGTGAGTATTATTTTGGCTATACGCGCCTGGTTGAGGCGATCAAGGAAGCCAAAGCCAAGGGGTTCCTGGGCAAGGGCATCTTTGGCACGGAGATGAACCTCGAAATCGTTGTGCATCGCGGGGCCGGCGCCTATGAGTGTGGCGAAGAGACGGCGCAGTTGTCGAGCCTGGAAGGGTATCGCGGCCATCCGCGCATGAAGCCGCCTTTCCCGGCCGTAGAGGGTCTCTATTCCAAACCCACCATTGTGAACAACGTGGAATCAATTGCCAATGTGACGCAGGTGATGCGTCACGGCGTCCAGTGGTATCGCGGTTTTGGGACGGAGAAGAGCCCGGGCATGCGCATCTTCTGCCTGAGCGGCAATGTGAAATATCCTGGTCTGTACGAACTGCCGCATGCGACCCCGCTCCGTGAAATTCTCTTCACCTACGGTGGCGGTCCTGTGAATGACGAAGCGCCTTTCAAGGCGGTCGTACCGGGTGGTCTCTCGATGAAAATGCTGAGCGCGGATCAATTGGATACGCCGATGGACTACGAAGCCGTCGCCGCGGCCGGTTCGTCCCTGGGTTCAGCCGGCGTGATTGCGATCGATGCTGCGCAGTCCATGGTGACGATTGCGCGGCGCACGCTTGGTTTCTATCGGGAGGAGAGCTGTGGGAAGTGCACCCCGTGCCGTGAGGGGACTGGGTGGCTGGAAAAGATTCTGATCCGGATTGAAGAAGGCGACGGCCGTGAACAGGATGTGGATCTGTTGAACCACATCACCAAGTTCATTGCCGGGAAGAGCTTCTGCCCGTTTGGCGAAGCTGCGGTGTGGGGACTCCAGAGCAATCTGGCCAAGTTCCGGCCCGAGTTTATCACCTTCATCGAGGAAACCAACCCGGATCAGCGCATCCCTGCGCTGCCGATCCGCCCGATTTATCGGCCAGACACCGGCGAACCGAGTTCGCTGACGGTTAGCGCCATCGAACTGGTGGGAGAGTCGCCACTTAACCGTGACACGTTGGTGGAGATCGCGCATTTGATTGACATCGTGCCGGATCCCGGCAACGCCTAGGTAGACTGACAGCAAGGAACCGAACGAACTTAAGACCGACCTAGTCACGCTGACCATAGCTGATCGCTCCATATCGGTGCCCAAGGGCACGCTGGTGGTGGATGCAGCCGCGAAACTGGGCATCGAGATCCCCGTCTTTTGTAGCCATCCAAAACTCGAGCCGGTGGCGTGCTGCCGCACAGACGATCCGCTACGGTCCCGGGATCAGCCAGTTGGTGGAGGCCAAGCGGCACAAGAACAAGCACTATCTGATCAGCGACACGATTGTGCTCGACCAGGAACGGTGCGTTGTCTGCTGGCGCTGCATCCGGTATCTGGAAGAATGGGAAGACAAGCCGCAACTGGGTCTCTTTGAGCGCGGCGGTGCGACGATCATCGACATTCAGCCGGGCCAGCCGGTGAATGCGAAGACTTCGGGCAATATCATTGATATCTGCCCGGTTGGCGCGCTGACAAACCGGGTGGCGCGTTTTTCGTTCCGGCCGTGGGAGATCGAGCGCACGCCTTCGATCTGCACGCAGTGTTCGATCGGTTGCAACACGCGGCTGGATACGCGCACCCATACGCTGCGCCGCGTCGTGGGCCGTGAGAATATGCAGGTCAATGACCAGTGGATCTGCGACAAGGGCCGTTTCGCCAACGGTTGGGTGAACGATGAGAAGCGGTTGACGACGCCCCTGGTGCGCAAAGATGGCACACTGCAACCGGTCAGTTGGCCAGAGGCTTTGACGCTGGTGGCGGAAAAGCTGCAGGCGATCAAGAGCAGCGCGGGAGCGGATGCCATCGGTGGCATCGGCAGCGCAAAACTCGCCAATGAAAGCAACTATCTGTTGCAGCGCTTCATGCGGCAGTTGATTGGCACCAACAACATCGATCATCGCGACGGCGCTGACATCGCTGCGCTCCCGTCCGGGTTACCGGCGTTGGCCGACCTGATGAAGCCGCAGTATGGTCCCGACCCGAAATACGACGTTATCATGCTTTTCGGCGTGGACCCGAGTGAAGAACTCCCGATCCTGGACTTGCATTTGAAGCGCGCGGTGCGGCGTGGCAAAGCGCAGTTGATCATTGCCCATCCACGGCGTATTGAGCTGACCCGCTACAATGGCCCATTCATGCAATATATGCCGGGCGGCGAGGTCGCGCTGCTCAACGGTCTGCTGCATTTGGCGGCCAAGGCCAAAGAGGACAAGAACAGTGACGCAGTTAAGTTGGTGGCGAAAGTCACAGAGAAACAACTGCGTGAAGTGGCGGGGGTGGAGGTCGATGCCGCAAAGCGGGCGGTCGAACTGCTGGCAAATGCCAAGAATGCCTTGATCATTTATGGCCCGATGCCGGCGCGAGGCGCCAATGGGGTGCAGGTGCGTCAGGCGCTGCAGAATCTTGCCAACTACACCGGGCACGGGGAGCGGCTTGCTTACGTAGGACTCGACGCCAACAGCCAGGGCTGCCGCGACATGGGGGTGCTGCCCAATGCGCTGCCCGGGCATGTCGGGCTGGAGGACGAACTGGGCCGGCCCCACCTTGAGCAACTCTGGGGTGTCACGCTGCCGGTGACGCCGGGCAAGTCTTACAGCCAACTGTTGGACAGCGCCGGCGACAGCATCAAGGCGTTGTATATCATGGGTGCAGACCCAGCCAGCGAGCGCCCCAACTGGGCGGCAAACCTCGACAAACTCGATTTCCTCGTCGTGCAGGAGATCTTCCTCACTGAGACTGCGCAGATGGCCGATGTTGTGTTGCCTGCTGTGAGCTGGGCTGAGGGCAACGGGACTTTCACCAATCTGGAGCGGCGCGTGCAGCGTGCAGCAAAGGCATTGGGCAATCCCCAGACGAAAGCGGCGCCGGATTGGATGATTCTGGACCATCTGGCCGGGCAGTTTGATGCGAATTGGGCGCATGACAGCGCCCAGAGTGTCACAGCCGAAATTTCACATGCAGTGCCGCTCTATGCGGGGATGACGTGGAATGCGATCGGTGACCAGGGCCGCCAGTGGGATGCATTTGGGCTGCGGACAAGCGACGATTACGCCGCTGCGGAACAGCCGGTGCTTACCGCGGAAGCGGGCGAATTGCGGCTAATGGACGGCACGGTGCTCTACGATGGGGGGACGCTGTTTGGGCTGACCAGGCAACTGTCCAACGTCGCCTTTGGTCTGCATGTTGCGGTGAATCCGGCCGATGCTGCACGGCTTGGGTTGGAAGACGGCACAGCCGTGAAGGTTCGCAATCGATACGGTATATTGACGCTGTCGTTGAAACTTGATGCAACGGTGAAGGCTGGCGTCGCCTGGATTCCGGCGAGCCTGGCCGGTGCGCCGGTGGGTGCGTTGCTGAACGGTGGACTTGAAGTGGTAAGCATTGAGAAGACGGACAACTAACGCTTGAGGCCGTGAGGTTTTATGGATTTTGCTTGGTGGCTAAATACCTTAATCTTGCCCACGATCCGGGCGTTGGTCGTTATCCTTGTGTTGCTGACCGGCTTTGCGTATCTGACCTGGTATGAGCGCAAACTACTGGCCCGCTTCCAGGTCCGCTATGGCCCAAACCGGGCCGGTCCCAAGGGTCTCTTGCAGCCCATTGCCGACGCATTCAAGGCTGTGTTCAAAGAAGAGATCGTCCCAAATCATGTCGACAAGCCGATCTACTTGATTGCGCCGGCGTTGGCGCTGGTGCCGGCGCTGCTGATTTGGGCGGTCATACCGGTGGCCAAGGGACAGGCCGCGATTGCCGACGTTCCGATCGGGTTCTTGTGGATCCTGGCGATCGTCGGTCTTGAAAGCTACGGCATCATCCTGGCCGGGTGGAGCAGCAACAACAACTACTCTCTGTTGGGTGCATTGCGGTCGTCGGCGCAGATGATTGCGTACGAGTTGCCGATGGGGGCGTTCCTGGTCAGTATTTTGGTGTTGGCTGGGAGTTTCAGTCTGGTCACCCTGGTGGAGACGCCGCGCGCCTGGTGGGAATGGATCTGGTTGTGGCTGATGTTCCCGCTCTTCTTCATCTGTATCCTGGCGGAGACGAATCGTAGCCCGTTTGATTTGCCCGAGACGGAGAATGAGTTGGTCGCCGGCTTCCAGACTGAGTACGGCGGTATCAAGTTTGCGCTCTTCTTCATGGCTGAATACATCAGCATGATCACGACGAGTGCGATCATGGCGACGCTCTTCTTTGGCGGGTATGCCCTGCCTTTTGGCATCGGGAGCGACTTCTTGCCCTGGCTCGGACCGTTCATTCTGGCCGGCAAGGTGATCGTCCTATTGTTCCTGTTTATCTGGGTGCGTGCAAGTGTCGGCAGACCGCGTTATGACCAATTGATGCGGTTTGCGTGGAAGGTCTTGCTGCCCATCAGCCTTGCCTATTTCGTCATCACGGTGTTGTTGACCGTGTTCTTCAAGTAGAGAGACTATGGCGATCAATAACTTTTTTAAGGGTGCTGTCGAAATCGGAACGGCGATGGGCGTCACGCTCAAAACGCTGACTCTGAAACCGGTCACGACCGAGTATCCGCGTGATCCCGTGCCCATGTATCCGCGGTTTCGTGGCAAACATGAGTTGCGACGCTATGAGAGCGGCATGGAGCGCTGCATCGGCTGCATGTTGTGTGAGGCGGCTTGTCCGACCGGCGCCATCTACGTCGAAGCAACCGAGAATGATCCGGAGCATCCGACGTCGCCTGGTGAGCGCTACGCCAAGGTTTACGAAGTGAACTTGTTGCGGTGTGTCTTCTGTGGCGACTGTGAAGAGGCCTGTCCAACGGAGGCGATCGTGTTGGGCCATGAATTCGCCCTGGCGAATTACAGCCGGCGCGATTTCATCCTCACGAAAGAGATTCTGCTCAACCCGGGCGAACCAAACGTCATCATCCGGCCGGAGTAACCTATGGATTTCTCGATGATCTTCTTTATTTTGGTGGCGGCGCTAAGCGTTGGGGCGGCGGTGGGTGTCGTTGCCTCGCGCGTGGCGGTGCATAGCGCCCTGTTCCTGCTTGTTCACTTCGTCACACTTGCGATCCTCTACATCACGTTGGACGCGCAATTTCTGGCAGCAGCACAGGTCATCATCTATGCCGGCGGCATTGTGATTTTGATCTTGTTCGTGATCATGCTGATCGGGTCGCAACCATTCACCGGCCGTGCGGGCTACCGGACCTGGGTGCCGTTTGCCGGGGTAGCCCTGGGGTTATTGATGGTGGCGGGGCTGGCCTACGCCATTGTCCAGACGCCGTTGATGCCTGCCACATTGCCGGCAAACGCAGGTGGTGTTCCTGAAGAACTGGGTATGTTCTTATACACCCAGAATATTTTGCTGGTTGAGTTGGCGGCGGTGCTGTTGTTGGTGGCGCTGCTGGGTGCGCTGCTGTTGGCGAAGTGGCCGAAGGCGGAGCGAATCGTAAACTAGTGGGTGAGATGGCCTTGTCTGGCGCCGGGTTGCAACCGGACGAGTGAACGTGGGAGTGGAGGAAGAACTGTGGTTCCAACGAATTATTACCTCATACTCGGGGCCATGATCTTTGCAATCGGCGCAATCGGCGTACTTTCGCGCCGCAACGCGCTGATCATTTTTATGTGCGTCGAAATGATGCTCAACAGTGTGAATCTGACACTGATTGCGTTTGCCCGCCAATGGAACAACCTGAACGGGCAGATTTTTGTGTTTATGATCATGGCCGTGGCGGCCGCCGAAGTTGCCGTCGGTCTCGCCATCCTGATTGCACACGTTCATCACTCGAAGTCGATCAATATCGATGACATCAACGTCATGAAGTGGTAATTCGCCATTCCGATGCGTTGAAGCAATCATTTGCGGAGTTATTCCATGTTTGAATATGCCTGGCTGCTATTTGCCTTTCCGATTGCCAGTGCGCTGCTGATCCTCTTTTTTGGAAAGTGGATGCCGCGTGCGGTTGTCGGATGGATTGCGTCGCTGGCGATCCTGGGTGCGTTTGGTGTTGCGGTGGGATTGACCGTCCAACTGTTCCAGCGCCCCATCGAAGATCAGCAGATCACCATCCAATACTGGGAATGGATCCGGATTGGCGCACTGAGTATCCCTGCCGCCATTCTGGTGGACCCGCTGAGTGTCACGATGGCGCTGGTGGTGACCGGGATCGGTGGCCTGATCCATATCTACTCGATCGGCTACATGGACCATGAAGAGCGCTATCAGCGATTCTTCTTCTATATGAATTTCTTCATCCTCGCCATGCTCATTCTGGTGATGAGCAACAATGTTGTCCTCACTTTCGTCGGTTGGGAAGGGGTAGGTCTCGCCTCGTATCTACTGATCGGCTTCTGGTTTGACAAGCATGATGAGCAATACGGGTGGTACGCAGATTGCGGCAAGAAAGCATTTCTGGTCAACCGCATTGGCGACGCTGCCTATTTGATCGCGATCTTCTTGATTTGGACCACTCTTGGCACCTTCCTCTACGAGGCGATTGATGCCAATGCTGCCACGATCCCTGCGCCGACGGCCCTCGTCATCGTGCTTTTGCTGCTCTTCGCCGTCTCCGGTAAGAGCGCTCAGATCCCGCTGTACGTCTGGTTACCCGATGCGATGGCAGGCCCAACCCCGGTCTCTGCGCTAATCCATGCGGCGACGATGGTGACGGCGGGCGTGTACCTCATTGTCCGTACGTATGCCCTCTGGGATCTTGTGGGTGCGGCTGCGACCGTCGTCGGGTGGATTGGGATCTTGACAGCATTTTTTGCTGCCACGCTGGCCATTGTCCAGACGGATCTGAAAAAGATTCTGGCCTATTCGACGATCTCCCAACTCGGCTACATGGTGGCAGCGGCCGGCGTTGGCGCCTTTGGCGCCGCGATCTTTATCCTGGTCGCCCATGCGTTCTTCAAAGCCGTGCTCTTTCTCGGCGCCGGTAGCGTCATGCATGCGACTGATGGCGTCATCGATGTGCGCCGGCTGGGCGGATTGCGGCACAAGATGCCGCACACGTACCTCACCTTCCTGATTGGGGCGATGGCCCTGGGCGGCATCCCGTTGTTAAGCGGCTTCTGGGCGAAGGATGCGGTGCTCACCGGCTTTGTTGTTGAGGACTTCTGGCCGATCTTCGCCGTGGCTGCCGTCACTGCGCTGTTGACCGGCATCTACAGTTTCCGGGCGGTCTTTCTGACCTTCAACGGCAAGCCCCGCGACCAGCATGTTTATGACCACGCGCATGAGAGCAAGGCGATCATGGTGGTTCCCTTGTGGATTCTTGCGTTCTTCTCGGTCTTTATCGGGCTGATCAATACGCCCTTTGCGTTGCAACTTGAACAATTCCTGGAGCCTGCCATTCATCCGCATTCGGAAGCCGAATTGATGGACGAATTGGTCGTCACCGCCGTCAGCGTGGTGGTGAGCATGTTGGGCTTGTTCTATGCCTGGGCTCGCTATATCCGTCACGAGCACTGGACGGAATCGGTTGCCAATGCCTTCAATTGGATAAAACCGGCACTCGATAACAAGTGGTATGTCGACCGGGTCTATGATGCCGTGATTGTGCGCCCGTTGAATGCGGTGGCAGCCTGGCTGGCCCGGGTGTTTGATCCAAAGATTATTGACGGCGCGGTCAACGCAGTGGGCTCGGTAACGCTCGACGCGGGCGCGGCCGTGCGGAAGATCCAAAATGGGGCGGTTCCGACCTACGCGTTTGCGATCTTGCTGGGCGTGGTGTCGTTGCTGGCCTATTTCCTGTGGGCAATGTAGAGGCACTTTGAATTGTAGGCGCTTATGATTACTGTCCCATACTTGTTGTCAATCATCACATTCTTGCCGCTTGTTGGCGCCGTGCTTGTGGTGCTAGTGCCTGGTGACGCGGTAAAGAAGTGGCTTGCGTTTCTATTTTCGCTTGCCACTTTCGCCATCAGCCTGCTGTTGTGGACCGGCTGGCAAAATGGCGCGCCGGGCATGCAATTTGTCGAGACCGCACCCTGGTTCCCGCAGATTGGCGTGTATTACACATTAGGCGTGGATGGCATCAGTCTCTTTCTCGTCTTGCTGACCACGCTCTTGATGCCGATTGCGGTCTACTTTAGCATGCTGTATGTGAAGAAAAGCATCGGCGCGTACATGGCCCTCATGCTGGCGTTAGAGACTGCCATGCTCGGGGTGTTCCTGTCGCTTGATCTGGTGCTCTTCTTTGTCTTCTTCGAAGCCAGCCTGATTCCGATGTATTTCCTGATCGGCGAGTGGGGTGGTCAGAACCGGATTTACGCAGCAGTGAAATTCTTTGTCTATACGTTTGCCGGCTCGGCGCTGATGGTCGTCGCCATCTTGCTCGTCTACTTTTCGACGGGCACCTTTAACATTGTGGAACTGCAGTTTGCCCAGATTGCGCCTGCCGTACAGATGTGGGGCTTCATCGCTTTTGCCCTGGCATTTGCAATCAAGACGCCGCTCTTCCCGTTCCATACCTGGCTGCCGGATGCACACGTACAGGCGCCGACAGCAGGCTCGATCATTCTGGCCGGTGTCCTGCTGAAAATGGGCACCTACGGGTATCTGCGCCTGGCCAGGCCCATCTTCCCTCAGGCTGCGGTGCAGATGGGACCCATTGTGGCCACGCTCGCGGTGATTGGCATTATCTACGGCGCGCTGGTTGCCGTGAAGCAGCAGGATATCAAGTCACTGGTGGCCTATAGCTCCGTGGCTCACCTTGGCTACGTCATGCTGGGTCTCGTCGCCTTCAACATGATTGGCATCAGCGGCTCGGTGTTGCAGATGGTCAATCACGGTCTGAGCACGGGCGCCCTCTTCTTGATGGTCGGTCTGCTCTATGAGCGCCGGCATACGCGCATGCTTGACGATTTTGGCGGGCTATGGAAGAGCGTGCCGCTCTTCTGCGGGCTCTTCCTTGTCGTTGCTTTGAGCAGCGCAGGGCTACCCGGTCTCAATGGCTTTGTCGGTGAGTTTGCGATCATGCAGGGCGCCTTTATTTATGCCCCGATCTTTGCGGTGGTGGCGGCGTTCGGTGTCATTCTGGCGGCATGGTATTTGCTGACGGCGTTTCGCAAAATGTCGCAGGGCGAGATCACGAATGAGGAGAACGCCCGCGGCCAGTTGAAGGATCTCCGCTTGAGCGAAGTGTTGATGGTGCTGCCTTTGGTGGTGCTATTCTTCGTCATCGGGATCTTCCCGAATCTGTTGTTTGACAAGATCAATCCTTCGGTCGAGGCCTATATGGCCCAGCAAAGTGTGCGCATCGAGCAGGGTGCGCCCATGACCGGACTTTCGCTACAACTGCCAGATGGACTGGCCTTGAGCAACGAATAAGGTTGCGGAGTCACGATGAATAATGCGGCTTTGAATCTAGATGTCAATGCATTGCTGCCAGAACTGAGCATGGTGGTGGCAGCCGTCGTCGTCATGTTCCTGGACGTTTTCAACCGGGGCGGCCGGTCGGTCACGCGCCCGGTGCTACCCTGGGTGGCGCTCCTGGGCGTGTTGGCGGCGGCGGGCGCCAGTGTGTGGCTTTTGGGCCAGCCGGTGTCGACGTTTCAGGATATGGCCATTGCAGATTTATTTGCCGAGGGGATCGACCTGGTGATTTTGGTAGCGACTGGGTTGAGTATCCTGCTCAGCGTCAAGTATATCCCCACCGTCAATCCGCAGACGGGCGAGATTTATGCGCTTTTGTTGCTGGTCGCCTCGGCGATGATGGTGATGGGGTCCGCCATCGACTTGATCGTGGTCTTCCTGGCGCTTGAGACGTTCTCGTTGGGTCTCTACATTCTCAGCGGCGTGAATCGTGGAAATGCGTTGAGCAGCGAAGCCGCCATGAAGTATTTCCTGCTTGGCGCCTTTGCGAGCGGTTTCTTTGTCTATGGCGCGGCGCTGATCTATGGTGCGACAGGGGCCACCCAGTTTAGTCAGATCGGCATGCAAGTCATGAGCGGCCAGGCGGATTTGAACCTGCTCTATCCGGGCATCGCATTGTTGCTTGTTGGGTTTGGCTTCAAGGTGAGCCTGGTCCCATTCCATATGTGGACGCCGGACGTCTACCAGGGCGCGCCCACGACGATCACTGCTTTCATGAGCGTGGCGACCAAGGCGGCTGCGTTTGCCGCCTTCTACCGGATCTTCTTGGTGGCGCTACCGGCGCAACAACCGGTGTGGGGGTGGGCGCTTGCGATTCTTGCCGTCCTGACGATGACCCTTGGCAACCTTGCTGCACTGCGGCAAACCAGCCTCAAGCGGCTGTTGGCCTATTCGAGCATTGCACATGCCGGTTACATTTTGATTGGTCTGACCACGGGCACCCCAGCGGGGGCCGATGCGGCGCTCTTCTATCTGCTGACCTATGCGTTTATGAACATCGGTGCATTTGGGATAGTGACCCTGCTTGAGCAACCAGGGCAGATGGATGTGGATATATCGGCTGTCCGTGGCCTGGGTAAGCGCCGGCCGTTGCTGGCGTTTACGTTCTCCGTGTTTCTCTTCAGCCTGGCGGGGGTGCCCCCGCTGGCAGGCTTCTTTGCCAAGTTCTTTATTTTTGGTGCGGCTGTGCAAGGTGGTTGGTCGTGGCTGGCCGCGATCGGTATGCTCAACAGTGCGATCGGAGCCTACTACTACTTGCGCATCGTCGTGGATATGTACTTTGCCGAACCGACTGAGGAAACTGCAATTGCCTCGAAGCGCAGCTACGCCGCCGCCTTTGGTCTTGCGATCGCCGTCGTGTTCACGATTGGCCTTGGGATCTTCCCGAACTTGTGGACGGCGCTGTTGGAAGGCGGGCTGAACCAGATTGCGATGCGATGAGCGCAGGAAGTTAGTCTAGTTTACTGCAATTGCATCATTCGTGAGCGCGGGCGGTTCGGCAAGGATTGTGACCGGAACGCCGCCGCGCATACCCCATCGATGTGCCGTACCCCAATCGACATCGACGACCCATCCGCGCCTCAGCAGCTCTGGGATGTCATGGCGCGCCGCTACGTCTGTCACCTGAAAGGGTCCTTCGTACGAGCCATCAGCCAGTGGATCCAGACGCGGCGATTGATGTCACCGGCGCGTAGCAACGCGATATAGCCAACGCATTCTGGGCAGGAGTCAATGTTGCCAACGTTCTGCCGGTAACGCAAGACGCCGTCCATCACGAATGGGTTGTAATACATAGCGACACCGCTTACCGGCAGGGGAGTCTGTTCCCAATAAGTGGGCGATAGTGCTGCCCAATTCGAGACAACTGGCAAGCGTGGCGCCCGTCCCTCTGTGCCCGAGAGTGGCAGCGTGTTTGTGACCGGTGCAACGAAGATCGGGGCAGGTGGCCCCACACGGATTGTCTGTGTCACCCGGGTTACCTCTTTGATCGGCACGATCTGGTCCACCAGCCGGGTCACAATCTGTGTCTCGGTGACGATTACGGTCTTGGTGACGGGAATCACTTGCGGGATAGTTTCGGTGACAAAGATGGTCTGGTTGACCGGGATGATCTGTTGGATGGTTGCGGTGACAAAGACGGTCTGTGTGACCGGGATGATCTGTTGGATGGTTTCGGTGACAAAGACGGTCTGGTTGACTGGGATGATCTGTTGGACGGTTTCGGTGACAAAGACGGTCTGGTTGACTGGGATGATCTGTTGGACGGTTCCCACCTCTGTTTGCCCGGGACTCGTGGATGGTTTTCGGTGACGAAGACGGTTTGGTTGACTGGGATGATCTGTTGGATGGTTTCGGTGACAAAGACGGTCTGTGTGACCGGGATAATCTCGTGGATGGTTTCGGTGACGAAGACGGTTTTGGTTGACTGCTACAATCTGTTGAACCGTCTCCGTGACGATGACCGTTTGCGTCAACGGAACTACTTGCTGGACTGTCTCGGTGACGACGACAAGTTGCGTTACCGGCACGATCTGTTGGACGGTTTCGGTTACATACACCGTTTCGTTGACGGGGATGTGATCTTCGACTGTCTCGGTGACAACGACGGTCTGAGTCACCGGCACGACGACATCAATTGCATGGGTTTCCGTTACATGGATAATTTCCGTCACTGGGACGATCACCTGGACGGTCTCCGTGACATAGATGATTTCGGTGACCGTCTGCGTATCGGCTTCCGTGGCCATGAGGTGGGTTGCATGGGCGCCATCCGTGCGGGCGCCGGCGTTTGCGATAGGCGCCGCCTGGGTTGTCGAACTGATCTCTGCGGCATGAAGCGCTGTAAACGTGGTCACAATGCAAAACAGACTGGAGATACAAGCTGCCAGGAGGTAGCGGACCACGCGGGGTTTTGGGTTGGACATCCTTGTCCTCAAGTTAGGTTGGTTGATCAGAATTCGAGTTTGCGATGGCGCATGGCAACACTCTCGGCCAGCCCGATCGCAAACATCATGGATACCAGGGAGCTACCACCGGAGCTGACAAAAGGCAACGTCAGCCCGGTTACAGGCATCACCTTCAAGTTGAAGCCCACATTGATCGCAACCTGAAAAAAGAGCAGGGCTGCCACACCGGTGGCCAGGAGTCTTCCAAACTGATCGGGCGCGCGACGGCGATGCGCAGCACGCGCCAGACGACGACCAGCAACATCAGTAAGGTGAGCGCGGCGCTGATCAGACCGAGTTCCTCTGCAATCACGCTGAAGATGAAGTCTGTATGGCGAACGCGCAAGAAGTGGAGTTGATTCTGGGTGCCCTGCGTCCATCCCATGCCCGTCAGGCCGCCATTCCCAACGGCGATCAGGGCTTGCTCCACGTTATACGATGCGGCGGCATTGGCCTCAGGCGCCACACACTCGCTTGGCAGCGTGTCGAAGTTCGAACGCATGAACTCCAGGATTGGGCGCTGGATTTGGCCGGTCTGGTCATCGGTTGGCAGAAAGATGCAGATACGCGCCAACATATAGCCCTGCAGCGACGCTGCCAGCAAAGGGAGCGCAACCAGCACAATGGCGCCCAGGATGGCGATATGGCGGTAGCGGATGCCGGCGACGAGAATCAGCGCACCGGCAAGGAAGGCGTAGGTAATCGTCATGCCAAAATCGGGCTGGATATAGACCATCACCAAGGGTGCGCCGACCAGGATCAAGATCGCGAGAAGGTAGGGAAAGCGATGCATCCGATCTTGGAACCAACTGAGATACCAGGCCAAGAAGATGATGACCAAAAACTTGCCGGTCTCCGTCGGTTGAAAAGTCGTGCCGGGTACAGTCAGCCAGCTTTTAGAACCACCTTGCGTCGTGCCAAAGGCAAATACGGCCACCAATGACAACACAAACAAGAGGAAGGCCGGCACTGCCAGGATGGATAGCTGGCGATAATCGATGGCAGCAACGATGAAGATCGCAATGAGACCCAGCACAGTGAAGCCTATCTGGCGTAGCCAGTAGTCTTCAAAACCGGCGGTGTTGCCGATGGCGCTGTAGATCATGGCGACGCCGAGGGCGCAGAGCAGAAGGACGACGCCAAGCAGGGACCAGTCGAAAGATTTCCAGTTCAGTTTTTGAAACATGTGCACCAAGCACCTGACGTTGTCCGTAGGACCGGTGGATTACCCAACAACAGACGGCGTCAAGGTCTAGCCTCTCCCAAAAATCCGTCGCAACCACGCAAATGGACCCGGCTTCTGATAGTCATTCAGGGGCACGTTGTTGCCCATGATGCGTTTGGCGATATTGATGTAGGCACGCCTTACGTTCATCCGGCTGTCGAAGACCGCCGGCGTGCCGCGATCAGTGGTCAGCATTAACAGTTCATCTTCGGGCACGACGCCCATCAGGTCAATGGCCAGAATGTCGAGTACGTCATCGATCCCGCGCATATCACCATTGTTGACGAGCCGGCCATTGTACCGATTAATCACAAGACCCGGCGGGCGCTTGAGTTCGCGTTCCAGACGACCGATCACTGTGTCTGCATCTCGGAGCGCACTTACGTCCGAGGTGGTGACAATCAACACGCGGTCTGCGGGTGCGATCGCGGTCTGAAAGCCGTGATCGATGCCTGCCGGCGAATCGATCATGATGAAGTCGACCGATTCGCGCAGCCTGTCACAGATCAGCGCCATCTGCGCCGGCGTGATGTCGGCTTTGTCACGCGCCTGGGATGCCGGTAACAGGTAAAGCGACCCAATGCGTTGATCGCGCACCAACGCCTGGTTTAGCGTGCAGCGCCCCTCCGCCACATCGATCGAATCGAACATGATGCGGTTTTCAAGCCCCATCACCAGATCAAGATTGCGCAACCCAATATCCGCGTCGATCGCAACGACACGTTTTCCGAGCTGGGCCAGGGCAACCGACAAGTTTGCCGTGGTCGTAGTTTTGCCAACGCCCCCCTTGCCGGAGGTGACAGTGATTACGGTGCCGCTCATTGTATCAAGTCGGGTGCGATGTCCGGGTTGGGCAGCAGGGATGTGATGCTGCGTTGTTGTACCCAATCCTTAACATTTTGTCAATCGAGTAATGTTCAATGTGTACAGTGCGTGCGTCAGCTTCAAGCCCCGCCGCGCCGCAAACTGGCTAAGCCACCTGGGCGTGCTACATCCCACTCATCAACGATAATTGACTCATTCAAGATGCGCGCAACTTCAGGGCGTTTGTGGGCATTCCGTTTCCAAAACCATTTGCCGGGCTGGCCTAATTTTGGATCAGGGCCAATGGTCACAATATCGGCTATGCGGAGTTGTGTGGCCTCCAAGTCTAGCGCCGCAATGATGGAGCGGCGGTTGCCGTCAAAACCGGCGTGGGCGATGCCGCGCAGACGCCCCCACACGAGTACATCGCCGCTGCTGACCACTTCGGCGCCCGGATTGACGTCGCCAATGACCAAGATGTGCTCTTTGCGTTGGAGCCGATGACCAGAGCGCAAATAGCCACGGTAGATGAAGTAGCCCGCCGTGCCTGAACTTACGTCTGCCGGTGTGGCATCCGCAACGGGTGCGCCGTCGGCAGATTCCAATGTGGTCGTCAGGCCCATGCCAAGTGCGGCCTGGAAGGTCCTTTCTGAACTCGTCCGCACCACACTCAGCACCATGCCATACTGGCCGAGCAAAGTGATCAGTTGGCGGAGTTCATTTTCGACCACAGGGCGAGGCCCTACGTCGAGCGCCACTTTTGCGTTACGGAAGAAACTGGCCGACTGTTCTAACCTTTCCACCAACAGCGCCATGACTTCCTGCCAGGTGCCCTTGCCGATCTCGATGGCAAGACCATCTGTGCGCCCCTTGATGCTGACGGCCGGCTGTGGTGGCTGCAAGTAGGGCGGTTCCGGCGCCGGTTCCGCCGGCGGTGGTGGCTGTTCGACCGGCACGAAGAGTGCTGAATAATCGGCGCCTGGCGTCGATTCTGTGGCCGGTGGGGTGAAGCTGGTGCTATCATTTTCGGGGGAAGGCTGCGAGTCCGGCAAGCCACTAGAAATGGCGGCAGCCGGTGGCGCGGCCTTCAAGAAGGGGGGAATGTCTTCGTCAGCCGCAGCCGCGGCCGCGCCATTCACGGTCACGTCATCCAACAGATCTGCCATGCGATTCTGCCACGCGCGGTCAGAATTGCCGTTTGTTCGATTCGAATTCACTGGTAGCTCACTCATATCATCATTCGGCATGCCTGTCCCCTTTCACGGTTGCTGGGCAGTCTCCTGCGCCGGCGGCGGCGGAGCAATCTCGGTGAAGTACTGCTGGAGGATCTGCTGGGCGACAGGCGCCGCTGTGCCTGAACCTTCGCCGCCATTATAGACAAAGACGACGACGGCGATTTCCGGATCCTCGTATGGTGCAAATGCAACAAACCAGGCATGCGTTGGGAGATTGTCTTCCTCATCACGACGGCAGTCTTGCTCTTCCGGAACGTATTCGAAGAATTCAGCGGTGCCCGTTTTCGCGGCGACGGTCACGCCGGGCACGCGCGCGGCATAAGCGGTGCCGAAGTCTGAATTAACGGCGGTGTACATGCCTTGCCGGACATACTCAAATGATTCGGCATCAATCGGCAACTTTCGAACCTCAGCGGGTTCGAAGTCCTTTTGCAGCCCGCCATTCGAATCCGTCATGTGGTGAACGACCCGCGGTTCGAACACGGTGCCGCCATTGGCGACGATAGCCGCTTCATTTAAGACTTGCAGCGGTGTTGCCAGTACAAACCCCTGGCCAATCGCCATGTTATAGCTGTCACCGGTCGTCCATGGCTCAGCAAACAGTTGGCGCTTCCATTGGTCGGTTGGCACTTGGGTCGTGACTTCACCCGGCAAGTCGATACCGGTTGGCTCGCCGTAGCCGAACAATTCCATCCATTGGGTGAGCCGCTTCTGACCCAGCCCCACAAATTGGTCAGGGAAACCGCCGCCCAAGTAGTAGAAGAAGATGTCGTTCGAAAGCGCCAGCGCCTGCACCACATTGATGGCGCCGTGGACGATGCCATTCTTGTGATTCCAACTGACGAATTTTTGCGCTTGCGTCAAATCGTCAGGAAAATACCGATTCGGCAGGAAGATGGGACCGGCGTCGGTGACCGTCGTGTCAGGATCAATGACATCTTCGGCAAGCGCCGCCGAAGCAGTGATCATTTTGAAGGTGGACCCCGGCGGATAGAGACCGCCGATGGCATAGTTGATGAGCGGGCGGCGTTCGTCCCTCTCCAATTCCAGATAATCTTCATCGATCTCCTCGGCGAAAATATTGTTATCATAGGATGGCAAACTGACCATGCCCAGGATCTCGCCGTCCTTCGGATTCATGGCAATTGCAACCGCCCAGGGGGCCTCTTTGGCGTCCATGGCGGCTTTGAGCGCGTCGTGCATGACTTTTTGCAGGCGCAGGTCGATGCTCAGATAGAGGTTCATACCGGGGACCGGTTCCACGGCCTGACCGACGACGTTCATGTCTTTGCCCTGGATATCACGTTCCACGTATTTTACGCCTGGTGTGCCGCGCAATTCGCTCTGGTAGGAGTACTCCAGTCCGTTGAGTCCCACTTTCTCATTGGGGTCTGTATACCCATCCGCTCTGTAGTCGGGCGCCAACACGGCAGGAATAGGGCCCATAAAGCCAAGCACATGGCTTAAAAGGTCCCCGTATACATATTCGCGAATCGGCACCTGGTTGACGCGGACCGCGGGAATGCGGAAACTTTCTTCCGACACTTCAAACGCACGGATGCGGTCGACGCCATCCAGAATCGGCACAGGGTCGGAAGCGCTACCCTGGCGTTCAATGGTGACTGCGCGCTTCACAAGGGCGACCAGACCCGGCAATGGCAGCGGCTGCTCGATGTCAGGGAAGAACACTTTCCGCGGCTCGGCTTTGATGAGGCGGTCGTCTTCTAGTTCGGGCGCAACAAACGCCGGCTGATCCACGAAATTGCAGGTCCACACCCGCTTTCTGGACCGTGCGTGTGAAGTCATCGTAGCCGAGCTTTTTAAACATGATTTCTGCCATGCGCAGCGCGACGGCCTGATCTGTGTCGGCGCGTAGGATGCCCATTACTTTCTCGATTTCGAGGGCTTCTTCGTCCCACTCGGTGGTGTCGTCGTCTTCCGGCAGGAATTCGGGCACGAGGGCGATCTCGAAACTCGGGCGATTGCGCGCCAGAATGGTGCCGTTTCGATCATAGACAACCCCGGGGTGCGGCGGTTTCGATACGAACCAGCCGATTTTCGTTGGCCAGCGTTTTGTATTCACTTTGGCTCACGACTTGAAGTTGGAACATGCGTGCCACGAACACAATGAACGCCAGCACAATGCCGACTCGGAAGAGCAGCATGGCTGTGCGTGATGTGTTGCTTGGTGTACGTTCCTCAAACATACTAGATGTCCTGGCTTTCAGGCATTCTGTTTAACAGCGGCAAAAACAGAAGCATGATGGCCGTATTATAAAGCGTTGCCGGCAGTACGATGTTCCGCATTGTCTCGAGAAACGGCAACTCGCGTGCAAACCAGCCCGCCGTATTCAGAACTGCCAGAATCCCCAGATAGACTGTCGCATAGACGATCGTGCCCAATGCGACCGCACTCAAAGGCACGAGAATATTAAAGCGAAACAAGGGCCGGTGGCCAAGCCCTGCCACGAGCGCTGCCGCCATCAAGGCCAGGCAAGAAGCGCCCAGCGGCCCGCTGCTGAAGATGTCAAGCCCCAACCCGCCGACGAAGGCCCACAGAATGCCGGAGCGGCTTCCGTACAGGAGTGAACCCACCAGCACCAGAATCAATACCAGATCCGGCTTGACGCCAAACAACTGCAGCCGCGCGGCCGCAGTGGATTGAATCAGGCTTGCCAGCAAGAGGAGTGGCACCATCAGGTAGTAGAGAATCCCTCGATTCAAGGGGTGGTCTCCTGCGTTTCACCACCGCTGCCCGGCGTTGCCGTCGGTGCAGGCGTCAACACACTGACGGGAACCGTGCCACTGACCGGCGCCGATGCCTGGAAGTCGGGCAGCGCCTCGTTGGCGTCAAAATTGGTGATCACGAGCACGAGTTCCAAACTGCCAAAGTCGACCGAGGGGTCGATGATGGCTTTCTGAAAGACGGCATTGGCTTGCGTTTGAATCTCACGCACCTTGCCGATCACGATCCCTTTTGGAAAACGTCCGCCTGCCGGAAGTCAGCACCACTTCGCCGGTCTTGAAGGTCGGGCCTTGTGGAATGAAATCCATGATGAGGTCGCCACTGGTGCTGCCGCGCACCACGCCATTGAGCCGGCTCTCCGCCAGCAGCGCGCTAGCCGAACTGCTCGGATCGCTCAAAAGCAACACCTTGGCGCTTGCGTCATCGACTTCACTGATGCGGCCCACCAGGCCCTCGTCGGTGACTACCGGCATGCCGACATCGACCCCTTGTGTGCGCCCCAGATCGATTTTGATCGATTCTAGGAAGTTGGTGCTTTCGTCGCCGATCACGCGGGAGACGATCTGGGCGCCGCGCAGTTCGAGGCGAGGCCGGGTCTGTGCAAAGTTGAGCATCCCGCGCAGTTGCTCGTTTTCAACTTCAACCTCTTGGAGCGTATCGATCTCGGCCTGCAACTGCAGGTTACGCACGGCGAGCGCGGCCGATTCACGCTCCAGGGTCCGAAAGCGGAGGAGTGAGTCGATGAAGTTCGCGATGCTTTCGGTGACGCCGGTGGCGCTGAGTTGGGCAGGCGAAGTCAACTGCGTTATTGCGCTCTGGATCGGTCGGAGATTGCCTGAGAGCTGGAGCGCCATCAACAGCAGTGCTGCCAGCACAAGGATGATCAGCCGAATGCCCAGATCGCCGAAACTGCGGGTGCGTCGTTCAGTATTCCGCATGGATGCCGATTACAAGCCTAACGTATCGTCGACTTGCGCTGCATGCTGGTGAGGGTTTCACGGTAGAACTCCGGCTTTTCCAGAATCATTCCCGTGCCCATCACGACTGCTGTCAGCGGATTGTCGGCCACATACACATGCATACGCGTTTCGTCTTGGAGGCGTTGTGCAAGTCCTTGCAACAGCGCGCCGCCACCGGCCAACACGATGCCATACTCCATCAAGTCAGCGACCAGCTCAGGGGGTGTTTCATCGAGAGTCGCCTTGACTGCGTCAACGATCACTTGCACGGAGCCAGCCAACGCCTCACGGATTTCAACCGAGCTGACTTCGACGGCCTCAGGCAACCCTGTAATGAGATTGCGGCCGCGCAGGATCATCGTGCGCTCGCGTTCCATCGGGTAAGCTGAGCCAATCTCAATTTTTGCGCGTTCGGCCATGCGTTCGCCGATCAAGAGATTGTATTTCTGGCGGGCATAGTTGACGATATCCTCATTCATCTCGTCGCCGGCCACACGAATCGAACGTGACACGACGATACCGCCGAGCGAGATGACGGCGACCTCCGTCGTTCCGCCGCCGATGTCCACAATCATTGAACCAACGGATTCCGTCACGGGTAAACCCGCACCAATCGCGGCAGCCATCGGTTCCTCCACGAGACCCGCCTCGCGTGCGCCGGCGCTGATGGCGGCGTCACGGACGGCGCGTTTCTCGACTTCAGTCACCCCGGAAGGGATGCCGATCACCACGCGTGGCCGGGCCGAGCCGATGGCACGATTGCCATGAACCTTACCAATGAAATATTGAATCATCTGCTCCGTCACATCGAAGTCAGAAATCACACCGTCCTGCAAGGGGCGCACCGCCACAATATGCGCCGGCGTGCGTCCTACCATCTCTTTGGCTTCCGCGCCAATCGCCTTCACCTTGTTACGGCGTCGTGATGACCGGTCGATGGCGACCACCGATGGTTCATTGATCACGATCCCGCGGTTTTTTACATGGACCAGGGTGTTGGCGGTGCCTAGATCGATGCCAATATCCAATGAAAATAGGCCCAGCAACCAGTCCAGCGGATTTTGCACAGCAGTGCGTTCTCCTCGATAGCGCTACGACCGATGTCGAGCGCAGAAACACAAAACACGTTTTCGGCTGACGTTCGAAGGCGTCTGCAGCCATCATGTAAATGACTCGTCGTTGTCCTTCGTCCAATGACTCCGCACCATTGCTGCGGTAAAATTACGCCTGATTATACCACGCGCCAGAGGGCGCCCCAAATGACTTCGTAGCCGGGGGGGGCGGAGGGGGCCCCGGAAAGGGCCCCACCGGGCGGGGGGCCCGCGCCCGGGGGCGGCGGGGGGCGTGGCCGCGGGTGCCCGGGGGCGCCGGGGGCGGGGGGGGGGGGGGCCGCGGGGCGGGGCGGGCGGCGGGCCCGGGCCCGGCGGGCGGCGGTGCGGGGCTGGGGCGGGGCGCGCGGCGGGCGGCGGTGGGGCTGGGGGGGGGGTGGACCGCTCTCCCCCCCGGCGGGGGGTCGGCGGGTCGGGGGGGGCCGGGCCCCGCCCCGGCCCCGCGGGTGCGGGGGGGTGGGGGGGGGGCCGGCGTTGGGCGTCTGTGGGCGTCTGGGCCGGGGTGGGTGGCGCCCTCTGGGGGCTGGCCGGGGCGCGGCGGGGCGGGGCCCGCGGGGGGGGGCCGGCGGGGGGGGGGGGGGGGGTGGGGGGGGGGGGGGGCCCGGCGGCCTCCCCCCCGGGGTCCGCCCCGGGCCCGCCCCCGCCCCCCCCCCCCCCCCGCGGCGCCCCCCCCCCGGGGGGCCCCCCCGGGGCCCGCGGGGGGCCCGGGCCCGGGGCGCGGGCCCCCCTCGCCCGGCGGGGGCGGGGGCCGCCCGCCCAAAGAGGGGGGACGCCCCCCCCCCCGCCCGGGCCCGCCTGCGGGGCCGGGGCGGGGCGGGGGCGGGCCGGCCGGCGGGGGGGGGGGCCGGGGGGGGGGGTCCTCCTGGGGGGGGGGGGCGGGGGGGGGGGGCCCGGGGGGGCGCCGGCCCGGGGCCCCCCGGGGGGGCCCGGGCCGTGGCGCCGCCCTTGCCCCCGCCCCCCCGGCGGGCCGGGCCCCGCCGCCCCCGCCCCTTCCCCCCCCCTCGGGCCCCTCCGGGCCCTCGGGCCCCCGGCCCCGCCCCCCGCGGCGGCGCCCGCCGGCGGGGTTTCCCGGGGCCGGCCGGGCCGGCCCCCCGGCCCCGCCCGCCTGGCGGGGCCGGCGCCCGTCGCGCCCCCCCCCCCCGCCGCCCCCCCCCCCCGCCCCCGCCGCCCCGCCCCCCCCCCTCCTGGCCGGGCCGGGCGGCCCCCCCCCCGGCCCCCGCCCCCCCCCCCCCCCCCCCCCCGCCCCCCCCCGCCCCGGCGCCGGGCCGCCCGCGCGCCTTCCGCGCCGGGCGGAGGGGGGCCCCCCCGCCACCCCTTTTACGCGGGCAGGGCCCCCGATTTCAACCAAACAGCTTCCGTACATCAGGCGTCGCGCAGAACCGTCACGGCATCGACCCTCCATGTTATAATCGCGCTGTGAATCATCTTCCCGCGCCGCCAGCCTCCGATCCGTTGCTCGCTGCAATTACCGCTCTGCTGGACGACCCGATGCTGCTGCCGCCTGCGCGGCCGCTTGCATTGGTGGTGGGCGTTAGCGGCGGCGCTGACAGTGTCTGCCTGCTACACTTACTTCATGCGGTGGCGCCCGAATTGGGGCTCACGCTACACGTCGCGCATGTGGACCATGGACTGCGCGCTGAATCACCGAGTGATGCCCACTTTGTGCGCGAACTGGCCGCCTCCCTGGATTTGCCTTTCCACCTTGTCACGCTTGCTCCCGCTTCGCTGCGGACTGCTCATGCCGGCATCGAAGCTGCCGCGCGTGAGGCGCGCTATGGTGCCTTGTGCGCAATTGCCAGAAACGTCGCTTTTCCGGGTCAAGTTCCCTGTCTGGCTGTTGCTCATCACCGCAATGATCAGGCGGAAACCGTGTTGCTGCGTCTGATCCAGGGGACGGGGGTCGGCGGTTTGGGGGCCATGCAACCGGCTACGATGGTCTCCTATACGCAGCAACCGGCGGAATCACTCGTCCGCTTGATTCGTCCGCTGTTACAGGCGTCGCGGACTGACCTGGTTGCTTATCTCGAGCGCCAGGATCTCCACTGGTGTTGCGATGCCAGCAACGAGGATCGCCATTTTCTGCGAAATCGTATTCGCCACGAAGTGCTGCCGTTGCTGGAAGAAATGAATCCGGCCATCGTCGCAGCGTTGGGGCGCACCGCCGCGCTGGCGCGTGCCGCGAGCGATCGTTTGGAACGCCATGATGCTGAGTTGCTTGCGCACTTGACTACCGAGGCGATTACAGAGGAACGGGTCGTGCTCGACCTGGAACGGTGGCGAGGTCTGCCTGAGCCCGATCGGCAGGGCGTGCTATATGCTGCCCTGCGCCGCCTCGTCCCGGATGGTCGTGAACTTGGCGTCGTTCACATTGAGCAGTTGATGAGGGTCGCAAGCAAAACAACTCGCGCGCGTGGTCCACATCCTTTGCCATGCCAGTTGGCCTGGACCATTGCCGGCGCGCCATGGCGCTTGTGTCTGCATCAGTCTGACGCGTTGCCCGTTGCGGTGGCCCACCCATGGTTGGATGGCGTCTGGCGCCAGGATGTAGGCGCGCTGAGCGTTCCCTTGCAAGGGGTGGTTCCGAATGGTGATTGGTATTTGCTCATCTCCCGCATCTCAGGGGCGGCGGCGATACAAACGGCGGTCTTTGATACAAATCCATGGCACGTGCTCATGGATGCCGACCGCATAGGACCGCTGCAACTTACTACGCCGCAGCCCGGCATGAAGTTTACACCGGTCGGGATGGACGGAAAGCACAAGCATGTTGGCGACCTCTTTACTGACGCAAAGATCCTGCCGGCGCTGCGGATCGGGTGGCCGCTGATTGTTGATGATTCGACGCGGCGGGTATTATGGGTGTGTGGAATTCGCGCTGCGGCGGATGGCTGTGTCACGCCGGCCACACGGCATGCCGTGTGGCTACAATGGACGCCGGCGACCGGCGACCACTGAGACAGCCGGGCGCCAGTCGGCTTCGCCCCAGGTCATTGTGGCGAGTGTGCAGCAGCAAGAAGTGATGAATCATGGGACCAGATGTAAAACCGTTCACCCATTGGGTCATCTACCGCGGCTACAAGGTGCGTTTCACCGAACGCAGCCCGCATCGGGTGGCGGGGATTTTGACGCTGCCCGATGGCGGCGCCACCTCTTTTCAGTATGACCCTGCCACATTGACGGTGACCCTCCCCCAGGAGCAGATTGTCATCAACGCGTATGGGTGGGAAATTCAACGGAGCCAGGCAAAGTGAGCAGTGCAAGCATTCGTCTGAAGCGCGGGCGCGAAAAACCGGTGCGCCAGGGCCATCCTTGGATCTTCAGTGGCGCCATTGCTGACTTTCCGGAGGCAATTGGTGACGGTGCGATCGTCGACGTCGTCGATGCGGAGGGGCACTGGCTGGCGCGTGGCTACGTGAACCGGCGCAGCCAGATTCAGGTGCGGTTGCTCACCTGGCGGCAAAACGAGGCGGTCGACGAGGGTTTCTGGCGCCGGCGACTGGCGGCGGCGATTGCGCTGCGTGCCCAGTTACCGGAGTTACAGCGCACGAACGCCAGGCGGTTGGTCAATGCGGAAAGCGACTTTCTGCCCGGTCTCACGGTGGATCAATACGCCGAATACCTCGTGTTGCAGGCCGGTACACTGGCAATCGACCGGCAAAAAGTGCAATTGGCCGAGACATTGATGGAATTGACCGGCGCCGCCGGTGTCATCGAACGCAGTGAGATGGCCGTCCGCAAACAAGAAGGGTTGGGTGCTGCCACCGGTTGTCTGGCGGGTGCACCGCCCGCTGGCATGCTCGAGATCCACGAAAATGGGTTGAGATTTCAGGTGGATCTGCTCCAAGGCCAGAAGACCGGGTTCTATACCGATCAGCGCACAAATCGCCAGCGCGTTGCCGCCTACTGTGCGGGAAAACGGGTGCTGAATGCATTCAGCTACACCGGGGCGTTTGCGGCGTTTGCGCTCGCGGCCGGTGCGACTGTGGTGACAAATCTTGATGCTTCGGTGGAGGCATTGGTGGTTGCTGAGGCGAACTTACGGTGCAACGGCTACGATCCTGACCGGCAGGCAAGTAGCATTGCAGGCGATGTCTTTGAGGTGTTGCGTGATTGGCGCGCAAGCAACGACCCGGATTTGCGCTTTGATGTCATCATCCTGGATCCACCGAAGTTCGCCCAGAATCAACAGCATCTGGAGCGAGCTGCGCGGTTATAAGGACATCAATCTGTTGGCCCTGCAATTGTTACGACCAGGTGGCATCCTGGCAACCTTTAGTTGTAGCGGTCTTGTCAGCGCCGATTTATTTCAGAAGGTGGTCTTTGGCGCTGCCGTTGACGCCCAGCGCCCTGTGCAGGTGCTCGAGTGGCTGCGGCAGAGCAGCGATCACCCGGTTGCGCTCACATTTCCGGAAGGCGATTACCTGAAAGGCCTTGTGTGTCGAGTGGAAGCGTGATCGAGGAGCGCTTTGAACCGTTTTTGCGGCAGTTGCGCCATGACATCCAGGGGCCATTGCCGGGACAGGAGGCGCAGCTCCGCATGGCGCCGCGTCCCCGCGCCGGCGCCGATTTTGGGAATGCGCCGCGCGGCGATGCACGGCGAGGCGGCGTATTGGCATTACTCTATACGTCCGGTAATCGCATCTTCCTCCCGCTGATTCTGCGTCCTACCTATATGGGGGTGCACAGTGGGCAGGTCGGTTTCCCTGGGGGTGGCTACGACGAACTAGACACCGATCTCACGGCGACTGCCCTACGGGAATGCTACGAAGAGATCGGCGTCCATCCGAGCGAGGTGACCGTGCTCGGTCATTTGACTCCGCTTTATGTGTTTGCGAGCAACTATATCGTTCATCCGACGGTGGCCTGGGTTGACTATCGGCCGAATTTTCGCCCTGATCCCTATGAGGTGGCAGAAATGATCGAGGCGCCACTACTTGCGCTGCTGGATCCTGCAAATTGGCGCACCGAGACCTGGGATCTGCGTGGCCGGATCGCCGAAGTGCCCTATTATGCGATTGCGTCGCAGACAATTTGGGGCGCCACCGCCATGATGCTGAGCGAATTCCTTGCACTGTCGGCGCTGCGCCATGTCCCGGGGCGTGATGACGCGTCCGGACAATAATCGTAGCCGAGTGACCTCGCAAGTTTGGGGCGTTTGCAAACGGCATGATACGATCAGTGTTTGTGAGAATTGACATGTCGAACAAAAGCCAACGATTTGAAGCTACCGTCGCGGCAAGCGACCTTACCCCTAGCGCCACCCGAATTGGATGGCGCATTCTGATCACGGTTGTTCTACTGCTGCTGGTTGCGGTGTTGAGTATCCTCTTGCAAGGCAAGCGGGGCGCAAGCGCTGCGCCGTTGATGCAGAGTACAGGTGATCCACTGGTGATGGCACTCTATTACCCGTGGTTTGACGAAGCGACCTGGACCTATGA
>JADJPH010000053.1 GCA_016713335.1 Candidatus Fredericiella danica | reverse complement strand
AACGGACTGCTTAGGCGTAGCGATTACGTCCCTGAGTGGACATCCCCAACCCATTTTTATTTCCAGGCAACCATCACGGTCCGCCAGGATCATCCCCTGCCCTCGCCTTCTCCCCAAACGGCGCCTCCAGCACCGGTGGCTCCCAGTACGGCGGGATCGAACGCACAACATACAACATGTACTGGTCGGCAACCGGATCCCTGTCCGCCACTCTGCCAGCGTACAGCGCCGTACATAGTGCGTTGCGCACCGCGCGATTGAGCGCCGGCATCTCCGCATCGGGGATGTACCGCGCATGCACATCCTCCATTGCATCGCGCACCGCTTTCGCCAGGTACAGCGCCAGCGTCTGCGCGTTGGCAAACGCCGCGGCATCGGTAGGCATCGCCTGGGTACGACGCACTCGTCGGCCAGTTGGTTTGCTGGACTTGTGTGGTGAGTCAGACATTTCGATCTCGCTTCCCTCTTCATATCCCGTCACAATCATCCGCCGGCGCTGGCGTCGACGAATGACTTTCTGACCGGAGGTGGATATTCATGGGCCATTCAAGACTGATCGTAGCCCGTTTGCATGGCGAATTCAATCCCAAAACCTATGAAAAACCTACACTATTTCGCTTGCCTCACCCCAATTTTGCGCTCCCATTCCTTACGTTGACAGTCAGACGCACTCTAGGTTACAATTGCGCGCTAGACCGTGAATCCGAACGTCGTGCTCGACCAAACCTTAATATCGTTTGCTGTTCCTTGGCGTTGTGCTCCCACCCGTGTTCGCACCGCCGCCCCCGGCCGGCTCGTCCATTTCCACAGGCTGAGTACAATTCATCGCGGTTTGCTTTGTCCGACATCGGGTGCGTTGATCCCCGTGAGCGCCGCACGTTGCGGCGCCCACCGGCACTCACCCGCCTAATCCGTTTTCTCAGTACGCTTGGAGGCATTATGGCGAAGTATAAGTCCGACCAGATCCGTAATGTGGCCTTGCTCGGCCACGGCGGCGCTGGCAAAACAACGTTGCTGGAAGCGTTGTTGCTCAAGACCGGCGTCGTTGGACGCCTGGGCCGCGTGGAAGACGGGTCAACCGTCTCCGACTGGGACCCCGAGGAGCACCGCCGTGGCATTTCGATCAATCTCTCCGTGGTTCCGATCGAATATGACAACATCAAAATCAATTTTATCGACGCACCCGGCTACCAGGATTTCCTGGGCGAAGTGATCAGCGCACTCTACGCCGCCGAAGCAGGCCTCGTGGTGGTGGATGCCGTTTCCGGCGTTCAGGTCGGCACCGAGCTCGCTTACGACCGGCTCAAAGATCTGAACAAGCCGCGCCTGATGTTCGTGAACCGGATGGACCGCGAGAATGCAAACTTCACGCGCGCCGTCGAGAGCCTGCGCACCACGCTCCATGATGAAAAGATCGTCCCCTTCCAGATACCGATCGGCCACGCCGACGCCTTCAAAGGCATCATCGGGTTGATCGAGATGAAGGCCTATATGGGCCCGGAAGGCAAGGAAGCGCCGATTCCCGCCGACATGATGGCCGCGGCTGAGGAAGCACGCGTGGCCCTGGTGGAAGCCGCCGCCGAAGCCGACGACGAGTTGATCATGAAATATCTCGACGGTGAAGAACTGACCCTCGATGAGGTCCGGCACGGTCTACACCAGGGCGTCAAGAATTGTGCCATCACCCCGGTCTACTGCGGCACCGCAGTCGGCGGCATGGGTCTGGAGCGCATGATGCAGGCGCTACGCCGTTATGTGCCGGCGCCCAACGAGCGCACCGCCGTCGCCTTCAAGGGCGACAAGGAACTTGAATTGACCGGCGATTCAGCCGGCCCCGTTGCGGCGGAGGTCTTCAAGACCATCATCGATCGCTACGTAGGGCGCATGAGCTACATACGCGTCTTCTCCGGCAAGATCACCAAGGACGCCCAACTGCTGAACAGCCGCAGCGGCAAGACCAGCCGCATCGGGAACCTGTTCGCCGTACGCGGCAAAGATTTGCAGGCGACCGATGAACTCGTCACCGGCGATATCGGCGTGATTACCAAGCTCGATGACCTGCACACCGCGGACACCATCTGCGCCCCCGAAAACGTGCTGCGACTTGCGCCACCGGCGTATCCCCAGCCCCTTTTCTCAGTCGCGGTCTCCCCTGTGTCCCAGGCCGACAGCGCGAAGATGGGACCGTCGATCAACCAACTCGTGGAAGAAGATCCGACGCTCCGCTTCCAGACCATTGCGGCGATCAAGCAGAGCGTACTCTCCGGCATGGGCGAAGCCCATGTGGACGTCGCAGTGCATCGCCTGGAAAGCAAATACGGCGTGAAAGTCGAGGTTCACGAGCCCAAAGTCGCCTACCAGGAGACCATCACCAAGAGCGCTTCCGCACAGTACCGTCACAAGAAGCAGACCGGTGGCGCCGGCCAGTTCGCCGAAGTGCACATGCGCCTGGATCCGCAGCCGCATGGCGCAGGCTATGAGTTCACCAGCGAAGTCTTTGGCGGCACCATCAGCAGTTCGTTCTTCCCCTCAATCGAAAAAGGCATCAAGTCGGTCTTGGACAACGGCGTCATTGCCGGTTATCCCGTCGTCGATGTCAAGGCAGTCGTGTTTGACGGGAAAGAACACCCGGTCGACTCGAAGGACATTGCGTTCCAGACCGCCGGCCGCGAGGTGTTCAAGTTGGCCTTCAAAGCCGCCAATCCAGTCCTGTTGGAGCCGATCTATATCGTCGAAGTGACTGTGCCCGAAGAGTACATGGGCGATGTCATGAGCGACTTCAATACGCGGCGAGGTCGTGTGTTGGGCATGGAACAAAAGGGCAACCGCACTGTGGTCAAAGCGACCGTGCCCCAGGCCGAAATCATGCGGTACAGCACCGACCTGCGCGCTATGACCCAGGGCCGCGGCATCTATACGATCGTCTTTGATCACTATGAGCCGGTGCCAAGCCATCTCGCTCAGGAAGTCATCGCCCAGCACAAGGAAGAGGCGGCGGAAGAATAAGCTTGCCGAAAGCCTTCCAGAGGATCAAGAAACGGGTGCGTGATGATGCGCACCCGTTTCTTATTCTTGATCTAGCGCCTGTGTTCAGCCTTTAGCAAGCGCTGCAGGTCGGCAGTGTTCGCCGTTACACTGCAAAACGTGCACGTTCAACGCTGATGGCGATGGCAACGCGCTTGTATTCATCCTCGATCTGCTCGATCAACTCACCACAACCACCGGCAGCACAATTATCCCTTGCAGAACTCTCCAACTGGGCGCAGAGCGCCGACATCCGCATCGCACCGAACGTAGCGCTGCTGGATTTCATGCTGTGCGCAATTCTGTGCAGGGTCTTCCAATCACCTGCACGGAACGAAACGCCCATCACGGTGATCTGCTGCGACGAGTCATCGACAAAGGTGTCAATTAAGTCGACGATCGCCGCCGGCTCGTCAGGGCCGATCATCTCGACTACTGCTTCCAGCATCGCCGGGTCCAGTACCGGCACGCCCTCATCTTGCTCTTTCGTTGGGTCAGCCATTGGTAGCCTCCTGCCAGTTGCGACAGTGTGTGTAAGAGACGAACTCTGGTGGATATTGCTGTGCATGCCAAACAGGCGGTGTGCGCAGTGCGTAGAGTATAGCATATTTGTTTCGAGCACATGAAGCAAGCTATAATAAAGTTATCAGTGAGCCGACGTCTGTCGGCTCTCTTTTTTCAAGCAATGAAGAGCGTATGCAGCTGTTGATCCTGTTCGTCCTCCAGTTTCTTTACGGTGTGTGCGCTATCGGCCTGGCTGCCTATAGCATTCATTCCGCCTGGCTCGTGTGGCAGGCACGCAAAAGCCGGACCGCGACACTGGCGCTCCCACCTGCGGTTTGGCCATCCGTCACCATCCAGTTACCCATTTACAATGAACAGCACGTCATCGAACGCCTGATCGATGCCTGTGCCGCACAGGACTACCCACTCGATAAGTTGCAGATTCAAGTGCTCGACGACTCTAACGATGGCACCCAACAACTGGTGGATCGCAGCGTCACCTATTGGCAGCGCACCGGCCGCCGGATCCAAGTCGTTCGCCGTAGCACGCGCGCCGGGTTCAAGGCAGGCGCACTGGTGTACGCACAACCGCTTGCAGAAGGTGAGTTCATCGCGATCTTCGATGCCGACTTTCGCCCGCCGCGCGATTTCTTACGCCGGATGGTGCCGCACTTTCTCGCCCCCGGCGCCGAAAAGCTCGGCTTCGTCCAGGCGCGCTGGGGCCATGTCAATCGCGATTACTCCCCACTGACGCGCAGCCAGGCCCTGGCGCTCGACGGTCACTTTGCGATCGAACAGGACGGCAGGCAAGCAGCAGGCTACTTCATTGGCTTCAACGGTTCCGGGGGCGTGTGGCGTCGTGCCTGTATCGAAGACCCCAAGGTCGGCGGATGGCGCCAGGATACATTGTGCGAAGACCTCGACTTGAGCTATCGGGCGCAACTGGCCGGCTGGCGCCCCTTGTATCTGAACGAAGTCGAAGCGCCGGCCGAGGTGCCGCCGCAACTGAACGCCTACAAGCGGCAACAGTTTCGATGGGCCAAGGGCAGCATGCAGACCCTGCGGAAACTGGGCGCACAAGTCTGGCAAAGCGATCTGCCAATCCAAACTCGCATGGCAGCGTTTGTGCACCTCGGCAACTACCTGATCCATCCCATGCTGTTGACTTTGCTCCTCTTGATCCCCCCTATCCTGCTGCTGGGCGCAACCCCCATTTCACCGGTCCCGCTCATTGGCCTGGCCTCATTCGGCCCCCCGCTGCTCTACGCAGCCGGCCAGATCCGGCTGCATCGGCAGGTGTGGTGGCAACGCTGGCTTTATCTGCCATTGCTCACACTGCTGGGCATGGGCGTTTGCTTCAGTAACAGCCGAGCGGTTTGGGAAGGATGGCGAACGACGGGCGGAGAATTCCAGCGCACCCCAAAATTTCGGGTGGAACGATCCGGTGACGGCTGGCGCAACAGCAGCTATCGGGTCCCAATTGATCGGATGATGTTGGGTGAACTGTTCCTGATGGCGTATGCTCTGTTCGCGGCAGTCTTGATTGCCCAACGTGATGGTTGGCTGTCCGCACCCTTCATGCTCCTCTATGCCGCAAGTTTTGGGGCGGTTGTCTTTATTGGCCTCTGGCAAAACCGGCCAACCCGCGCACACACCGCACGGCGCGGCGACGAGCTGCACTCATTCCCAGCCTCCGATTACGATACCGCCCGGGCGCCAGTCCGCGGTCCGCTGCCTGCAGCCGCTCCGCCCGGCGATGTTCTTGTCAAAACGACAATTTCGCAAGTAGAATGATCGCGGTGCACGGCGATTTGCGTGAGCCACCGCACGATTGACCAGGTTCACGCACGACTGATATGTCAAGAGAAAGGCGGGGAAAGAAAACATGGCGAAACAATCGAGCGCCTCATTCGACGGTGTGACCTGGATCGAAGATCCGGACGACATCATCATCCTGGCCAATCGCAGCACCCAGAACTTCATTCTGGATCTCCCTGCCGGCAGATGCCGCCTGGACGCCGGACGCCGGCTCCGCACATTGCGTTCGATTTTGAAGCACCAGCAAATCATCGACCTGGTGCACGAAGGCAAGTTGGTGGTCGAGTAGGTTCGGCGCACTTCATTCTTTCACACAGATATCTATGCCGCTGCTGCTATTGATCGACGGTCACTCGCAAGCGTACCGTGCCTACTTCGGCATGAAGACGCCGCTGTCTACGCGCGACGGTGAGCCGACAGCCGCCGTCTACGGTTTTGCGCGCAAATTACTCAGCACCCTCCGCGATTATCAGCCGGATTATGTGGCCGTTGCCCTCGATACCGGCGACACCTGGCGACATGCCGAATTCCCTGCGTACAAGGCAACGCGCGAGTCGATGCCCGACGACATGCGCACGCAGATGAAGCGGATCGAAGAACTGCTCCACACCTTCAAAATCCCGGTCATCACCTACGAAAACTTCGAAGCCGACGACATCCTGGGCACCCTCGCCAAACAGGCGGCGGCGCTCGGGACGGACGTTCTCATCATGACCGGCGATCGCGACATGTTCCAATTGGTCGACGAGCGCGTCAAGATCCTGTACACATCCGGCGGACCGAATCCGGTGACAAGCGTCTATGGGCTTGCAGAGGTCCACGACCGCTATGCGCTGACGCCACAGCAATTCATTGACTACAAAGCGCTCGTCGGGGACAACTCCGACAACATCCCTGGCGTGCCAGGCGTTGGCGAAAAGACGGCAATCAAATACTTGCAGCAGTTCGGATCACTTGACGAACTCTATGCCCACCTCGACGAGATTTCCGGCGCAAAGTCCAAGCAAAGCCTGATCGATGCAAAAGAACAAGTGACCCGGAATCGCCGGCTCGTGACCATCCAGACCGATTTGGACCTGGTCTACGAGGCCGACAAATGCCGCACCACTGACTATTCGCGTGACGCAGTGGTCGAACTCTTCAATGCGCTTGAGTTCAAGAGCCTCATCAAAGAACTGCCTGCGCCGGACCCGCTTGAATCGCCACCGGCGGCGCCAGAACAACTGCCCACAGATGCTCCGGCAAGTGGCCAGATGGCGCTGTTCGGCGAGTTGACGGGTGCGCCCGCCGACCTGCCCGTTCCTACGAACGCCGGCGACTACTGGATCGTGCAGGATGAAGAGACGTTTCAGCGCTTGCTTGGCGGTCCTCGCAGGCGCAACACGCCTGAGCTTCGATGTCGAAACGACGAGCCAGGACCCGATGCTGGCAACACTGGTCGGCCTGGGCCTCGCCTGGGCGCCCGGCGCCGCAGCCTACATCCCGGTGGCCCACGCCATAGGCCCGCAATTGCCATGGAAAGATGTAGCAGCGCGCCTTTCGCCCTATTTGGCCAACCCGGTCATCCCGAAAATGGCGCACAACGCCAAATATGATCTGACCGTGCTGCGCCGCCACGGCCTCGACGTGACCGGGCCAATCGATGACACCCTACTGATGGCCTGGCTTCTCGACCCCAGCAGTAGAAGCCTCGGTCTCAAAGCCCTGGCCAACGACTTGCTTGACTGGCCGATGACCGAGCTTTCCGAGTTGATTGGCAGCGGCCGCAAGCAGATCACGATCGATCAAGTTCCCATTGCCCAGGTCGGCGCCTATTGCGGAGCCGACGTAGACGTGACGCTGCATTTATTTGATCTGCTGGCGCCAAGACTCGCCGCTGCCGGGCTGCTTTCACTCTATCACGAGATTGAACGGCCGCTGCTGCCCATCCTGACTGATATGGAAATGGCAGGAGTGCTCCTCGACTCGACGTTCCTCGGTGAAATGTCGGTAACCTTTACAAAACGCCTGGCCGAAATCGATGCCGAGTTGGTCAGCGTGGTGGGGCACCCGTTCAACCTGCGCAGTACACAGCAACTGAGCCAGGTGCTCTTTGACGAGATGAAGCTGCCCACCCGTGGGCTAAAGAAAACCGCCTCAGGCCATTACAGCACCGCCGCTGATGTTCTGGATGGGTTGGCCGCCGCTGGTGACGAACTGAACACCAGCCAACAGCGCGGGCTGATGCTCATCCTCGAACATCGCCAACTGGAAAAACTGCGTGGCACCTACATCGATGCATTGCCGCAGTTGGTGAATCCTGATACCGGTCGCATCCACACCAGCTTCAGCCAGACCGGCGCCGTCACCGGTCGCTTGAGTTCGAGCAACCCAAACCTACAGAACATCCCAATCCGAACTGAAATCGGCCGCGAGATTCGCCGTGCGATCGTCGCGCCGCCGGGCTGGACGCTCATCTCCGCGGACTACAGTCAGGTTGAATTGCGGGTGCTGGCGCATATCGCCCATGAGGAGTTGCTGATCGAAGCGTTTGCAAATGACCAGGATATCCATGCGGTGACCGCATCCAAACTCTTCGGTGTGCCCCTTGAAACCGTCACAAAGCAGCAACGCGGGCTGGGCAAAACCATCAACTTCGCCACGATCTACGGCGTGAGCGCCTTCGGCCTGAGCAGCCGCACTGAACTCACCCAACAGCAGGCGAAACAGTTCCTGGACCAATATTTCCAAACCTATCCCCGCATCCGCGACTATATCGAGGTCACCCTCCAGCAAGCGCGCGAGCTGGGTTACGTACAGACACTGCTGGGACGCAAGCGGTTCTTCCCGGAACTCAAGAGCCGCGCACTGCCGGTGAATCAACGGATGGCGGTGGAGCGCGCCGCCATCAACGCGCCAATTCAGGGAACGGCAGCGGATATCATGAAGATTGCCATGATCCGCCTCCATCAGGCACTCATAGACGGCGGCTTCCAAACGCGCATGCTGCTCCAAGTTCATGACGAACTGGTGCTCGAAGCCCCACCCGACGAGCTAGAACCTGTGACGAATGTGATTCGCACGACGATGGAATCAGCCTACGTCCTTGACGCTCCACTCAAAGTCGACGTTGAGGTGGGTCCCAACTGGAGAGATTTGGAAAGTCTATGACTTCGTCGCCTGCAGCGCGGGATGCCCAATGACGCGCACAAGCGTACAGGAATCGGCCGTGCCTGCTAAGCTATCCACTGGCCAAATTGTGGTATTCACTGCCTTTGTGTTTGCTGCACTGATCGCGCTCATCGGCTTTATTCGAGCACTTCCCATCCTGCTCTCGATTCCCCAACAAGTCGACTTTGCTGCATACTTCATAGCAGCGCGAGTGCTCGCGTCCGGTGGGGACATTTATGCCGACGCGACTGCAACACAGGTAGCAACCGCTGCAGGAATCCAGCACTTCACAGATTACATCTATCCGCCACACCTTGCTGCACTGCTGATGCTCATTGCCTCCGTACCCTATGAGACTGCATCCCGCGTGTGGCTTGTAACCAACGTAGCCGTCGCCGCAGTGAGTGTGCTCCTGCTGTGTTGGCATCTCAAATTTTCGCCGGCAATGACGACCTGCATCCTCGCCGGGTTTCTACTGCTGCCGGCCACCTATAACGCATTGGGGTCGGGACAAGTCTTATTCTGGATCAACTTGTTTTTTGTCCTGATGTTCGTATTGTCCTCTAGATCGCCGTCGTTGATCGGGGGCGAAGTTGCCACTGGAATGCTCCTGGCCGGCGCCAGCGTCATCAAGATCTATCCTGCCGTGGTAGGCGTTGTCTTTTTGCTGCAACGGCGCTGGGGTGTCATGGTTGCCGCCCTTTGCACCGGGACGGTGATGTTGTTGCTCGCAATTGATGACTCCTGGCGATGGCTCACGGTGGTTCTGCCTGGTCTCGCCGATGCCAATGGCTTTCCAACAAATCAATCTATCCTCGGCGTCAGCACTCGTTTCCTATCGCCAATCCAGTTCAACCTGCCAGATGGATTGGGCAGTTCAAAGACTGTCGAAGTTCCGCCACTACTCTTCCATGCGCCGCAAATGGGTGCGATCATGGGCTATGCCGCGATGGTTGTAGTTCTCGTTGTGAGTATCATGGCCATCGTCCGGGTCTCTAGACGGAATGACGTCAGGCCAAACGCATTTGAAACTGCATTCGCAATTGGTGTCGCGACGGCACTGCTGATTTCGCCGATTGCCTGGTCTGAGTATGCTATACAGTTACTGATCCCAGTTGTGGTGCTGATGAAGTTGGGATGGCTTGGATTTCCAAAGGGCCTCGTATTAGCACTGATCTACTTTCTGCTCGTTCTGGAGAAGCATTGGCCGGTGATGGTTTCGATTATGCCAACACCTTTGGTTATCATGTCTACGTTCAGCGCTGTGCTTTTGACCTGGATTGCGCTCCTTTGGGTGGTCTTTGCTCGATCCACGACCGGGCTTGCCCGCAACGTAGGTGCAGTTCCACAGTCGTAGGGAATGAGAAGATCGGAATATCACTATGGTTCGCGATGAAATTCGACAGGCGATCGCCTCGGCGCTATCAGCCGCTCAAGCAGATGGATCACTCCCTGCCTTTGAGCCATTTACCGTCGAGATCCTACGCCCTAAACAGGCCGACCACGGCGACTACAGCAGCAACGTCGCCATGGTGGCAGCCGCAGCGTTGCGGAAGACCGGCGCCAATATAAATCCGCGGTCGGTTGCCGAACTCATCGCGGCCCATGTGCCCGCCGATGGACCGATCGGCAGCGTCGAAATTGCCGGCCCAGGCTTCATCAACTTGCGCCTCTCAGAGCGTTGGCTCCAGGAGCAGACGCAACAGATCGTGCTGGCCGGCGACAAGTTTGGCAACATCACACGCGGCAATGGGGAGCGGTGGCAGGTCGAGGATGTGAGCGCAAACCCGACGGGGCCGATCCACTACGGGGGCGCACGCAACGCAGTGCTCGGCGATAGTTTGGCGACTGTACTCGCGGCAGCCGGCTCCAACGTCCAACGCGAGTTTTATGTCAACGACGCCGGCACCCAATTTCACCTCTTTACCGTCACACTATACGCTCGCTACGCGCAATTACTCGGTTTTGATATCCCCGTGCCCGAAGAAGGCTACCAGGGCGAGTATATGATCGGCTACGCGCGCGGGTTGTCGCAGAATACGGCGCCCGCTTCATGCAGATGGAGCGGGACGCGGCCATCCAGGCACTCAGACCGATCGGGCGCGCCATCGTGCTGCCGGAACTCAAGACGGAGTTGGCGCGCCTTGGGGTCCATTTTGATTGCTGGTTTAGCGAACAGTCGCTCTATGATGACGGGCTTGTAGAACTGACGCAGGCTAAACTGCGCACGCAGGGCGATCTGACCGAACGTGACGGCGCCGTCTGGTTCCTGGCCAGCAACTACGTCAAGAATGCAAAAGATGAAGTGATCATCCGCTCATCCGGCGCGCCCACCTATTTTGCCAGCGACATCGCCTATCACTATGAGAAATTCGTTGTGCGCGACTTCCAGCGCGTCGTCAATGTCTGGGCAGTCGACCATCAAGGCCACCTGCCCCGCATGGCCGCCATCATGCTGGCGCTGGGTCTCGACCCCGGGCGCCTGACAATTATGTTCTATGGACTCGTCAAACTGATTCGCAACGGCGAAGAAGTGAAGATGAGTAAGCGCAAGGGCAACGTACTCACTATCAATGATGTCGTGGATGAGGTAGGCGTCGATCCCGTGCGTTTCAACCTATTGACGCGGGGTCCCGAGAGTGCGATTGATTTTGACCTGGATCTTGCCGTCAAGCAATCGGACGACAACCCGGTCTTCTATGTCCAGTACAGCCACGCCCGGATTGCATCTATCTTGGTAAAAGCTGCACACGAAGGCTTTGAACCCGGCGCGGATCCAAAATCCGCGCCGGTCCACCTGTTACAGCATCCGGCCGAACTGGCCTTGATCCGCAAGTTGCTGGAACTGGAGGAGCAGGTGGAGTTGGCCGTTGATCGGCTCTCGCCCCATAACCTGACTCACTATGCGATGGAACTGGCGCGCACCTACAATGGCTTCTATCGTGACTGCCGCGTGGTCGATCCGCACGCCCATGAACTCACCCAGGCTCGGTTGTTGCTCAGTCAGGCGGCGCGCATCGGCGTCGCACGGACGCTGAGCCTCATCGGCGTTAGTGCGCCGGAAATGATGTAGGCAAGGAAAAACATGAAAGAACGATTCAAAATTCTCGTCAGCGACTCTATGTCCGATGCGGGCCTGGCGCCACTTCAAGCCGAACCTGACGTCGAAGTGGACGTCATTACCGGCCAGCCGATCGGCAAACTCCTTGAAATCATCCCTAATTACGATGCACTCCTGGTGCGCAGCGCTACCCGGGTGACGGCCGAACTGATTCAGGCCGGCAAAAAGCTGCGCGTCATCGCCCGTGCCGGCGTAGGCGTCGACAACATTGATGTTGAAGCAGCTACCCAGGCAGGCGTGATCGTCGTCAACGCGCCGACCGGCAACGTCGTCGCCGCCGCAGAGCACACCATTGCGATGATCATGGCACTTGCCCGCAACATTCCCCAGGCAAACGCCCATGTCCAGCAGGGGTTGTGGAAGCGCGACAAGTTCATGGGGGTCGAAGTGCGCGGCAAGGTGCTCGGCTCCGTCGGACTGGGACGCGTGGCACAGGAGGTTGTGCGCCGCGCACAGGGGCTTGGCATGCAGGTGATTGCCTATGACCCATACGTTACCGCTGATTATGCCACCCAACGCGGCGTGACCCTGACCGACCTGGATTCCCTGGTGGCCGAGGCCGACTTCATCACCTTGCATGTACCGGCCACCCCCCAGACACGTGGGCTGATCAATCACGAACGGCTGGCGCGAATGAAACCAACCATGCGCCTTGTTAATGTGGCGCGGGGTGGCATCGTCGATGAGGCGGCCCTGGTCGAAGCCGTCACCAATGGCCGCATTGCAGGCGCAGCACTTGACGTATTTGAAAATGAACCACTCGAAGCAGACAGCCCGCTACGCGGGGTGCCCAACATCATCTTGACCCCCCATCTGGGCGGCAGCACCGTCGAAGCGCAGGAAAAAGTAGCCGAAGACGTCGCCCTCCAGGTGCTGGACGTTCTCCACGATCGCCCCGCACGCTATGCAGTGAATGCGCCCATTATCCCCCCGAAAGATTTGGACTTTTTGGTCCCCTACATCGATCTGGCGGAACGGATGGGGAGATTCATCAAGCAGATGGGGGCGCAAGGGATGGGCGATGTCGAGTTGACGGTGGAAGGTAGCCTTGCCGAATTCGACCTGGCTTACATCCGCGCCGGCGTGATCAAAGGCATGCTTGCGGACGTAGTATCGGTGCGGGTCAATCTGGTCAACGCAGCATTGCTTGCGGAACGGCGCGGCATGAACTTGATCGAACGCAAGAAGCATCAACACGAATATGCCTATGAGAATCTGCTGACCTTGCGCACGACATCAAGTTCGCGCCGCTGGACGGTCCGCGGCGCCATGATGCAGGGAGAACCGCACATCGTCGGCATCAATGATCTCTGGGTGGATTTTCCAGCACAGGGACACGTCCTGCTCGCCATGCACCAGGATCGCCCCGGCATGATTGGCAAGGTCGGCACGCTGCTGGGCAATCACGACGTGAACATCAGTTTTATGCATGTCGGACGGCGCGCTCCACGCACAGAGGCCATCATGGCGCTTGGCACCGATGAACCGACATCGACCGAACTCCAAGCAAAAATCGGCGCCATGGAAGATATCTACTGGCTCAAGGCCATTACGCTTTAGCACATCGATTGCGTACAGTATTCACAGGCTGTTCGATATGGCAGCCACAACGGTTTAAGCTATAATGGCATAGATATGCACTCGGAGCCAACGACAACAAACAATTCACGCCGCCTGCGCCGAAAATGGCAATATCGTGCCTTATTTGCCATCTCGCTGCTTTGGGTGGGACCCGCTCTGGCTTGCGGTAGTTTTGTACAACGCCCAGAGCCGACACCAACCCCCCTGACACTGGCAACCCCAATCTCGACTGAACCCACGGCAACCGCAACGCTCGTGGTAGTGCTGGATGCCACACCTGCACCGCCGATAGGGGGACTTGCGCTTACTCCAGAGACAACGACGGTGCTCACGCCAACTGTGCCTGCAAGTACAGGTCTGGCACCTGGGCAACCTGGCCGCGTGGTCGCGGTGGATGGATTGAACATGCGCGATCAGGCGAGCACCAACGGCACGCTCCTGTTGCGGCTTCCGCCAAATCAGAAGGTGACTGTCGTCGAAGGGCCGATTGACGCAGACGGCTTTCGCTGGTGGAAAGTCGATGACGGCCAGGGAAACGTAGGCTGGGTTGCGGAACGCGATGGCGAGACCGAATGGCTGAGTCCGCGCTTAGGTGCGCCGCAGCCGGTCGACCGTGCACCACGCGTCGGGGATCGGGTGAAGGTCACGATGGAGTCTGGGGGACCGCTTTCAGTGCGCATCACGCCAGGCACCGATGCCGAAGTCGTTACGCGCGTCAACGTCGGTGACGAATTCTCCGTAACGGGCGGGCCGCAAGAGTCCGGGGGCTACACCTGGTTCCAGGTGCGCTCCGATGATGGGACAATCGAAGGTTGGGCCGCGTCCGGCGATGACACCGAACGCTGGTTGAGTCCCATGGAATAGCGCGGCCCCGCAGGCGATAGGCGCATCAGGCTGCCACGCACAATGCACAAAAAAAGAGGTGCACACAGAAGAACCCGTGTGCACCTCTTTTTTACATGAACAAACTGTGGTAGGGTTCTCACACCAATAGAAAGGCGGCGTACCGCACTACGCCGCCTTATCTAGGGTTTCTGGGTTACTGCGCTGCTGTTGTTCCCGCCGACCAGTGACCCGGAATTGCAGCGCAGGCTGCGGAGCCGGAATCCGCAGCCTGCACTGCCATCGAAGGAGTCTATCTAATCACCCGTACCGTCACGGGAGGATTAGCACCTGCCCAACAAAGATGATGTTGGGGTTGGCAATGCCGTTGGCATCCATCAAGGTGCGCACGGCAAGCCCGTTGGCCGCGGCAATCTGGCTGAGGGTGTCGCCCGCCTGGACGGCGTAGGAACTGCCCGCCGGGGTCATGGCGACGGCCTCATAACCGGCGCCTGGCAGCGCGGCATCCGCATAGGGGAGCGCATCGACTGGGCCATAGGCGTCCTGCCCACCGGCGTAGCCCTGGAACCGGTCCTGTGCTGCCCCGGCGTAAGGGTCGCTTGCCAGCCCCGCCGTCTCCAGGGGGGCGTAACCGGCGGGATAATCCGCACCTGCCCCCATCGCCACATCACCCGTCACATAGTCTGCGGCGGCGTAAGCGGCGCCGTCACTCTCCGCATAGCTGGCAGCGACCTGGTACTCACTCATCGCGGCCGCGTAGTCAGGCGCCGTGTAGGCAACGTCTGCGCCGGTGTCATACGCCGCGCCGTATCCCGCACCACTCTCGTAGGTGGCGCCGGTCTCATACGCTGCGCCATACCCGGCGCCGCCGGTGCTGCACGACGGGTTGCTCAGCACCTGCCCGACGTAGATGAAGTCCGGGTTGGCGATGCCGTTGGCGCTGACGATGTCATAGGTCGTGGCGCCCATCGACTGCGCCACCCAGGCGAGTGTGTCGCCCGTTGCCACGGTGTAGCTGCACATCCCCGCCCCGGCGCTGTAGCCGCTGCCGCTCGCCGCATCATAGCCGGCGCCGCCGTAGCTCTCCTGCCCATGCCCATCCCAACCGTCATACTTCTCCCAACCACCCCTTGTCGTACCCCTTGTGCCCGTCATACCAGGGTTCAACGATCGGCCCACCCGTGGGCAGACAGCCCCGCACCTGCACGGCGTCGATGTTGAAGTCCATCTCCACCTGCGGGATGCCCCACTTCTTCCAGCCCCGGATGAAGAGCGTCAGGTCGCTCGCCGGCGCCGTGAACTTGAGCTTGTACTCGCCCATCGCCCCCGGCTCGGTGCGCTCAAGATCGGCCCCAGATTCATCTCGGTCCAGTTGCTCACCGCACTCCAGTTCGCCTGGTAGCCGGCGCTGTAGCCCACCTGGGCGGCGAAGCGATACGGGTCATCTTCGTTGCCCGCACCCCGCAACAGCCCCTTCATCGAGAACTCATAGGTCGCCCCTGGCACCAGCCCCCGCAGGTACTGGAAGATGCCGGCATAGCGGTCGTTCTCCAGGGGATAGATGTTCTTCGTATTGATCTCAATCAGTTGGCTGCTGTGCCCATCCGCCCGCACCCGCGGCCACTGGTCATCGTAGAAGCCGTAGTTGGCGCCCCCACCCGTGATGAAGTACCCCCAGCCGGTGCCCACATGTCCCACGGACACCGGGTAGAAGCCCGCCTCAAAGTCGCCGTTGTAGACCAGGTTCGGCCCCAGGCACAGGTCACTCGGCGGTGGCGGCAGCGGCCGGCACGGGTCCACACACCCCGGTTGCACCGGGGGATAGACGGGCGCAATCGGCTGCACCGGATGCACCGGCGTCGGCCCGCACGGCTCCACACAGCCTGGTGGCACCGGTTGCACGGGGGCCACCGGTGCTGCCAATACAAGGGACTCGGCCCGTGCAGCGCAATCGCATCCAGGTTGATGTCAATCTCTTCGTTCGGCACGCCCCACTTCTTCCACGCCCGCACATACACCGTCATCGTGTCGGCCTGCGCCGTCAAATTCGTGCTGTAGTGGAAGAAACCATGCGGCTCCGTCCGGTCCCAATAGTTGTCCAGCCCGATGTCCTGCCAGTTCGTCACCCGCGTCCAGTCGGCGTAAGGACCGTCACTCCAGCCCACCTGGATCCGGTACCGCCACGGGTCCCCGTCGTGCACCGTCGTCCGGATCATCCCCTCCAGGCTCAATGTATAGTTCGCCCAGTTCACCACTTGCACCGTCTGGTAGATCCCGGCGTATCGGTCTGCATCCCCAACCATGATCCCTTTGGTGTTGATCTCGATCAGTTGGCTGTGCTTCCCGTCAAAGACCGTCCGGTCCCACTGGTCATCATAGAAGCCGTAGTTGGCCGCCCCACCATTCGTGAAGCACTGCCACCCCCCCCCACCATCCCGCACCCAGCCTGGCTGGTGAACCCCTGCTCAAAACTCCCGTTGTACAAGACGTTCGTATACGACGCACTCGTCGGGGTGGGCCATGCCGCCATGGTCACCATGCTGGCCACCACGGCCAATGTCACCAGGCTGGCCACCAGCCGTTCCCGCGTCTTCCCTTGCATGTGGATCTTGCTGCGGCGCAGTGAGGTGCGCACGCCGTGCAGGCGTTCCTGCACATTGAAGAATTTCATGGTTCACTCCTTATTCGATGGTACAACTTTGGACGCTGTATGTGCGCTGCTGTGTTGCTTGTGGCAACCCGGCTCAGCAGGGCCCTGTTCCATACATGAGCATAGCATTGCAGTTTCATGTGCACAATGAGTAATTTTCTCAATGAAAATTTTCAAACGCTGGCTATCCGAATGTCGACCAGCGGAGAATTGGGATAATTTGACTGTCTGGGATGAATATACGAAAAACAGAAATGGGGAAACCGAGTCAATGCCTCAAATCAAGACGACAAACACCTCAACCCCGGACGCATTACAGGCCCAACTCGACCAGATCACCCGATGGCTATCCGAAATATACGGCGCCGGACTTCTGGGAATCTATCTGCATGGCTCATTGGCGATGGGCTGCTTCAATACCCAGCGCAGTGACCTGGATCTACTGGCCATCACAGGCAGCCCACCATCCCGAGCACAATTCCACGCGACTGCGGGTGCGCTCCTGGCGATCTCCCAAGACCCGGCACCTGTCGAAATCAGCCTATGTCACTATACGCAATTGCACCCATGGCAATATCCACCCCCTTTCGACTTCCACTTCAGCGAAATCTGGCGGGCGCGGATGGAGGCGCACGTAGCCGGCGCCACCGATCTTTTTGTGCTGGAGCAGAGGGATCCGGACCTGGCGGCGCATTGCATGGTGACACGGCGACGTGGCCTGCGCCTTGCTGGCGTTGCCATCACCGCTGCCATCCCGGAACCACCTTGGGAGGATTACCTGGACGCGATCGATGACGACCTGCGCACGGTGCAAGACCGGCCGGGGTACGATCCCGTCGATGCGGTGCTCAACGCCTGCCGGGTGTGGGCGGCCCACGCCGAACACCAGGTTCTATCAAAGTGGGAGGGCGCCGAATGGGCACTGCGACGGATACCGGCGGCGCACCGCGCCATCGTAGTGGCAGCGCAGGCCTGTTACGCAGGCAAAAGCACCCTTGCGGCGCTCCCACCTGAAGCCGTGCAACGCTGTCTTGCCTGGATCATGGCGCAGGTGTAAGCGTGACAAAAAAGGCGCCCGCCATCACATAAGTGGTGGCGGGCCCGTACAAAGGAGGAACCAAAGGAGGTGCTGAAATGAGTTGTGAAGTAAGCTCCCCTCAAACTTCACAACTCCGTCAAATCTCCCACCGTGAGGACGGTCAGACACTTGTCGGAGCCTTTTCAGCCCCACCCTGCATCTTCCATTTTAGCGCGCACTGTTGCGAATCAGTTGTGTGATGATTCAGAACTTGATCGCACACCTGCGCAACTTCCGCAGATCAAGCGTGTTCCTACACAACGGAATCATATTATCGAGTACGTGCGCGTCTTGAAGCGGACGTGACCGCCCTGAACAAACGGCAGCGCTCAAGAAAAGCCGAACGACAGATCAGCCGAACAGCTCATTTTGTTTGACATGGCGTCAATCTGTGGACTAAAATGGCTTGATATTTGTCGTACAGGGCCTGGCGGAAACGCAGGCCGTTTCTTTGGCAAAGCCACGGCTGCAGGTCGAGCACGCGACGCCAAAAAAAATTGATGTGCACGCTTTCACAAGGGAGAAAAAGGCATTATGGCCGACAACAACACGTTTGAGCGCGTCCGCGACATCATCGTGGACCAGCTCGGGGTAGATGCAGATGAAGTCACCATGGAGGCAAATTTCCGCGATGATCTGGAAGCCGACAGCCTCGACCTGGTCGAACTGATTATGGCGTTCGAAGAGGAATTCGGCGGCGAGATCAACGACGATGATGCGCAGAAGATTGCCACCGTCGGCGATGCCGTCTACTTCCTGGATGCTGCGCAGGCGGCAGCCAAAGGCTGACCTTTTGCCACGAAAAACGGGCGCAGCCAATTGGCTGCGCCCGTTTTGTTTTCCAAAGTCGTTCGACCGGACGATTAGTGGAGCACGCGGATCACCGACACAACCTTACCGTTAATCCGCACCCTTTCCGCGGGGCGGATGATCGGCCTGTAGTCAGGGTTGGGATTTGCCGGTTGGAGCCGGACATTCCTCCCCTCACGGTACAGGTACTTCAGCGTGGTTTCCTCATCCCCTTCGATCCACGCCGCAACCATCTCGCCGTCGTTGGCCGTGTCCTGTTGGCGGAGGATCACAATGTCACCATCCAGTACACTGGCGTCGATCATGGAATCTCCCTGCACGCGCAGCGCAAAGAGCCGCTCGCTAGAACCCAAAAAACCCTCTGCCAGTTCGATCCAATCCTCAGGATTGGTAGCGTCGCGCGGATCAACCTGAATCGGATTGCCTGCCGCAATCTTGCCAAGCACCGGCACTCGGAAACGCCGGCCAACCGCCTCGCGCTGCGCCTGGGTGGGTGCGAGGCTCGCACTATCGTCCTCCCGCGCCGTAACGCCAATCTCCGCCAACTTGACGCGGTTCAAGCTCAGCCCCCGGCTCACCTCCCGCCGGCGCGAGAGATACTTCATCTCCTCTAATTTCGCCAGATTGTAGTTCACAACCGACGTGCTGGAAATACCTACCTTTTCACCAATCTCGCGAATCGTGGGCGGGTAGTCGTATTCGTCTGTAAACTCGACAATGAAGTCGAGAATATGACGCTGGCGTTCTGAGAGGGCGGCCATCATGCAACCTTTCTGGTTTGCCGGCTACGACCCGCCGACAGGCCGCTCGTGCCGAAGTTATCCCAAATCAAGAACAAATGTTTCCCAATTATCCCAAAATATACACGAACATTTGTGCGGTGTCAACCCCCAAGCACGTTTGTTCTGTTTTATTCTGGGACAATGCGGATCATACTACTGGGATTCAGCCGTTCCAGCTTGGTCCTCTTCGGCGCCGAGCGTCAGCCCAGCCTCGCGCAAATAGCTCAGATACCGTCCCCAATACGCATTGCGTTCCTCTGGTCCCGTCTTTGGGTCGGGAAAACGCGCATCGGCCTTGGCCTGCCCGCGTTGCATAGCGCTCTCCATGTCAATGCCGCATAGATACGCAATCTTGAACAACATGACCTGCAGATCGCTCAGTTCCAATGCCAGTTCCTCGCGGATGACGGCGAGATCGTTCGGTTTGGGCGGTCGATAGCCCTCAATCATCTGCACCAGCTTGCTAACCTCGCCCAGTTCCTCAGCGGCATGCAGCAAGGTATGGCTGATGGTAACGCGCTCCCATCCCCGGGCGCGATCCCATTGCTCCAACCACGCTTGGTATTCCCGAATGTGCATTAGCTTGCTCGCTTGTCGTGTTCAAGACGGCGGATAAAGTCGGCCGCACGTACGCTGCGCTCCAAAACCGTCACCAGGTAGCGCTGCAAGACGCTGTCAATCGCACGTGCAACACCGGGCCTGACATTGAGCCGCTCGACCTCGAGCCAGGTTCGGCTCTGGAGATACCGCAGCACCTTGAGCGTATCCACCTCGATCGGCTCCACGTCGTCGCGGAGCGCGCCGCAGCGCGGGCAGAAAACACCGCCCTCGCCGAGGCTCAGAAAATTGAGCAACGGCTGCAACTCTTCTTCACAACTGACGCAATGAAAGAATTGCGGTTGAAAACCGGTCAACCCGAGCAGTTGTAAGTCATACCAGCGGAGTAGATTGGCGGGGGGAGGTTGGCCCTGCTCGGCGGCCCGCTCCAGGATGCGGAGCGCATAGAGCACCAGGTCCCACAAGGCCCGGTTGTCATCCCCAGCATCAGTGAACGCGTCCAGCAATTCGCAGAGATACCCGGCCCGGCTGATCGCATCCAGATCGGTGCGCAGATGGCGGAAACTCTCCACCGTGCTCGCCTCGGTGATGATGTCCCAGGTGCGGGCAGCCGCCACGACCAGCGCAGTGTGCATGAAGGGTTCGAGGTGACCTGCCTTGCGACTCGTCGTTTTGCGCACGCCTTTCGCCAGCAATTCGATCTTGCCTTCACCGGGGGTAAACACGGTGAGCACACGATCTGCATCCGCCACGTCGCGGCGCCGCAAGATCAGGGCATGAGTGCTTCGAACACGTGTGCGATCGACCATATGGGTATTGTAGCGCAGCGCGCCAAACCACGCCATCCTTCACCACGGACCGGGTGTGTTTCAGCTTTTCGGGATCCTTCCAGGACGCCCCATAGCGACACCAACATCGCCGTGTGCGCCGCTATCGCCGCCTACCCCGCCCCGAGGGTCGAGGGTCACGGCACTGCCGTGTCCGTGGTCATCGACGAATTTCCTCCCACCGTCCAGACCATCGTAGGGTCACGGCACTGCCGTGTCCGGGGTTATCACCCCATACCCCTCGCTCAGTTCTATGGAACAAAAGAGCCAGGCATCTTACGATGCCTGACTCTCGTAGTGTGGTAGCCCCAAGGGGATTCGAACCCCTGTCACAGCCTTGAAAGGGCTGAGTCCTAGTCCACTAGACGATGGGGCCACACCCCTTGCTGAACTTGTTCAGCGTGACCGATTGTAGCCGCCCGCGCCGGATTCGTCAAATTGGCGGCTGGTCAGGTGATTTTCGAGCCTTCCGAGCGTGTGGTAGACTGGCCAAGAGTGTGATACGGGTGACACACCACACCTGACCCAAACACTTTAGTGCCAAGGAGAAATGACTGGATCGCTTCATCGTGGCCAGTGTGCCGGAGCGCACCCGCCTGCCGGCCACCCTCGATGAATATCAAAGCCACCTGCGCCGCTTCATGCGCGCTGTTTCGGCAAAGCATGCACGGTTGGTCATCTTTCCTGGAGCTGGCCGGCGTCATGCTGGCTTCACCACTTTTGATGGCTTTCGCTCGTCTCTGCTGATTCGGGCAGACCGCGGCCGCCGGCCAACCGCCTCTTTCTGGCATAGATTCGTGGGCGGTCTGTCTACCCAGGCGGCAGGCGTCTTCAAAACCAGCTTTGAATCAAGTTTCCGCAATATCGTCAATCTCACGCCAGCCGAACTCTGGTTAAACTACAACACAGTGTTCAGCGCCCTTGCGCGCGAGTATGGCGTGACGCTTGTGGCCCCCAGCGCTTATCTCCCTGACCAAAACGACGGTGTGATCCGGGCGTTGGCCGCCATCTACGGACCGGGCGGCGAACTCCTGGGCACGCAAGCCAAGGTGATGCTCAGCCAGGCAGACCAGGTGTTTGCTCAGCCAGGCGCCACATGGGATGTCATTCACACGGAGGTCGGTGCGCTGGGGATCATGATTGGCAGCGATGTACTCTACCCCGAAGTCGGCCGGCTCCTGGCATTTCAGGGGGCAGAAGCCCTGATTTCAGTCGGCGCGGCCAACTCGCCCGCCTACTATCACAAGTTACGGGCCGGCGCATTGGCGCGCATGCAGGACAACCAACTGTATGCCGCCGTGGCGTTTGCCATCGGCGCCAACCCATTTGCGGCGGATGACCAGGATGCCCTCCAGGGCAAGTCCGCCATTTTTGCACCCCAGGAACTGACCCCGCGCTTTAACGGCGTGCTCGTTGAAATGGGAAACACCACGAGTGAAGGTGTGATCACCGCCGAATGGGATTACGTGGCCCTGCGTGAACTATGGGACAAGAGCGATACGCCGCTCCGCCGGACGCTGCCGGGGTCCCAGGCAAGCAAGATGCTTGCCTCCATCTATGAACGTTTATACACCGCCCCACGGCTCTCGGACGGAAGTCCGGCGCAACCGGATGTGCTCGCCGCAACGGGCGTCGTTGCCGCAGCTACACCCATGATCTCACTGGATGACTTACCGGTGATTGCCTCCATTACAAGCCGGTGGCCCCTCACGCGGATTGACAATGACAACCCGGCCAGCCAGGAGCCGATCAGCGAGTGGAGTACACCTGCGCCCGGCCCCACAGCCGGGAATAGTCTATCTGAGCCACAAGCGGCCCATGAAGATGAGACCGATGAAATGGATGCCCTCGCCGGCACATGATCGCAGCGCTATTGTGGTGACCATGACGCAAACACACCAGGCCCGGCATAGACCGGTTTCGAACCCTCGTCAACGGGCTGCACCCAAACGCCGCGCTCGGCGCCTGGCAGGGTCCCCGCAAAGACAAACGACTGGCTATCCGGCGCCCAAAGGTTGTGGCTCTGCGCATACTGGTCAAAGAACGGAAGATAGTTTTGAAAGAAGGTCTGGGTTGGGAAAAAGAGCGCATAGGGCGTCCTCTCTTCCCCATCCCATACATTCCAACGCATCCCGATCCTGCCACGCATGGCTTCAAAGGTAAGATAAGCCAACTTCTCCCCATCCGGACTCCAGAAGAACGCGACAACAGGACCCTCTGCCAGTTCACGGGTGCGCATCGACGGCAAGTCTGTCACCAGCAGCGGCCCGTAGGTGCTGGCCTGTCGGTCGGCGTCCGTCAGCACATAGGCAACGCGGCTGTTGCTGGTATTCTGCAGAAAGGTGATCCGGCCATCATAGTTCGTGATCTCGGCACGCTGCGTCCCATCCAACTCAGAAACGACAAGCGCCTGCCCGTCGTCCCCCGCAGTCGCATAGAGCAGTTGGTTCCCGTCATCCGTCCATTGTGGCGCCGGAAAGGAACCGGTTGCAAACGCCAGTGAATTGCTCTTGCCACTGGTCTGCTGAATCTCGACGCGTTCATTGCCGATGTGGGTGATCAATTGTTCGCCATCAGGCGCCCACGAGAAATAAAAGGGCTGGCCCGCCGCCAGCGTCCTGGCCTCATTCTTCTGGGCCGAGAGATCAACCAGGCGTAGAGCGATGGACGGCTCATCCACCACTTGCCAATTGCTCAAATAGGCAAGCTTATCACCGGTGGGACTCCAGTTGATATAGAACGGTGCAAAGGGTACGGCGACTTCGCTGCGGTTGCTGCCGTCAAAGCGGCTGGTCACCAGGGCGCTCCCTTTGTTGGTAATGCGACTGAAAGCCACCAGCATCCCATCCGGCGACCAGGTCGGTTGGGTGTAGAGCCGCGACGGGGAAGCATCCTGGGTCAGTGCAAACCGTTCCGTCCCATCCGGGCTGGCAAGGTACAAGTTGCCATCCACCCCTTGGACTAACAGACGGTTGTCTGGACTCGCAGGCGCCACGGACGCAGACGCCACCGTACGGCGCGGAACCAACCGCTGCACCTGCGTCTGGAGCGCGGGACTGCAGCCCGCCAGCAACAACAACGCCAGTGTCGCGAGTACAATGGTGCGCATATGACGAATGACCATCAGCTTCGTGCCTCCAATGTCTTTGCTCAATGCCCTGAATGTGCTGACCGGCAGCCTGCGGTAGGGTGTATTCGAACGGTATCCTAACGCGGCCCGCACTGCCAGTATGCAAATCGGCTTACATTGGCAATGGAATTCCACACGCCAGGCGCAGCCGACCGGCAGTTCGGTGCTACTTATAGATCGATTGCTCAGCACATTCTGGATTGGCGAGCGCGACGGCAAGGGGCTTGCTTAACTTCGACTCAGCGGTCTCAAGATCACGGTGATCTCGCTGCGATTGTGGAACAACTGGCGCGCACCTTCGATGCGGTAAGCCTGCCGCAGCAGTGAGAAGGCGTGCTCGATCACCCGTGCTCGCCCTGTTTCGGGCAGTTTGAGCGTCATGACGGCCACGCCATGGGGTTGCAGTTGCTTTGCATAGGTCACCATCAAGCGCGCCGAGTCGCGCGCATCCATGCGCATGTCGTTGACAATGATGTCAAAGGTGTCTGGCTCATCCCGAAGATAAACCTCCGCCGTCATTCGTTTATGGCGCACCCACTTGTCGCTGCTTAGTCGCGGATCCAGCGCACCGGGGTCCACTGCAGTAACATATTGGTCCAGGTTGCGCAACACTCGCGTCCATCCCCCGGGCGCAGCGCCCAGATCAAGCGCAACGCCGCGTGGGGGCAGACTTAAACCAAACACGTCGATTGCCTCCAGCAGTTTGAATTCGGCGCGGCTGATCTGACCATCTTCACGCGCAAACCGGCGCATGCCACCCGCCCAGTTTGAAAGATTGGCGCTGGCAGGCGAAAGCCCTAGAAAGGCCACGGTCAACAGCGCCGACCGCGAGCCTTGCACCCCAGAATTTGGCACACGCACGATGATGCGATGTAGATCCTTAAACAGGTCCGGCAGCATATTGGCAATCACGACCGAAAAGATCTGGGTAGGATTGCGCACGTCGAGCGGCGCATCGGTTGAAGTCTGAATTTCAGCCGCCAAGGCCTGGTTGACATCAAATGGCTTATAGGGCGTTTCCGAAAGGAGACGAGTCTGCACCGAGAAAGACGTCTCCGCAGCGAATTCGCTCAGGATGCCGCTCTGCGGTGCACCTACGTTCAATGCGGCTACCAGGGTGCTCACATCCTCAGGTGCACCCTCTAGCACGACAATATGCTGAACCGGGCAGATGTGGCGCACAAAAATGGGCGGCTTTGTCTCCCATGCTGCCGCCAGATCAGCTGCCGGTGCACCGGCGGAAACCAGCAACACTCCTTCGTCAAGCGTAGCCACCACGCGTGCCTTCGGCGCAGCCTGAAGAAGTTCAGCTTCAGCAAGGTCAACCGACCCCTCATCGCATGTGAGCACTAACCACGGAGTCTGATTCATGATAGCTGGCGTCCTACCGGCGCCTGGTCGTTAAGGGGCCAACGCCCCACGGATCGCTTCGGCTAGCAGGGCGGCGCGCTCAGCGGCATCGCCCACATGCACCGATGCGTCGAGTAGCACTGCGACGTCAGCAGGAGCCACCCACTGCGTGATCTGAGGGTCCGCACCGAGCAACTGTGGCAGCGGATTCGAATGACCGGCCTGCACTGCGGCCCATGCTGTAAGGCTGTGGTCACGAATAATCTCATGGAGAAGTTGGCGATCCCCGCCGGCCTTTGCCGCAGCCAGCAAGACCCGTTCCGTAGCCGCAAAAAGCCCATACTCACGCAAGTTGCGCGCGATGGGACCGGGCCAAAACCGCAGCCCTTCGGCGAGTTTAACAGCACGCACGAGTACCTCATCGGTCAGTAGAAACGCTTCCGGCAAGACCATGCGCCGGTTGGCAGAGTCATCGAGCGTTCGTTCCAGCAGACTGAGCGCCGCGTTATCCCATGCCACCCGTGGGAAGCCGGCAACGAGTCTGGCCAGGCTATCTATGTTCTCGGCGACGATGGGGTTGCGTTTGAAAGGCATCGCACTCGAACCAACCTGCTTTTCCCCGAAAGGTTCGCTCCACTCGCCAAACGGTGGGCTCTGCAACAGACGGATATCAAAAGCAAATTTGTGCAGGCTGCCGCACAACCCCGCCAGCGCATTGAGGACAAACCAATCCTGCTTGCGCGGATAGGTCTGGGTTGCAACCGGAAAAGCCTCCAGTTGAAGCCGGCCCATCACCGCCGCTTCCAGTTGCCGAGGCGTCCAGCCGGTGTCATGCAACAATTCAGCGTAACTGGCGCTGGTGCCAACCGCTCCCTTCAGCCCCTTTCCACGGATGCTATCACGAACTCGCAGCAGTTCCATCAGATCGGCGAGTAGATCCTGGCCATACTGGGCCAACCGATACCCCACGGTCGTAGGTTCAGCCGGTTGAATGTGCGTGAAGGCAATGGCTGCGGTAGCAGCCTCCGTCTCAATTCGGGTCACCAGACCCTTAAGTAGACACCGCAGGCCACCAATGATCAGATCCATTGCCGCCCGCAGCCGCAACGCATCCACGTTGTCGAGGACGTCCATCGAAGTTGCACCCAAATGGATGATTGCCCCGCCCACCGGACATTGCTCCGCGTAGGTGCGAATCTCTGCCATCAAATCGTGCCGGATCTCGCGTTCGATCGCCTCGGCGCGCGCAATATCGACCTCATCCTGGTGTCTGCGGAGATCATCCACCTGTGCGGCCGTAACCAGGCCAGCTTCCGCCTGGGATTCGGCCAACGCTACCCAAAACTGGCGGAGCAGCCGGCGCTTTTCAGCCTCGCTCCAAAGCTCGCGCATCGCGGCGCTGCCATAGCGCCAGGTGAGCGGTGACAGATAGGTCTCGTGGTCAAAACTGATCGCCATCGGCGTGGCCATCCTCCCATCGTGCGAACAGGATCCAGATCATGGTGATGATACCACACAACGTGGGAAGGACGGTCGCACGGGCACGGCGCCGGCGTGTTTCAACGAGGGCCAGACCAGAGGTAGCACCAATAAGAGGTGGTCAATCGTCAATGAAGACGGCGCCTTACATAATCCATGGCGCCGCCTTCACCCTGCTGCAGATCCAGGTCGTCTGGCTTACCAAAATCCGTCGTCCTGGTTGTGAGCCAGCCTCTTCACAGATCGAAGCCACAACGGTGATGATCTCGTCGTGCAGGACGCCGTTGCTAGCGACCAAACCATTGTGCGCACGGACATCGCGCTTGTTGTAGTAAAGTGGATTACCCCAACAGTCCGTGATCTTGCCGCCCGCCGCTTCCAATAGCGCATGGGGTGCACAGAGGTCCCACTCTTTGCAGCCGGGACTTGGATGTGCGTATAGATCTGCCAGTTGCCGTGAGATCAAGCCGACTTTGAGCCCGACGCTACCGCTCACGCGCTCGCGCGTGATGCGCAACGTCGCCCGAATCCGGTCCGCAATTTGCTGCCGGTGGCTACGGCTGCTCACCATGATCATGTTGGCAAGATCGTGGCAATCGCTTACCGCCAATGGCACGCGCTCACCATCCTCATGTAGCCAGGCGCCATGTCCCACGGCGCCGGCATACAGCAGGTAGTTGGACGGCTGCATGACAACGCCCATGAGGGGCTTGCCACGAACCGCCAACCCTATCATCACGGAAAATTCGCCGTTGCGCGCGATAAATTCCTTGGTGCCGTCAAGCGGATCAATGATCCAAACTCGCTCGCGTGCCAGACGCGACAGATCATCCTTAGATTCCTCGGACAAGATGCCGTCATCGGGAAACTGGGCGCGGATGCGGGTGATGATATGTTGGTTTGCGCTGCGGTCAGCCTCGGTGACAGGTTCGTCATCTGACTTGTAGCGCACTTCCGACGAGCCAATGTAAAAGGTATTTACAATGGTCGCCGCTTCACGAGCCAATTTCGAGGCAAACTCGAGTTCGAGAGCCAAATCCACGGTTTCTGTCCTATACTGTGCCATGAGAGCATCCTACATACCGAGGCGATAACAAAAGTTGCGCCATTGTAGCACACTCCATTTTCGGCGCAAGTCAATTTGATGCTGAATTTGATGTTGGTGTGCTGGAACCTGGTGCATTCGCCGCACAACGTACGCCTAACCATAATGCACTCAGCCCCGGCGCCACCTCTCGTTCTGCGCCGGCTGCCAGGGCTGCGGGATCATCTTCGTATGACCCCCCCTTCGTGATATACCCACCGTCACCGGCCGTGACCGTCCATTCGGCGACATTGCCTGCCGCATCCTTCAATCCTAGCGGGCTGTCACCGCCAGGGGTGTAACTGCCAACCGTCAGGGTGTCACCCAAACCGGCCGGGGCCCCATTGGCGCGCTGCACCTCAAACTGATCACCCCAGGGGTATCGATAACGGCGTTGGGTGGCCGGCGCAAAACTGGCGGCTACCTCCCACTCTTCCGCCGTCGGCAGGCGCCCCCCCGTGTAGCGGCAGTAGGCGCTGGCCGCCGCCCAATCAACGGCGATCACAGGATACTGGTTGAATGCCGGATTGAGATAATAGTCGAGATGCTGGGCGCTCGCAAAGCTTGCCGGCGGTGAACACTTCCCCGCATCAACGCAGCGGCGATACGCAGCATTCGTCACCTCGGTGCGATCAATCGCATACGCGGCCAGGGTCACGAGGCGATCACCGCCGGCCCCTGCCACTGGGTACGAACCGGCCGCCACCTGGATCATGTCGCGACTGCGCCACTGCTGCGCCAGCCAGATGCCGCCGGCCACCAGCACGACCGGTAGGGCCAACCATAACAAGTACAGCCAGATCCGGCGGAAGCGCGGCGGCTCTTGCCTGGCTGCAGCACGCACGGACCACTGCCCGGCATCCACCAATTCCCCATGCCCCCCAACCAGGATCTCCAGCAAAGAGGATGCCTGTGTGCGACGCACGTCATCCGCGCTGTCAGTCGCCTCGCGCAGGGCATTGACGAGCGCCGGCAACCAGCGTTCGCTCCCCGCATCCACCGTCGCCAACTGGGCCAGTTCATCGACCGTGAGTGGGTTCTCTTGTTCCAGCAAGGCATCACTCAAAATGACGGCGGTGCGCTCCGGGTCATTCTGATACCGCAGCGCCGTCACCATCCCCCGCCGGTAAGCCAACGCCGCCCGCAAGAGCAGACCCGTCTGTGCTTCATCCAGGGTGCGCCCAGCTTCCAATGCCAGCAGACCGTCGCGCAACAACTGCGTCGATGGCAACTGGCTTCGATCCCACCATAGTTCGAGCGCGTCATCCAGGGCATAGCGCACGGCGGCGGTGCGCCCGTCGCCCAATACGCCGGAGAATAGCTCTGAAGCATCGTCGCCAGCAAAGGTGGGCGAATCAGGCGGAAGGTAGGACATGCGCCCATTCTATGCACACGCCGTCGAAAGTACAATATCAAACCTTGCCGTTGACAAAGGAGATCAGTACAATGCGTATTACGTATCTCGTGATTCGTGTCTCGTGTCCCATGTTGCGCGACTCTCAACGAACCCGAGACGCAATACGTAATACGTGACGCAACACGAATCAAGCAACACGAATCACGGAGCACCCCAACCATGACCCAAAAAGACCTTGGGTATGTGGAGCTTGAATGGACATGCCCACGCTGCAAAGGCCGCAATCCGGGCACACAGGCAACCTGTAGCACCTGTGGCGCGGCGCAGCCGGAGAATGTCAACTTTGAGACGCCCGCAGCGCAGGCAGCCGTCACGACCGATCAGGCAAAAATTGATCGCGCCAAAGCCGGCCCCGATATCCATTGTGGCTTCTGCGGCGCCCGCAACCCGGCCGACGCCAAAGTCTGTAAACAGTGTGGCGGCGACCTCACCCAGGGCAAAGCGCGTGAAGCAGGTAAGACCGTCGGCGCCTACGGCGAAACGGATGCAGGCGCTAAGGTGAAGTGCAAAGCCTGCGGTGAAGAGAATCCGGCGGCGGCCGTCACCTGCGCCAAATGCGGCGCTCCCCTGGGCAAACCGGCGCCTGCGGCGGCGCCGGCACAGGCAGCACCTGCGCCGAGCGGGCTGGGCGGCGGCAGCGTGCTCATCTTTGTTGCCATCGGGCTCATTGTGGTGCTTGGCTTGTGTGCTTTCGTCTTCTTTGGCTTCCGGACGAGCGAGAAGACCGCCACCTCCACCGGCGCACACTGGGAACGCTCCGTGGCGATTATGGGGATGGTGCCTGTGCGCGCCCAGGCATGGCAGAATCAGCTTCCAAGCAATGCTAACAATGTCAGTTGCCGATCTGAGCGGCGCTCCACATCCTCCAGCCCACAGCCGGGTGCGCGTGAAGTCTGTGGTACCCCCTACACCGTAGACACCGGTACGGGAATGGGCCGCGTCGTGCAAGACTGCGAGTATGAAGTATATGACGATTACTGCAGCTATACGACGTTGCAGTGGGCCGTTGTCAACACCGTGGTGGAAAAGGGTAATGACTTTGCGCCGCGCTGGCCAGCAGTAAACCTCACCGGCGACCAGAAACTGGGCACGCGCAATGAAACGTATGTCTGTGAACTGAACGATGGCAAGAACAACTACACGTTTACAATGCGCACGCAGGCAGAGTATGAGGAGTGCCTGGCAGGCAGTGAGTGGAAGATCGAGGTAGACGGCTTCGGCGCCGTCGTCTCCGCCGTCCCTGTCAATTGAGGCTGATTTAGCGATTCTATTCGGTTTCCTCCTTGACCCTGATTCTCTTCTTGGGTATGATGGCGCGTATGGCACACGGGAAGCAGGATACGGCAGGAACCAATCCCTACTTGTATCGAAGGGGCGCAGGACGCCCCATCTCAGTGCTGCCCTGCATCGGTTAGCGACCAGGTTGTCGCGAACCGCCTTTGTCTTGTTTTTGAACGCGTGGGCATCCAAATCGCTCACGCGTTTTTTTTGACTTCATCAGGAACGGAGTTCGAATCATGGGCCAATTTCCACCAGTCGATGAACAGATGCGCATTCTCATGCGCGGTGTCGATTTCGGTGACGCGCAGACCTACGCCAACATGGAAAAAGAATTGCGCGAGCGCTTGCAGGAAAGCTTTAACACCGGCAAGCCGCTGCGCATCTACTGCGGCTATGATCCTTCTTCGCCCGATCTGCACCTGGGCCACACCATTTCGATGCGCAAACTGCGCCAGTTCCAGGACCTGGGACATGACGTCACCTTCCTGATTGGCACCTTTACGGGCATCATCGGCGACCCAAGCGACAAGGATTCGGCGCGTAAGCAACAGTCACTTGACGATGCGCTCGAAAAGGCGCAGAGCTATGCCACCCAGGCATTCCGCGTGCTTGATCGCACGAAGACCCGCATACGCTACAACCATGAGTGGCTGCAGGGCCTCACCTTTGCCGACGTCATCCGGTTAGCCAGCAACTTCACCGTGCAGCAATTCCTGACACGCGAAAACTTTAGCAAACGCTTCGAACGCGGGGACGCCATCTGGTTGCACGAGTTCTTCTATGCACTGATGCAGGGTTATGATGCCGTCGCCCAGGAGACCGACATCCAGATCGGCGGCACCGACCAACTCTTTAACCTGATGGCCGGGCGCAAACTCATGGAAGCGCACGGGCTGCGTCCCCAAATCGTGTTGACCTTCCCCATCTTGGAAGGCACCGACGGCGTGATGCGGATGAGCAAATCGGCCGGCAATACCATCGGCATCGATGAGGCGCCGGGGGTAATCTTCACCAAAGTGCTCAACCTGCCCGATTCCACCATGCGTAACTACGCGCAATTGGTCACGCGCTGGGACCAGGCAACGATTGACGCCCTCTTCGCCGAACTGGCAAACGGGACCCTGGATCCGCGCGAACTGAAGCACAAATTGGCATGGGAGATCGTGAGCATCTTCCAGGGTGAAGACGCCGCCAATCAGGCTGCACAGGACGCGCGCCGTATGCATGAAGGTCAGGCGCCGAGCGATGCACCCCTGTTGGCGTTGGCCGTGCCCACTGGGATTCTGGACGTGCTGGCAGAGGCTGGGCTAGTGGCAAGCAAGAGCGATGCACGGCGGCTCGTGCAGCAAGGCGGCGTGCGCGCGGACGGAGTGACCATCACGGCCATCGAACACATCGTTACGCCTCCTACGGCCGGGGAAATTGTGATTCAAGCCGGCAAACGCAAGTTCGTGCGGATCACGGCCGGCGCAGACGCTTGATGATGCCTCTGGGTCCCGTACGGCGATAAAAAACTGTTCGATATCGCGCTTCCCCCGATAGCGGCTCCGCCGCAACGCGATATCGAACAGCTTCTGCGGAATAGAGTAGCATACCGATTCTGCCGGTGTAAAGCGATCACGGGTTAACGAACCTTACAATGATTGGCGCAATTCGGGCATCGCAGTACATACAACTTACTTAGACTTACTTAGAAAAGTCCAGTTTCCCCATGATTTAGCGACCGGCTGGCGACAACACAACCGTGACAACCAGGAGGAGGAACCGACCATGACACTGTTCGCAGGCAAGAAGGGATTGATTTTCGGTGTTGCCAACAAGAATTCGATCGCATGGGGCATCAGCCAGGCCCTCTACGATCAAGGCGCAGAATTAGGCTTTAGTTACGCCGGTGAAATTCTCAAAAAACGAGTGGAGCCGTTGGCCGCCAGCGTCAACAGTCCGTTCGTCGAAGAGTGCGATGTGACCGATGACGCCGCCATCGATGACGTATTCACCAAGGCCGCCGCGCAGATGGGCACGATCGACTTCCTGGTGCATGCAGTCGCTTTCGCCCCATCCGAGGAGTTGAGCGGACGCTTTGTCAACACCAGTCGCAACGGCTTCCGCATTGCACTCGATATCAGTTGCTATAGCTTGATCGCTCTGGCGCGCCGGGCACGGGAAATGATGCCCAATGGAGGTAGCATCGTCACGCTGACCTACTACGGCGCCGAGAAGGTGACGCCGAACTACAATGTCATGGGCGTCGCCAAGGCTGCGCTGGAGTCATCGGTGCGCTATCTGGCGTGGGACCTCGGGAAGGACCGCATTCGTGTCAATGCCATCAGCGCCGGCCCGATCAAGACGCTCGCCGCATCCGGCGTTAGTGGCTTCCGCAAGAGCCTTCACTATGTCGGCCAGGTGGCGCCGATGGGCAACGTCGACCAGGGTGACGTGGGCAACGCCGCCCTGTTCCTGCTCAGCGACATGGCATCCGTCATCACCGGCGAAGTGCTCTATGTCGACGGTGGCTACAACATCATGGGCGCACCAGATCCGTCCATCATGGGTGGCGACGCCAAGGAAGAATAGTCGCGCTGGCAACGCTCGAGGATAATAGAAAAGCCCGCCAGTGTTACTGGCGGGCTTCGTCAATCTAGGCGGAGACGACGGGATTTGAACCCGCGACCTACGGCTTGACAGGCCGTTATGCTAACCGCTACACCACGTCTCCGTGCGATTTCTGAAGCACAGAAACAACCGATTGACGGACCGTAGAATAGCATTGACCCCCGTAAGTGTCAAATCATCAGGGCGTAAAGGACCGTTCAATTGCTGCGCTCAGCCGTCAGCAGCGTTCAAGAAGGAGCAGCACGCCATGCAGGCACTCGCAACAGTCCCCGACCTCATCCTCCACAACGGGCAGATCTATACGGTCGACGCGTCAATGCCGTGGGCCGAAGCAATCGCCATCCGCAAACACCGCATCGTTGCCCTCGGCTCCAATCGCGACGTATTGGCGACTGCCGGGTCAACCACCCCCTGCATTGACCTGGGCGGGCGCCTGGTGTTGCCCGGCTTCTGCGACGCCCACATTCACCTCCTGTCGTACGCATTAGGTCTACACGAACTTCGCCTATAGAGCGCGCAGAGCCGCCGAGAAATGCTCAAATTAGTCGGCGACCGGGCAGCAACGCTGCCGCCAGGCGCCTGGCTCGTCGGCCAGGGCTGGAACGAAAGCCGGTGGGGCGAAACGGACGTTCCAAACGCGGCGGAGCTTGACGCGGTGACCGGCGATCATCCGACCCTGCTCTACCGCAGTGACCTACATAGCGCAGTCACGAATTCGGCGGCAATGAAGATTGCCGGCATCACCGCCGCCACCCCTGACCCCGAAAACGGCATCATCGACCGCGATGCCCAGGGCAACCCCACCGGCTTCTTGCGCGAACACGCCGCCGGGCTCGTTGACCGCTTTGTGCCCCCGCCCACCGATGCCCAACAACTGGCTGCGCTCACCCATGCACAGACCGTGTTGCATGGGCTTGGCGTTACGGCAGTACACGCACAACGTATCAAAGATAGCACGGACGGTCGTGATGAATGGTCGGCACTCCTTCGACTACGCGAAAATCACGAACTCAAACTCCGCGTGAACTGCAATATTGCCGCCCACGACCTGCCTCACCTGCTCCACCTTGGCCTCCGCACCGGTTTCGGCGACAACCACCTTCGCCTCGGTCACGTCAAGGTCTTTAGCGATGGCAGCCTTGGCAGCCGCACCGCCTGGATGCTGGCGCCGTTCGCCAAACTGGCGCCGGAGGAGGGCGAAAATGAGGGGGTCAACGTCACGCCACCTAGCCAGATGGCCCAGGAGTTTCGTGCGGCGACAGAAGCAGGGTTCCCGATCAGCGTGCACGCCATCGGCGATCGCGCAAACCGGGTCGTGCTGGATATTTTTGAGGAACTGGCTGATGGCGGGCTCACCCCGCCGATTCCTCACCGCATCGAACACGTTCAGATCATCGCCCCGGAAGACTTGCCGCGGCTGGGGCAGTTGGGGATCACCGCCTCCGTGCAACCAATCCATGCGACCGACGACATGGATACGGCAGACCGCTTTCTGGGTGCGCGTGGCGCTCACATGTACAACTTCCGTTCCCTGCTAGAGAGCGGCGCCCTGCTTGCCTTTGGCAGCGATGCCCCAGTTGCCGATCCAAATCCATTTCTGGGCATCCATGCCGCGCTCACCAGACAGCGGCCCGAACGCATGCCCGCCCCGCCCTGGTATCCAGATGAATGCCTGTCGCTTGCAGCGACCATTTTTGCCTACACGCTTGGCGCCGCGCAGGCTGCCGGTTGGGAGCAACTCATCGGCTCGCTTGCGCCCGGCAAACTGGCGGATCTGATCGTGCTGGATCGCAATCTGTTCGAACTGGAGCAGAACGGGATTCAAGGGGACGAAGTGGCCAACACGCAAGTGCTGATAACCGTATTTGGGGGCGAAGTGGTGTTTGACCGCTTGCAGCGATAGCGGCGCCTAAGGAGCCTGCCGCACCATCAGCGGCAGGCAGGCCGCCTCTTCGCCGTCGACGAGTAGATTGACGGAATATTCGCCGAAGTGTTCGAGGCGCAGACCCTGGATGTTAAGCACGATATTCGCAACCGCCGACGTATCTTCCGGCTTGGGTTGCACCTGAATGGCGCCTTCCACCGGGGGCATGGCCATCTGGCCATCATCGTCGATGAAGTGAATAGCGACGCGATGCTCCCCCGCTTCGCTGTGGCTGAAGCGCATTCGGATCGCCACCGTGCACATCGGGTGCACGGCGGGCGTTGTCTTGGCCCAAAGTGAATCAAACGCGCCCAGCAAGTTCAACTTGCCGTGCGAGTCATTCGCAGCGTCGCAGAGTGCGAGAATTTCAACGTTCACAGGCTACACTTCGGTCGAGAAAATCTGGCTGACCATGGCCTTGATTCGGTGGTTTGCATTCTGTAGAATAGGCGGCCCGTGACCGAAGACGGCCACGTCAAAATCATCGCCATATTTCTTGGCGAGTTTCCAGACGCTTCGTTCAGCATTTTTCCGGTCGGGCGTAAAAGCCGCCGGTGGCAATTGCAGCTTCCCTCCACGATTGTTGAGCGCGTCACCTGCAATCAACAGCCGTTTCTCACGATGGATGAGGGAGATATGTCCGGGAGTGTGTCCGGGGGTGTGCACTACAATAAACCCTTCCGGCAAGAGCTGCCCGTCGACATAGAGTTCATCCGGTGTCACCGGCAGGGTGTTGTACGTCGGGAGGATGCGCATCATGGCAAAGAGCGGGCGGATGAGCAGATTGGACGGAACCCGCTTCTCAGGATGCTCCAGAAGTATTTTCTCAACCGAATGACAGCCCACGACGGCGCCCGTTGCTTTCTTGAGTTTGGCGGCGCCGCCGGCATGATCGGCATCGCCGTGCGTCACCACGATGCGCCGCACGTTATGGAGCGCCCACCCTTTGGCGGTGATGGCGTCAATGATGGCGTGAACATCGGTCGGCATCCCCGTGTCAATGAGCGTCAGCCCATGCTTGCCTTCCCAGATATACGCGTGCACCGCATCGCCGATCTCATCGACTTCCCACAAGCCAGGAATGATCTGTTTCATACAACCAATCTACTTTACCAGGTCACGCCCGGCCGTACGTCGCCCTTCACGCTGCCAAGATGGCGCAGGCGGGCGCGTGGATGATCGATGGCGTCGTCAATTTCCTTTACCGTCAGCCCGGTCACTTCGGCCAGGTGCATCACGGTGTGAAAGTCTTCGTCGCCCAGATTAATGATACACGTGCGCTGATCTTCGGAAAGTTTGTAGCCAACCCACATCAGCGTGGGGTTACGCAACAAGGCATCCCGGCAACTTGTGCAGCGCCAGACATGCCCAATGATCAACGCAAAATCAGTGACGCGAACCGTCATGAACGAATCTCCCAAGTGAGGCGAACTGAGGGATTGGAGATTGGAGATTGGAGATCGGTGCAAGTCAATCCCTAATCTCTAATCTCCAATCTCCAATCTCAATAATCCCCCACCACGACTTCTGGCAATTTAACTCCTGCCATCTCCTGCACAATTTTAACGCCGCCGCTCGTCCCGATGCGGTTGGCGCCCGCGGCAATCATGGCCAGGGCGTCCGCAGCGGAGCGCACACCTCCCGCAGCCTTTACGCCAATCTTGTTGCCAACCACACGGCGCATCAGCGCAATATCTTCGACCGTTGCCCCGCCACCATTGAAGCCCGTGGCGGTCTTCACAAAGTCGGCCCCGGCGGCCTGACAAATCACACAGGCGGCGATCTTTTCGGCGTCGGTGAGCAACGCAGTCTCCAGAATCACCTTTGCGCCCAGCCCATTGTCGTGCGCCGCATCCACCACGGCCTGAATGTCGCGTAGCACCAATGCATAGTCGCCATCACGTAGCCGGCCGACATTCATGACCATGTCCACTTCTTGGGCGCCAAGCGCAGCGACCTGTTCAACTTCGTAGGCCTTGACCGCCGGCAGGGTGGCGCCCATCGGAAAGCCCACGACGCTGCAAACCATCACGTCGCTACCCGCCAACAGTTGGACACAGAGCGGCACCCAGGTCGCATGCACACACACCGAAGCAAATTCATACTCCTGACCCTCGGTGCAAAGGACACGCACCTGCTCCTCCACCGCATCAGGCTTGAGCAGCGTGTGATCGATCATCCTCGCCAGCGTCTTCGCATCGCTCACAAGGGGCGGCTGCCAGGTCGGGGCGGCGCCTGAGGCGACAGCCTGCATCGCTGCCGCGATTCTTGCCTCAAGATCATGCGCATTCATTGTCTTCAATCCCTCCAGAGCAAACGGAAATCCTATTGCGCTGCCGTGCCAAGCGGCAAATCGATATGTGCCACAATGCCAAACTTGTTGAGCGGCCAGATGCGTAACCACGCCTTGCCCACAAGCAGATCCTGACTGATGGGACCGAAACTGCGACTGTCGCGTGAATTAGGCCGATTATCACCCATCACAAACAGGTTGTTCTCAGGCACCGTCATGGGCGGCGTATAGAGACCAGGGGGAATCGCCTCGTGCGGAAAGTCCTCAATCACCGGCTGCCCGTTGATCAGCACCGTCTGATCGCGCACCTCCACGACATCGCCGGGCACGCCGATGATGCGCTTGATAAAGTCCTCGTTTGTGTTTTCAGGGTTATGGAAGACAACCACATCGCCGCGCGTCGGTTCACCAAGCTTAAACGCCAGTTTGTTGACCAGCACAAACTGTCCCTCAAAGAAGTTGGGCTCCATTGAGTGATTCTCGATGCGATAGTTCTGGACAACCTGACGGATCAACAGAAAGATGATGAGCGAAAGGACAATGGTTTCGAGGAGTTCTCGAATCATCGCCCAGTTCGAGTGAGTGGCCGTTGTTTCAGAAGTGGTGACAACTGGTTCAGCAGTACTCGGCATCCTGGAATCACCGACCGGCGGCGTGTCCGGCTGCAAGGCAAACGGGTCGCTCGCAGGTTTGGTAGGTTCTGACATAAGAATCGAGTTTCTCCATAATCGACGTTTGGTGCAGTGCCGTGCACCCCAAACGCGGATTATAGCACTTGCCGCACCGCAAACCAATCATGCGGGCGCCTTTCATGACCTAACTACATATATCCCGGGTGATACCCAAATTATCCCAAGTAATATCCCAAATTTCGCAAATCGAGCGATATCCCCAGTTTCCCAATTGGGATATTTGGTATATTGGCAACGCCACAAGCACCTCCCAGAGGCGCTACTTGATAATGTAACGTGTGCCGCGCTTGTCGCCGATCTTCAGCAAAATGCTGCGGTTGACCATGTCGGCCAGGTCCAGGCGCAGCGTCTCAGGGCCAACATGGGGGCAAAGCGCCCGATATTCGGCATTGCCAATGGAGCCGTGCCGCTGCACATACTCAAGCGCCTTCATCTGGCGCTCATTCATGTTGCCTTCCCACGTCTGGGTCGTCCTGCCGGCGTCTCGCGTGTTGAAAAGCGTCACGGTGAAGCGATGGGTCTTCGCCTCAAAAATGGGCGGTGGATGACCGGCCTTCACCATGTCTTCAATCATGCGGTCGACGCCCAGCCCCAGTTCCTCAATATAGCCCCACTGATAGAGGCCGTTCACAAGCCGCGGATTGCGGCTGTAGTGTTCCTCCACAATGTTATCAATGGTAATATGGGCCGGCAGACCGCCCGGGCTCGTAATCTCCATCCGGTCCGTATACATCCGGATCTCGATCGAACGCCCCGTCAACCGGTAATCGCGATGGGCCACGGCATTGACCAGCGCTTCGCGCACCGCGGACGAGGGATATTCGGTCTCTTCCTGGCGCTGAAGCCCGCGCACGACCGCCCGTTTGTCCATCTCCTCCCAGATCACACGCCACGCCCGTTCAATAATGAGCGGCACCGGACCGAGAAACTCCTCACGGCGCCCATACCCAAAACTTCCGCCCGGCCCACGCGGCCCTGTATCGGCAAATTTTACAAATATGGCCCGGCTTTGTGGCAGGAAAAGTTGCGGCTCTTTGCCGAAAAGCAGCATCCCGCTCACCGTAGGCGCGCGGCCTTCGGTGAGCGCACCAATCTGTTGGAGGAGTTTGTCCTTCGGCAGAATGGCATGGCGGGGGTTGCGCTCCTGCCGGCGCTCCAGGTAGTCGTCGATGATGTCGTCATCGAGATCGTCGCGCCGCGCACCTGGCACCTCGTCCAACTCATAGTCACCGGCCGGACGGCTGGCAGCCAACCGTTCGATCTCTGCCCCTTCGGCCGGCACATTCTCGGCGCCGCGGCGCACCAGGACGCGGCCATCTTCGAGGGCATGCACCTCGCTGGCGCGTTCGACCATCAGCGTCACGACCGCTCCACCCGGCACCTGCTCCTGCTGCCACTGGGTTTTCACCGGAGGGCGGCAAAGCCGCTGGGCAGCCATCAAGGCGTCGGAGGCTTCCTCAACCGTAAAGATCGTACCCAGCCGCCCATCTCCACCAACGCCAAGGACGATCGTGCCCCCCTCGCTGTTCGCCAGCGCGACGAGCGTCCCCGCAATCAGTTCCGGATCCGCATGCGGAATATAGGCGAATTGCTGGCCTGGCTTTTGGTGGGGCAGGTTGCTCAATCTTCGACCAACTTCTCCATATCATCGTCTGCAATATCGAGCACGGCATCTTCAGCAATGATCTCTTCAACATCCACAGGATCTGTAGCGTCGACCTGGTCAGCGGCGGCGCTGTTGACCGCATCGCTCCCGCCGCCATCCACGCCGCGGGTCAAATCAGCCACCGGCAACACAGCTACCGCGGCAACGAAGTCCCCTTCGATCAGATTGACGATCCGTACGCCCTTGGTGATCCGGCCACAAATCCGAATGCCGTCAACCTTGGTGCGCAACACGATCCCATTCGATGTCATCACCGTGATCTGGTCCTGGGGTTCCACGATGCGGGCGGACACCACCGGCCCGACCTCTTCCAACCGGGTATGATCGGTGGTCCAATTACCCTGCGTATAGCGCGAATGCACTGTATATTCGGCGAGGGGCGTGCGCTTGCCGTAGCCCTGCTTATGCACCACCAGCAGCTCTGCGGCCGGCTTCACCACATCAAAACTGACGACCTCATCCACACCCACAAGCCGGACCGCCATCACGCCGGCGGCAGTGCGCCCCATCGGCCGTACATCAGTCTCATGGAAGCGCAGGGCGCGTCCGCTGCGTGTCACGACGATGAAATCTTCGACGCCGTCGGTCAGCCGCGCCCAATCCAACGAGTCCCCTTCGTCAAGCGTCATCGCAATCAGGCCAACCGATCGGATATTCGCAAATACGTTGAGTTCCATCCGCTTGATGCGCCCCTGCCGCGTCAGCAGGGTGATGTAGTCGGCAACCTCAAAGTCCGGCACCACCAGCATTGTGCTGACCAACTCATCGGGCAGCAGATTCAGCACATTTGCGATGTGCATGCCCTTCGAGGTGCGGCTGCCTTCGGGCAACTCATACACGCGGCTGGAATAGACGCGCCCCTTCGTTGTGAAGAAGAGAATATGATCGAGCGTGCGGGCAAAGAGTAGCTCAATCACTTCGTCCTCGGATCGCGTCGTCATCCCTTTGATCCCGCGGCCGCCGCGCCCCTGAGCGCGGAACACATCTGCGGGCATCCGCTTGATGTAGGCATTGGCGCTGTACGAGATCAACACGTTGTCCTGTGCGATCAGATCTTCTTCCGAGAATTCACCCGTGGCATCGTGGGCAATTTGCGTCCGGCGCTCGTCGCCGTATTTATCGCGCAGCATCAAGATGTCGTCACGAATCAGCCCGCGGATCTTCATGGGATTGGCGAGCAGGTCCTCATAGTAGGCAATGCGCGCCATCAACTCGCTGTATTCGTCTTCGATCTTTTGCCGTTCGAGCGCGGCCAGCCGGCGCAATTGCAGATCCAGGATTGCCTGCGCCTGCATCTGGCTGAGGCCAAACCGTGCCATCAACCCGCTTCGTGCGGCTTCCGCGCTGTCACTGCTCCGGATCAGGGCGATCACTTCATCGAGAAATTCCAGGGCAATCCGTAAGCCTTCGAGGATATGGGCGCGTTCACGGGCACGCGCCAGTTGGAATTGCGTCCTCCTGGTTAACACCTCAAAGCGATGTTCAACGTAAACCACCAACGAACGGCGCAGGCTGAGGGTCAAAGGCTCGCCATCGACCAATGCCAGTGCGTTCACCCCAAAGGCGGTCTGGAGTTGCGTGTGCTTGAAAAGCTTATTGCGCACCTTCTTCGGGGCGGCGCCGCGCTTCAACTCAATGACAATGCGCATCCCCGTGCGATCAGACTCATCGCGCAGGTCGCTGATCTCATCCAATTTGCCCTCACGCACCAACTCAGCCATCTTCTCGATCAGGTTCGACTTGTTGACCTGATAGGGAATCTCCGTCACGATGATGGCGAAGCGGTTGTTGCGCATCTCCTCAATCTGCGTCTGCGCACGCACGACGACGCGCCCGCGCCCGGTGGCAAAGGCCTGCCGGATGCCTTCGCTGCCTAGAATGATGCCGCCGGTGGGGAAATCTGGCCCCTTCACAAAGGCCATCAGTTCGTCGAGACCGATGTCGGTGTGCCGCTCCCAGTTGTCGATTACATAGACGATGGCGTTGGCCACTTCGGTCAGGTTGTGGGGCGGTACGTTGGTCGCCATGCCCACCGCGATGCCGCTGGTGCCGTTGACCAGGAAGTTCGGCAGCATGGCCGGGAGCACATTCGGTTCCTGGAGGCTATCATCGAAGTTCGGCTTCCAGTCCACCGTATCCATGTCGATGTCCTGGAGCAGCGCCTCGGCGATCCGCGAAAGGCGGGCTTCGGTGTAACGCATCGCCGCCGGGCTATCGCCGTCCACCGAACCGAAGTTACCCTGACCGTCGACCAGCGGGTAGCGCAGGCTGAAGTCTTGCGCCATGCGCGCCATCGCATCGTAGACCGCCGTATCACCATGCGGATGATACTTACCAAGCACTTCGCCAACGATACGGGCGCTCTTCTTATAGGAGCTTGACGCGGCGAGGCCCATGTCGTGCATGGCGTACAAAATACGCCTGTGCACCGGCTTCAAGCCGTCACGGGCATCCGGCAACGCGCGGGCCACGATCACGCTCATGGCGTAATCAAGGTATGCGGTGCGCATTTCCTGCTCAATCAATACGTTGCGGACCAGGCCCGCGGCGCCTTCGTTCATCGCCACGTCATACCCATTGCCGTTGAGTCCGCCACCACTCCTACCATTGGACGTGGCGCCCAAGCCACCAGTCGTCTGATTGGCCTCTTTGCCGGCTTCGTTGTCAGTGCCGTCGTCCATCGGTTCGAGATTGTCTTCCATCCACCGCTCCAGACCTGCATTCGATACGAATTTAGCCGGTGAATTATACCTGAAGATCGGCAGATTGGCTAACGAAGGCGTGGAACAAATGTGCAGTGAAGAAGGACATAAAGCGCGCCGCCACCGCCAGCATTAGCTGTGGCGGTGCAACCCCAATGCGGAGAAACAGATGGTTCAGGAGTAAAAGGGAGCCGGGAGCTGCTGCCCCCGCCTCAGCCGCAATTGCCGATCAGTTGTGGGAGGTGCTGCCCATTGCCATTGGGATGGGTGGGCAAAGCAACCGGATCGTCACCCGCCGCAGGCAATTGCATGCAGACCTGGCGAAACTGATGCGACCACTCATCCGGCACCTGGTTGCGCCAATCACCGGCCGCCGTGTACACGAAATCGTAGACCAGGTTGGCGCTCATCTGATCCGTCTTTGCCAATTCTTCCGGGTGCCACTGGACGCCAACGACAAAGGGCAGCGCGGGCGCCTCCAGGGCCTCCGGCAACCCATCATCGGCCCGCGCCACGACGCGCAGCCCATAGCCCAGATCCGCAATCCCCTGGTGGTGCATCGAGTTCACTTCATGAATTTGCCCCATGGCATGCGCCAATCGGCTGTCCGCCTCGATGTCGATGCGATGGCTGATCCGGTATCGTTCAAAACTCGGCGGGAAGTAATCATGCTTTTCAAGATCCGGCGCATCGCTGTGCAGATCCTGGGTGAGCGTGCCCCCACAAGCGACGTTGATCATCTGTACGCCGCGACAGACGCCAAGCACCGGCATGCCGGCTTCGATTGCCCACCGCGTCAGGGCCAGTTCGGTCCGGTCGCGCTCTTTATCGGTCGCACCCAGCAAGGGGTGGCGCTCTTTACCATAATGAACGGGGTCGATATCTTCGCCGCCCGGCAAGAAGAGACCGTCCAAGCGCTCGAAAATCCCGCGCAGCGTGTGCTCGGTCATGTTGAGTGGAATCATGACAGGCAACGCACCCAGATTCTCCAAGGTGCGGACATAGGTCTGATTCATGATGTACAGCGAAAGACCAAAGAAACGCTGCGATTTTTCACGTCCCATGGTCACACCGATCAGAGGTCGCCGGGCGATGACCTGGCCCGCCTGTTCGGCAAGATACGGCTGGCTGCGTAGGTCTCGGTTCATGTTGAATCACCAATCCTGTCCCAAAATTTTCCGCATTATAGCCGTGCGCATGGACAACCGCGAAAACTCATGGCCTCCTATTCTTTGACAGGGTCGTGTGGCGATGCTAGCATCCGGCACTGATCGATGGGCCATTGGCCCTGACCGCCCTGGAAATGTCCCGGCATGACGACGCAAATTCAACCGGTTTCACCTGTCCCTCTTCCCAAACCAACCCAGCAGCAAAACCGGCTTGCACTCGGAATGGGGCTGCTGCTCCTCCTCTGCGCCACGCTGTTGTACCTCTGGACACTGGACAACGGCTTCCAGTCTGGCGAACTGGTCGGCGGCGATCTGATCACCCACCAGTACGCGCAGGTGCAGGCCAGACCGAGCAATGCCCCAGGCTATCCACTCTATACCATGGGGGGCTGGCTCTGGTTTCATGCGCTACGCAGCGCCAGCACGTTGCTTGGAGATCCACTCCCAAACCCAATCCCACTCCTCAGCAGCTACAGCACGCTGTGGGCGCTCCTGGCGCTTGGTCTATTGTATCTGGTCGTTCTGCGCATCACGCACTCCCTCCGCCATCCGGCGGGAAATTGGCGACTGGCCCTTCTGATTGGTGCGTTCTACGCCGTCACCTATTTCTTCTGGTACTACGCAACGACCACCGAGCAGTACACCAGCGCGATCGCACAGACGCTCGCCATTCTCTATGTCTATCTGCTCTGGCAGGAACGTTCGCGTGACTGGCTGCTGGTGCTGTTGGCCTTTCTGTGCGGGCTGAGTCTTGCCCACATGCTGACCGTGGCATTTATCGTGCCGCCCCTGATCGTTGCGATCCTCTGGCAGCGCCCGCAGGTCATCCGGAAACCCCGACTTTTACTCCTCGTGATCGCCGCGGGGTTACTCCCGCTGCTTAGCTATGCCTACGTCTATGTTCGTGGTGCGGCGCATCCGGAGTGGTGGGGAAACGGCGCATGGCGCAATGCGACGGAATGGTTCTGGGCGTTCGTCAGCACTGCCCAGGGCAGAGAAGAACTCAGCCGCGGCTTTGCCGCCACCTGCGCATTTTTCGACGGCGGCTTCCTGAGCTAATTTGGCAGGAATTGAGCATTGTCCTGCTGGCGGTGGGATTGGCAGGCATCGCCCTGCTCGAGAAACGCCTACGCTTCGTCCTCTACGGGACACTCGTCCTCTACCTGTTGTTCGACTGGATGTATCGCTGCGGCAACTGGTTCCAGGTGATCCTGCCCGCGTATCCGCTGATCCTGCTCGGCGCCGCCGCCGCATTGGACCGCTGGGAGGACTATTTCCGCCAGCGCAAGTCGTGGCTCCGTGAAGCCCCCCTGGCACTGCTGATCCTCCTGATTGTCTGGCGTTTCGCCGCCTCTTATGAACGGGCAAACAGCCGCAACCAGCCGCACGATCTCGCCTTTGCGCGGGCCGGCGTGCTGCTGGACCAACCGTTACCTGCGCATGCTGGGGTCTTCGCACCTGTGGAGGATGCACTGGCGTTGGATTATCTGATCAATATCTGGGGCATCAACCCGACTGTCCAGGTGGTAAGCAGCAAACAGGCCTGGGAACTGCTCAAGGATGGCGGCGCTGTGCTCAGCACCTTCGATGTCGCGCCGGTGCTGCTCTCGGAACTGCCGCCGGAAGTCCAACCCGCCCGCAGGGTGCTGAGTGCCGACTGGCTACAATTGTCGGCCGAGCCATTGGCCGCGCCTGATGCCATTACACAAGTGAATCAGCTGATCACACCGGGAGTCACGCTCCGTGGCTACCGCGTCACCGCTGCGCCCGACGGGAGCCCCGCAACAGACGCATCACCTGCAACCGATATCACGCTATTCTGGAACCTTGAAAATGGCTGGCCCGCCGATCTCGGTGTCAGCATCCGGCCTGTGCGAGATGGCGAATTCATACCCGATCCAAATGGCGCCCCCGGCGCCATCTACCAGGTCGACCGCAGCGCGCCGGGCGAAGGGCTTGTCCCGGCAGATTCGCCAGAGCTAGTCACGGACGTTATACGTGCCCCCCTGCCCCCCAACACCGACGCCGTACGCCTCCTCATCTACCGCCGAAGCGGTGACGACTTTGAATCCCTAGCCGATTTGGTCCTTCCCACGCCCCAATGAGGTGTGAATCAGGTTCTTCAATTGGCGCTTCTGTTGCTGCTCCTTCACCCATTCCCACCGCCTTGGCCAGGAGTATGCCTCCAGTGCCCCTAAAATGAATCCAACTACAATGCTCATGTCGATCATGTAGGCCATGTAATCCCAATGCTCTTCGGCGGGGATGATCACCAGATTTCCACAAAACAAACCGGCGATACACACTGCCATCATGTCAAACAGGAGCCTCGATCGATCTGCAAAGTCGCTTTTGAGATGCCTGTAGGAAACAACAACGTACACCAAGAACACGCAACCCGCCGCGAGCCAGGCAACGGCAACGTCCATCGTCGAACTCCGTAATCTGAAAGGTGATCAGATGACTGCGTCTGCTCTACTCAGAGTAAGACATGGGCCGCCATTAGATGCAATTTCTGAACCCATGATTTGCGCACTACGCAAATTGGTAGTAATCTCACATAGTCAGATTCTCAGATAGAATTACATATGTTTACACAGATTTTGTTATGCGCCTGCAGGTGCGTTTGTCCAAATCTGCGGACGTATCCCCGGCGCCCCACACCTCTTTAGCCGGAATTTCAGAAACCAACCCATGACCACAAACACCTATCCACCACCGCGCCTGATCTTTTGGGAAACGACCGCTGGCTGCAACCTGGCCTGCATTCACTGCCGCCGCATCACGGTCGCCGACCAACTATTGCCGCAAGACCTAACCACCAAAGAAGCGTTCGACCTGATCGACCAGATCGCCGCCTTTGCCCGCCCGATCTTCGTGCTCTCCGGCGGCGAACCGCTCTTCCGGCCCGATATCTTTGACATCGCGCGCCACGCCAGCGATGCCGGACTGATCGTTGCCCTCGCCACAAACGGCACCCTCATCGACGCCACCGTCGCCCGCAAAATCAAGGAAAGCGGCGTGCGCCGCGTCAGCATCAGCTTTGACGGGGCCGACGCCGCCACTCACGACATCTTCCGCGGCGCCGGCGCATTCGATAAGTCATTGGCCGGTATGCGCTACCTCCAGGAAGTCGGGGTGCCCTACCAGATCAACACCACGGTCGCCAATCACAACGTCCACCAGATGCCGGAAACGCTCGCCCTGGCCAAAGGCCTCGAAGCGCAGGCGCTCCACCTTTTCCTGCTCGTGCCCGTCGGCTGCGGCGTCGAAATCGCACCCGACCAACAAATCTCCGCAACTGAGTATGAACGTGTATTGAACTGGATGTATGACGCCGAACTGGAAGGTGGCATCGAACTCAAGGCCACCTGCGCCCCCCACTATTTCCGCATCGTGCGCCAACGCCAGGCCGAGGAGCGCCGCAACGGGATCCTGCGCGCACGCCCCGACAGCCACCGGCGCCAACAACACGCAGGCGGACATCCGGGCGGCCATCCCGGCGGTCACCCCGGTGGCGTCCCCAGCGCCGAAGCGGCCGGGCAGGCGATGAGCGCCATGACCAAGGGCTGCCTTGCCGGCACCGGCGTCTGCTTTGTCAGCCACCGCGGCGAGGTCTTCCCCTGCGGCTATTTACCAGTCGAAGCCGGCAACATCCGCCGCCAACCCTTCCGCGAGATCTGGGAGGAGTCCCAACTCTTCACGGAGTTGCGCGATCCGGACTTACTGGGTGGCAAATGCGGTTTCTGCGAATTCAAAAGATTTGCGGCGGCTGCCGCGCGCGCCTATGGCATGACGCAGGAATATCTGGGCGAAGAGCCTTTCTGCACCTACGAACCGCTCACGGTGCGCCGCGACAGTATCGACCTGGAAACGGTATAGCCCGATGACGACACCCTTTGCCGCAGAAGGCATCAACATCAGCGAACAGAGCCATACCGCCGACGGGCGCACCCTCTCCCTCGACCGCAGGCTTTTTATGCAGTTGCTCGCCTTTGGTGACAACAAGGACAGCGGCGCCCTGATCGCTGCCTTGGAAGCTTCCGGCATCGGTGGCGTGCTCTACGAGGACGTCAATGATCCCTGGGGTGTTGCCCTGCTCACCTTCACCGAGAATCCGGATTTCCTGCTTGGTGACTTCCACACCCTGCTGCGCCGCCCACCCTTCGCAGACCTCCGCCCCAAGCCTGAATACACCATGCTCGGTCGTACCTATGCCCTTGGCAACGAGGATGACCTCGAAAATTGCTCATCACGCCCGCGCCAGAAAGTCTGCGACCCCAAATGGCCGTGGGCAATCTGGTACCCTTTGCGCCGTTCGGGCACCTTTGAGCAACTTTCGGCGCAAGAGCAGCGTGATCCTCATGGAACACGGCGGGATCGGCCATGCCTACGGCCGCGCCGGCTATGGCAGCGATATCCGTCTGGCCTGTCACGGCCTCGACAAGAACGACAATGACTTTGTCGTCGGTCTGCTCGGCCCGGACCTCTACCCGCTTTCCTCCATCGTGCAGCGGATGCGCAAAACGAAACAAACTTCGCTACATCTGGAACACCTAGGCCCATTCTTTATCGGCAAGGCGATCTGGCAGCACAACGAGGTGAACGCATGAAGACTGGAATTCTCCTGCTTGCCTACGGTGGCCCCGATCAGTTGGAGGATGTGCCCGCCTACCTGCTCGACATCCGCGGTGGGCGCGAAACACCGCAGGCCCTGGTCGATGAAATCACCCATCGTTACGCTGCCATCGGTGGCTACTCACCGCTGCTGCAAATCACCCGCAGCGCCGCAAGCCAGCTCAGCGCAAAAACCGGTATGCCGGTCTATGTGGGGATGCGACACTGGCAGCCGTGGATTGTGGATGCGGTCAAGGAGATGGTCGCCGACGGGATCGAACGCGCCGTCGTGATCTGCATGGCGCCACACTATAGTTCACTCAGCATTGGCGCCTATCGCCGCAAGCTTGACGACGCATTGGCCGCAGTCGGCGCCAACATTCAAATCCTGTTTGTCGAGAGTTGGCACACCCAACCCGAATACCTGGCCGCGGTGGCAGCCAACGTATCGGCGACGTATGGCAAGTTTCCTTCCGGCGCCAAAGTCCTGACGGTCTTCACGGCGCACAGCCTGCCCGAATTCATCATCGAACGCGGCGAACCCTACGATCGCCAACTCCGCGAGACGGCCGCGCTGCTGGCGGAACGGCTGGATATCCCTTCTGGCCGCTGGACTTTCTCATACCAAAGCGCCGCCAAGACAGGGGTGCCGTGGCTTGGCCCGCAGATTGAAGAGCTAGTGCCATCGTTGGCAGAGCGCGGCGAGCAGAACCTGCTGATCGCACCCATTGGCTTTATTGCGGATCACGTCGAGGTGCTTTACGACATCGACGTTGGCGTGCAAGAAATTGCCCGGGCGCACCATGTGCGCGTCGAACGTCCCCCCATGCTCAACGACAGCCCGGCGCTGGTCGACACGCTGGCGGCGATCGCCGCAGCCCAGCTTGTTCAGGTCAACGCATGATGGGGGATAGATGGCGATGCCAACCATCCTACTTGTAGGTTTCAATCATCGAACTGCTGCCGTTGACCTGCGTGAGCAATTCGCGCTAAACGGATGCGGGCTACGGATGGCCTTATCCGATCTGGTTGCTGTGAACGGCATCTCACCGCATCTCTACGAATTGGCAATCATTTCGACCTGCAACCGCATGGAATTTGTGGCAGTGGTCGAAGATCTCGCAGCCGGTCAGGCCGCACTTGAATCCTATCTCGTTCAAAATCATCACATTTCGCCTGCTGCGCTCCGGTCGCTGCTCTATGTCTACAGCGAACGTGAGGCCGTCACGCATCTCTTTCGCGTTGCCTCGGGCCTGGACTCCTTGATTCTGGGCGAACCACAGATTCTGGGTCAGATCGCGAATGCGCACTCTGAAGCACACCTGGCGGGGGCAAGTGGCCCACTCTTGTCACACCTTTTCAATCAGGCACTGCATTGTGGCAAGCGTGCGCACACAGAGACGACAATCGGCAGCCACACGACCTCCATCAGCCACGCGGCCGCAGATACCGCGTCGCAATGGCTGGGTGGTCTGACGCAGCGCCGGGCGTTGGTCATTGGCGCCGGTGAGATGGCAGAACTTGCGGCGGTCGCCCTACAACAACATGGCGCCACCGACATTAACTGCATCAACCGGACACTTGCCCGCGCCGAACGGCTGGCACAGCAGGTGGATGGGAATGCGCTCGACTGGCCGAGTCTGGTGCCTGCGCTGGTGCGTGCCGACGTGGTGGTCAGCGCGACCAGTGCACCCCACCCGGTCCTCTGCTACGGCGACGTTGCCGCGGCGGTCGCGCAACGCGCCGGCCGTCCACTGCTACTCCTCGACATTGCGATGCCGCGTGACATCGAAAACACCGTTGACACCCTGATCGGCGTCCAGCGCCTTGATCTCGACCATCTCCGCGATGCAGTTGACGCCAACCTGGCGAAACGCGCGGCGGCAGTACCGGTGGTCGAGTCGATTATTGAAGAAGAAGTCGATGCATTTTCCGACTGGCGCAGCGGGCGCCAGGTTGCACCGACCCTGGTGCAGTTGCGCCGCAAAGCGGAACTCGTGGCGGGCGCTGAGGTGGAGCGCACCCTCCGGCGCCTGACCAACGGCGCCAACCACGGAGAATTAAACGCCGGTGAGCGCCATGACACAGCGGACGAGCGGATCGAACATGAACTCGCCCAGATGGCGCATCGCATCGTCAACAAACTCCTGCATGAACCCACGGTCCGGCTCAAAGCCCAGGCGGCCAGCGGCAACGGCGTCACGTATGCGAATGTGGTGCAGGATCTCTTTGCCTTGGAACCAATGACACCTTCACGGAACGGAAAACATCGTGGCTGAGCGCACCGCGGAAAAACCGCTTGACCGGCCGGAGATCGCGGCTTCTTCACCAGGCGCCAGTGCAACGGCGCAAGCAATGCCCAATGCACTCCGCCTCGGCACCCGTGGATCGGCGCTGGCCCGCTGGCAAACCAATCATGTGGGGGCGGAATTGCTCCTGGCCTGGCCCGGCATGGCGTTAAGCATCGACGTGATGCGCACCCAGGGCGACAAGATTCTCGATACACCGCTGCCGCTGCTGGGTGGGAAAGGGCTTTTCACCGCCGAACTGGAGGCTGCGCTTATGAGCGGCGCCATCGACCTGGCGGTCCATAGCCTGAAAGACCTCCCCATTGATGACAATCCGGCCCTCGTCATTGGAGCCATCCTGCCGCGCGCACCGGTCAACGATGTCTTTGTCAGCCGCAGTGGCGCGCACCTGGCCGAACTGCCGCCTGGCGCCTCGATCGGCACCAGCAGCCGGCGCCGCGCAGCGCAGTTGCTGGCGCGTTTCCCCCATCTGCGCACCATCGATATCCGCGGCAACGTCGACACCCGGATCCGCAAGGCACAGGACCCTGAGGGACCCTATGACGGGACCATGTTGGCGATGGCAGGCATGGATCGGCTGGGCTGGACCAACGCGATCACGGAAGTACTGCCGCTCGACTGGATGCTCCCGGCCCCCGGCCAGGGCGCGCTCGCCGTCCAATGCAGAAATGATGCCGGTCTACTCCAGCGGCTGGCGCCGCTCGATGACGGCGCATCCCGTGCCGCGGTCACGGCCGAACGCGCCTTTCTGCTGGGTCTTGGCGGCGGTTGTTCCGCACCCGTTGCAGCCTATGGCTGGATCGAGCAAGGCACACTGCATCTACGCGGCCGCGTCTCGGCGGTGGATGGCAGCCGACAGATCGACGTCACCTTGTCCGGCAGTCCCACCGACGCACAGCGCATGGGGCTGCGGCTCGCCCAGGATGCACTGGCGCAAGGGGCGGATGCCATCCTCAGGGAGTGCGCCGCATGACGGTCCCCGACCAGAACGCACCCCTCGCCGGCAAAGGCGTAGTCGTCACGCAAGCGGTGCATCAGGCGCCTGCACTGGCCGCGCTGCTGGCGAGCGCAGGTGCAAAGCCGCTGCTTTACCCATGCATTGCCATTGAGCCGGCGCCTGACACCGCCCCACTGGATGCTGCCCTGCATGACGCCGCCGGCGGTCGCTTCGACTGGTTGGTGGTCACAAGCGCAAACACGGTGCTTGTCTTGGAACAGCGGCTGGCAGAGCTTGAGATTGCACCCGGCCAACTCTCCTCACTCTCAATCGCAGCCATCGGCGAAGCATCCGCTGCTGCAGTTCGTAACCACCTCCAGTTGCCAGTCACCCTGACAGCGTCCGACAGCGTCGCCGAAGGACTTGCGGACGAACTGCTCCCCGTACTGCAGCCCGGGTCCAGGGTACTCTTGCCACAAGCTGACATCGCACGCCCGGTGCTCCAAGATGCCGTGCGCACCGCCGGCCACCAGGTTTCAGCCATCGGCGCGTACCGCACCGTCATCGGTCACGGCGGCGTCGATCTGCCGCGCTTGTTGTGTGCGGGCGAGGTCGACGCGGTCACCTTCACGAGCGGATCGACGGTGCGCAACTTGCGCCACCGGCTGACCGAAGCAGGCGGAAATCCCAACCAACTCAACGATCTGGTCGTCGCCTGCATTGGTCCGATCACCGCCCAAAGTGCGCGTGATAACGGACTCCACGTCGACGTCGTTGCTCAAACCCACAGCCTGGAAAGCCTGGTGGAGGCGCTGGCTGGCTATTGGAAAGCACGATCATGAACTCAAATTCACTTGCGGCACAACCGACCTACCCAGCGCTCCGGCCGCGCCGCCTGCGCATGCACCCCACGCTGCGGCGGATGGTGCGCGAGACGACCCTCACTCCCGCCGACCTGGTCGCGCCGCTCTTTGTGCGGCATGGTAAAGGACAGCGGATTCCGATTGGCTCCATGCCGGGACAATTTCAGTTCACGGTGGATCAACTCGTCATCGAGGTGAGAGAGCTTGCACAACTCGGTGTGCCTGCCGTCATTCTTTTCGGCATCCCTGCGGTCAAGGACGCGGTGGGCAGTGACAACTACAGCCCCAACGGCATCGTCCCCCAGGCAATTCGCGCGATCAAGGATGCCGCGCCGGAACTGATCGTGCTGTCCGATATGTGCTTCTGCGAATACACCGACCACGGCCATTGCGGCATTATCAACACGCCAGGTGACGCCCACTTCCATGCCCATTTGCCGGAAGGATATCTGCTGAACGACCCCACCCGTGACCTGCTGGGCCGTGCCGCCGTTGTGCATGCAGAGGCCGGCGCCGATATCATCGCCCCGTCCGGCATGGTGGATGGCATGGTCGGCGCCATCCGCACCGCACTGGATGGCGCCGGCTTCGACCACGTGGCCATCATGAGTTATGCGGTGAAGTTCGCCAGCGGCTTCTACGGACCGTTCCGCGACGCGGCCGAAAGCCCCCCCAGTTTCGGTGACCGCAGCCAATATCAGATGGACCCGGCCAATCGCCGCGAAGCCATGAAGGAGGCCGCGCTCGACGTGGCCGAAGGCGCCGACATGTTGATGGTCAAACCCGCTATGCCCTACCTCGACATTTTGGCCGCTATACGGGAAACCTACCCGCTGCCACTGGGCGCCTACCATGTGAGCGGCGCATACGCCATGCTCCATGCGGCCACCGCCAATGGCTGGCTCGAGCTCCGGCGCTGTGCACTGGAAAGTCTGACCTCGATCAAACGTGCGGGCGCCGACCTGATCCTCACCTATTTTGCGCGTGACGCCGCACGCTGGCTTTCAGAAGGGTAAATGATGCAGAATCTCTCACCATCCAGTGTGTCCGCGCCTGCCGCAACGATGACAAAAGCGCAGCGCTTCCTCGCCGCCTGCCGGCGCCAACCCGTTGACTACACCCCGGTCTGGCTCATGCGCCAGGCGGGACGTTACATGAGCGAATACCGGGCGTTACGCGAACACTACACGATTCTCGAAATCATCAAGTCGCCGGAACTCGCCTGCCTGGTCACCTTGCAGCCCATCCAGGCGTTTGACCTCGATGCTGCGATCATCTTCGCCGATATCCTGCCGCCATTGCAGGGCATGGGACTCAGCCTGGAGTTCGTCAAGGGGGAGGGTCCCGTAATCCACGACCCCCTGCGCACCCCGGCCAGCATCGAAGCCCTGCAGGTGCGCCCGCCGGAAGAGACGCTCAGCTTCACGCTGGATGCAATCCGGCTCACGCGGCAGGCGCTCGATCCGCTGGACATCCCCTTGATTGGCTTTAGCGGCGCACCCTTCACGCTGGCGGCCTACGCGGTGGAAGGTGGCGGCAGCCGGAATCACGTACTGGTCAAAAGTTTGATGATGTCTGACCCCGCTTCGTGGGCGCTGCTGATGGAAAAGCTCAGTGAAGTCGTGGGACACTATCTGCTGGCGCAGGCGCGGGCAGGCGCACAGGTGCTGCAGTTGTTCGATTCCTGGGTCGGGCAGTTAAGCCCCGAAGACTACCGGCGCTATGTGCTGCCCCACAGCCGCCGTGCACTGGAGATTGCAGGCGAGGCCGGTGTGCCCATCATTCACTTCGGCACGGATACCGGAACCATGCTGCCGCTGCTCCGTGCGGCGGGCGGCGATGTGATCGGTGTGGACTGGCGCATCCCGCTCGACACGGCCTGGGCACAATTGGGACCGGATGTCGCCATTCAGGGCAATCTGGACCCGGTGTCGCTCTTTGCACCCTGGCCGGCGCTACAGGAGCGCACACAGTTCGTGCTGGACGAGGCGCAGCGTGCGGGCCGGCACGGCCATATCTTCAACGTCGGGCATGGAATTTTGCCCCACACGCCCGTCGACAATGTACGCCGTCTCGTTGATTTCGTTCACAGTTATACTGCAGCACAGAAAGCAGGCGCCGCATGAAGACGGCTCGATCAGAAGCGCTCTTCGCCGAGGCGCGCACCCTCATTCCCGGCGGCGTCAACAGCCCCGTGCGCGCGTTCCGCAGTGTCGGCGGGGTTCCGCGATTCATGGAGCGGGGCGAAGGCGCCTATGTTTGGGATGCGGACGGGAATCGCTACATCGACTATGTGCTCTCCTGGGGCCCGCTCACGCTCGGCCACGCCCACCCGCAAGTCGTGGCTGCCATCCAGACCCAGGCGGCGCGCGGAACCAGTTTCGGGGCTCCGACGGCGCTGGAAACTGAATTGGCGCAGATGGTGATCGATCTGGTGCCCTCGGTGGAAATGGTGCGCTTTGTCAATAGCGGCACCGAAGCCACCATGAGCGCATTGCGTCTGGCCCGCGCCTACACCGGTCGCTCCAAAATCATCAAGTTCAGCGGCTGCTATCATGGCCACGCCGACATGCTCCTGGTGCAGGCCGGCAGCGGGGTTGCCACCCTGGGGTTGCCCGATTCGCCCGGTGTACCGGCAGCGACCGCGGCCGACACGCTGATCGCACCCTTTAACGATCTGGGCGCGGTCCGGCGTCTCTTTGCCGCTCACCCCGGTGAGATTGCCGGCGTCATCGTGGAACCGATCGCTGCCAACATTGGCTTTGTCCTGCCCAGACCGGACTTCTTGCCGGGCCTACAAGATCTCTGCCGCCAACACGGTGCTCTCTTCATCCTGGATGAAGTCATGACCGGTTTTCGCGTGGCGCTGGGCGGCGCCCAGGCGCACTACGGGCTTGACCCCGACCTCACCTGTCTGGGGAAAGTGATCGGGGGCGGTCTCCCCGTCGGCGCGTACGCCGGTAAGCGCGCAGTCATGGAAATGGTCGCTCCGGCCGGTCCAATGTATCAGGCGGGCACGCTCTCCGGCAATCCGCTCGCCATGACCGCCGGCATTGCCACGCTCCGCGCACTATGCGCACCTGGCGTCTTTGAGGGCATTGCCGAAGCAACCACCACGCTGGTAAAAGGCGTCGAGCAGGCTTGCGCCGCCGCCAATGTGCCGGTGCAGACCGGACATGCCGGCACCATGTTTGGCTTCTATTTCCTCCAACAGCCCGGCGCCGAGATCACGGACTATGCGACGGCCAAACAATTCGCAGACCCGGCGCGCTATGCGCGTTTCTTCCACGCCATGCTCGACCGCGGCGTTTATTTTGCGCCAAGCCAGTTTGAGGCAGGATTTGTGAGCAGCGCACATTCAGGTGAAATCATTGCGACCACAGTCGACACCTTTGCGGCTGCGCTAGGCGGTGTCTGATGTCTTTGCAACCGGTTGCAATCGTCGGGGGTGGGATCGCAGGTCTCAGTACGGCCTGGTATCTGCAACAGCGGGGGATCCCTTATGTATTGCTGGAGCAGGGCAGCCGCTGGGGTGGCAAAATTCTCACCGAACAGGTGCAGGATGATACCGCCCAGACCTTTGTGGTGGAGGGCGGTCCTGACTCCTTTATCACCCAGAAACCCTGGGGCCAGGCGCTGGCCAGAGAGGTGGGTCTCGGTGCGTCGCTCATCGGCACCAACGAGCGGCTCAAGCAGACCTATGTGCTGAACAAAGGCAAGCCGGCGCCCCTCCCCGAGGGTGTGCTGATGATCGTCCCCACCAAGTTCACACCATTCGTGACTTCCGGTCTGATCTCTCCGTTGGGAAAGCTGCGCATGGGGATGGATCTATTCATCCCGCCGCGCCGCGACGATGGCGACGAAACCCTGGCCGACTTTGTGCGGCGGCGACTGGGCAACGAATGTCTGGACAAGATCGCCGAACCGCTGATGTCGGGCATCTACAATGCAGAAGCGGACAAGCAGAGCCTGTTGGCCACATTTCCGCGCTTCCGTGAGCTGGAACAGCAGCACGGCAGCCTCACCCGCGGCATGCTGGCTTCACAGCGGGCGCGCGCCAAAGCGCCCGCCCCATCTGCCGCGAGCGCACCGCCAAT
>JADJPH010000052.1 GCA_016713335.1 Candidatus Fredericiella danica | reverse complement strand
AACCCTTCTATGAACGACATCGGCAAACTACTCATGTTCTCCGGCGCCGGTCTCTTCATTACCGGTCTGCTTTTCTACCTGGGCGCCCGCTTCCCCCTCTTTGGCCAGATGCCCGGCAATATCGTCATCCAACGTGAGAACTTCACACTCTTTGCGCCCATCGGCACGATGATCGTCGTCTCGATCCTGCTCACGATTATCCTGAACGTCATTGCCCGCTTCTTTCGCTAGCCACCGATATGAACAACGATCCACTAACACCCTTCCTTGCCACCCAGAGCGTGGTCGTCCTTGACGGCGCGCTCTCGACGGAACTGGAACGCCGCGGCGCGGACCTGAATGACCCGCTCTGGTCCGCCAAACTACTGGTCGAGGACCCGGCTCTGATCCGGCGCGTGCATTATGACTACCTCCGCGCCGGCGCCGACGTGATCACCACCTCAAGCTACCAGGCCACCTTTGCCGGTTTTGCCCGCCGGGGCATTGATGCCGCCGTGGCCGCCGATCTCATGCGTTTGAGCGTCACGCTGGCACTCGATGCGCGCGACGAATTCTGGTCCGATTCAGACAACCGCATCGGCCGGCTGCGCCCGCTGGTGGCCGCGTCCGTTGGGCCATACGGCGCATTTCTTGCCGACGGCTCCGAATATCGGGGCGACTATGATCTCGATGTAGCGGGCTTGATGGAATTTCACCGGCCACGCATGGCCGTGCTGGCTGCGTCGGGTGCAGATCTGCTGGCGTGCGAAACCATCCCCTGCCAGGCGGAAGGCGAGGCGCTGGTGCGGCTGCTCCCAGAATTCACCCCGATGCCCACCTGGCTTTCTTACAGTTGTCGCGATGGCGAACGCGTCTCCCAGGGCGAGCCATTTGCTACGTGCGTGGCGCTCACCGAAGGCTGCGCCTCCATCGTCGCGACCGGTGTCAACTGCACCGCACCCCGCCACATCGAACACCTGCTAGCAGCCGCCCATGCCGTGACGACGCGCCCGCTGATCTGCTACCCCAACAGCGGCGAAGCCTGGGACTCCTACCACCATTGTTGGGTGGATAGCCCCGACGGCGCCGACTTCGGCGCCATGGCGCAGCGCTGGTACAACGCCGGCGCCCGCATCATCGGCGGCTGTTGCAGTACGACGCCTGATGATGTCAGGGAGATTGTGAGGGAGATTAGAGAATAGAGATTTGGAGATTGGCGCTAATCTCCCAATCTCTAATCTCTATTCTCCAATCTTCACTATACATTAAACCTAAAGTGCATCACATCCGCATCCTGGACGACATACTCACGCCCCTCGACACGCATTTCGCCGGCGGCTTTGACGGCACTTTCGGTGCCAAGCCGGATATAGGTCTCATACGGAATCACCTCGGCGCGGATAAAGCCGCGCTCGAAGTCCGTGTGGATGACGCCGGCTGCCTCCGGCGCCTTGGCCCCGCGGCGTACGGTCCATGCTCGTACTTCTTTCGGCCCGGCCGTAAAGAAACTGATCAACCCCAACGCGTGATACCCATGGTGGATGACCTGCTCCAGACCGCTCTCTTCGATGCCAAGCGAATCCAGGAACTCATGGCGTTCGTCATCCGTCAGCCCGGCCATATCTTCCTCTAGTTTGGCGCAGAGCTTGACGAACTCGCCATTGTGTTGGGCCGCGATCTCGCGCACCTCGCGCACATAGACATTCTCGTTTTCCGCCACCAGGTGGTCCTCATCGACGTTCGCAACGAAGATCACTTTCTTGCCGGTCAAGAAACGCATCTCGCGGTTGAGCGCCTGGTAGGCCTCGCTTTCCATATCGGCATACGCAGAAACGGGCAGCCCGCGCTCCAACTGATCCTTGACGATCAGGGCAACATCCATGATGGCCTGCAACTTGCGATCACCCTTCACCTCACGACTCAACCGATCGATCTTCTCCTCCAACTGCTGCAGGTCGGCCAGCATCAACTCGGTGTTGATCACCTCGATGTCCTCGCGCGGATTAGGCAATGGCGACACATGGACCACATTGGGATCCTCGAAGCAACGTACGACGTGCACGATCGCCGCCGTTTCGCGAATATTCGCCAGAAACTGATTGCCAAGCCCCTCACCCTGGCTGGCGCCCTTCACCAGCCCGGCAATGTCCACAAACTCAACCGTGGCGTAGATTTCCTTCTCGGGCTTGACCAACGCGGTTAGCTTGTCCAGCCGTGGATCAGGCACCGGCACGATCGCGCGGTTGGGCTGAATCGTGCAGAACGGATAGTTGGCGACTTCAGCGTTCTGCGTCTTGGTGAGCGCATTAAAGGTCGTGCTCTTGCCGACATTCGGCAGACCGACAATCCCAATCCCTAATGCCATAACGGACAGACTCCTATTGCATATTCCATGTAAATGAAATTCAGTTTACAATGAGTGCAGCGCAGCGCAGAAAAGGAGAATACAGTATGCGCATCACTGACATGAACTGGATGCAGGTCGAAGCGCAGGTGCAGCGCGACGATCGCACCGTGATCCCGCTCGGCAGCACCGAACAACACGCCTACTTGAGCCTCAGCACCGACAGCATCCTGGCTGAACGCGTGGCGCTGGAGGCCGCGTTTCCGCTGGGCGTCCCCGTCTACCCAGTGCTTCACTACGGCTGCGCCCCGTACTTTCTGGACTATCCGGGCAGCGTCAGCATTCGCTACACGACCTACCTAAACATCATTCGTGACTTGTTGGACAGCGTCGCCGCCACCGGCTTCCGGCGTATTGTCATTGTGAACGGGCATGGGGGCAACTCCTCAGCGGCGAACTTCATCATTGAATGGATGGCGGAACATCCGGATGTCCAGGTCAAATGGCACGATTGGTGGCGTGGACCCCGCACCTGGGCGCAAGTTCAGGCCATCGACCCGGTGGCCAGCCATGCCTCCTGGATGGAGAACTTCCCCTGGACGCGGTTGCCCGGCATCGAAATGCCCACTGAGCAGAAGCACCTGCCGGAAAAAGGCACCTTTGCCAATCTCGCCGGGAAAGCGGCGCGCGCATACTACGGCGACGGCAACTTCGACGGGTACTACCAGCGCACCGATGAAGAGATGAACATGATCTGGCTGGCCGCCGTCAAGGAGACCCGGTCCCTGCTCGAAAACGACTGGCGGTGAGCACCGCCCGCACAGAGAGAAGGCGCCCATGGCTACCGACGTCGAACGTGCGGTCCTGGCGAGTCCAATCGCCTCCGGCCGTACGGCTGAGATTTATGCACTCGGCAAGCGTCAAATAATCAAACTATTTTTGGCCGACTTTTCCGCGCAGGCCGCGGATCGCGAGGCGATGATCACCCGGCTGGTCGGTGAGGCTGGCGTCCGCGCACCCGTAGTGGGGCAACTCGTAACCCTTTCCGGGCGCCGGGGCATCGTCTTCGAGCGGATCGATGGCCCGTCGCTCATGGAGAACCTGACGCGGCAGCCAGGCTCGATCTCCATCGCAGCGCACCACTTTGCGACGGTGCACGCGGCGATGCATCTTTGCCCATTAAGCGAATTACCCCCGCAGAAGGAATACCTGGCGCAAGCCATCGAGCACGCGCCGGGCTTGACGCCAGTGCAACGCACCGCCGTGCTGGCGCAGTTGGCAGTCATGCCGGGCGGTCAGGTGGTCTGTCACGGCGACTTCCATCCCGGCAACGTGATTTCCTCGGCGCACGGGCTGGTCACCATTGATTGGATGACCGGGACCAGCGGCAACCCGCTGGCGGATGTGGCGCGCACGGTGCTGATGCTCCGCGTTGCTGCGCTGCCGCCGGGGCTGGCGGCCTCCCAACGGCTGCCGATCGAGCGGGCGCGCGGCACCTTCCTCAACATCTATCTGCGCGGCTATCGCCAGCAGCATGAGTTCGACCAGAAGGCCCTCGACGCCTGGCTCCCCATCGTCGCCGCCGCCCGTCTCGCCGAGCAGATCCCGGGCGAAGAGCAGGCGTTGCTTGCCATGGTCAAGGCAATTGCGTAATACGCATTACGTCCTTTACCTTCCTGAATCCGATCTTCCGAAGGAGCATCCTATGCCATCTACACGTAATCTTGCGATCCTGGCCTTTGCCCTGATCTTGCTCGCTGCCTGTGGTGGAGCCGCGACGCCGGCGAAGTTGGTGGACGGCTGTGCGCTGCTGACGAAGGCGGATGTCGAAAGCCTCTTCGGGCAGCCGGTAGCCGCGCCAGAGCATAAGGAGATTGGCGAGGCGCCCAAAGATGCCGCGTCCAATGCCTATGTCTCCACCTGCAACTACCACACCGAAGGGGACCCAATGCGCCAGGCGAGCATCCTGGCGCGCCAATCCTTTGCGGCCGACGAGGCGCTGGCGACGCTGAAGTCTACCCAGGAGGAGATGAAGAACGCCGGCAACGAGGTCCAGCCGGTCTCTGGTCTGGGCGATGGTGACGGCGCCTATTGGGATGCCTCGTTCAAGCAACTGAATTTCGTCAAGGGTGCGGTCTGGTACATCGTGTCGGCGGACGCAAGCGACAGCGCCAGTGCGTTGGAGAACGCGCAGACACTGGCAGCGGCGATCTTAGGTCGTCAATAGACGCCGTCCTGCTCCATATTTGATATTCTGCACCGCGCTATGTTATATTTTTCCTTCGAAGTAGGCGGGCTCCTAGCTCAATTGGCAGAGCAACGGCCTTTTAAGCCGTGGGTTCTGGGTTCGAGTCCCAGGGGGCTCACTGAAATTACGCTCGTGATCACGGGCACACAAACGCCCACAACGCATTACGTTGTGGGCGTTTCTTTTATATACTCTTGGCTTTTATATACTCTTTGTATAATCTGCATGCAATGACCAGGCGGCGTCCGGGTTTCGGCGAGGAGAAGCAAATGGACGATATGCGGCAAGAACTCGATGCCGATACCATTGCGTTGGCGGCGGGCGCCACGCTTGGTCTCAAGCACAATGTTAATCTGCTGGTTGACTATGATCCACGCTGGCCGGCCGCGTACGCCGCCGAAGCGCAGCGGCTGTTGGCCGTCCTGGCAGACGTCGTGGTTGCCATCGAGCACTACGGCTCTACCGCGATCCCCGGTCTGCGCGCAAAGCCAATCCTCGATATTCTCATCGGCGTCGAGACGCAAGCAGGCTGGACCAATTGCAAGGCGCCACTTGAGTCGCTCGGGTACGACTTCCTACCAATTGACCCGCCGGTACGATGTCGAATATGTAGGGGTGATGCTGACGACCGAGATCAACTCCGTGCGTGCATTTGGCGGGGAGGGCGACATCGTGATTCACGTGGGTCCGGACCGGTTGGTGACCGTAGAAGCGCCGGTTTGCGAGCGCCGGAAGCGGGCGATCGAGTGGTGGGGCGCCCGTGGGTGCGCGGTGCAGTGGGACCCTGACGAAGAGGAGTCGGTTGAAGAGCCAGCAACCTGTGAAGGGAAAAGTGAAGTTCAGACAGATGAAGCGATTGATTATCAATTCCGGTTAATGAGTATTTACCGGTAGCCGTTCTCCACAGACCCCAATCGACAACTCTTTCTTCTCGCTTGCAGCCACGACTCAAGGTCACGCATTGGTATCATATTTCACAATGTTGACATGCCGATCTGAGTTTCATATATTGTCTACATGCATTTTCGGAGCGCCGAGAATGTGAGACGCTGATCCAGCGATCGGCCTTGGCCGAGATGTCCGATGCACAGCAGCGCGAAACTTACCTTGCCGTGGTGTCACAGACTGGCCCTTTTAGCGGCGTGGTCTATGTGGACGTGCTCACCGACAGATGGCAGCAACTCAATCGCATTTCGGCAGCAGTGTCCCTAGATAAACGACTGATACGGAGGATTGCCATGAATGCTTTATTACCGCACGAGGGATATATTCCGGTAGCTGACGGACGAGTCTGGTATCAGATCATCGGCACTGGTCCTGGGATCCCCCTGTTGGCGTTGCACGGTGGCCCAGGCCTAGGTTCAGCCGGCTTGCAACCGCTTGCTGCCCTGGCTGAAGACCGGCCGGTCGTGCTGTACGACCAACTTGGGGGTGGAAGGTCGGATCGTCCTGACAATCCTGCATTATGGAACATTACGCGATTTGTCGCGGAACTTGCAACGGTGCGCGCCGCGCTCGGTCTGGCTCAGGTCCACATCTTTGGTCACTCATATGGAACAATACTCGCCGCTGAATATGCTCTCTTCCAACCATCCGGACTACAGAGCTTGATACTTTCTGGCCCGGTGATGAGTGTGCCGCGATATTTTAGCGATGTCAACCGCCAGAAGCAGGAGTTGCCCATCAAAATGCAAGAGGCAATTGAGTGGAATGAGGCTGCCGGCACGTTTGATGCACCTGAGTACCAAAATGCGTCGCTTGGAGTGGATGCGCCGGCATTTTGTCGCAACGAAGCTATTCTCGCCACGATGTTGGAGGAGTTCGGTGATCCGGTAACCGGCATCAATCCTCAGGTTTACAACACCATGTGGGGGCCAAGTGAGTTCTGGATCACGGTAACTTGAAAGACTGGGAATGCATTTCGCGCTTATCCGAAATCAAGGTGCCCACCCTGTTTATGCGGTCGATACGACGGATGTACACCGGATGCGATGGCATGGTATTGCAGCCTAACGCCACACTCACGCTCGGCAGTATTTGAACAGAGTGCGCACATGACACATCTGGAAGAACCCGAACCCGTTTTGACTACGATAAGGAATTTTCTGAGAAGCGTGGATGGGATGTAAGGATGATAAGACGTGCACGTCGGTCGTAACTTGACTTTTTTCATCTCGTGTACCCCTTGAAACATCCGTTCTACTTATGCTATACTTCCATTCATGAGTCCGTCGCTTGCCGGCCGGCGTTCCACGCCACCGCAGATCCTGCGGGTGCTAATAAGTATCGCTGCCGAACTGGCGCCGCTCTTTGAACAACAGGCCGCCGCTCGCATCACACTCAACATCAGCAGCGGCGGGCACGTGCGGATGGAAGTGGCGAAGTTCGCCGACATCAAACCCGACGAGGAATAACCCCGCCGGCGCACAAATCGAATAGCTGAAAGGCGCGTTACCGTAATCAGGGCGCACCAGGGTTCTCGAAAGAGGAACTTGGTGCGCCCTTTTTTATTGCGTTGCGCAAGGGGTAGGAGGCAGGCGACGAAAGGTAATGGTCAATTGATAAGCGATGCGGAGGAGCTGAATGAAAAATTGAGGAGTGTACTAAAGGAGCATAGCGTAACGTTACCCAAGCTGCACTTAGGCCAATCAGAAAGGAATTTTCTTATGCTAAAGCATGCGAAGGGGAATTACCCACATAGCAGGCGCCCCCAAAGCCAGCCTGGCGGTGCACCCATGAGCAACAAAGTGCGATGTCGGGTTTGGGAAAACTCAAACCAATGCGGTGCGGCGCGCCTCCTGCTCTTGGCACTGGCCGAGCACGCCAATGATGACGGAGTCTGCTGGCCGTCGATCAGCCGGCTGGCGAAGTACTCAAACGTGTCCGAAAGGCAGACGCAGCGTATTCTCAAAAAGTTGGTGGCGGACGGCGAGGTTGAGCTCACCGTCCGCACGGGTGGCAGGGGCAAGACACAATGCTTCATCATCAAGGGCTATACAGATGGGATCTCTCGCGAAACTACGACCGTGGCGGTCGATACCGAGCAAAAAACGGTGACATCCGCCGCATCTGCCCATGCAAGCAATGGCGCCCCGAAGGGTGACATCCAACGCCCTAACGGTGACATCCCTGTGCCCAAAGCAGACGACAGTTCAGGCGGCAAGGGTGACAAAGCTATGTCCGTAAAGGATGGCATGGCGATGTCACCCGAACCCAAAGAACCTTTACTACAACCTTCAAAGGAACCTTCAGTGAACCCACTCCCCCCCAAACCCCCTCCGTTGCAACAACCGGTTGAGGAGGTGGTGGGGAGTAGCCAATCAACTGCTGCGCACTTGCGGACGTGCGCAGGCTCGATGCTCGCAGAACTTGGCGTGCTCCCCGACACGGCGCGCGCGCTGGCGGGCAAATATGAGTACCAAATTCCTGCTTGAACACGCCGCGGCGTACCAGGAGACCGCGATACCCGGTCCCAACATTGGTGCCGGCGCTGGTCTATCGCATCACCAAAGGCTTGGAACCGCGCTGGCTGCAGAGAAGAGCGTGGCCCGGGCACGTTTTACTTCGACTGGGAACGTCCCGAGGAGATTGAATTTGAAGACTAAGGTTCAGCCGGGCAAGAAGAGTTCAATTCCGACACCTGCGCAACTCCGCCAGGCCGAAACGCGCAAACGCCTTGGATCGGTATCGCACAATCCTTCAGGCAAGCCGCTACAGAGCCTGCCTGGCGTCGCCCAGTGGCGATGATCCCGCACCGTCGATCACGCCGATCCCGGCGGCAGTCGATGAAGTTGCCGGCTCTACGGCAGGTGCGAGCGACGAACGCTACCTGCCACCGGATGCAGTAGATGGCTGGTTTCGGCTGGCGGCATGCGTCGCAGCAGGCGAAAAGGATCCCCAGCGACGGCGGGAATGGGAGGAGTGGGGTTATGAATTCGCTCGCACGTAGCGATTGCCGCCAGCCGCGGTGACATGCTGGAATACAATGGCATCGTACAGGTTATCACGACGCCCTATTGCGCCGCCGGTCTGAACAACGGCAGTTTGCCCTCCTCCTTTGCCATCGGCGATCGTACGATTCACCCGCGGCCAAACCAATGGCGCCGCGGGTTGTCTTTTGCCCGCATTGCGCCCATCACCCAAATCATGCATCGCATGCAGCCGCATGTGTCACACGAGAGATCGGCGGTACTTGCTCCATGGATGCCAGTGCACTTAGCGGTTTCATCTGGTCGGTGGCCGACCTTCTGCCGGTAATTGCAGCGCAACGACCGTACCAACCGTAGCTACGGCTGCAACTATCAATCGATGATCAACCACGGCGACTTGACTAACCCACTACACGCTAGCCTTCGCCGGCGAGATCCAATGCATGGTTGTAGACAGATTCGCTGAGGTAAAAGCCAGCAAGCTGCCGGAGATCGTCGAGCAGCGGCCTCACCGCAGGCACAAGTTCACGTTGCCGTGCTCGTACAATGAGGCCAACAACACCCATTACATTAAGGTCAAGGTATTGAGCGGCTCGACGTCCGGCTTGTTCATCTAGCAACACCAGATCGGCGCCCAGTTGCAATGCTAGTGCAATGGTCTCAGCTTCGCCAGCATCAAGTCCCAAGCGTAACGCATCAACCGTGTGGCGGTCGACAACGCGATGCACGTCAATCCACGATGCAGTGTTGGTTTCTGCCGCTCCGGGCCACATTTGACCGTCTGCCGACAACTCGCCAATCACCGCCTGGCAGACATACAGACTTCCAAACAGCTTTTGCAGCAGATCGAATTGGCCAATCGCAGCCAGGTTCGTCAGCGGAGAAGTATTTGAAACGACAATCAGCGACTGTCTAGCTTCGTCCATGTCTGCATATCCGCGTCAAGATCGGCGCTATCATAATGGGGCGATATCCGGCGGGTCGACAGGAGCTGACGAAATTCCCAGAGATTTATTCCCGCCAATTCGCGGGCATGACCAAACGACAGGCGGCGCTGACGGTATAATTGGACGGCAAGCTCGATGCGGAGTTCATCAGGTGTTGTGCGCGCTGCCTGTAGCAAGTGTACTGGAATTTCGATCACGGCAGAATCAGCCATTGCTCGCTCCAATTGTAGTTCGTCACGACCGATGTGAGTCTATATGACATTGTAAATGAGATTATACCGTAGCAGCAGGGCCATCGCTCAATCCCCAAAATCCCGCAGCTCAGGCAACAAATGCCGGTGGCCTGCGCTGCACTGCGCATCTCGGGGGGTGTCCACTCATGAGCGGATTTGTCGTGTTTGAAACCGTCCTCGCCCCACCTACTCCGCCGTTATTCCGCCGATAAAGTGCCGATATTCCGCCGATAAATGATAGCGGCGCGACTTGCGCGCCGGGTCGGCCAGCACCAGCCAACCGTCGGCAAGCCAGCCACCGATCAGATCGCGCACCGTACGCGGCGCAAGCCCCAGCGCCCGCGCCATCTCTGCCGCGGTCACACTTTCCCGTTGGCTGAAAAGACCCAGCACCACGCGTGCACGCCGATCAAGTTGGCGCAGCGCGGCCGGCTCCGGCGCACTTGCCTGCCCCGCCTGTTCCTGCACCTGGCGGGCAACACGCTGAAATACGGCGGCCATGCCGCTCACAAAATAGGCCAGCCATTCCGTCAGATCGGCGTCGGCGCGCCCTTCATAATAGTTGGCATGAGGATGGGTCTGCAACGCTGCGTAGTATACCGGCAAATCTTCGGCGTAGACCTCTTCCAGACTGTAGTAGCGCCCCAGGTCGTACCCCTGCCGGTAGAGAATCAGGGTCGCCAACGCCCGTGCGGTGCGGCCATTGCCGTCGTAGAACGGGTGAATCGTCACAAATTGATAGTGGGCGATGCCGGCGATGACTGGCGCCGGCGTCTGCTCCGCCTCCGCCTGTGCAATCCACGCGACCAGGTCCGCCATGAGCCATGGCACATCGCCCGCTTCAGGCGGAAGATAGACAATCGCCCCACTGGCTGCATCCCGGATGGCATTCTGACCATCTCTGTAGGGCGTAGGGCGACTACGCGGCCGGTATAGACCAGGGCATGGAGTTTCCGCACCATCTCTTCACTGATCGGTGATTGCCGTGCTGCCCACGCTTCTACTTGTTGCAGTGCCCGGTAGTAATTCTGCACCTCATGGACATCGCGTGCCCGGCCCGGAAAACGGCGTCCATCGAACACCGCGGCGTGCGCCTCCGCCAGGGTCAGGCGATTGCCCTCGATGCGTGTGGAATAGTGGGTGGAGCGTACCCTTGCCTGCGCGCGCAGCCGCTCAGCCAGGGCCGGCGGCAACGTCGTCAACTGCACCGCCTGCCGCGCCGCTTCGATGGCCATCAAATCACGGACAATCGCGGATGTGAAAGTGTAGCGCAGAGGTGTCACGATGCACCATATTATACCGTAGATGCCGCAGGTGGATGAATGGGCGGAATATCGGCTCGCAACTTTTCACGCTCCTTGTCCCATAGCTGTGTAAATCGTTCAAAGACATCGGCAATGATTTCAAGTTCACGTTCCGAGTAGCTTGAAAGCAATTCGTCTTGTGCGTTTCGCGCCGATACAAACCATGCTGCGGCTTTTTCTCCGGCCCCTTTTGCGGGTGTAATCAATGTTCCGCGGCGATCATCGGGATTGCGTTGCCGCTCCAATAAACCTGCCTTTTCGAGCCGGTCCAGCATGGCGGTCGTCGCACCAGACGTGAGACCGGTCTGCCTGGAAAGCTCAGATGGCGTAGCAACGCCCTTGAGTATGACAAGCCGAAGACATTCCATATCGGTTGCGTTGAGACCTGCCCACTCGTTCATCGCGTTTTGGAATAGCTTCAAATGCACGCCATAGTCCCTCACGGCCGCCAGCGCGCGCTGCTTCAGGTCTGTCCTTGTGTATTCCGTCATTGAGTCCACCTTGACATTATCTTCAAATTGAAGTATCTTGATTATATAACTAAATACGTGTGAATGCAAGGGGTCAAGCCCAATATCGGAAAAGGAGATTTCCATGAGCACCAAGACCAGTACGAAGGCGTCTACCAAGCAGAGTAATGAAGGGTTCTCAGCCGAAGAAAAGGCCGCGATGAAGGCGCGCTCAGGAGATGAAAGCAGAAGCGCGTGCAAGCAAGAATCGCGAGGACGGGGAAAAAGCAGTCCTCGCAGCGATCGCACAGATGGAGGAATCGGATCGCACCATGGCCGGCCGCCTGCATGAGATCATCATCGACAGTGTGCCGGACCTCATGCCAAAAACCTGGTATGGAATGCCTGCCTATACCAATAAGGAGGGGAAGCTGATCTGCTTTTTTCAGGCGGCGGGTAAGTTCAACGTCCGGTACGCGACGTTTGGCTTTCAGCCCGATGCGAAGCTCGACGATGGCAACATGTGGCCAACCAGCTTCGCACTGCTCAAGCTGACTGCCGACGAAGAGGCAAAGATCAAGGCGTTGGTGAAGCAAGCGACGAGCTAAGCGCTCGTCGGATTGCAGCGAGGAGACTTGATGCCGAGCAGATCGAAACAAGCCGCAATTAGGCGGTTCGCACTTTTGCCTCAGCACAACCTGATATTCATGTCCGTCGCGTACTGCACCAATCCAAGTCTCCTCGCCAGCGCACGCGACGCATTATTCTCCAAAATGGAAGTGCCTACATGCCGCAATACGGCGGGATGCATTCGAACAAACGATTGGCGGTGGCTGAGGAGAGGTGGGCGGAGCGGACAAAGATCCCGGCCCGGGCGGGAAGACCCTACCGATCGCCTGCATGAGCCACGCCGCCCAGGCCGGGATCTTTGTCCACACCGTCTCGTGCGACGCACTGGCCACACCGTGTGCTGTCGGTCATGTCACTTGGGTCAGTGCGACGCACGAGACTCCCACCGCCGAGTGATCCTGCAGCAAGACAGGCATCGAGAGCCGGGGCGGGGTCGATCTGCACCTACGGATGCGCCATCATATCGACAGCCACGGTCACTGCCAGGATAACGATATCGTTCTGGCTGGGCTCGATCTGCACGCCGTAGGTGTCGGCAATCCGGAACCAGCGCTTGGACACCTCGGCGACTTTGCTCCGGCCCTCGCCGATCGTGTACTGATGGTCGAGAATGTTGCCTGCACCTCCAAATCGGGACCATTGCCCACCTTGACCGTCCAACGGTCGCGGAGCGGGGTGATCAGTGCCTTCTTCACCGTGGCCATGGTTTCGCCATTCGGACCCTCAATGGTCAGGGTGTCCCTGACGGCCACAAGCCGCTGCTGGAGTTTGCACAGCTCACGACCGTTTACATCCTCAAAGAAGAGCGTGTCGCGCACGCGCAACATCTTCCCGTCGACCTTGAATGCGCGCTGGCCGCCTTCGTTTTCGATCCAAAAGTCGTTGCCAAATGAGACCAATTTCTCGCGCATCTTGTACACGGTCGCGGTGCCGCCACGGCCAAAGGTTTCGCGCTCCTCGCGCCGTTGTGATGATCCTTTGCGAAGCATGGTGTAGATTTCGGTGTTATGAGTGAGTGATAGTGCGTCTATACTACGGCGAACCGGCAGGCAAGGATAGAACCCAAAGAGGAGCTATTGGGGAGTAATGCGGCAAGGAGCGATACGCGCATACGCTGCACTGGTAAGCTGTTGCAGCGGGACAGGGTGTGTGCTCAAATCACGCCAAGACGCCGCGCTTCGACCACAGCCGCACGGCGATTATCCACCCCTAGCTTACGATAGAGGCGCTGCGTGTGCTTTTTGACCGTCAATGGGGAGAGCGTCAGTTGTGTAGCGATCTCTTTGTCCCCAAGCCGCTGGGCCAGGAGCACCAGGACATCGATCTCACGATTGGAGAACAGCTCAGCCGGCGTCACCTGCCTTGCCCGCGGCGCCGTGGCGACACCCTGGGCGGTGAACGCCTTTGGAGTCGCGACGGTCTCGCCAAACGCCGCCAGTACTTTCTGGATATACCCCGGCTCTACGCCTGCCGCCTGCAATTCTTGCAAGTACGCAATCAATCCCTGCCCACAGTCGACCAGCAACCGCAATGGCGCCGCCTGGCGCCGCACGTAGGACGCTCCTCTTCAGCGTGGCGCGCGCGGCGGCTTTGTCCCCTTGAGCAGCAGCCACCAATGCCTGCAAGGCATCGATCTCGACAAGCCTGCGCTGAGAGTTGCGCGCCTGCGCCTCAGCCCGGCTCGCGGCGAGCAACACGTTCGCTTGCGCCAATTCAGGTGAACCGCCTGCCGCCAACAGGGTGCGCACTTCCGTGAGCACTGGCTGTTCCCAGAAGTCACCGTTGGCCCGCGCTGTACCCGGTGCCTGTCGCCATGCCAGCGCTGCTTCCGTCCCAGCGACCAGCGCAACACGCTGCTCCAGCGACTGGACCACACTGCCCAGTGCCGACATACCGCGTTCCAACAGAAACCCGTTCAGGGCCCCAATCTGAACCAAAGCCTCATCCGGCAGCCCGCGCGCCAGCGCGATCAGGACAAGACCCGTGTAGCCGTCCACCACCGCCCGTCCATGCGCCGTCCAGGCGATACGCGCAAGACGATGGAAGTATTCGTTGGCCCGCTCCAGTTCGTTTCTTTGATAGCACAGCCAGCCGAAGCCGAAGAGCGACCAGGCGAGGCTGAGCCCGTACCCGGCCTGCTCGGCCAACTTATGCCAGACCGTGACCGTGCGTTGCATGCCGGGCAAATCGGCCATATCGAACTGAACGGTGCTCAGCGCCAGCAACAGCCGCAACGACAACGCATTCGCCTGCCAGCCGTACATATCGAGTTGCCGATGGGCAAAGTCAACGGCGCTTTCGTAACGCCCACACGCCTGCAAGCCCCAAATGTAGTACAACTGCGCCATCCCCATCGTATAGCGCAGCTCGGGGCGCAGCATGGTCAGGGCCGCCTCGGCATGCTGCACTACCAATTCGCCGTCCCCGCGGTTGTTTGCCAGGGAAGCGCGCAAGATATTAATTTCGCCCCAAAGAATACCCTCCATGCCAGGCGCAGCCGGCGAACCGCTACGCAGGGCGTGCTCTGCCGCATCAAGCCACACCTCAACCGCGCCAAACTGCCAGCGGATGAAGTGCAGCCACGCATGGACCAGCAGCAGCCTGGGCCGGCCCGATACCTCAGCCGGCAAAAGCCCGACCAGGTGTTCGAGTTGTCGCCAGTTTTCGCGATCCAACGCCGTATGCACCTGCGCCTCGACCAGACCGGCTGCACCCGTCACGTCGCCCGCCTTCAACGCATGCACCACTGCTTCGTCCACCAATCCTTGCGCCGCAAACCAGCCACTGGCGGCCGCATGGATGGCCTTGATTTCCACGTCCGTGTAGCGCTGCAAAAGCCGGGTGCGTAGCAAGGACCGGAAAAGGTGGTGGTAGCGAAACCAGGTTCCTTCGTCGTCCAGTGCGACGACAAAGAGATTGCCACGCCGGATGGCACGGACAAAGCGCGTCACCGGCCAACATTGCGTTACCCTCAGGCTGGACGGCATCGAGCAATGGTGCGCAGAAGCGATCGAACAGCGAAGATTGCAGTACAAAGTCGCGTTGGGCGCCAGGCAGTCCGGCGAGCACTTCGGAGAGAAGATACTCGGTGATGGCATGATGGCCATGTTGGGCAAGCTTGCGCGCAAACGCTTCAGGGTCAGACTTGCTACGCAGCGAAAGCGCCGCCAGATGCAGACCCACCGCCCATCCCTCGGTGCTGTCCTCCAGGATGGCGGCAGTTTCCTCGGAGACGCCCGGCCCCAGCAATTGCTCCAACAACCGCCGCGTCTCTTCGGCGCTAAAGCGTAAATCGGCGGCGCGGATTTCCGTCATAGCGTGCCGCCCGCGCAGGCGCTCCAGGGGCACGGGTGGGTCTGCCCGCGTCACCAACACCAGGTGGACATGCGCCGGCAAGTGGTCGATCACGCGCACCATCACGGCATGAACATCAGGCGCCGTGATGGTGTGGTAGTCGTCGAGGACGATGATCAACCGGCCGGGAAGCGCCAGCAGGCCCTGGATCAGGGCATCTGCCAGCCGATGAGGGGCTAGCAGCGTGGGCGCCTGGAGCAACAACGCAACGTTGCCCAGCGCATCCGGGTGCACAGTGCGAATGGTCGCCACAAGGTAGATCAGGAAGGTTGCCAGGCCATCGTCATGCTCGTCCAGGGAAAGCCAGGCGTATGGACTGGCCTGCGCATCAAGCCACCACGAGACAAGCGCGGTCTTGCCGTAACCGGCAGGCGCCGAGACCAGGATCAGTTGGCGGTCGGCGCCTTCGGTCAACTGCTGCAACAGGCGCGGGCGGACCACATGCAGGGCAGTTCCGGTGGGAGGACGCAACTTGGTTTCCAGCACCAGGACTGCGGCGTATCTTTCGGTCGATTCGGGCATCTGGGTCATGCACATTGGTCGGAGTAGACGGCCCATCTGGTGAAACGAGTCCAATCAATTTCGTGCATTCTACCACGACCGCGACTTCCAGCCATTCTGTGGGCGGAGATCCGGGGACAACCCACAAGCTTCAAAGGCCTCTACCTTGATACCCACACCCCGGCAGTTTCGCCGAAATTACGCCGAAATTACTCATCGCGACGCACGACAACAGGTCACTTGTCTGCTATGCTCTAGTGACTGGATCGCTCAGATCACCTTTTCGGATTCGAAAAATGCGTGTATAAAGGGATCGCAGCCAAAAAACGAGCGTTCAGGCACGGCGGCGCTTTCGTCTCATGTAGTCTAACTTCTGGTAAGGAGCAGCTTTTATGCCCAACGGGAAACCCAATATCCTCATCATCTGGGGCGACGACATCGGCATCACGAACCTGAGTTGTTACAGCGACGGCTTAATGGGCTATCGCACCCCCAATATCGACCGTATTGCCAATGAAGGCATGCGCTTTACGGATTCCTATGGGCAGCAGAGCTGCACCGCAGGAAGAGCAGCGTTCCTGACGGGGCAAAATCCCTACCGCACCGGACTCACCAAGGTCGGCATCCCAGGCGCGGACATTGGCCTGCAGGCTGAAGACGCCACCATCGCCGAATTGCTCAAGCCGTTGGGCTACACCACGGGCCAGTTCGGCAAAAATCACTTTGGCGACCGGAACAAATATCTGCCCACCGCCCATGGCTTCGATGAGTTCTTCGGCAACCTCTATCATCTCAACGCCGAAGAAGAGCCGGAAAACGTCGACTATCCGCCGGACGCGGACTTCCCCAACTTCAAGAACATGTTCGGGCCGCGCGGCGTCATTCACGCTTGGGCTACCGAGGAGGACGACCCCACTGAGCACCCACGCTGGGGACGTGTGGGCAAGCAAAAGATCGAAGACACCGGTCCGTTGAGCAGCAAGCGCATGGAGACCTGCGACGTCGAGTTCGTGGAGGCCGCCCAGGATTTCATCAAACGCGCCCATGACGACGACCAGCCCTTCTTCGTCTGGCTCAACACCACCTGGATGCACTTCCGGGTGCACCCGCCCGAGCATGTGCTGGGCCAGGCCGGGCGCTGGCAGTCCTATTACCACGACGTCATGATCGAGCACGATAAGCATGTTGGGCTGATGCTTGACCTGCTAGACGAGTTGGGAATCGCCGAAGACACCATTGTCATGTACTCAACCGACAACGGCCCGCACATGAACACCTGGCCCGACGGCGCCATGACCCCGTTCCGCAACGAGAAGAACTCCAACTGGGAAGGCGCGTTCCGTGTGCCGGAACTAGTGCGCTGGCCGGGCAAGATCGCGCCGGGCACGGTCTCCAATGAGATCATCAGCCACACCGATTGGCTACCCACCCTATTGGCTGCGGCCGGCGAACCGGAGATCATCGAGAAACTAAAAGAGGGTCACGAAGCCGGCGACAAGCAGTTCAAGGTGCACATCGACGGTCTCAACTTCCTGCCGTATCTAACCGGCGAGACTGAAAAAGGCCCGCGCAAGGGGATCATCTACTTCTCTGACGATGGCGACCTGGTGGCGCTGCGCTACGACAACTGGAAGATCGTCTTCGCCGAACAGCGAGTTCAGGGCACACTCCAGATCTGGGCGGAACCCTTCGTCTTCCTGCGCGTGCCCAAGATCTTCAATCTGCGCACCGATCCGTTCGAGCGGGCCGATGTCACTTCCAACACCTACTGGGACTGGCTGATTGACCGCGCCTACCTGATCTATGCGGCTCAGTTCATCGTGCAGGATTTCCTGAAGACCTTCATGGCGTTCCCACCCCGCATGAAGCCGGCCACCTTTGGCATCGACCAGGCGCTGGCCAAGATGGAGCAGGCGCTCCAGATCAACTGACGCCATTCGAGCGAGTGCACCGGCTTCAGTCGCCAGCGCTGGCGACTGAAGCCGGTGCAATTCTGGTTTCCTTTCTACGCCGCGCAAAACCCGGTATGCGCGCGATGGCAGTATGTGCTCAGCCGAACGAACTGCTACGGCACGCTGTACAACTCCGTCTCCGGGTGAAAGGCAGCCCAGGCAAACCAGAAGTGATCGAAGGCCAGTTGTTGCGTCAGCCGCTGGCCTGCCAGTTCACCGGCCACCGCTTCACCCAGAATATTCCACACACTGCCTGTCTCCTCATCCGTGTAGGCGCCGTCACCGCTGGCAGCAAACGTCAACGTGCGGTCACCATCGATGCGGCGGTCGAACACGGCCACACTGCCCACGTCGCGGCCTTCACTGATCGCCCCGGCATCGAGCGCGCTGGCCGTACCTGCTTTGTGAAAGACAACCACGGGCGTCCCTGCCACTTCGTCGTTGATGGCGCCGGCGGCTGCTACCAGCGTGAATGGATAGGCCCTGACAACGCCCGGCAACACAACGCCCGCGACTCGCTCCGTAGCAGGCAGTCGCTCATCGATTTCACCCCGGAACAAGAAAGGGCGTTGCGTGCTATCATAGCCCGTATACGGGTTGGCGCCATAACTTCTGCCGACCGGTGGCCGCGCCAACACCTGCCCATCTGGAAACTCTGCGGCGAAGTCGGCAAAGCTGATTACCTGGCTGGCCAGGAAATCGAGCTGTCCACCCGCATGTTTGCCGACGATGCCCTGACCGGTGAACTGCTGCCACCAGGTCTCGGTCTGGCGATCATACATAATCAGGTCGCTATTGCGCAGTTTGCCCGTCGTGCCAAAATCCAGCACCTCGCCACCAAAGGTGCGATCGAAGACGATGCTCGCATTGCAAAGCGGGCAATAGGTCACGGTCACCGGTTTACCGCCGGCGACATCGTTGACGATCTCGTGCCAGATCAGGATCGCAAGTGGATACGCCTTCACCTCCCCGGCTTCGGCAAAGACGATGACCGGATCACGGTCACTCAACCACTCGCCCGCCGTCGCAATGGACTCGAAGGTCGGATCATCAATGTTCGGAATGCCATCCTTAGGTGGCCCACCCGAGATTACATCGTCCCAGGGGATGGTGCGGCGGGCAAAAATCGGTCGTCCATTCGCCGGTTGAGAAGGGCGGCGTCGCCGGCGGCAGCAGCGCACTCTCTGCACCTCGGACGTGGGCGCCGCCCGGTCAATTGCCGTCGCGGGCGCTGTTTCCGCAAGCGTAGGCTGGGCAGCAGGCGTCAGCGCCCCACACGCTGCCGCAAACAGCGCGGCGCCTACGGTCACTACAATCAACACGATCAATCGCAGGTTCATGGAAAGTTCTCCTTCAAACCAAAGTGTACTCTATGCCAGGCCGGCTCACTGTAGCGTGCAGCCAAAGCGTCAGGCACTGTCGACAACCGGTTGGACGCGCTGTTCGCGCCGCCTGAAGTAGCGCGAGAGGGCGATGCTGATCACGAACATGGCCACCGAGATCAAGAGCAGACGCCAATCCAGGCGTGGCAGTTCGCCGGTCAGGAACAAGTTGGTGATCTCCTCCGGCGTAAGTGTTGCGCCCAAAAAGACAAACGCAATCGTACCGGGAATCGACCCCAGAACGGTTGCCAACAAGAATGGCCAGTAGCTGATGCGCAGGAAACCGCATAGATAGTTCACCAGGTCGTAAGGCAGGAAGACGAAGCGCATGATCAGCACAGTCTCAAAGCTGTGCTCGCGCAGACGCCGCGCGTACCGCTGGGCGAAACCGCCGGCGTTCTCATCGTCCAACACACCCCGACCGAAGTAGCGCCCCACAAAGAAGGCGACGGTCGCCGACAGGTTGGCGCCGATCACGGTGTAGATGACGCCCCACACCGGTCCGAATAGGAAGCCACCGGCCAGCGTTAGCAAGACCGACGAAAAGAGGGTCAACGGCCGAATCGCATAGACGACAATGTAGGCCAGTGGCGCCAGCGGATTATCCTGCACCCACGCCAGGGCCGCCAGGAAGAGTTCGGAGAGTGTGAGATCGTTGGCGCGCATGAAGTAAATCAGGGCGCCAATCAACAAGCCCCAGATCGTTGCGGCAGCCACTTTCTGCCAGTGCTTTGTCCATAAAGACGGATTGTTCATGGTTGCGAGTTCTCTTGTGTCGCTAGACCCCGTTGCTGCACACATCGTTAGCCGCCATGATGGTGACCTCACGATAGACTGCACAACATGCACTTTTCTTACCCCGGCGCGCTGAATCCACCGGCCACCGCCAGCGTTCCGGTTTGCCGGGCTGCCTGCAGGATGTGCGGTTATGATGAGTTTTTGGGGGACCGCTGAAAAACACCACAGCGGGTGCAGTATGTGCCACGAGTGGCGCAGTGCGGCCAGTCACGACGACAAACGCCAGCAGTTTGCTGTAGGCGGCCGGTTTGGCTTGAGATCAATTATCGTGGGGACTTGTGTGGCGAATCCGCCTGGCCTGCATCAACGTATCACAGCGTATGCCTTCACACCGCACCACCCACTGCACCGTCGGCTTCCACTTGATTGCCGCGCAGGCTCACGACCAGGATGTAAATGCTGACGGCAAGGACCCAGAGTGGGAAGACCATGATCACCCATAATGAGAGATTGTCTAATACACAGTGATGGCCTACAACAATCGGTTTGGCGGAGTTACACTGCACAAAACGTACCGCGCAGATCGTTTTCCGTTTTCTCCGGTAGATTCGTCGCGATGATCACGAAGGTCCGCTCCTTTAATGCTTTCACAATCTCATCCTGCACTGCTCCCCTCGTCAGTACGAACAAGGCCGAGGCGCCCTCGGTCACTGTCGCACGCGTCTGCTTGATAAAGTTGTGCTCGATCCCGTATTTGCTGAACCTGACGCTGAGGGCGCCGATGGACGCGCCAGTCTCCGTGCCAAAGTACGGCACGAAAAAAATCAGCCCAAACAACATCCCCCAGAACACACCACTCAACGCATCCGGGCCGGCCAGGCTCTGCAGTTGCCCGGTTTTGGGCTTCTGCCCTCTTGGCCAGATGACAGCCGCAGCATCCTGCACCTCGATGAGTTGCCGCTGCTGCAGGTCAAGCAGCGTGTTCTCCAATTGCTCTACGCCAACACAGGTAGGAAATATATAAACCGTCAGGGTTGTCACAACCGTGATTCCTCCAGCTTGTTCTGGCAGTATGCGCACCCGATGACCGGGAAGCCCAAATCCCTCAGCATACTCAGCGCACCAATAAAGGCGGCCAAATCAGGTGGATCAAACATTGTCAGTCCACGGCACTGAGGTTCAAAAATCGTCAGGAAGGCGCCGTCACAGCCGTTGCTGCTGCCGCTGCTCGCTTGCCCAACAAGTGCGCAGTCGGGATCAAGATCAGCGGCAAGACGATGGAAGCCACCAGCACAAACGGCAGCGTCATGGTCTCTGAAAAATTCAAGCTGGTGACCAAAATCGCAGCAGCCACGTTACGCTGCGCCGTTCCCAGCCCCAACACGCTGCGCACAGCCGGATCACGACCACCCATCAGCATGCCGATCAGCAGCGCTCCCACGGCGAAGAGAATCAGCGCCAGGAAGCCCCATGAGCCGATCAGGTCGAGAATGTGAGCGAGGTTCAGCCCTAGCCCCGTTACCAGCATGATCAGCAGCGCGACGCCGGACACCTTGTTCATCACTGGCGCCCACTGCCCTGCGCTTTCCGGTGAGTGCGACCGGTACATCAAGCCCAGCACGATGGGAATAAGCATCGTTACAATCAGCGATTTGGCGATGTCCCAGCCATTTACCTCGACACCCGGCAATAGCAACGGGAGGACGATGGGCACGTAGAAGATGGTCACGATCATCAGCATGAACATCAAGCCGACGCCCAATGAGAGATTGCCGTGCGCCGCCTGCACCTCTTTGACCAGGAAGGGCGCGCCCGCCGTCGTCGCCAGCACGATCAAGCCGATCTGAAGCGACTGGTCCAGCGGGAGCACACGGGTGATCCCAAAGGCAAGCAGCGGCACGAGCACGAAGTTCGCCAACAACGCCAGGATTACCAGGCGGGCATTTTTCAGGGGCTGTAGGATTTGCGCCACGGTCAGGCTTAGCCCTGTTCCCAGCATGCTGCCCACGACAAATGTCAGACCGGCTACCGCAGCAATGGCGGATAAAAATTGCACGACTGTCATTTCTACTCCTTCGCGAGCCGTGCTCGCATCAAGAAAACGCCGTGTAGGTCCTTTGGACCTACACGGCGCAAGGCTATCGCGGATTCTGGATCGCGTTCAGATGTCCAGGGTCTTACGGAGTGTATCCAGTTCCACTTCGGATGGCAGCCAGACCAACTGCGGGTCAAGACGGTAGGTCCAGGGTGCGGAATTCTTCCATCCGTTACGCATGCGCTTACCGTGATGGACGCTTTCAGGGTCTTCCACCTTGTCCCCTTCAAAGCCATCGATAATGTTGTGCACCTGCGTAAAGCCATTCTTGGCCAGCGCATTGACGGCCATGGCGCTACGGCCACCCGACCGGCACATGACCAGGATCGTGTCATCCGATGTGAAACGCGCTTTCACGTGGGCAATGAAATCCTGATTGGCCACCACGGAGTAATTCCCCTTGCCGGCATCCCAATTGTAGGTGGGAAAGGCCAGTGGCACGTTCGCCGCCATCTCTGCATGGCCGATCAAGACGTACTCTTCGAAGGTGCGAACGTCAAGGACTTTGATCTGCTCCGGATCGGCTTTCCACATTCCGTAAGCTTCCAAGGCAGTCACATACAGCCCCAGACTGGTCAATTTCTCCTCAAGTACCTGGTGCGTTGACCCAGGGGTTTTTATCTCAACAGTGTTCATTTTGCCATTGCCTTTCCAGTGAGTGCGGCATGCAGGACGGCGCTTAAGTTCACAGCAGCGACTACCCGAGCCGCGTGCCTTCCACTTCGAGTCCGCCACCCTGGGGAAGCTTGCTCCAGCTCCGGCGCTGCCATTCTTCTTTGAGCACTTCCATCGCCGCCTGCTCCAGGAATTCCGGCGCCGCCCATTGATCCACATCGAAGTCGTTCTTGATGTAGCCGTGGCTGACCATGAAATCCTTGCCGATCTTGATGCATTGCAGGTTCTGCGCACTCAGGCTCGGCACCATGTCGACGTGCTTGATGCCCTCATAGGTATCCTCGGCATCCAGATAGAAGGTCTGCCGGTTGAGGATCGCAGCAGCAGCATGCTTTTCTGCGTTTGCCCAACGCCCCACCTTGATCATCGCTTTCATATAGGCGACCACGAGTTCAGGGTGCTCATTGGCCATCACGTCGGAGCAGGTGATGACGGCCGGGGTGTTTGCCACCTGAATCGTCCAATCCGGGTATTTTGACAGGTCCTCGATCATCTTGATTTGGCCGGTCGCCTCCTGAAGGTGCTGGAACACCTTGCTCTGCGTATAGATCGCATCGACCACACCGCCCAACAACGCCTTTTCCAGCGGACGGAAGGCCAGGTCATGCTTGTGATCACGGCGCATCCACAGCTCAGATGGGTTGTTCATGGGCGGAACCAGCATTTCAGGTTTGTCATACCAATCATCGGGATACGGGAACTCGACGAGTTCGATGTCTTCCATGGTCATGTCGTTCAGCGTCAACATGTTTTCGATGCCCATGTGTTCCTGGATCCGCCACCAATCGTTCTTGATGGTGTTCAGACTCTTCGAGATGCCGATCTTTTTGCCCTTCAGATCCTTCATCCGAAAGATCGGATCGCGGGCGCGCACTGCCATGCACCCACCCTCATATACCCACGTAGCCCCCAGGAGCCGGGTGCGGCGGATGTCGGCCTGGACGTGGATCGGCGGGTAGAGGCCGCCGAAGCGGATCAGGTTGTCGAGGTTGTGGATGTAGTGCGGGTACCAGTTGTTTTCGGGTGCGTGGCGGAAGTAGGCGTACTCGACGCCGATCTTCTTGAATTCCTCACGACACCACCCCAGTTCCTGGTCGACGTTGTTGGCAGAGACCATCGGGCAGTTGGTGAACCACCTTCTTGCCAATTCAATGGTACTGTGGTCGAAACTCTTTCCGTAGCCATGGTTGATCCTTTCCTGGTGTTACTGGTTCTGAAATTCCTGAGCGATCGCCGGGCAAGCAGGATCTTATTCCTCCAGGCCGAGCCCGCGGTATTCGCAGCGGAGGACCGAAAATCCCCAATCACTGAGCAGACTTAACACCCCGATGAAAGCGGCCAGATCGGGGGGCTTCCCGAACAGCGTGGTGGTGCGAACTTCCCCTTCCTGTACTTCTACCTGCAGCAACATATCACCCAGATAGTCTGTCCAAAGCATCGAACGCGCCGCGGATCGAGATCTGGCAGGTAGCGTGATCGAGTGCCATGCTAGACCTTCCTCAGTGCAATAACAGGCCTTGGCGAATGTGAGAAAAACCCCAAAAGCTAAAGATACGCCGCGTGACACGAACTTGAACTTAGCATAGCCGTGACCGGAGAGTGGCACATCACCAGAAAATGGTGATACGGGTGGTGATTATTCGAGGAGGCCCTGTGCCTTGGCAGCTTGCACGATTTCTCGTCGTCCACGTACGGCGAGCTTCTCGCCGATATGCTGGACATGGCTGTGCACTGTCTCGACTGAAATGACCAGTCCTTTGGCAATTTCGCTGTCGGTGTAGCGCTTGCCCAGGAGTGTCAAGACCTCAAGTTCGCGGCGTGAGCGGTGAGGCATGGCCGTATTGGCCCGGATTCGGACCGCTGCTGGGGCAAAGTCTGGGGAAATGCGGCCAAGATCTTCGCTGCATAGGGCGATGGTGATCGTTTGCTCACGAACACAGCCAACAGCCGTTGCAGCGGTGCGCCAAGATCGACAAAGGTGCGAATGAAGCCGCCAGGTTCAGCAAGCGTGAGCGCTTGCTGCAGGGCTTCCAGCCCAGCTTGCTCGCTACCTTCCGCTTCGTAGTGCAGGGCCTGTATGGCCAATACCTCAATCATCACTGCACTACAGTGAGTCGACTTGGCGTAGTGATGCAGCGTGGACAGTACGTGCGCGGCCTGCTGCCGGCTGTGGGTAGTGTTCTGGGCCAACAGGACCCGAGCCAGGGTTAAGGGTGGGCGGTAGAAAAAGGGCAGGGGCAACAAAAGCGGGATGTCAGTATGTTCTGCCCAGTAGCTGGCTTCGGCTAGGCGTCCCTGACGCAGTGCAAGTTCAGCTTGAAACGCCCTGGCTGTAAAAATTCCGCCGGTGCCGCGGATCTCTAGTGCAAAAGACACCATCAGTTCGGCGGTCTCACTGGCCTTTTCCGGTTGGCCTTGCGCCGTATAGACCAGGGCCAACGCGGCAGCGCTGTGAGAAAGCACTGAACATGCGCCAGATAGGGTTGGCGGACGAGCGGGGCAAGCTGCCGTTCCGCTGCCGCCAGCTCATTGCGCAGGTAGTGGACACTCCCCAGATGATAGTGCGCCCACGTGTTAGTCTCCAATTGCAAACCCGACTGGTCACCTCCATCCAGAATCCGCGTGGCTGCCTGGGCCAGACCGGTCAGGTCGGCGGTCTGCCAGTGGACGAAGCACGTACCCACGAGCAGCCGCGTTTGAAAAGCACGACCATGATCAGGTTCGCCGGAGTCATAGAGGACGGCATAGGCCGGCCTCAGCTCACCTACCGCCAATGAAGCGACGCTCAAGAACAGCCGTGCCTGTGCACGCAACATCCACCATTCTGCCGGCAGCTTTTCCAGCGCCCGCCGCGCGGCGGCGATGCAGCGCGCATGGTCACTGGCAAAGTAATATTGTGTGCTGCGCCGGCATTCGACTTCACCCTGCAAGCGATCGGCGGTTGCCGCGTCCGGCGGCTGCTGCCTAAGGAGCGCCTCCACCTGATCGAGGGAGCGCGGTACATCGGCCAGTTGCTCACGGTTAATCAGGAACCATACTTCGGACAGCAACAGCTCAGGTTCCCGGTCGATCACCGCACGGGGGAACAGACGCAGCAAACGCTCCAGATGATGCCACTGTTCGCCATTTGTCAGTTCCTGCCGCTGCTGAGCGAAAACCTGCACGGCGGCCGCCGTGTCGTTCCCCGCCAGTGCATGCCGCAGTGCATCCTCGGGATACCCATTTTGCGCGAACCAGGCACTGGCCTTCGTATGCAGTGCGTTCACTTCGACACTGCCGTACTTTCGCTCCAGTTGATCGAGCAAGAGCCTTTGGAACAGGTGGTGATAGCGATACCAACGCCGATCTTCGTCGATGGACAGCAGAAACAGATTGTTGTGCTCCAACCATTCCAGATACGTCTGGCCATCCTGCTCGAGCTCTGCGAGGTTGGTCACAGCTTCGCACAGTGGACCGCAGAATCGTTCAAGAATCGATGTCTTGATTAGAAACTCTTGGATGGCGCTCGGCACATGCGCCAGTACTTCGGCCACCAGATAGCTAATCACGTAGCGACTGTAGCCTTGCGGATTCGTGGTGAGCTTTTTTGGCCCGCCTGCATGCCGAATGTAGAGCGCCGTCAAACACAGGCCGGCAATCCAACCCTCCGTTTGGTCATTCAGATCAGACGCACTTTGATCGTCAATTTGAAGGTGCATTTGTTCACGCAGGAAAGCAGTCGTCTCCGCCAGCGAAAAGCGCAGATCTGCCTCGCGCAACTCGACGACGTCCCCGCGCACACGAAGACTAGCCATTGGCAGCGGTGGATCAGTTCGTGCGGCGAACACCAAATGCAGCGCTTGCGGCGGGCGCCGCGTCAACTCTATCATTACTTCCTGAATCACGCGTTCGTGGATCAGGTGAAAATCGTCCAGAACCAGCACGAACTCCTGCTGAATCGTAGCAAGTTCTGTCAGCAGGGTCCGGCTAATCACGGCAATCGGAGGCATTGTCATGCCCTGGAGCAGCACCAGTGTGTCATGGCAGGCAGTGGGAAAGAGGGTGCGCACCGCATCAACCAGATAAGTGAGAAACATGACCAGGTCGTTGTCGTGCTCATCTAGCGACAACCAGGCGCTCGGCAATGCATTGGTTTCCAGCCAGGTGCTCAACAATGTGGTCTTGCCGTAACCGGCCGGTGCGATTACGAACACGAGACTTGTTGCCGCATTGAGCTGCTCCAGGAGGCGCGGCCGGATCACCAACTGGCCGCCGATGCGCGGCCGCTGTAGTTTGGAGCGGATGATGGGGTACTTGGAGACGCTATCCACTATTGCTGACATGATCAAGAGCGCCTGTGCATATCCTCGACCCGGGTGACCGATAGCACGGTCATCCGCAGGAGGTAAAGCTGGTTGAGCACACCGGCCAGGGCAGCCTGGTCCGGTAATTCACCGCTGAGCGTAGTCACGGGCATTCCACCTGTCAACTCACTCACATGAATCACCATTCCCTCCAGTACCTCAGACAAACTCGCTTGGAGCCTGCCTTGTATCTGTATCTGGTAGGTTGCAGGAACATCGAAAAACTGACGTCCCGGCGCTGGCTTCGATATCATGAAAATACTATAGCGCACACAGATGCAGAGGGATACCACCCCAGAGGTGAAGAATGGGTGTAGATTGAGCAGCGTGGCGATGATTTGGTTGGGTTAGGCTGTGTGCCCTGCTGTAACTTGCAGCTTTGCCACAGCATCCCAGCGTGTTGACGCCAAGCTTGCTGTAGATATTGATGGTGTGGCGCTTCACAGTGACGGTGGAGATGTTGAGCCGGCGGGCAATCTCTTTGTTGCTCAAAGGCTCGCGCAACAGCGCCAACACCTCTCGTTGCGCGCAGTCAGCAGTTTGACCAGGCTGGGAACCTCAGACAACGCCTCATACCCAACTGGAGCCGGTGGGGCTGTGGCTGTGGCCGCTCGCGCGGTGCTGCGGCCAGACTCGCCGGCGAACGCAGCGAGCAGCGGCTGAACGGCCACACCTTGCTGCGCCAGCCGCGCCAGCAAGGACTGCATAGGCGCCCCCAGATCGAGGAATACACGAATAGACCGCCCGGCCTACCCAGGTCGACTGAGTCTCTGAGTGCTGCCTCTGCCGCAGCAGGTGCGCCTTGCAAGTCAAGAACAAGCGCCTGCATGGCTCGGATCTGGATCTTGAACCGCGTGTGATAGGTGCGTTCGGCAATTACGTAGAGGTCGTCCAAAATGTGCTGGGCCGCGGACAAGTCGGACACACCGTGCCGGGCAATGAGGATGAGCGCCTTGATGATGTGCGGGTTACTCTGCCATAACAGCGGTTCATCTGCGACGGGCAGGTCAAAAGCCTCCACCCAGCGAACTGCGGCTGCCACGTTTCCCTGAAGGAAATGCACCTGAAGCGCGTACGGCGCGTGGCGTCCGACTCACGGCCGCTTTGCTCCAGTTCAAGCTCGGTCAGGAGATCCAGGATGTGCCATGCCTGGGCACTGTTGCCCTGCACCTGGTGTGTCAATGCCAGTTGTTGCAGACCATCGCGAACCACGATCATGATGGCCGCATGGCGGTGATCCAGTAGCGTGGTCAAATGGCGTTCGGCAGTTGCCAACTCGTTCCACTGATAGTGCACCAGACCAAGGAAATAATGCGCAAAGCTCTGCATGGTCAATAGCGGCTGGCCCAAAGAGCGGTGCAACATTTCAAAAGCCGTCTGTCGCGTTTGCTCGAGACTGCCCTGGGTAAAGTAGTTGAAACAGAGGCAGACTGCAGACGCAAGCTAAAACCATCCGATTTATTGTTGTGCCGATCATACTGATCGCGCAGCAGACGCTCAGCGGTGACGCCTTGCCCACTGGCCAACAAACTCATTCCCAGGTACAGCAGCGTGCCGCCGCGCAAATAGGTCCAGGTCTCGGGCAGCCGGGGCAAGGCCATGGTGAGGTCAGCTATGGCCACTTGTGGCTCATTGCGGAAATACGCCGCCTGTCCACGCAACACGGTGATCTGGGTGCGGATGAGTTCGTAATCTTCAGCCCGCTGACCTTCCTGATCGACCTGATCGGTCAACGTCTCGACCCGGCGGAGGATGCGCGACTGGGCTTCGATCTGCCAGGAAAACTGCAGAGCCCAAACCTTCAGCATCAACAGCACTGGCTGTTGCTCGACATAGGCTGCGGGCAACAAGCTCAACCATCTTTCGAGGGTGGGCCTATCCTCGTGGTTGAGCGCGTCGGGCAGCCCGGACTCGATTAACTGAACCGTCAGTTCCAGATCGCCCGCGGACAAAGCGTGCTGCAGAGCCTCACCCACCAGGCGGCGGGTGGCGAACCACCTGGCGGCGCTGCGCTGCAGCGCGTTCAGTTGCTCGGCGGTCAATTCGTGGTGTGCACGTTGCCTGAGCATGTCGCGGAACACGTGGTGGTAACGATACCATTCGTTTTGGTTGTCGAGGGCAACGATAAACAGATTGGTGCGCACCAACCATTGGATACACGCAGTAACGTCCCAGCCGGACTCCATTTCGCCAATCATGGCTGTACAAAGTGCAGCGCAAAAGTGATCGAGCACAGAGGTTTTCAACAGAAATGCCTGTACCGCCGGCGGTTGGCGGGACAGGACCTCGTCCGCCAGGTACTCAGTCACATTCACATCGGGATCGCCAAGTGTAGCGACCAGCGCTGTGGTGCTCGTGCCGGTGTCCAGCGACAGCGTAGCCAACTTCAGACCGGCGATCCAGCCCTCAGCGCGCTGGTCGAGGGCTTCAACCGTCGCTTCGTCAACCGGCATCTGCAAGGCCTGATCCAGATACGTTGTTGTCTCGGCAAGGGAGAAGCGCAGATGGTGAGAGCGGATTTCGGTGATTGCATCCCTCGCGCGCAACGCAGGCAGCGGCAATGGCGGATTATGTCGAGTGATCAGCACCAGATGAAGGGGCTGTGGCCAGTTGCGCACGAGGGCGACCAGGAGGCCGTTCACAGCAGCGCTCTGTATGGCAGAATAGTCGTCCAGCACCAGCATCGTGCGCGTGGGCAAGCGGGACAGATCGTTGATAAGGGTCGTTGTGAGCAGCACTGTGCTCAACTGCCGAGGGGATTGGAGCAGCGCCACCGTCTCTTGACAAGCATCCGGGATTGCCGTTTGCACCGCCGTAACAAAATACCGCAGGAAGACAACAAGGTCGTTGTCGTTCTCGTCCAGTGAAAGCCAGGCCGTCGGGATGGGCGCAGCGGCAGTTGCGTGAGTCGAAAGCTCTTCCAGCCAGGAACTGACCAGGGTCGTCTTCCCAAAGCCAGGGCCGGCGCAAATCAAGGTCAACGGCTTGTCAAGGCCCCGGTTGAGCATCTCCCACAATTGCGGACGCGCCACCAGACTCCGCATGACGCGCGGTCGATGGAGCTTGGTCTGCAATAGTGGAAGGCTTGCGTCAATCATCTAAATATTGGTCGTCAAATAGTACCGCAAAACGGGACACCACGAAAATACCGGGGAGAAAAAAGCGTGAGTGCTTGACTGCGGCTTCGACGAAGTGACTGCAATCGAGTTGGAGCTATGACTGGGACACTTTCAAGGAGTCCGGCAACTGTCGTCGCCTGGCCCAGCCCACCTCACCGCCAGCACAACCTGTGGCCAGTGCGACGCACGAGACTCGCGCCAGCCGCGCTCAATGCATGAAAAAAAAGTTCCCGACTCGGTCGAGCCGGGTCCTTTGACGCAATACGCCGTACGGGGTGTTCTATTCCACCATTTCGTTACTCGCCGCCAGCGCCGCATCCGCTAACTCCTGGCGGGCCATGCCTTCAAGCATCTCATTGGCGCCAAGCGCGCCGATCTGGTTGCTCGTCTCCAGCATGGCGGCCGACAACGCACGACCTGCGGCAAACCGTAGCGCACTCTCGACGGCAATGGCATGCAGTTCTTCGCTCTTCGTGCGGAGGAATGCGCCCAATTCCGGCAATTGCAATCCAAACACAATCTCGCTGGCGACGCCGATCTGCCCCGCTATCGCGCCCAGTTCCATAGTGCGATCAAGGTCGTTGCCACTCAAGCCGGCCACGAAGTCACTCTGCATTTCGACCTGCTGCGCCGCGGCAGGGCGTCTGAACCCTGCGCCAGGTCAAGTTCACCGGCACGGCCCACAACCTCACCGATGCCGGCCATGGCCTGTGCGGCCAATCCCGGCTGATTTCCCGTCTTCTTGCCCTTGCTTGCCATATTGCTTCTCCATTTCCCCTATTGATCAAGATCGAAAAACGAGCCTGCACTCACCCAATTCAGTGGAAGAATCTCTTCCAAATTGATGGCGCGCCTGACCAGGCATCCTTTGCCAAAGCCACTTCTGCCATAGTGGAACGGCAGCGACCTGGAAGTCGACTCGCCGCCCAGCGGGTAGACAATGGATTTCAAGCACAAACGCGTCGTTGGTGGGGTACCAACTAGAATACAGTTCATTTCACAATCTGGCAATGTCCCAAAAGGTGTAGAAAGGGTCACCTTTGGGTCACTTTGTAGAATTTCGCTACCTGGTGCAGTCCCGTCCCCCCGTCCGTCAGAGCACCATCCCGTGAGGGTGGTGATCCCGTCCCACCGTCCCCCCCCCCTCGACCTCCTAGGGTGGTGATCCACCGTCCCACCGTCCCACCGTCCCACCGTCCGTCAGAGCACCATCCCGTGAGGTGGGATCCCCCCCACCGTCCGTCAGAGCACCATCCCGTGAGGGATCCTGTTTGTCAATTCTATGTTACCGAAAACGATTGCCGGTGTGAGCCGGGGCTCGGAATCTGCGGCCTTTTCATGCGCCAGAATTTAACGATCTCTTTACATTGCACATCCCCATTAATTGAAGACGTACAGATTATGCAGTAGCGACAGCAGATGATCCACTTCACCTTCCTGCACCTGCAAAGTCAGCGGAACCAATTGATATAGGAGACTATAAGGTGAAACACCTCGGCATTCGTTTATCACTATTGATGATGCTCCTGCTAACGGGATGCCAACCAGTCCGGCCACCCGCCGCAATACTTACTGACACGGCGTTGGACGCAAAATCGACCGCGCTAACCGTCATGACATATAACATATGGGGGTGGCGCGAACGAAGATAAACCAATCGACGAGACCGTGGCTGCCATCCGCGCCGCCGGGGCTGATATTGTCGGCATGCAGGAAACGCGCCTCGAACCGGATCCCTGCACTGCGGAAAGCTGCGCAGCCACCGGAGCAAGTGTTGCCCGCGAGATCGCTGATACGCTTGGCTACTACTATTATGATCAGGAACAGACAAACGCTGCGCTCTGGGCTAACGCCATCCTCAGTCGCTACCCCATTGTCAACGCCACACCGAACGATTTGGGCGTCGCCATCAATGTTGACGGCCGCACAGTCTACGCTTTCAATATCCATTTGACCGATTTTCCATATCAGCCCTATCAGTTGCTGGGCATTGAGTATGGCGATGCACCGTTTCTAACGACGGCTACCGAAGCCGTCGATGCCGCTAAAACAGCACGCGGCCCAGCGCTAGAACTCCTGATGGCGGATTTGAAGACCGCCGATGGCGCCGCTGCCAGTTTCATCTTCGGTGACTTCAATGAGCCGTCTCACCTGGATTGGACCGCGGCATCCGTGACTGCCGGGCTTCAGCCACTGGCAGTGGAGTGGCCCTCAACGCTGGCCATTGAAAGCCAGGGCTTCACAGGCGCGTTGCGCGCAGTCTACCCCGACGTCGCCGCCAAACCGGCCTTTACTTGGACTCCCACCACCGATCCAACTGACCCAGAAGACCATCATGACCGCATCGATTTTGTCTTTGCCCGTGGAGATGGTCTCGTCATCGACGCCGCCAGCGTTGTTGGTGAAAAGAGTCCTGAAGCCGACATTATCGTCACCCCTTGGCCCTCCGACCATCGTGCAATTCAGGCTAAGGTGCGCTTCTGAGACACACACCCACGGTAAAACCACCACTGTTAACCGGCTTGTCGGTGTCTATCCTGTCTGAACTCTAACGCAGGTGCGCACACCATGCCACGTCGATTAACGTCATTTGAGGACCGTAGGGCTTTGCCTGAGCCGAGATCTCACCACCCTCACGGGATGGTGCTCTGACAGACGGGGGGACGGGGGGAAACACCACCCTCACGGGATGGTGCCCGACAGACGGGACGGGGACCACCACCCTCACGGGATGGTGCTCCGACGGACGGCGGGACGGGGGGACGATCGGGGCACTGACGGTCACTGCCAACTCCCGGGCAACGCATCGTCGGGCAAGATCCACGGCACGCGCATCTGCGCCGTGCATGATGCATCCACCGCTGCTGACGGCGTGGCCATAAATCTCTGCACCAGTGCGGTGGGGCACTCCCCGTAGTTCCCCAAGATGCTGTGCGTGGCGTTGGGCACAAGCACAAGGGTTGCCTGGGGGATCTGGTCCGCTGCCAATTGCGCCAATGCAGGCGGCGTGATCGAGTCAAAATCACCGCTCAATATCAGCACCGGATAATCGCCGAACGTAGCGGGCGCTGGCACGGTCAGGACGTCGCGCCAGCCCAAGCAGCCATCACGCAGCGCGGCAAGCTTTTGCTCCGTCTCCTCTACGAAAAACTCTGGTAGCCCCCGCGCACGCAACAGGGCTATGACAGTTTCTGACGTGGGCGCAAAGGGGAATTGCTCGGTGCAGCGCAGCTTTTCGTTGAGCATCAGATTCATGCCCTGGCTGGTCTCCGGCGCAAACCGGATGATGACGCTGTTAAAGACCCCGGCGGGTAGCGTGGCCACCAGCGCTGCGGCTTCTGCGCCGCTGCCATCCGCACAAGTGTCGTTAAGAAAGTCCACGATGCGGGCCGGATCGGCATCCCACAGCGTTACCATGCGCTTTTCGTACGCATCCATCGCCGCAACATCGGGCGTATTGAGCTGGCACATCAGATAAGCGTCGATCAGTTCACCGGCGCGTGAATTCTTCATCGGTGAAGTCGCTCCCATCGGCCAACGGTATCGGCGCGGCCGCCAACGCTGAAACCAGGGCGTCAAACCGTTCCCTCAGCTCCGGATAGACCGCGGCGCATACTTCATCTTTTCCACACGCCGCAAATAGGTGGCCCATCAGCGCCGGATACTCCCGTTCGACCGTACCAGCCAGGTCATTGACCTTGTCTTCGGGCAAGGGGTAAGGCGAATCGAGCACGATGCTGCGCACGCGCGGCTCGTCTGGGACGAAGTGCATTAGCGCCATCAACAGACGCGTGCCATAGGAGACGCCATATAGGTTGTACGCGGGATAGTCGAGCGCCGCCATCAGGTCAACCAGGTCGGCGGCGCTGGTTTGCGTGTTGATATTTTGCACCGGAAACCCCTGGTCCGCCCACCCCTGTGCGCATGCGGCGGTTTCAAGTTCGGCGTCCGTTGCGCTGCGGCCAAGACGGTTTTCGAGTTCGGCAGCCAGTGGGACCAATGTGGATTCGTCAGGATAGGCGCAGGCGAAGTAGGGTATGCTATGGCCCATGCCGCGCTGGTCGTACAGGATGATGTCGTGCTCCTGGCGCAGCGACGCATAGCGCTTGCTGAACTCGACTTCTGCATCGCGCAGCGTCGATCCAGCACCGGGACCGCCCGCCACGTGGAGAATCGCATCGGGCTGTGGATTCGCACCGGCGGCCTTGAGGATCACGAAGGCAAGCTGGGCATTGGCATCGCTGGCACCCGTCCGATCCCAAGGCACGGTGACGTAGCCACATTGAATCGTTTCGCCTTCCACTTCCCCAGGTGGCAGATACAGATCGCAGGGCCGTTCCGTCACCATCGGCGTTTTCGTTGCGCTTGCCAGTACCGGTGTCGATGACGTCGCCGCGCCATCAGGCGCCACCGGCCTACAACCGGCCAACACCATTGCCAGCACGACGCCAATCCCAAGTCCAGTACCAATCCCCAGCGCCTCCACGCCCCATTGCGCTACGCATCCCTGCCCCTTTTCCCATCTAGTGCAAATCGGCTTTGACGGCGCCACGGACACGGCAATGCCGGTGTCCCTACGAATCGCCCTGGCCGGTGCAAGGTACATTCGCCGGCGCATACTCCTCACTCGCCATAAACGGTTCATACCACGGACGATCCATCCCGATCCGTGCCAACAACTGCTGATCGGCCATGATTTGCGTACGGGCGCCCGCACCGATGACGCGCCCGCCATGCATGACCACAATAAAATCCGCCCAATGCCGGGCAAGTTCCAATTCATGGGTGGCCAGGATGATGGTTTTTCCCTGCTCCGATAAATCCTGAAAGATGGTAAAAACCTGCCGCCGCATGAGCGGATCGAGACTTGCCGTGGGCTCGTCTACCAACAGCACTTCCGGGTCCATCGCCAGCACGCCCGCCAATGCGGCGCGGGCCTTCTCGCCGCCACTCAAGGCATGGGTCGGGCGATCCAGGAGGTGCCGCAGGTCACATTGTTCGGCCGCAACATAGACCCGCCGGCGCGCCTCGGCATCACTTAGCCCCAGATTCAGCGGTCCAAAGCTAAGGTCCTGCAACACGCTCGCGCTGAACAGCTGGTCATCAGCATCTTGAAAGACGACCCCGATGCGCCGGCGCAGATCAAGGAGACCGCGCCGGGAGTAGTCGATAGGCTCTTCGTGGAAGAGGACGCGGCCTGCGTCGGGACGCAGGATGCCATTACAGTGTAGAAACAGGCTCGACTTGCCCGCACCGTTGTGCCCCAAGATGACAACCCGCTGCCCGCGCGGGAGCGCCAACGTCAGTTCGTCCAATGCGGGCGTCTGATGGCCCGGATAAGTAAAGCGGACATGCTCAAATCGTAGAACGGTTTCGCTCTTCACCGGATATAACTCACAATCAGCATGGTAGACGCCACACAAACGGTCAGCCAGACCCAGCGTTGGCTGAAGGTATACTCCGCCGGCAGGACGCGCAGCGAATTGTTGTACCCGCGACTGTCGAGTGCGGTCTGGAGACGCTGCGAGCGCCGGAAGGTTGTGACGAACAACTGGCTTCCCAATAGCGCCGCGCTATTCATGGCGCGGCGTCTGTTCACATAGCCCAACCGGGAGTCCTGGGCGGTCGCAATGCGGCCCAGTGTCTCGAGCAGGACGAAGACAAAACGGTACATGACGGTCATGACGTCGATCAGAAATTCGGGCACGTGCAGCCGGCGCAACACATCGATGAGACAGCCATCCAGACGATGGCCACCAGACTCACAAATGGATCGCTCAGCAGCAGACAGCCGATGATTGTCGTCAGTGCAAGCGCCAGTTTGTAGCCAGGGTGTAGCCGGCGCAGGCGATTCTGGTACGCATAACCCTCATTTAGATGCATAGTCGTCTATTGGTGAGCACTTTCATTGTCTGGCGCGTCGACACTGGCTGGCCTCACTGACTTGCGACCTTTGAAATAGCCAAACGCATAGCCAACAAGCAGACCACCCACAGCCGCCTGTAAAGCAAATAGCATGCTCTCGGTCTCGGTTCCTGGGGGCGACCACCAGTTGCGTGCCCACCCACTATCATACGTGGGGGCAAGTTGCCGGATGACGTCTGAGCCGACGTTGTCAGTACCGACAAAAGTGCCGTTTGGCGTGAGCACGAGCGGCATGGCGATCAGCAACACAATAATGATCACGCCAAGCCCGACGCCGATCAGGTTCTTTCCCGTTACCTGCTTCAATGTGACCACGATGGCTACGCCTCCTGTACGCCCAGTTTGCGCAACTCTGCGGAAGCGTTGGCTTGCAGCGCCTTAAAGATGAGCACCGTCAGCACACCTTCGGCTAACGCCAGTGGGACCTGTGTCACGGCGAAGATGCCGGCGAAGGTGAACCACGAGCCGGCGAAGCCCGCGACAGGGTTTGGAAACGCCAGCGCCAACTGGGTCGTGGTGATCAGATAGGTGGCAAGATCAGCCACAAAGGCAGTCAGAAATACGGCGATGCCGATCCTTGTAACCCTGCGCAGTGGCAGCCAGACCAGGTAGTAGGCAATCAACGGCCCACCAATCGCCATGCTGACCGCATTGGCGCCAAGGGTCGTAATGCCGCCGTGGGCAACCAGCAGCGCCTGGAACAAGAGCGCAATGGTGCCCAAGATCGCGACAATAAAGGGACCGAATAGGATCGTGCCGAGACCGGTGCCGGTCGGATGGCTGCTGGATCCCGTGACACTGGGGATCTTGAGCGCGCTCAGCACAAAGATGAAGCCTCCGGCCAGCCCCAGAAGCAGCCGCTGCTCTGGCTGCTCAACAATCAGCCGGCGCATGCGGATCAAGCCAATCGCCCAGAACGGTAGGGCGACAACCCACCAGAAGATCGCCCACTGGAGCGGCAGAAAGCCCTCCATAATGTGCATCTGCGGCGGCATGGCGTATGCGGGCCTGGCAAAAGCGATCAGAGATAATAACGCCAGCACTGGGGCCAGCCGTCTGATCCATCGCGTGTTTGGCAAAGTAGCCTCCCTTTGACCTTTGGCTTATGCACCCACCTTAACAAGTGCCGCTTGCCGCGCATCAGCGCCCACCTTCCCGAGCTTGCAGGTTGGTGCAAACAAATCCATTGGATCAAGTGCAGGGTCCTTTGACTCATGTGCGCCAATTTCAAAGACCGGTCGATAGGCATCGTGGTCCAGACCGTACATCTGCTCCAGCAGTTTGGCGTACTGGGCGGCACGCGCCGGGTTCGTGCGCCAGCGGACCCCCAGGTACTCTGCCGTCTTTACGATGCCCAGCACCGTCTGTTTGGAGGTCAGTTCATCGTCCTCAGGCAGGACCGGCAACAGGGTCCACCGCTCCAAGTTTGCTGCTGTTCGTTCAGCGTGGGCCGCTGCAGCGAAGTGGACCGGGCGAAGTTCCGGTAACCAGGCGACCCGCGTCAGCTCGCGCCGTGCATAAGTCACGAAGGTCGATGGGGCGCATTCGGCTGGGATGCTGACGGCGATGCCGCGTGCCAGCGCACCGGCTGCTCGCGGCGTCATGACGGGCAGCCCCGCTGCTTCCAACACGCCGGTGTAGACCAGGGCCAGGGAAGCAGACTGGCGGGGCGCCAACTGGCGCAGCCGTGTCAACTGTGCCAGTGCGAGCCTGTCGTCCACCCGATCGATGCCGGTCATATTCGCCGCCACACGCGCCGCCAGGGCAGCGTCACGAAAGACGAGCACGGTGCCGGCCTCTTCCGCATCAGTGGAAAGCTGCAAGCCAAAAATCGTGACGTCAGCCTGGGCTGTCTGCCCAATTGGCTGCCCTGTGCCCTGCGGCAGCGTGTCGCTGTGGTCAAGAATCGTCAACTCAGCACGTGCATCAATACCGGTCGGCAACCCGAGGACGGGTTCCGCCCAGGCGATGCGTACGGGATACTCAGCACACAAAGATAACATGTGCGTCAGGTCGCCAAACCGAATCTCAGCGCGCGTACGTTTCACCGTCTCAAGCAAGGCGTGGCTGACGTTGGCCGGCAGTAGCACGGCATCCTGGGTAGAGACTTGAGCGTTTGCAGGAGAAGGCGGCGGGCCGTCGCCACATTGCGCACCAAGACCACCGCGCGCTTGCCCAGGAATGCCGACCAGTGTGCGCCAGCGTCGCCATGCTCCAATGCCGGCAGCGCAAGTTTCGCCGGCAAGGCCCGCAACCGGCCACAACGGCTCAGCCAGTGAGCTGATACAAAAATCGTTTGCTCCCCGCACGGGAGAGCCATAAATGCCCGGCGCTCAAAATCCGCCAAGCCATTGCTTGGACCATTCAGTTGTAGCCATAACATCTCCGTCGCTGCGTATCAAGGAGGAAAATCGTAGGGACATCACCACTGCCGGTGTCCCTACGATTGGTCTGGCCGGCGCCACGGACACGGCATCCGGTTCACCCCAGGTGACAGTCACCCGCTAGACAACTGCGAGTTGATCTGCATGGTTATGGTCGTGATCATGATCATCTTGCGTGATCATGGTCGTGATCATCATGGGCCGGGTATGGTCGTAATGGCAGCCTCAAGGAGGATGGGCGCCGTGCGGCGTGTTGAGATACGCCTGCCGCCAGTCCGCCTTGCGCTGATCGAGTTCCGCCGGCGCCGTCAGCCCTTTTCGAAGCACATCGCTTCCAGCGCATCGACCCAATGCTGGTAATAGGTGTCGCCGAGGTCAGGATCGCCGGCCGCCTGGGCGTTGCGGATCGCAATGGTCAACGTCTCCGCCCATTCGGAGCGGGTAAAATAGCCCTGATCCATCAGGTCGACCATCATCGAGAAGGCCTGGATTTCCCATGGTTGGCTAAAGACCGGACCTCCGTTGACACAGAGTGCGGGCGGCACGGTATCCGCGGGGATTTGTTGCTCATCCAAGATCATCTGTAGGGTTGTCATGCGGCTGGCTCCAGGTAGTCTTCCCACATATTGACATTCACGTAGGTGTTATCCTCGGCGAAATCGCCCCAGAGTTCCGATCCACGGAAGCGAACAGTGTAGAGTGGCCGTTCGATCTTCTCCAGCGACGTCCCACGTGCATCGGCAAAGGTGCGCGCCTCAATCTCGCCGACATCATTCCCGTCATAAACATGCTCAATGACGCCCATCATGCCGCGCGAGTACCTTGTTTCACGCGTATGGCCCGAAGGCCGCTGCACGATCGTGCGCACGGCATCGCCGACCTTGAACTGCGGTGGGGTCATCTCCCGGGCCTGCAAGATCGACGGTCCGGCCAATGCGTCCTGGCGTAGGCTGATCGCCATATCGAGTTCTTCTTGTGTGATCAAGCCGCGTCTGATCATCTCTTCGGCAGTGACCTCACCCTGTTCGATCAAGGCCAACACAAGGCCATAGAGCCAGGTTTCATAGTACGAACGATCGAAGTAGTTCTTGGGAAACTGCCGCTCGCGACAGTAGCGCATGTATTCCAGTGGCATACCGGAGCCGACCACCCAAAGCGCCATGCCAAGAATGCGTTTTTCCCAGTCTTCGTGAAAGTGCCCCAAGCCTGATTCTTCACCGGAATTCGAGCTTTCAATCGGCCCGAACCCCTGGACTCCCCCCAAGTCATAAACACCGTTCATCCGTTAACCTCCCAATTCGCTTGGATTTTTTGCGTTTTGAACGCCCACCATGGAGTTGACCGTCACCAATTCCATCAGTTGTTCTTCGGTCCAGCCTTCGGTGCCTGCTGGCCGCTCGGGCAGGACCAGATACCACATTTCAGAATTTGTGTCCCACACCCGGATTTCGACGTCATCGTCGAGTACGGTGCCAAACTCCGCCAGCACCGAACGGGGATCGGAAACAGCGCGCGACCGGTACGGTCCGGATTTGTACCAAACCGGTGGCAGGCCAAGAATGCCCCATGGGTAACAGGAGCAGAGTGTGCAGACGATCAGGTTGTGCACTTTCGGCGTGTTTTCCACCACGCGAATGGTGTCCTGTGCGCCGATTCGCATGCCAGGGAGGCGCCGGCACGGCTGCCAGGTCGTCGGCGATGATTTCCATCATGACGGAGGTGGCCGGGATCGTCGTGAGCAGGCGTTCTCGGACCTCCGGATTGAGCCAGGCCTGGGCCACGATCTTCTTGCCACGCTGTGGTCCGACCAGCTCCTGATAGCGTAGTGAGGCCGTCAAGAATTGCCGGATTTACGATCTTCTTTTCGACCAGCAACGACTCCAGTGATTTCACGCGCAGCGCGATATCAGCCGGCGGCTCGGTGAAGTCCACAGGGTGTTCGTGACCATGCGCATGTACCTGGCCCGGCGCCACCAATGCCGCGCCGGCTAAGGCGCCTGTGGCCACAGTCCCTTTGACAAAGTCCCTGCGCGAGAGCGCTTCGTTCGGATGTGCGTCTTTTTCGGTGCTCAATGTCGATTCCTCCTCGTGATCTAAATAGCGTGTCAACCCGCAACTGAACGCAAAATGCTCTCCACCCGGTGATATAGCACCTCCGGATGTACACCTTTGATCAGCACCTCGTAATTCCGGTGCGATCCAAACAATCGCTGCTGTTCCACATCGGTTACGAGAACGAGCAGCGTGCTGCCGGCCAGGTTCGTCTGCATGACCGACTCCGCCGATTCGGCTTCACCCGCCAGGAGTTCCGCATCCAGGACAATCAGCGCCGGTGCATGTTTCTTGACGGCGATCACCATGCTGGAGAGATCACCCGTCAGCACCAGGGTACCCACACTTGGCAGCGTGCTGAATAGATTCTGCAGCGCATTGCGCAGCATGCCAGGCGCAGCCGCAACAACGATCAATTGTCGTGGGTTTGCGGTTAGCATCCGTGCGCTTCCATTGCGAATGTGTGCATGATGGCCGGGCCAGGCGCCGGTAGCGTGTTTCACCACAAAGTTTCCATAAACCCGAATCTGATGGCGTGTGGGGAGTCTAGCAGAGGAAAGAACGGCTGCGCATCGACAGAAGCACCATAATTCACCCGGCAAAAATGCGGTGCGCGCCGGATCAGCGCGCCGGCAGATTTGCCTAAGCGACTACGCAATTATGCCGATACGGTCGGAGGGATGTGGGGATCAGATTCCAGTTTTTTGCGATTCAGAACCGAGGTCCACCAGGCCTGTGCGCAGCGCATAGAGCGTCGCCTGGGTGCGGTTTGGCAGTTGCAGTTTGGCAAGAATACTGCGAAGGTGGGCTGCGACCGTGCGCTCACTGAGGCTAAGCCGCTCCGCGATCTGCAGATTGGTAAGCCCGCGGCGATGAGTCTCAGCACCCTCAATCTCACGATCGGTGAGGGAGGTCAATCGCTGAGGTTGGGGCGGTTGGGCAGGCTCGGTTGCCAGTTTTTCGACGAACTTCCGCGCGATGGACGGGTGTAGGGAAGATTCACCGCGATAGACATCGCGCACGGCTTTGAGCAGTTCACTGGCCCGGATGTCTTTCAAAACATAACCCGCCGCTCCCGCCCGCAGCGCGGCAAAAACCTTGTCGTCTTCACTAAAACTGGTCAGCACCAAAATTCGTGAAGCGGAATTCTCGCGTTTGATCTCCTTGATAGCTTCGATCCCACTTTTACGAGGCATCATCAGGTCAAGCAGGATGACATCAGGCTTCAGCGCACGTGCCTTCTGAATGGCTTCCTCACCGTCCGAGGCCTCACCCACCAGTTCCATTCCCGATTCTGCGGTAAAGAGCGTGCGCAGCCCGCGTCGGATCAGAGAATGATCGTCGACAACAAGCACGCGAATTAGCTGGTTCATAATGGAATCTCGACCCGCCCCTGGGTGCCGGCGCCAGGCGCCGAGCTGATCGTCAAGACAGCACCGCCGGCTTCAGATCGCTCATGCATTGTAGACAGCCCGATCCCCCGAATCCCCGGCAGGTCGCCCATGGCGAAACCAATGCCATCATCGGCAATGTCAACGCCGCGGCCGTGATCATCACCCCAGACATGGACGACAACCGTTTTTGCGTGGGCATATTTTAACGCGTTGTTGAGCGCTTCTTGGGCGATGCCCCAAATGGCTTCGTTTTCTGCGGTCGTAAAAACAACGTCGTCGTCCACGAGCAGCCGTGAGGTTACGCCTGCCCGGTCTTCAACGCCGTGCAGGCGTTCACGTAGACAGTCAATCAGGCTCTCTTTAGAGACGAGCGACGGCCGCAACTCGTGAACGAGCAAGCGCATCTCTTTCAGCGACTGCAAGGCGATTGCCCCGAGGTCGGCCAAGTATTCATCGACGCTCTCGAGTCTTCCTGCACGCGCCAGCCGCTGTCCGCCATCCGCAAGCAGCACCAGGCTATAGAGCGTCTGAGTCACTGAATCATGGAGTTCACGCGATAAACGCTGCCGCTCTTCCAGGACAGCCACCTGTTGTGCGCGTTCGTAGAGTTGGCTATTAAGCGAAATTGCTTCTCGCTGCCTCTCCAGCACCTGCGCCTGTGACCGCCAATTTTGCAGGGTGCTGCCAAACATTTCGGCTGCGGTCTGCAAAAGCATCACCTCGTGTTCGGACCAATGCCGATCATCCAGCGCATCGCCATAGGCCAGGTTTCCCCAATATTGGCCGTCGACGAAAATTGGACACAGCAACAACGAACGAATGTCGAGTGCGACCTGTTCTTCAGGAGAATAATCCAAATCCCGCAAAGTGACGCTTACCGTTTGACTGGTCAGTAATTGTCGGCATATTTCAGGCGTGGTCGGTATCCGCGCGTCGCGCAGTTGCTCCAGCCTGGAGGTGAGAGGCAGCGCAGCGGCTTCCGCAATCATGATGGTGTGCGGGCCAATGTCGTCAGCCCAATGCGCCTCAAACACACCGATCCGCGAAATACCAAACCCCAAAAGTAGATAATTCAGTGCCTCATTGAGCACATCGGGATTGATTTCGGCGCCAAGCGACCCGTGCAGCAATGTCCGAGAGCACTTCGCCAGTGCCTCAGAAAACTGCAATTGCCGGGCGAGTGCGTCGTACGTGTTGGCGAGCACCAATCCCTCGTTAACTGAAAATGAATGCTCGGGACATGCGTGAAAAGTGGGTACTGGCGCCATTATATACCAAACGTGCGCGAATTCCCAGGCAGCTCGGGCTAGGCGCCTTTGCGCCAGCTTCGCTACGAACCATTCATACGCGTGCGCACCTACCTAGATCAACGGCTAGCATGAACACTCGCCACTTAGTCGATACGCGCACACGGCAGTAAGGGTAGGATCGGTGGCAAACCATGCGGGGAGGAACCCATGACAACACGCCCAACGGCTGCCAGCATGCAGCCGGCGCCCGAAACGAATGCCGCAGTCAAACGCTTTGCCGTGTTCGCAGCCGCGGCCGGTCTTTCAACATGGGCCATCGATATGGCGGCCACCCAGGTCGGCTTGCCCAGTATGCAGAACGCCCTGGGGATCTCAGTCACCGCCAGCCAGTGGATCTTGAACGTTACGCTGATGATCCTGGCCGGCTTCGTGACGGTCGGTGGCGCGCTCGGCGATCGGCTGGGACGGCTCCGCATCTTCCGCCTGGGTCTACTGCTCATCATGGGTGGCGCTGCCGTGACCTTCGCCGGTGGCATCATGAACCAGTTTGCCTTCTTGATGATGATCGGTCGCGCGATCGAGGGCATCGGTGCGGCCTGTATGATTCCAGCGTCGACGGCGCTCTGCTCGATGTGTTCCCACCGTTGGAACGCGGCGCCGCACAGGGACGCATGATGGTCATCAGCATGCTCGTCACGGCCTTTGCGCCGACTTTGATTGGTATCATCATCCAGGCATTG